>NZ_PQHZ01000021.1 GCF_003385185.1 Amycolatopsis palatopharyngis | reverse complement strand
GGGAACGTCTCGGGTGGTGCGGGGGCGGCGTGCCGGACGGCTTTGGGACTAGTTGGACTGGGTGGGGGTCTTCCAGGCTTTCCAGGGCATCTGCCAGACGCTCCAGCCGTCCGTTGGCTCCAGGTCCGGGCCGCCGCTGTTCTTCACCGTGATGATGTCGCCAGGCCGCGAGGTCTCCATCAGCCAGGCCGCGTTCTCGGTCGAGAGGTTGATGCAGCCATGACTGACGTTGCTGTTGCCCTGCTGGCCGAGGGACCAGGGTGCCGAGTGGTAGAAGATGCCACTGTTCGACATCCGCACCGCGTACTCCGTGTAGGTCCGGTAACCCGCGTCGGAGTCGGCCGGCACCCCGTACGTACTGGAGTCCATTGTGTAGCCCCGGTGCTCGCTCATCACCGTGTACGTACCCGAGGGCGTCGGACTGGACGGCTTGCCCATGGAAAGCGGCATCGTCTTAACCACCTTGTCGTTCACCGACACGGTCATCTCGTGACTGCCCCCATCGGCGACCACCACCACCTTGTCGCCGACCGTGAATTTCGCCGACCTGTCCTCCATGCCGAACGTGCCGTCACCGAGGTCGACGCCGTAGATCCCGGCATCCACCGTCACCTTGGTGCCCGGCTTCCAGTAGTCCTTGGGCCGCCAGGTCACCGACTGATCGCCGAACCAGTGGAACGCGCCCTCGGTCTTCGGCTCGGCAACGACACGTAATGCGTCCTCGGCCGCCGCCCTATCCGTGATCGAACCCGTGAACGTGAAGATCAACGGCATTCCGACGCCGACCTTCTGGTCATCGCCAACGTTCAGCGACACGTTCACCCGCCGGTTGGGCGTGGCGGTGGTGAAGGTCGAACTGGCCGTAACCGGCTTACCGTCGGCATTCACCGCCTCGGCCGTCAACGTGTACGTCTTGCCATAGCCCAGCTTCTCCGAAGTGGACCAGCCCGAGCCGTCCTCTTCCTTCGCACCCTTCACCACCGTGTCGTCCGCCCCGATCAAGCTCACCTCGGTGAGTTCACCGTCGTCGACGGACACCGTCACGGGCCGTCCAGGGGCGAAGTCGTCGACCGAATCCTTCGGGCTCAACTCCAGCGACGCGGGCTTCGCCGCAGGCGTGGTCGAGACCTCAGCCACTTTCGAGGGAACGTCCGCCCCGCTGGCCGTGCAACCCCCCACCAGCAGCCCGCCTGCTACCAGCAACAATGCCCATCGAGTCCCCAGCCACGGCTTCCGCCGGCCCCGACACGCCATGAATAGAACCACCGTTTCGTGTGAAATTCCCCGAATGCGGTCCAGTGTGCCCGAACCGAGGGACCCGGTGGGCAGGTATGCCAACTCGTTGTATGCGCGTAGCCGGGGGTGCTCGCGAAGCCCCGCAGACCCCTGTGTTAATGTTTTCCTCGTCGCCGAGCGAGCCACGGACCAGCGCGGTAATCACGGCAGACATCTTCGCGCCATTAGCTCAATTGGCAGAGCAGCTGGCTCTTAACCAGCGGGTTCGGGGTTCGAGTCCCTGATGGCGCACCGAAAAACCGCAGGCGGACCTTCCGGTCCGCCTGCGGTTTTGTTTTGTCCGGAACCGTGCCGTGCGGCGGGTTTCGCGGTCAGGAAGCCAGAGAGAAACCGTCCTGCTGCTCCGACCGCACACACTCGCAGTCCGGGGTCTCGTCCGCACAGTTCAGCCGAAGCGAGTGACGGGCCGGATCCCAATCGGAGCAGTCCTGCTTCGTGCAGTCCGCGGCACCGTCCTCGTGCACGATCAGCGTGCCGTGGCAGTGCTCGAGCTCTGCTGTGCAGTCCGCGCACGCCACCTCGACGATGACAGATCCAGTGAAGGCCATGTGGCCCGTGATATCACGGGCGGCCGACGTTCCCCGTTCATGGAAGCGGCGTGTCGCCGAATCGCCGGAAATCCGCCCGCTACGCGCTCTTCGGCCTGCGAGCCGGCGTCTTGCGCGTGGTGGGCTTCTGCGCCGCCGACTTGGCCGAATCGGTGCTCCTGCCGCGACCGCCCTGCCCGGAACGGGCGGTGGACTTGGCCTGCGCGTCACTCGCGTCCACCTTGCGCGGCTTCGCCGTCTTCGCGTCCTCCGCCGGCTTGCGAGCGGTCTTCCGACCTCCCGAAGCAGCGGAACCCGAGGTACTTCCCGATCGCGCAGGAGACTTGGTGGCACGAGGCTTCCTGGTCGCGCTGATACTTGCCTGCAGCGCCGACATGAGATCCACCACCTGCGCCTCCCCCTTGCGGTCCGGCCCCGGCTTCGTGGTGTCCTTCCCGGCGACCTTGGCATCGATGAGTTCCCGCAGCGCCTGCTGATAGCTGTCCTGGTACTGGTCCGGCTCGAAGACGTCCTCGGTCATCGAATCGATCAGTGACCCGGCCATCGCCAGCTCCTGGTCGCGAACCTGCGGCGGGTCGTCGAGGAATCCGAAGTCCGGGGTCCGCACCTCCTCGGGCCACAACAAGGTGGAGAGCACCAGCACGTCGGCATAGACACGCAGCAGCGCCAGCGACTCCCGCTGCCGCAGGGTCACCTTGACCAAGGCCACTCGCCCGGACTTCCCGAGCGCATCGCGCAACAGGACGTAGGGCTTGATCGCCGCCTTCTGCGGTTCGATGAAGTAACTACGGTCGTAGGAGATCGGGTCGATCGCCTCCAACGGAAGAAACTCGAGCACGTCGATCGACTTCGACGAAGAAACAGGTACGTCGGCGAGGTCTTCGTCGGTGAGCACGACCATCGACCCGTCATCGAGTTCGTAGCCCTTCGCGACCTCGGCGTAGGGCACCTCCTGCCCGTCGATCGAGCAGACACGCTTGTACTGCACCCGGCCGCCGTCCTCGGCGTGCACCTGCCGGAAGCTGATCGACTTGCCCTCAGTGGCCGCGTACAGGTGGATCGGGATCGACACCAACCCGAACGAGACCGTGCCCTTCCACATCGACCGCATCAGCCCCGCACCTCCGTGCGTCGACGACCGCAAGTGTGATCGAGACTACCTGCCGATCCGGCAACGGGAAAGCCTGCCGATTGCGGTACCGAGGGCGTCTGCCCAGCTCAGCCGGGGTGCCCGCACAACGAGCGACGCGGCCATCGGTCAGCTCGGCCTACCGGCCGCGCTTCGGCCCCTGCTTCGATAAGTTAACGACGAGTCGCATGGTGACAGCCACACCCTTCACGGAAGGGCTCACCGAATTGGCAGCTCAACCCGTTGGTCCTTGGCCGACGCTGACCAGATCGAACACTCCCTTCCGCATTTGTTAACTAGGATTTACTGTATCGGCGTGCCGATCCGAGGAGGCCAGCGTTGACCACCCAGCAATCCGTCCTGAGCGAGACCGAAGGCAAGACCATCCCCTCCCTCTTGCACCGCAACGCCACCGAGTTCGCCGACCTGCCTGCCCTCACTTCGTTGGACGCGCCAGGAGAACCCACCCTGACCTGGGCCGAACTCCGGTCCGAGATCGCGGCGGTGGCCAGGGGCCTCGCCGATCTCGGCCTGAGCGCGGGCCAACGGATGCTGATCATGGCCTCGAGCCGGCCCGAGCATTTCGTCGCCGACCTGGCCGCCACCCATCTCTCGGTGATCTCCTGCACCGCGTACTCGACCCTGAGTAGCTCGCAGATCTCGTTCGTGGCACGGCACAGCTCCGCGCCGGTCGCGGTACTGGAAGGTGCGGCCGAACTGGAGCGCTGGCTCCCGGTGCTGGACGAACTGCCGGACCTGCGCCACGTGGTGGTGCTGAACGCCGAGGACGTCCCAGAGGGCGACGATCGGTTCGTGAGCATCGCCGACGTACGGGCACGGGGCGCCGAACTGCACGCGGCCGACCCGGAGGTGTTCGAGTCCGCGGCCGCGAGCATCAAGCCGGACGACCCGCTGTCGATGATCTACACCTCCGGCACCACAGGCGACCCAAAGGGGGTCGTGTTGTCGCACCGCAACGCCATCCACGAGGGCCTCGCGGTACACCGGCTGCACGGCACGCCCCTGCATATGACCAACATCGCCTACCTCCCGCTCGCCCATATCGCCGAGCGGGAGCTGTCGATCTACATCCCGATCATCTTCGCCGGTCACGTGCACACCCTGGCGGACCCGAAGAACGCGGTCAGCGCGCTCGGCAGGGTCCGGCCGCAGAGCTTCTTCGGCGTCCCACGGGTGTGGGAGAAGATGACGGCAGGGCTGAAGAACATGCTCGCCGGGGCACCGGAGGACCGTCGGACCGCGCTCACCGAGGCGAACCAGTTGCTCCAGGAGGGCTACAAACTGCGCAGTGCGGGCAAGGAAGTGCCCGCCGATCTCGCCGAGCGGATCGAGCAGGCGGACCGTGAGGTACTCGCCCCGGTCAGGCAACTTCTCGGCCTGGACAACCTGCTGCTCGCCGCGAGCGGAGCGGCAGCGCTTCCGGTGGAGGTGCTGTACTTCATCGCCGGGCTGGGTGTCGAGATCGAAGAGGTGTGGGGGCTCTCGGAGACCACGGGCGCCGCGACCTCCAACACGGCGAGCGCGTTCAAGGCCGGAACGGTCGGCAGACCGCTGGCCGATATCGAGGTCTCCCTCGCCGAGGACGGGGAACTGCTGGTCAGGGGGCCGATCGTGTTCCTCGGCTATCTGCAGGCGGACGGCACGATCGAACCCGCCACCGACGCCGACGGCTGGTTCGCGACCGGCGACATCGGCACGATCGACGACGACGGATACGTGACGATCACCGACCGCAAGAAGGAACTGATCATCACCTCCGGAGGCAAGAACATCGCGCCCACCCGGATCGAGGGGCTACTGAAGGAACATCCCCTCGTCGGCCAAGCAGTGGCGATCGGCGACGACCGTCCCTACATCACCGCGCTCATCGTGCTGGACGACGAGATCGCCCCCGGCTGGGCAGCCGCAAAGGGCATCGAGGAATCCGACGTCGGCGAACTCGCCGAGCATCCCGAGGTGCGAGCCGAGATCGACAGGGCCGTCGAGGCGGCGAACTCCCGGCTGGCCCGAGTGGAGCAGATCAAGCGTTATCACCTGCTGCCGCGGGCATGGACCCCGGAGACCGGCGAGGTGACGCCGACACTCAAGCTCAAGCGCAGGGTGATCAACGACCGCTACGGGCCCGACATCAGGGCACTGTACGACGCCGCACGCGAGTGACCTCAGCCCTGACCCGGGGTGTGCCCGCACCGATGCCGGTGCGGGCACACCCCGGTCAGGCGGCGCCTTCCGTCCACTTGCGCAACCGGGGCGGTACCCGTTTCTCCAGGCCGTACGGCTCGAGATGGGCACTGAACACCTCGTCGAAGGCCCGCTGGATGTCGGCGGTGTCCCACACCTGCCGTTCCAGGATGGGCGCCTTCAAATACGGGTGACCCACGATGTGCAACTGTGGGCCCGTACACCGGATCAACTGGCCCGTGATGCCCTGCGCGTCCGGGCCGAGCAGGTACATCACCAGTGGCGCGACACGCGACGGCGTGCGGTCCGGCGGGCAGTTGCGCAATGAGCGCTCCGACTTCCAGACCATCCGGGTGTGCGCGAGCGGGCATACGGCATTGACCCGGATACCCGCCTCCTCCATGTCCAGCGCCCAGGAGTAGGTCAGTGACGCCACCGCGCCCTTGGTCGCCGAGTAGGTGCCGAGCTTGCGCTGACCGAGCGATGCGCCGGAGGAGATGTTCACTATGGAGCCGCCCCGCCCGAATGCGACCATGGCGCGCGCGGCAGCCATACCCGTGTAGATGACACCCAGAAGGTTCACCTCCACGATTTCCCTGACCTGTTCGGGTGTCTCCTCCCAGGGGAACGCCTCGTAGTTCAGTCCGGCATTGTTGACCAGCCCGTCGATCCCGCCGAACTCGGCTACACACAGATCGACGATCGCCTGTGCCTGCTCCGGCTCGGTCACCGTGTGCCCGCTGGCCACCGCGCGCCCGCCGTGCTCGCGGATGTTGGCGGCCGTCCGCTCCGCGAGATCCGCGTCTATGTCGTTGACGACCACGGCGGCACCAGCCTGCGCGGCGTGCGTGGCGAACGCCTCGCCCAGGCCGCGGCCCGCGCCGGTCACTACCACCGCTTTGCGTTCTAGCAGCATGTCCATCGTCCCTACTCCCAACGCCAGCCCCGACTCAGCTCCCGTAGCTCACTGCCGCTGGCCCTGCAGCCAGTGTTGGGTACCCACGTGTTCCCCCGAACAGACCCGCGCCGAACGGTCCATCCACTGCGCCGAACGAGGGACGGCTGATCGGTCCGGGAAACCGCGCGACAGGTCGGACCGCGTACCGTGCGCACCGGTCGCCGCACCGGGAACGGCCCGTCACCGACTTTCTACGGGGTGCGGGCGGCGCAGTCCCGGCACCCGTTGGTCGGATTCGGGCCAGGTTCCCTGTTCGTCTCCGCGTAGCCGGCGGCATACTTTACGTTGTCATTGTCGTCGCAACCGGTGACGATGACGCTTGCCGTTTCAGCACGAGCAGCGGCAGTGAACAGTGACAGGGCGTCTGAGAACAGCGGATTGCGAGGTCATGGTGATCCGTGTGGCTCGGCCGTTGAAGTCCCGCTATCGAGGAGCAATGACACCATCGGCCGACGGGGGACAGGTGGCGAGACGGTGACGACCAGGACCGCGCCCCGGGTGACCGCGCCACTCGGGAACCGCGAGTTCCGAGCGCTGTGGGCCGCCGAGGCGCAGTCCGTGGTGGGAGACCAGCTCACCACCGTCGCACTGGCCATCATGGTCTTCGACCGCACCGGCTCCGCACTGTGGGCCGCGCTCGTCTATGCCCTGACGTTCCTGCCCGCGCTGGCGGGCGGGCTGGGACTCGCGCAGCTCGCCGACCGCTATCCCCGGCGAACCATCCTGTGGGTCACCGCCGCGATGCAGGCGGTGCTGGTGGGGCTGATGGCGATCCCCGGTTCACCGATCGCGCTGCTGTGCGTGCTGATCGTGTTCGCCCGGCTGGCCGGGGCACCTTCCAACGCCGCACAGAACGCACTCACCCGGGAGGTGTTCACCGACGACGAGATGTATCTGCGCAGCCAGGACCTGCGCGGAATCACCACCAATACGGCGATGCTCGTCGGTCTCGGCGGCGGCGGCCTGCTCGTCTCGCTGGTCGGACCGTCCTACGCGCTGGCCGCCGACGCGATGACCTTCGCCGTCGCGGCCGTGCTTATTCGCTTGTGCGTGCGGTGGCGTCCGGCCGCGGGCAACGGTGGGGACGCATGGTTCGGCGCACTCCGGTGGGTCTTCGGCCAGCGCAGGCTCCGCGTCCTGCTCGCACTGTCCTGGCTGGTCGGTCTCGCGGTGATACCCGAGGGCCTCGCGGCGCCACTGGCCCATGAGATGGGCGCCCCCAGTCAGGCTGTGGGCTGGCTACTGGCCGCTGATCCCCTCGGCTTCATCGCCGGGGTCTTTCTCCTGTCCAGGTACGCATCGGCGGAGGATCGCCGCAGGCTCATGGGCGTACTGGCCATCTGCTCGGTCGCCGCCCTCATCGGCTTCGCGATGCAGCCCACGCTTCCGTTCGCGCTCCTCATCCTCGCGCTCGCGGGTGCCGCGGGCGCCTACATCATCACTGTTGGAGCCACCTTCATCACCTGGGTCCCGAACGAACTCCGTGGCGGGGCGGGTGGCCTCTATCGCACGGGTCTACGGGTGGCACAGGGAGTCGGCGTCGCACTCGGCGGTGTGGTCGCACATCTGATCGGCTCGGCGTCCACAGCGGTCGCCTTCGCCGGCGTCGCGGGTGTCGTCCTCGCCATACCCGTCGCACTCTCGTGGACGCGGGTACGGACAGCGGGCCCGACGGTACCGGGTTGATGATGAACGCGGCGACCGGAACTCCGGCACCACAACGACCTTCCGAGCTTGTCCGCAAAGGTCACCAGTCACGGCTCGACATGGTCCGCCCTCCTTCCGAATCGGAATCCAATCAGTACTGCGTCTTCGGATGTCACCAGTCGCGACTCGACATGTCATGCCTCCTTCCGTTGCCTGTGAAATTCAGAAGTCCACCACTGTTTCAAGATCACCAGTCACGGCTCGACATCGCTTGCCTCCTTACCCAACTCGAAAACGAACTACGTCCACCCAGGAGTCACCAGTCACGGCTCGACATGATCCGCCCTCCTTCCACCGGAGCAAAACCCAACAGAATCCGATCCACACGAAGATCACCAGTCACGGCTCGACACGAGGAACACCTCCGATCGGCACTAGTACATACGCACGAACGATACGGACAGTACAGCCGAGGTCTCGACTACACGACACATCTGATGGAGTGAGATGATACCGGGCGAAGAAAACGAATGGCACTTCAGCGGGTAGCGGAGAGATTACTGATCCCGGCGACGGACCGGTCAAGGAGGTGAAGCGGTGCCGCCCCAACCTCCGGATCGATCACGAACACCGGCAGGGCACGCCGCTTCGCGCCCCGCGCCGCCGGAAGGCAACGGGGTGGCGCCACCGCAGCCAGGCAAGATCAACCAGCGGGACACCCAGCAGGCAGCCACACAGAGTCACCATCCATTCCATCCACGGGAGTGGGCACTGTGGCAACGACCGAAGCGTGTCGTCGTCGCGCTGCTTGCCATGGAAATTCTCGCCGTCGCGGTCTTCGCCATCGCAGTCGCGTACTCGGAAATACCAACCGGAGGCGACTGGATACGATTTGCGATCCTCGCCGCGGGCGCGACGGTCCACATCCAATTGACCCAGCGGCAAGAAGAGCGCCGGCGAAATCGGACCAGAACGGTACTGATCGACCTGACAGCCGTCTGGACTTTTCCCGCAGCGGTAATTTTCCCGGTTCCGCTCACGCTTCTGCTCGTCGCATTGATTCGACTTCAACATTGGTTCATCGCCCGTCGGCCCGCGCACAACTTCGTCTTTTCCTCGGTGGCCCACGGCCTGTCCGGAACATTGGCGCAGCTGACGTTCGTCTCGCTGGCTCCACACAATTGGGGATCGCTCGGCGGACTGGATTCCTTAAGCGAATTCGGCGGACTGGTGCTCGCCGGCCTCGTGTTCGAGGCAGTCCAGATCCTCTACGTCGGCAGCATCCTCGCGTTGAGTTCCTCGACGCGGCCCACGGTGGGCAAGGTGCTGGGCAACAAGGCCGACAACCTGCTCGAGGCCATCACGATCGGCCTCGGTGCGGTCACCGCCGTTCTGCTGGTCATCATGCCTCCGGCCGTGGCGATCATGGCGGTGGTGACCGTGGTGTTCAACCGCCTCGCCGAACTCGACCAGTTGCAGGACGACGTCCGCACCGACTCCAAGACCGGCGCACTCAACATGCGGGGCTGGAACGAACTGGCCGAACGAGGACTCGAACGAGCCCGCAAGTCCGAGGACAATATCGCCCTGCTGATGATCGATCTCGATCACTTCAAGTGGATCAATGACTCGTTCGGGCATCCAGCCGGAGACGATGTGCTACAGGCCGTCGCCGAAGCGCTGCGAGAAGTGACCCGGCCGAGTGACGTTGTCGGCCGGTTCGGCGGCGAAGAATTCCTCATCCTGCTTCCCGACACAGACGAACGGGCGGCCAAACAGGCCGCGGAGCGTGTCCGCAGGGCAATCGCCGATCTGCGGATCGTCACGACCGACAAGCGTGGTAGCCAGACCACGATCAACCGGCGTACCACATCTGTGGGCGTGGCAATTTTTCCGCAGCACGCGGACACCCTGGAAGGGCTCATGCACGCCGCGGACGCCGCCGTTTACGAGGCCAAGGAAGCGGGCCGGAACCAGGTGCAGATGGCCAGCCGGAATGAACACGACAGGTAGCGACTGCCGGTTCTGCCGAGTCACCGGCTTCCCCTGATCTCGCACCACGTTGGTCACGCTCCGCAACCACCTGGGATGCTTGAGCCTGAGCACTCCTTAGAAATCACTGAATCGGGGGTAACCCGGATGCCTATAGTCCCATCGTGCTGAGACCCTGTTGCCTGTGATCACTCCGACACCGCCGGCGTCCGCATCTGTCAGGCGCCCGCTGTGGACTTCGGCCTGGGTTCTCGTCCTGGTCCTCGTCGTCGTCGGTTTCGGATTCGTCGCCTCCCGGTCCGATCCGCCGGAAGCCACCGGGGCTCTGCGGCCCGATGTCGCCCAAGCCCAGCAGGCCATCGGCACACTGCTCTCCCCCGGCGCGACCAGCACGACGCTCGAACTGCTTCCAGCGGACTTCACCCAGGTCACCGGGGTGCAGGCAGGAGAAGCGGTCGCACCGGACCACACCGTCCGCGCGGTGCACGTCGACGGGGGCTGCTCGACCCCGTGGGGGGACGACGGCACCCGCTGGAGCTACGGCACGGCCTGCAAGTCACATGATCTCGGTTACGACCTGCTCCGCTACTCGGCGGCGAAGGGGCAACCACTGGGACCGGAGCTGCGCCAGGCAGTCGACGATCGGCTCTCCGCCGACATGCACGCGATGTGCCGGATCAACCCACAGGGCTCCGCGACCCTCTGCGGCGCGGTCGCCTCGGTCTTCTCGGCCGGTCTCGTCATCAACTCCTGGCATCAACGATGGGGTCCGCCGGTCGGCGAACCGGTGGGGCCGATGCTCGCGGGCGTCGCGATGATCGGCTTCCTGCTGATCTTCCGGTTGCGGGGCTGGTTGCACGTGCGCAAGGTGGCCCCGGCGCGCGGGGCAAGCACTCCCGCCATCGCACGCTCCAGTCCTCAGGGAAGCTGGACCCCGCTCGCCGTGGCCGCCGTCGCCTTGCTGGTACTCGGCGAATCAGCGGTGGCGCTGGCCCGCTGGACCGGCGTGGACGACGCCTGGCTTTGGCCGCTCACCTGGCTCACCCAGCTGGCCTTCCTGTTCTTCTTCGCGGGTGGTCGCGCCAACGCGGCGGGGTGGCGCGACATCGTCGGGGCAGGTGGCGGCTACCGGGAGTACCTCGGTCATCGGGCGGGCTGGCTGCTGCGCCCCGCCCTGGTCTTCGCGGTCGTCGCCTTCGCGGTACCCATGGCCCTCGAGCTGCTCGGGATCCCGCCGAACACGACGGGCACGGTGATGCGCATCGCACTGCATCCGCTGTGGCTGCTCGGCGTCTACCTGCTGACGGTGGTTGTGACACCGATCATGCTGGCGCTGCATCGTCGCGCGCCAGTGCCCCTGTTGGCACTCACGACCGGATCGGTCCTGGCACTCGGGATCGGTGCGGGGACCACGGATTCCGTGCTGCCCAGCTATGCGGGCGCGATCGGACTCGCACTCCTGGCCCAGCAACTCGGCTTCGCCCATTCCGACGGCCTCCTGTCCAGGCGTGTGCTGACCGGCGTCGGCGTGGCCGCGGGCAGCGGACTGGTCGTGCTGACCGCGGCCGGGGCACTTCCCCTCCTGCTACTCGGGACGCCGGGCACCGCGCCTCCGTTGGCCGGACCGACGCTGGCCGTGCTGCTACTCGGTCTGGCTCACCTCGGCCTGCTGACCGTGCTGACACGACCACTGCGGGCGCTGGGAGCGCGTGCCCCGCTCGTCAGGGCGACCGATTTCGCACTGCGTGCCCCCATGAGCCTCTACCTCTGCTTCCTGACCGCCATGCTGCTGCTGATCGCCGTCGTCTACCTTCCCGAGCAACTTGGCAACGGCGTCGGGTGGGTGCTGCGTCCGCGGTCGCTGATGGCGCTGGCGATGCTGGCGGGGCCCGGTGCTGTCGTGTTCTGGTGGTTCGAGCGGCACGCGCAGCCGCACGGTATGCCCCGGCTCGTGCCCGGCCCGGCCAACCGGCTCGACATCCTGCTCGGCAGGGCTGCCGCCTGGCTGGGGTTCGGCTACGCGATCGTCGGCGTGTTCGGTTTCGCGCTCTCCAGCTTCGGTGGCTCGGGGGACGCGACGCTGCTCGGCCTGGGACTCGATCCCATCCAGAGTGTGCTGCACCTGCTGCTCGGCGTATCGCTGCTGCACACCGTGCGTACCGGTGCCAGTGCCATGCCGGCGACCTGGGTACTGAGCACGCTGGCCTGCGTGCCCCCGCTACTGGCCGCCACCTCGGGCCCGAACACCGACACCCTCGGACTCCTGGTGCACGGCTCGACCGGGGTTTTCGCCACCGCCGCGGTGATCGCTACGGTGGTGAGTACGTGGCGACCGAGCCGCGCGCCCGTGGCCAGTACCGGAGGTAACAACAGCGCCCATCGGTAAGTGGGGTGGACCACAACCCCAGGGCCGTATGCCAGGCTACGGCAACCTCCGGCAACGGTCGGACGTCCAATCCAGAGGCCAGGCGTGAACTGTGTCCGCGGCAACGGGCACCTGACGAAGGGAGCTGCCGGCGTGGAGTACCCGCCGCGCGACGGTTCCGGGGACCGGCGTCCCCGGAGGCCGTGGCAGGAGGGCGCGACCGGCAGCCGCGCCACCCCGCCGCCGGCGGGCGGCAGGCCCCAGCGCCCCCAGCCGCCGCAGGGACGCGGCCGTGCCGCGGACGGCCCGGCAGACAGGCCTTCGCGCCAGGGTGCGGCGGCAAGCCCGCGCACACCTGCCCAGCGACCGCCCCAGTCCCGTCCGGCCGGTCGTCCGCGCCCAGTCCCCCCGCCGCCGCGCAGGAGGGGGCCCGGCAGGGGCGCGAAAATCGCGGTAGCGGTCGTGTCCTTACTGGTCATGAGCCTCACGGGCTACGGATGGGCCGCCATGCAGGGGCTCGTCAGCGGCCTCACGATGACCGACGTGATCGCGGAGGGCGCAGGCGGGGAAAAGCCGGCCGACGGGGCACGGGACATCCTGCTGGTCGGAATGGACAGCCGCACGGACGCACAGGGCAATCCACTGTCCGAGGAACTGCTCGCGCAACTGCGCGCCGGTGTCGCCGACGGGGAACTGAACACCGACTCGCTGATCTTCGTACACATCCCGAACGACGGCAGCAAGGCAGTGGCCGTATCGCTGCCTCGCGACTCCTATGTGGATATACCGGGGTACGGCAAGCACAAGATCAATTCGGCGTACGCGCGCGCGAAGATCGAGGAACGCTCCCGGCTCGAGGCCGAGGGTGTGACCGACCCGAAGGAACTCGAGGTCCGGAGCAACCAGGCAGGCGCGAAAACCCTGGTGTCCACGGTGGAACAGCTGACCGGTTCCACAATCGACAACTACGCCTCCATCAATCTTCTCGGGTTTTTCGAGATCACGAAGGCGATCGGCGGAGTCGAGGTCTGCCTCAACCAGGCCACGAAGGACCGGTACTCCGGCGCCGATTTCGAGGCAGGCAGGCAGACCATCTCCGGCTTCGACGCACTGGCCTTCGTCCGGCAGCGGCATGGGTTGCTCCGTGGGGATCTGGACCGTGTCGTGCGGCAGCAGGTCTTCATGGCGGGGCTGGCGAAGAAGGTGCTCTCCGCGGGCACACTCGCTGATCCCGGCAAGCTGAACGAACTGGTCGGCGCCATCAAGAAGTCGGTCGTGCTGAACCAGGGCTGGGACATTCTCGGCTTCGCGCAGCAGATGAAGGGCCTCACCGGAGGGCAGATCGAGTTCCGCACGATCCCAACGGTCAACATCGAGTACCAGACCCCCAATGACGGCACCGCCATCCAGGTCGACCCGGCTCAGGTGGAGGACTTCATCCAGGGGCTCGCCGGCCCGCAGGAGCAGCCCGGTGCCGGCGCGCCGGAGAAGCAGCAGGACCTGCCTGCCAAGTCCACCATCACGGTCGACGTGCAGAACGGGACGAACCAGACCGGCCTGGCCGCGAGCGTCTCGCAGTCACTGACCGAGCAGGGCTTCGCCGAGGGCGAGACCGGCAACGCGGCGACGCCACAGGAGACCTCGGTCGTGCGGGTGCCGCCGGGTGCGCAGGGCGTCGGCCAGCAGGTCGCCGACTCACTCGGCGACGGTGTCGCCGTCGAGGAGGACAGTTCCGTACCCGCCGGTCACGCCACGGTGGTGCTCGGCGCCGATTACTCGGGCTCCTCGAGCGGGCAGTCCACCGGATCCGGCTCCGGCAACACGGGCGGCGCAGGCGCGGCTGGCGGACCCGCGGCCGCCCAGGCCGACGGAACCGGCTCGCCGAACCCCGAGGACGAGAAGCCGCCGATCACGGCCGACGGCGTTCCCTGCGTCAACTGACCCGTCCGGGCGCTCGGGCAGCACCCCTTCGGCCCCCTCGCGTTACTCCATTCGGGGGCACTGTGGGCACAGCCGACAAACAGTCGGGCGAAACCGCGTAATGAGCGGCCTGCCAGCGGCTTTCATCCACGTGAAGGAGACTCGCATTCACCCGGCCGGGCGACGGCAGGAGTGCGATACGACGCGTGGTGCAGGCAGGGGACGACGAGTGCGTATTGATGCGGAGGCATACCAGCGTGCGCTCGGCGAGGAGTTGCGCAAGGTCCGCAAGCGGCGGGGGTGGACGCGAAAGGAGCTGAACGAGCGGTTGCAGAGCGAGATCTCCCTGCAGACGCTAGCCACCTACGAGCTGGGGACGCGGCAGTGCTCCGTCGTCCGGCTGGTGGAGCTGTGCATCGCGATGGAGGAGACACCGCAGGATCTACTGGAACGTGTGCATCGCCGGGTCTTCACCGACGAACCCGGTCGGGTCCGAGTGGCCCTCGCCGCGGTGATCGGGGATGACCAGCCGGAGTTGCAGCCCCTCCGCCGCTGGTGTCAGGACCGGCTGCGCCAAGCGGGGGGCGCACAGGCGGATGTTCAGCTGGACCGGCAAGCGATCGAGTGGCTGGCCGAACTGTGTGGCATGCCCGTCGCGGAGCTGATCTCTCGCCTCGATGGCCTAGCCAGCGGCACGAACCAGCCCACCTGACCCCGCCGACACCCCCAACCTCGCACTTTCCCGGGAAAGCGCGAGTCATTGGCGTCGGCGCCGCAGGTCGGCGGCGCCCGGTGCCGCGCTTTCCCGGGAAAGTGCGAATCTGGGGTGGACGTCAGGTCGTGGGGACGCTGGGGCGCTCGCTGTCCTGCGCGACATCTCCGGAGGTCGCCGTGCCGATCAGCGAGTACTCACTGGTGTCGACCTTGCGCGTCTCCAGCCAGTAGCGCCAGGTGAAGCCCGGCCAAACCGTGCGGTTGACCCCCTTGGCGTCCAGATACCAGCTCTTGCAGCCGCCCTGGGTCCAGATGCCCTTGGCCAGCTTGCGCTGGATGTCGGAGTTGAACTGCGCCTGTGAGTCGGGGCGCGCCTCGATCCCGCCTGCCCCGGCCGACTCCACCAGCCGCATCGCCTCGCCGACGTAGCGAATCTGCGACTCGATCATGAACACGACCGAGTTGTGCCCCAGACCGGTGTTCGGGCCGAGCAGGAAGAACAGGTTGGGGAATCCGGCGACGGTGATCCCCTTGTGGGTCTGCATGCCCTCGGTGGCCCACTCCTTGCCGAGGTTGCGGCCGTCCCTGCCGACGACCTCGAGGTTGTCGAAGGCGTCGGTCACGTGGAACCCGGTGCCGAAGATGATCGCGTCGACCTCCCGCTCGACCCCCGCCGAGTCGACGATGCTGTGCTCCCTGACCTCGGCGACGCCATCGGTCACCACATCGACGTTCTCCCGATTGAGCGCAGGATAGAAGTCGTTGGAGATGAGCACGCGCTTACAGCCCATCGTGTAGTCGGGCGTCAGCTTGGCCCGCAACTGCGGGTCCTTGATGTTCTTGTCGATGTTCCACTTGGCGATCTTCTGCCCGAGCTTCATCACGCCGGGGTGACCGTTGAAACCGATCGCCCGAACCTCAAGCATCCAGTACAGGGCGTTGCGGTACATCCGCTGGGCACCCGGCAGCCTGTTGAACAGCTTCTTCGTCCACTCGGGCATCTCGTGGTCCGGCTTCGGCATGATCCACGGCGGGGTTCGCTGGAACAGCGTCAGCTCTCGCACGTCCTTCGCGATCTGCGGGACGAACTGAATCGCGCTGGCGCCGGTACCCACCACGGCGACCTTCTTGTCGCGCAGGTCGTAGTCGTGCTCCCACTCCGCGGAGTGGAACTTGCGCCCCTGGAACCGCTCGAGTCCTGGCAGTTGCGGGATCTGCGGGATGTGCAGCGCACCCATGCCGGAGACGAGGAACCGTCCGACGAACTCGTCACCTGAGGCGGTCGCGACGTGCCAGCGACCCTCGTCCTCGTCCCAGCGCGCACCGGTCATCTCCTGGCCGAAACGGACGTACCGGTAGAGGTCGTACTTCTTCGCGACCCCACGCATGTAGTCCCAGATCTCCGGTTGCGGGGAGAACGACCGCGACCAGTTCGGGTTCTGCTCGAAGGAGAACGAGTACATATGCGACTGGATGTCGCAGGCGCAGCCGGGGTAGGTGTTGTCCCGCCAGGTACCGCCGACGTCCTGGGCCTTCTCGAGGATCACGAAGTCCTCGCGACCCTCCTTGCGGAGCTGGATCGCCATGCCGAGCCCGGAGAACCCGGTCCCGACGATGATCACACCAGCTTCGGTGCGCTTGCCCATCTACTCGTCCTCCAAGTCCAGCCTACTGTTACCCGAAGTCCATCTTACTCGGAGTAGGTTACTTCCGGTAGACTCAATTTTGTGACAACTTCCTCGAGTTCCAGCGCGACGACCGCAACCCGGCGCAAGCGCATGCCCAGGGCCGAACGTGAGAAGCAGATGATCGAGATCGCCGAGGCGGTGTTCTCCGAGCGTGGGTATGCGGCGGCGTCGATGGACGAGATCGCCGAGCGTGTGGGCGTGTCGAAGCCGATGCTCTACGAGTACTTCAACTCGAAAGAGGGACTGCTACTCGCCTGCATCCGCGAGTCCAGGGCGGCGTTGCGGAGTGTGACCGAACAGGCAGTTGCCGGGGCTGAATCCGCCGAACAGGCGATGCACAAGGGTCTACATGCGTTCTTCGTCTTCATCCGGGAGCGCCGGCAGGCCTGGTCGCTGCTACGCCACGAGATGGTGCTGATCGGCACGCCCGCCGCCGAAGAGATCGAGGCCACGAGGCAGCAGCAAACGGATCTGATCGGCGCCCTGATGAGCGGGTATTTCGAGACCTCGGCTCCGTTGCAGGTAGAGGCCGCGGCGGAGTTCGTCGTCGGCGCCTGTGAACGCCTGGCCATCTGGTGCGAGCGACATGAGGACGTTTCGCCCGACGTCGTCACCGGCTACGCGATGGACATCCTCTGGGATGGGCTGCGTGCTCGCGCGAAGGCCTGGTAGACGGAAAGTAATCGTCTACTCTCCGTAATCTCTGACACATTGTCGTATTGCCGCACTCCCCCAGTCCGATACAGAATTCAACGAGAAGACTCAATGGGTGCACACGATCGTGTGGTGCCCGTGATCGGCGTCATGACACTGCGGTGGCTCGGTCTCACCTGTGGATGGCGTTGTGAATGGAGGGCTGGACCGATGGCACAAGCGATCACGGCGATGTACGCGCAGGACAACGACGACTGGTCGATCACGGTGGCCGGACTCGGCGAGGAGCTGACCGCGAGGGCACCGGGGATCATCGCCGCACGGGACCGCGTCGACCAGCTGGTGGAGCAGCTGGTCAACGAGGACAAGGGCGCCACGGTCGTGCACCTGTTGAACGGCAGCGCACTCGAGTTCACCTCGGCATACATGACCGCACGCCTCACGCGGTCCACGACCGAGCCCGGCACGGCGCAGGAGGCGAAGCCGGAATCCGATTCCGAAGCCGCGGAGGTCCCGGCGCAGGACAGGACCGAAAGCGACGCCCGGGACACGGAAGCATCCTCGAAATCCCGCAAGCCGTCCGTACCGACGAAGGAGCTGGCCAAGAGCCCCGACGAGGACAAGGTGCCCTCGGGCAAGAACGCGAAGTCTGGCGCCAAGGGCGGAAACGCTCAGCGGAACAGCCGCCGCAAGGTCACTCGCTGACGCCGACGGAGCCTGGTATCAGCGCAGGAGCTTGCGCACCAGCAGCAGCCCGACCAGTACACCCGCACCGATCAGCGGGTACTTGACCTTCGGCTGTTCGAGGGTGCTCTGCAGGCTGAACTTCGCACTGTCCGCCAGCCGCTTGGGGCTCGCCTTCGTGCCGAGTTCGTCCAGCGTGGACGCCAGCGCGTCCCTGGCCTTCTCGATCTCGCGCTCGATGGTGTCCGGATCGCGGGCCACGTGTCCTCCTCGCCAAGCATGCCCTCGCAGGCTGCGCGGTTGCGGCTTCAGGGAGCCAACCGTAGATGACGCGAGCTCGCCGGGTCGCGTGGGCACGCCGAAGCGCGTCCAACCCGTGGCGCTAAGCTCTGGATGCCGGGCCCGTAGCCCAATTGGCAGAGGCACATGGTTTAGGTCCATGCCAGTGAGGGTTCGAGTCCCTCCGGGCCCACAAGTACCGTCTCAACAGCAGCGGAGCTGATTCACGCCAGCGCCTGTGGCGTACCTCCGTTCGCAGCGTCCACAGCTCGTCGTGCACACCGCCCTAATTAACTGCCTGGTAAATTGCAGTTGCGTCAAGGATGTCGAAGCGCCAGGGAAGCGAGGGCTGGGGCGTGGTGAGCACTGCTGGCACCAAAGGCGTTCCCCGCGCGGAGCGGGAGGCGCAGATCCTCGATGTCGCCGCCAAGGAGATCGGCCGGGTGGGCTTTGCGGGACTGTCGCTCGGCGTGGTGGCTGCCCGCTCGGGCGTGTCCAAGCCGCTGGTGTATGCCTACTTCGAGTCCAAGGACGGCTTGTACGTGGCGTGCGTGCGGCGCGCGGCGCGCGTGCTGGGCGATGCGATCGAGGAAGCGATCAGCGGGCCGGCGACGCTCGCGATGGCCGAGCGCACGCTGCAGGCCATCTTCACGGCACTCGAGTCGCGTCCGCATGACTGGAACGTCGTACACGACCGCTCGCATCCCAGTGACGGTCCGGCGGCCGCCGCGGCACATTCCGCGCGGGAGCGCATCGCCGAGCAGGGCGAGCGCGGGGTCGGCACGTTTCTCGCCGGGCAGGGCCTGACCGATCCGGACGATCAATCCGCCCTCACCGCCGCCTGGACCGGCGCCGTGACGGCCCTGGTCGACTGGTGGATGCACCACCCGGCCGAAACCGCCGCCGCGATGACGGCACGCTGCAAGCGCCTCGTCGCCGCACTCGCCTGACCGCGTCCAATAGCGAAACCGGTAAGGCCTCACTTGACCGCTTAATTGACGTCGAAGTAACTTACGGCATGGTCAATTAGGGAGGCTTGATGCTGCCGGAGATCTGGCACCAGATCAACATCCCCTTGCTTGTGGCCGTACTCGCGGCCACCGCGATCACCATGGGGCTCGGCCTCGGCAGCTGGTCGCTGGATCACGCTCTCGGGTTGGACCTGCGGGGGATGAGGGAGTGATGGCGTCGATGACGAACGGTAGGTCATGGTGGGGATGGGGCTCGGACACCGACGCGCTGACCGCGGCGGAGTCCGACGCGCTCGTCACTCGGGTTGCCGGGTTGCTGCCGGAGCACGACTTCACCGACCACGAGCCCCCGGATCCGCGGTCGCTGGGGCTGGCGGACTCCCGGCTGACTCCACCCGGCCCGCTGACGCGGCTGTGTTCGGCCGATCCGGTGGATCGTCTCGGACACGCCCGTGGCAAGGCTTTCCGTGATGTGGTGCGCAACCTGCACGGCAACATCGACCACGTTCCGGACCTGGTGGCGCGGCCGCGCACCGAGCAGGACGTGGTGGATCTGCTCGACTGGTGCGGCGCGGAGTCCGTCCCGCTGATCCCCTACGGCGGGGGAAGCTCGGTCGTCGGCGGGGTGGAGCCGCGATTCGACCGGGCCGCGGTCACGCTCGACCTGCGACACCTCGATCAGGTCGTCGAGATCGACCGGACGAGCCGCGCCGCTCGGATTCAGGCCGGGGTGTACGGGCCGCACCTGGAAGATCAGTTGCGCCCGCACGGGCTAACCCTGCGCCACTTCCCGCAGTCCTTCGCCTACTCCACCCTCGGTGGCTGGCTGGCCACCAGGGCGGGCGGGCACTTCGCCACGTTGTACACCCACATCGACGACCTCACCCAGTCGATGCGCGTCGTCACGCCCGGCGGGATCAGCCAGTCGCGGCGGTTGCCCGGTTCCGGCGCCGGACCATCGCCGGACCGGCTGTTCCTCGGTTCAGAGGGCATCCTCGGGATCATCACCGAAGCCTGGATGCGGCTGCAGGAACGGCCGCGCTGGCAGATCACCGCCTCGGTCGGGTTCGCCAACTACGGCAACGCGGTCACCGCGGTACGCGCGATCGCGCAGTCGGGGCTCTACCCGGCCAACTGCCGCCTGCTCGACGCCTCGGAGGCGTTCGTCAACGCAGGCACCGCCGTCCAGGGCGGGCTGCTGGTGCTCGCGTTCGAGTCCGCCGACCACCCGGTGCAACCCTGGCTGGACCGGGCCCTGGAGATCACCGCCGAGTTCGGCGGTACGACCCTCAGCACCAGCCGCCGGGACCAGCCGAGCGGCAGCGCTTCCCGTGGCGCGGCCGGGGCCTGGCGCTCCTCCTTCCTCCGGATGCCCTACCAGCGTGATGCACTGGCGCGGCGTTCCATGGTCGTCGAGACCTTCGAGACCGCCTGCACCTGGGACCGATTCGACTCCTTCCACGCCGCCGTCACCTCCGCCGCACAGCAGGCCGTCACGGCGATCTGCGGCGCGGGGGTAGTGACCTGCCGGTTCACCCACGTCTACCCCGACGGCCCGGCCCCGTACTACAGCGTGTACGGCCCGGGCCGGTGGGGCAGCACCGTGGCCCAGTGGGACGAGATCAAGGCAGCGGTCGCCAACGCCATCCTCGCGGCCGGCGGCACCATCACCCATCACCACGCCGTCGGCCGGGACCACCGGCCCTGGTACGACAGGCAGCGCCCGGACGTCTTCGCCGCCGCGCTCGCCGGGGCCAAGAAGAACCTGGACCCTTACCGCATCCTCAACCCCGGAGTGCTGCTGCCGGAGATGTAGTGGCGTCGACGGTCTTTCTCAACCAACTGGTTGACAACGCCGGAACAACAGCCTAACTTCTTACTCAACCAAGGAGTTGAGGACGAAAGTGGACGAGAGTACGGAGCAGCAGCTCAATCTGGTGTTCGCGGCACTGGCCGACCCGACGCGGCGCGATCTCGTGGCCCGGCTGGCCGGCGCCGACGCGACCGTGGGCGAACTGGCGGGGCCGTACGACATGAGCCTCCAGGCGGTCTCCAAGCACGTGAAAGTGCTCGAGGAGGCCGGGCTGGTGACTCGCAGCAGGGACGCCCAGCGCCGACCGGTGCATCTGGACGCGGAGGTGTTCGACCTGATGACGAAGTGGATCGAGCGCTACCGCAGAGAGGCCGAGCAGCGCTACCGCCGCCTCGACGCGCTGCTGGGCCGCATGACCGACGACAACGACCAGAAGCACACTCACAGGAGGGACGCATCATGAACACGACCAAGCACGAGACCGAGATCCTGGCGGACGAGAAGATCCCGACCATCGAGATCATCCGCGAGTTCGACGCGGCTCCCGAGCAACTCTTCCGCGCCCACGTCGACCCCGAGCTCTACGCGCAGTGGGTCGGCCCGCGCTCGTTGACCACGAGGGTCACCAAATGGGACGCCCGCACGGGCGGCGCCTGGGCCTTCGCCAACGATCGGGACGGCGAGGAGATCGCCTCCTTCTACGGCAGCTTCCACGAGGTGCGGACGAACGAGCGGATCGTATGGACCTTTACCTACGAGGGCATGCCCGACGGTGTCGCGCTGGAGACGCTGACCTTCGAGGAACTCGAGGGCGGGCGAACGAGGTTGCGGGTGTTGAGCGTGGTGCAGGATTTCGAGTCCCGCGCCGCCATGCTGTCCAGTGGCATGGATGTCGGGGTCACCGAGGGGTTCGAGAAGCTGGACGAGTTGCTCGCCAAGGGCGTCTGAGATGACGTCCATGCCCAGGAGCCCTGCCGAGCAGCATGCGTACGACGCGGCCCGGTTCACCGGGCTCGTCGAGTCCGCCGCGGCCGGCGACTGGGCCCGACCCAGCCCGGTCGCGGAGTGGAGGGCCCTCGACATCGTTCGGCATCTGATCGAATGGTCCCGCGGCTTCCTGCGTGGTGCGGGGATAGAGCTTTCGGCCCTGGACGTCGACGCTGATCCGGCCGCCGCCTGGAAACAGCACGTCGCCGACATCCAGGCCATCCTCGACGAGCCCGCTGGGCGCGTGCTCAGCAACCCACACACCGGCGACAAGCCCGTGGACGAGGCGATCGACCAGTTCTACACCGCCGACATCTGGATGCACTCCTGGGATCTCGCCAAGGCGCTCGGCCGCGAGCCCGACCTTGGCCCCCAGCGCTGCCGCGCCGCACTGGCGGCCATGGAGCCGGTCGAGCAGATGCTGCGCGACAGCGGGCAGTTCGGAACCGCTGTACCGGTCGCCGGCGATGCTTCCGCGCAGGACAAGTTGATGGCCTTCATCGGTCGCGACCCAGCCTGGCAACCCCAGCGCTGAGCAATCGGTAGCCCCGGCGAAGACGTTGCCCCGCAGGGGTCGCGCCTCGAAGGGGCTACCGATCGGGCTCGGTGTCCACAAGCGACACCGAGCCCGTCAGCGTGCGCGGTCGTAGACCATGGCCATCTCGCCCAGCTCACCGGTCTCCTGGAGTGCGAGCGTCCACTTCGACGCGGGCAGGCCGTCCTCGAACAGGCGCTGCCCACCTCCGGCGATCTCGGGGTTGATCATGAGGTACAGCCGGTCGAGCAGGTCCACCGAGAGGAGTGCCTTGATGACGCTCGCGCTGTTGTTGACCAGAATGTCGCCCTCGCCGGTGTTCTTGAGACCGGTGACGACGTCCGCCACGGGGCCCTTCACCACTCGGGTGCGTTCCCACGGTGGCTCGGTGAGGGTGGTCGAGAGGACCACCTTTTCCGTGCCCACCAACCACTTCGCGTAGCCGCGATCACGTGGATCGGCGTTCTCGTCCTCGGCGACCGACGGCCAGAACCCCATGAACCCCTCGGCATTGAGCCTGCCGAGCAACGCTGTCGTCGCCGACTGCCAGATGCGGTCCAGGTGGCGTCGCGCGACCTCGGTGGTCGCATACGGGATGATCGCGCTCAGATCGCCGGGCCCGCCGGAGCCGTTGTAACGCCCGTCGAGGGTTAGGTTGATGTTCGCGGTCACTCTGCGGGCGGTCGAGTTGTTCATGACGGTGATTCCTTTCCCTTGGCCACTGCCGCCGTATTGCTTCGGGATGCGCCGACGGCGCGGGCGAGGTTGCCGAGCACCTGTCCCCAGCCGGTTTCGATCCCGGCGATGCAGGGGACGGCCTCGACCGTCGTTTCGGTGATGCGTAGGTCGAGCCGCAGCCGGGTGCCGTTCGGAGTCGCGGTGAGTCTCAGGTCGTAGTGACCGCTGAACGAGACCGTCCCCGCCGCGTCCAGCACCGAAAGGTCGAACACGAGGCGCTCGGGTTCCTTCGCGGCGTGGACCTTTCCTTCGGAGCGGTACCGTCCTTCCGCGTCGCGGTACTCGAGAACGGCGCGCCCGTCCGCCCGCGGTTCGAGAGCGCAGTCGGTGACCGTCATCGACGGCGGTGCCCACCAGGACGCCAGCAGGTCCGGGTCGACCCAATGCCGCCAGACCACGTCCCGGGGAGCCGCCAGCAGGCGCTCGAACGAGAACGTGCGCCCGTCTGCCCACCGCTCGCGGTCCGCGACCGCGGATTCCGCTTCGATGGCAGCGCGGTAACGCGCGATGACGTCCCGCTCGCCCGCGTGCGCCTCGGCGGTCTCGACCAGTTCCCGCAGCCTGCGCGCGAGAGCAGCCAGTGGTCCCGTCTCGACCGCGTAGACACGACGTTGTCCGAGCGGGAAGACGGTGACGAGACCGGCGCGAGCGAGGGTCTGGAGGTGTTTTGTCGTCTGCGGCTGCCGTAACCCGGTCAACTCGGCCAGCTCACCCACGGACCGGGGACGCTCGGCGAGCAGTTCCACGATGCGCCACCGCGCGGCGTCCCCCAGCACTGATGCGATCCGCTCCATCCGCCAAGCATTCACCTCAAAGAATATTCTTGTCAAGGAATACTTTGGTGCTCGGCGACAGCAGCGAGTCCCGGACGGTCAAGCGCTGGACACCTTCCCGTTGCGCGGTAGTAACCGCGTGTCCCCCAGATAGCCGCTTGTGATGTGTCCGTTCACCGTATTGGGTGACGGGGCACAAACTGGACAACCCCGAAATTCCGGAACACCGGAGGGCAGATGAAAGCGAAACTCGCTACCGCGACGATTGCGCTGATGACGGCGGGGATCTTCGGCGCGCCACTGGCCTGGGCACACGAACAGGCCTACGACCAGGTCTCACCGCCGACCATGGAGGAACGGCAGTCGGAACTCACAGCGGCACCGGAGGGCCAGGCGAAATGTGTGGACGGCCTCGCGGCTGACACCTACGCCTGTGACGGCATCGACATGCTCGACCACTTGTGGCTCGAAGACCTCGGACTGAGCTTCGCCAACGACATGTGGGGCTGGACCGACCCGGCGACCGACAAGGACTACGCCATCATCGGCGGCACCGAGGGCACGGTGTTCGTGGACATCAGCACTCCGACGGACGCCACCGTGGTCGGCATACTGCCTGCGCACGTGCTGGATCCGCAGCGGCCGTTCTGGCGTGACATCAAGGTGTACGACAACCACGCGTTCGTTGTGTCCGAACAGAACCCGCACGGCATGCAGGTCTTCGACCTGACCCGGCTGCGCGACGAGACCGGTACGTTCACAGAGGACGCGCACTATCCCGGGTTCGGCAATGCGCACAACATCAACATCAACGAGGACAGCGGTTTCGCCTACGTGATCGGCACCAACACGTGCGCGGGCGGTCTGCACATGATCGACATCTCGACCCCGGCCGCCCCGGCCTTCGCAGGCTGTTTCGCCACCCACGGCTACATTCACGACACGCAGTGCGTTACCTACGCCGGTCCGGACCCGGACTACGCGGGCCGGGAGATCTGCGTCAACTCCAACGCCGCGAGGGACGGGCACTTCGTGTCCATTGTGGATGTCACGAACAAGCTGCTGCCCACGCCGGTCGCCCGCATGTCCTACCCGGACAGCGGGTACAGCCACCAGGGTTGGTTCACCCCGGATCAGCGGTACTTCCTGCACGGTGACGAACTCGACGAGCAGGCCCACGGGATCAACACCAGAACCCGGATCTGGGACATGACCGATCTCGACAACCCGCAGCACATCGGCTCGTTCGACAACGACACCACCTCGATCGACCACAACATCTACACCGAGCGCAGGCTCGCCTACATGTCGAACTACACGTCCGGCCTTCGCGTTTACCACACAGGCAAGGTCCACGAGGGCGAACTCAAGGAGGTCGCCTACTTCGACATGTACCCGGAGAACGACAACGCGACGTTCGAGGGCGGCACCTGGAGCAACTACCCGTACTTCAAACGGGACGTCGTCGGTGTCAGCACCATGGACAGGGGGCTGTTCATCCTGAAACTCAAGTAACCGGCATCTGCATGACCCAAGGCGCTTCACCGCCGGATCGACTCACCGGCGGTGAAGCGCCTGCCGTTTGGGTGACCACGCAACCGGCCTCGCGGACCGCCACCGGCTGTACGCCGTGGCGCACTCGGACCTGAACGCAGCGTCCGAGCGGTCCAGCACGAGGGGCCGGCCTGTGCTCCCACTGCCGGTACCCGGCGACCGCGCACCAGGCGATGATGGGCAGTACCCGGGGCGTTCGCCCGCAGGAGCGGGCGCGCGTCATCCGTTACGACACCGCCACCCGGCTGGACTTCCCCTCATGCGACCGAAGGTGTGACGATGAGCTACGAGATGGTCGAGTGCCCCCTGTGTCACGGATCCGGGTTGGCACCCAACCGGAAGGACGCCTGTGGCAACTGCGGAGGGCTCGGACAGGTACCCGGGCGCCGAGTGTGAGCTGTGCCAGGGCACCGGCACGATGTCCTGGCAGCAACCGACACCTTCCGGTGTACTGCGAACGATCGAGATGCCTTGCCCGAACGGTTGCGGCGGGCACTGGAAGCATCCGAACGCCGAGCGCGGCAGGGCCGTCGACCAGGCCGACGACCGCCCCGCACGGGTGCGGGGTCAGGCCGACGAAGCCAATCGGATCGGCGCCGAGTTCATCGCGGGCGCACTGCGCAAGTGGGGCGCTCAGCATCCGGAAACGCGCGAGGGATAGCCGCGGCTGCTCAGCCCTGTTCCAGCATCTTGTGGAAACTCCAGCTCGCGATCTTTCCAGGCGTGATTCGCAGCCACGCGTGCCGCTCGTCGTACGGCAGCTGATCGGCGTCGAAGTACTTGCGGGCGAACAGCCGCTCGGGCTCCTCCAGCTCCGGGCACGGCGCTCCGACGCGGGGCACCTCCCCGACCACCTCCGCCGTGCCGGTGATCTCGATACCGCGCAGTTCGAAGTAGTCGTGGCCGGAATCCATCAGCACCGCGACCCGGGGGTCGCGGGAGAGGTCCACCCAGCGCTGGCTGCCGGTGATCGAGTAGAGCCAGACCGCCTGCTCGTGCCAGACGAACCAGAGTGCGGTCAGGTGCGGGCCCTGGTCGTTGGTGGTCGCCACGCGGCACATCCGCTCCTCCGCGAGGTAGGCGTCCACCTCCTCCGGCGTCATGGCGACCCTGCGGCTGCGGCGTTGTGGCCTCAACTGCTGCTCTGTCACGGTCCGGCTCGCTTCCTGCGCGTACGCGGGTGGCACATTTACCTGCGTCAGTGAACGTAAGTTGTACCACGGGATTTCGTCCCGGACGACCGCCGCAACGCCCCGGTCGTCATGCCCGGCGATATGCTCGACGCGAGACCTCGGAGGTGCCCGCGATGCCGAACCGCATCCCCCTGCGCTGGCTCGCGCAGTGGGCCGACTGGTTCGAAATGCGCGGCGTCTACGTCCCCGGCGAGGACAACCGGACGGTCGACCCGTGGCGGGACTTCGGCTGGCTCATCGTCGCCTGGCTCACCGCACTCGGCACCTTCATCCTGTTCTTCGCCCTCGCCACCTGAACGTAGCCCGGCTACAGCGCCGCGCGCCGGCACGATGGTGACTGCTGTCACCCGCCGTGCTTCGACGATCACGGATGGGACACGGGCGTACACCAGCTCCGCTTCAACCCCCCGATGCTCCTCGCGTCCGCGCGCGATGGAGGCCAGAGTGGAGCGGGCACGGCGATTACCGCCACCGAATGGACGAAATGACCTACAGCAGATGGAGTAGTCGAGTGGCTCCTGCGCGGACGCGGGGCTTTGCGCTGGCGGTGTGCGTGCTGTTCACGCTCACCGCTTGCGGAACAACCACCGGCGCCTCCAGCACAACCACGACCGCCAACGAGTCGGTGGTGGCCGAAGAGCGGTCGATCAAATCCGAACAAGCACTCCCGTTCGGCGACGACTTCCAGTTCCAGTCGGGGATCACCGTCGCGGTGACCGCACCGAAGACCTTCACACCGAGCGAGACGGCCTATCCACAGTCACCCCGCGCGGTCGCGTTCGACATATCCATCTTCAACGGCAGCAACCGGCCCTACCGGCTGTCCGATCTCGGCGTGACCGCGACCGTCGCGAGCAGCCCCGCCAAGCAGGTCATGGACGCCACCCAGGGATTCAACGGCATCGTCAACGCCGACCGGGACGTCCCGCCACGGGGCAACGTCCGCCTCACACTGGCCTTCGCCATCCCAGCCAAACCGGCCCCCCTCAGCCTCGAACTACGCCCAGACCGCGCCATAGACGCCACCGCCGTCTACACAGGCTCCGTCTGAGTTCGCAGTTCCCGGGGCCCGAGTTTGCAGATCCGGGGCCCGAGTTGGCAGATCCCGGGACAGAGTCGGCAGATCCCGGGACAGAGTCGGCACTTCGTGCGGCGTAACCGATCGCTAGGCTGGCCGCATGACCGAGCAGAAGCGACTTTCCCCCGGCGACAAGGCTCCCGACTTCACCCTGACCGACAGCACGGGCGCGACCGTCTCCCTGTCCGACTACCGGGGTAAGTCCGTCGTCGTCTACTTCTACCCGGCCGCGGGCACCCCTGGCTGCACGAAGCAGGCGTGCGACTTCCGGGACAACCTGGGCGAGCTGGACGGCGCCGGATACCAGGTGCTTGGCATCTCCCCGGACAAGCCCGAGAAGCTGGCGAAGTTCGTCGAGGCCGAACAGCTGACGTTCCCGCTACTGGCGGATCCGGACAAGACCGTTCTCACCGAGTGGGGCGCGTTCGGCGAGAAAAAGAACTACGGACGCGTCGTGCAGGGCGTCATCCGGTCGACGTTCGTGGTGGACCCCGAGGGCAAGATCACCGAGGCCCGATACAACGTGAAGGCCACCGGTCACGTCGCGAAGCTGCTGCGCGAGCTCGACATCGCGGCCTGAGCGGCCCTGCCGGAGCGGCTGTTGGTAGCGGTTTGCGCGGTCGTTGATCTTGCTTGGTGGTACTTGCAGACGCTCCAAGTGCCCGCTGGGTCAGGAGGCGAGGGCTCGCAGGTGCGGGAGGATCGCTCGGAGGGCTCGGCCTCGGTGGGAGGCCGCGTCCTTTTCCGCCGGGTCCAGCTCGGCTGAGGTTCGGGACTCGCCCTCGGGGACGAAAATCGGGTCGTAACCGAAGCCGTGCACGCCCTTGCGCTGCCGGATCAGCGTGCCGCGCCACTCGCCGCGCACCACCGTCTCCGCGCCGCCTGGCACCACGAGCGCCGCCGCGCAGACGAAACCCGCGCCCCTGCGCTCGTCCGGGGTGTCGGCCAGCTGCCCGAGCACCAGATCCAGATTCGCCTCGTCGTCGCCGTGCCTTCCGGCCCAGCGTGCGGAGAGCACACCGGGCATCCCGTTCAGGGCGTCCACGGCGAGACCGGAGTCGTCGGCCACGGCAGGCAGTCCTGTCGCGGCAGCGGCGTCCCGCGCCTTGGCCAGTGCGTTCTCCTCGAAGGTCGCGCCGGTTTCCGGAGCCTCAGGGAACTCTTCGACATCGGCGAGGCCGAGCACCTCGACACCAGCCACTCCCTCGGCGGCGAGGATTCGGCGGAGTTCGCCGAGCTTCTTCGCGTTGCGCGTGGCCAGCAGCAGCTTCACTTGGCGCCCTTCGACTTCTTCTCCTTGCCCGGCTTCGGCTCGGGCAGCTCACCGGGGTACGGCAGCGCCAGTGCCTCGGCCTGCTTGCGAGACAGCTCCGCGCAGCCTGCCAGCGCCACGTCCAACATCTTGTCCAAAGTGGACCTCGTGAACGTCGCGCCCTCACCGGTGCCCTGCACCTCGATGAGCGTCCCGACGTCGGTGGCGACCACGTTCGTGTCGACCTCCGCGCGCGAATCCTCCTCGAAGGGCAGGTCCAGCCGCACCCGGCCGTCCACGACACCCACGCTGATCGCCGAAACGGCGGCGGACAACGGCTGCGGATCCGCGAGCCTGCCCGCGGCACCCAGCCAGGTGATGGCGTCGGCCAGTGCGACATAGCCGCCGGTGATCGCCGCGGTGCGCGTGCCGCCGTCCGCCTGGATGACGTCGCAGTCGATGACGATCGTGTTCTCACCAAGGGCGGCAAGGTCGATGCACGCACGCAGGGAACGGCCGATCAGCCTGCTGATCTCGTGGGTACGGCCGCCGATCTTCCCCTTGACCGACTCGCGACTGCTCCGCGTGTTGGTGGCCGAGGGCAGCATCGCGTATTCGGCCGTGACCCAGCCCAGTCCGGAGCCGGCACGCCAGCGCGGGACCCCCTCGGTCACACTCGCCGCACACAACACCCTGGTGTCACCGAACTCGATGAGCACCGAGCCCGCGGGCCAGCGCTGGAATCCCCGAGTGATCTTGACTTCGCGGAGCTGGTCGTCGGTCCTGCCGTCTTTTCTCACCACGGGTGCACTCTAGATCCCCGCCGTCCTGCCCCGCCGCCCCGGTTCGGGCCTCGCACTTTCCCGGGAAAGTGCGAGGCCCGATAGGATCCGCGCGATCACCGTCACTGGGGAGTCTCGATGCACCGGATCCGTGCCGCCGTCGCCGCGCTGCTGACCACCGCGCTCTGCCTCACGCTGAGCCCCGCCGTCGTACTGGCGCAGGAACACCGGGGGCCTGCGGACTGCGCTGCCGCACTGGATTGCACGGCAGCCGACATCGACCTGATGTCGATGGACGAACGGCTCGCCTTCGTCCGCGCGATGTCCAGCGGCCCGGCCGCCGAGATCGTCCCCGGCTACCTGCCCCGCTGGCGCAACATCGAAGGCATCATCACGTTCTTCCGTGATCGGGAGATGGGTGCGCCGGGCACGTGGGTCTCGCATGTGGACGCCGGCATCGTCGAGGGCATCGAACGCGGCATCGCCCTGGCCCTCGGACGTGCAGGCGGCACCTTCGGCAATCCGGGGTCGCAGCTGTGGGCCGACTACCTGACGGCACTGCGTGACGGCGACCTGCGCGCCCGCTCCACCCACGACAGGGCCTGGAGCGTCGCCGAGCAGGCTTCCACCGAGCACGGCGTGCTGCTGGCCGAGCGGGTCCACGGCGTCTCGCCGACCGGGGTAGAGCAACGGTTCTTCGCCTACTCCGAGTTCTACCGCTGGATGCTGCGCAACCGGCCCGCACCGCTGGACCTCGTCGCACCCCCGGTCGGACCCGGCGAGCAGCCCCAGATCGCCTTCCACGACTGGTTCACCGACGTCACCAACGCCACCCCCAGTTACCGCGGCGCCGTGCTGGCCTATGACCTCGCCGAGTTCGACGCACCCGGCGGCGCGTTGAGCCTGGTCGCGCTGATGCACGCCTACGCCCGAGAACTGGCCGACGACCATCTGACCTACCTCGCCGCGAGCTGACGTCCACGCCCTGACGTCCACGCCACATTTTTTCAACGCTCGTTGACTAAATCCCCCTGCGGCTCGCATAACTCATCGTGAGATGAATTGGGGGTACGTCGATGACCACCGTGCTCACCCGACGCAGAGTCGTTCAACTGGTCGGCACCCTCGCCGTGCTCGCCCTCGTGGTGCTGACCCTGCGCGACCGGTTTCCCTCCCCCTCGGACGTCGGCCGGGCCCTCACCTCGGCGGACCACCGCTGGCTGCTCGCCGCCGGTATCGCCGAGTTCGTCTCCATGGCGATGTTCGCCCGTCAGCAGCGCAGGCTGCTGACGGCGTTCGGCGTCACCATTCCCCGGCACAGGGCGCTGGCGCTGGCCTACAGCCGCTCGGCGATCTCCATCAGCCTGCCCGCGGGCTCCGCGGTGTCCGCGGCGTACGCCTTCCGGGAGTTCCGGGCAGGCGGCGCCGACCGCGCGGCAGCCACAGCCGTGATGGTGCTCTCCGGCGTGCTGTCGCTGCTCGGTCTCGCACTGCTGTACGGCACCGGGGCCCTGACGGCCGCACTGCTCCGGCTGTCCGCCGCGTGGAACGCCCATCCCGCGCTCACGATCGCGTCGGCGGCGCTGCTCACCGCAATCACCGTCTTCGCGGTCAGGCGGCTGGCCGCCACTCGCCGCAGGCACCCCGTCGCCGGACCCGCGACCGTCCGGCTACCCCGGATGTGGCCGTGGCTGGCGGTGGTGGTCCGGCCCGCGGTCGAGGCGGCCGTCAACTCCCGTGCCGTCGCCCCCCGGCACTGGCTGCTCGCACTCGCGGCGGCGATCGGGAACTGGCTGACCGAACTGGCCTGCCTGTACGCGGCGGTCAGGGCGTTCGGAATCGAGATCGGCCCGCTCGAACTCGCGACCATCTACCTGACCGTGCAGATCGTGCGACAGATTCCGCTGACACCAGGGGGAATCGGCGTGATCGAGATCAGTCTGCTCGCTGGTCTGGCCGCAGCGGGGGCCACCGGGTCACCTGCCGCGGCAGCGGTACTGACCTACCGGCTGCTGTCGTGCTGGCTGATCATCCCGGTGGGCCTGCTCGCCTGGCTGGTGCTGCGCCGGACCGGACGGAGCCGCCGCTCAGATCTCGTAGACCGCGCCCTGCCGGACGAGTTCGGCGTCGGGGAAGACTTCCCTGGCCTCGGCGAGCACGGCGTCGTGATCGGTCCAGGGGGCCACGTGGGTGAGCAGCAGCCTGCCCGCACCCGCCCGGACGGCGAGCTCCCCCGCCTGCCTGCCTGACAGGTGCACGCCGGGAGGCCGATCCGGCGCGTCGGTCCACGACGCCTCGGACAGCAACACATCGACACCGGTGGTCAAATCGTCCAACGCGGCACACGGGCCGGTGTCCCCCGTGTAAGCGATGGTCGCGGTGGGCGAACTGATCCGCATCCCCCACGCCTCGGTCGGATGGTCCATCGGGAACGAGGTGACCTCGAACGGTCCGATCGGCACCATTCCGGCTTTCAGCGTGTGGAATTCGTAGACGTCGGCGAGATCGGTCCGCACCCGTTCGCTCTCGTGCGGGGCGTAGGCGTTGGCCAGGCGAGCCGGTGTCTCCGCCGGGCCGTAGAGCGGCAGCCTGCGCGGGCGCACCGCGTACGGCGGGTCGGGGTGGTAGCGGCGGAAGACGGTCAGCGCGCTGACATCGGCACAGTGATCGGGATGCAGGTGCGACAGGACGAGAGCGTCCAGGTCGAACGGGCTGCGCAGGCCCTGCAACTCGGCCAGTGTGCCGTTTCCGAGTTCGAGCCCGAGCACGAAGCCGTCGGCTTCGATCACGTAGCCCGACGCCGCCGTGTTCGGGCCGGGGAAGCTGCCCGCGCAGCCGAGAATCGTCAGTCGCACGCTCGACACCCTATGCAAGAAATCCCCGTCGCACCCCACGACGGGAGCGAGGCCACGAAACTCGGCCCTGGCGCGGCCTTGCCCCAAGATCATTCCGCACCAGCCTCCGGTGGCTCACCGAGAAGGTTGAATCACGACCCTTCCGGTGATCTCCTCCAGTCCCCTGACGGCCAGCCGGTCCGCCCGCTCGTTCTCCGGGTGCCCCGCGTGGCCCTTGACCCATAGCCACTCCACCTGGTGCCGTGCGGCAGCCGCCTCGAGGCGCTGCCACAGGTCGGCGTTCTTGACCGGGGTCCTGCCCGCGGTCTGCCAGCCGTTCTTCTTCCAGTTGGCCACCCACTTGGTGATGCCATTGCGCACGTAGGTGCTGTCGGTGTAAAGCCGCACGACCACCGGGCGCTTCAGGCTTTCCAGTGCCTGGATCGGCGCACTCAACTCCATACGGTTGTTGGTCGTCTCGCCGGCTTCCCCGCCGTAGATCTCCTTCTCGTGCGTGCCGTAACGCAGCACCGCTCCCCAGCCGCCGGGGCCCGGATTGGGACTGCACGCGCCATCGGTGTAGATCTGCACGATCTGCCCCGGCTCCTGTTCTGTCACGCCGGACACCTTAGAGCGTCGAGGCCGCCGCGCCGGTGACCAGTAGCGCTCCCGGTGCGAACCCCATGAACCGATGTGCGAGCCGGGTGAACGGTTCGGGCGAACCGGTGGCCACGAACTCGTGTCGGGGCGCGGAGCCGGGCTCGGCGAGCAGGTCGAGTTCGGTGAGCACCCGGACCAGGTCCTTCGCCGTCTCCTCCGCGCTGGACACCAGCGTCACCTCCTGGCCCATGACGATCTGCAGGACCCCGGTGAGCAGCGGGTAGTGCGTACAGCCGAGCACCAGCGTGTCCACCTCGGCACGCAACAGCGGCTCCAGGTAGCCCTGCGCCAGTCCGAGCACCTGCCTGCCCGAGGTGCTGCCGCGCTCCACGAAGTCCACGAATCTCGGACAGGCCACGCTGCTCAGTTGTACGTCGGGGGCGGCGGCAACGGCGTCGTCGTAGGCACGGGAACGCACGGTGCCCTCGGTGCCGATCAGGCCGATACGACCCGAACGAGTGGCTGACACCGCCCTGCGCGCGGCGGGCAGCACCACCTCGACCACCGGCACGTCGTAGCGTTCGCGCGCGTCGCGAAGGCAGGCCGCGGACGCCGTGTTGCAAGCGATGACCAGTGCTTTGACTCCGCCGTCGACCAGCTCGTCCAGTGCGGCGAGCGCCAGCTCACGTGCCCTGGCGATGGGCAGCGGGCCGTAGGGGTTGTTGGCGGTGTCGCCGACGTAGCGCAGTCGCTCGGCGGGGAGCTGGTCGACGATCGCGCGGGCGACCGTCAGGCCGCCGACGCCGGAGTCGAACACGCCGATCGGTGCGTCCGAAGCTGCAGTCACATCCCGAGGTTATCCGGATGCGCGGCTCCGCCTGGTGGCGACGCCTTCTTCCGGCGCCCCGCCCGCCCGACGACCCAGGCGGCAAGGATGCCCGCGAGTGCCCCGAAGAGGTGGCCCTGCCAGGAGATGCTCGGGTTACTGGGCAGCACACCCCAGAGCATGCCGCCCCAGATGAACAGCAGCATGCCGGCCAGCAGCAGTTGGCTACCACTGCGGTTGAAGATGCCCCGGACCAGCAGGAACGCGAGCCAGCCGAACGCGAGCCCGGACGCGCCGACCGTATAGGTGCTCGGCTCGGCCACCAGCCATACGCCAGCTCCGCCGAGGATCCAGATCGTGGCCGTGACGACGATCCACTGACCGAGACCGCCCGCCATGGTGAGGAACGCGAACACCAGAACGGGGATGGTGTTGCTCAGCAGGTGACCCCAGCTCCCGTGCAGCACGGGAGCCCAGAGAATCCCGTCCAACCCGTCCACCGACCGCGGCGCGATGCCCCCGCGGTCGAGCTCGGCAGGCAGAACGGTGTCGACCAGCTCCACCAGGTACAGCAGCAAGGTGAAGGCGATCGCGACCGCGCCGGCCGACTTGGGGTCGGCGGGAAGGATTCGCTTGGCCGACGCGGGATGGGCTGGCTGTCCAGACATCATGCTCACGTCCTCCAGGCTACGGCCGCCCCGGCGTCGGCACCTCGGGCATTCTCCCTGAGATCAGGCCCAGAGCTGGCCGTCGAGGCGCTCGGCGGCCTCGTCGAGCGAGCCGCTGTAGGCACCGGTGGAAAGGTACTTCCAGCCCGCGTCGGCGACGACGAACGCGACGTCGGCCTGCTCGCCCCTGGCCGCGGCCTTCTCCGCCACCGCGAGTGCCGCGTGCAGCACCGCACCGGTGGAGATGCCCGCGAAGATACCCTCGTTCTCCAGCAGCTCCCTGGTCCGGCGCAGTGCGTCGTAGGCGCCGACCGAGTAGCGGCCGTTGAGCACGTCCGGGTCGTACAACTCCGGCACGAACCCCTCGTCGAGGTTGCGCAGTCCGTAGACCAGCTCGCCGTAGCGCGGTTCGGCCGCGATGATCTGCACGTCCGGCTTCTGCTCGTGCAGGTAGCGGCCCACGCCGACCAGCGTGCCGGTGGTACCGAGCCCGCCGACGAAATGCGTCACCGTCGGCAGGTCCTTCAGCAGCTCGGGTCCGGTGCCGGAGTAGTGCGCCTCGGCGTTGGCCGGGTTCCCGTACTGGTAGAGCATCACCCAGTCCGGGTTCGCCTCGGCCAGCTCCTTGGCGCGGCGCACGGCCTCGTTCGACCCGCCCGCGGCGGGCGAGTAGACGATCCGGGCGCCGTAGGCCTGCAGCAGCTGCTTGCGCTCGGCCGAGGTGTTCTCCGGCATCACGCAGACCAGCCCGTAGCCCTTGAGCTTCGCGGCCATGGCCAGCGAGATCCCGGTGTTGCCGGAGGTCGGCTCCAGGATCGTGGACCCCTTGTTGAGCCTGCCCTCGGACTCGGCGGCCTCGATCATCGCCAGCGCGGGCCGGTCCTTGATCGACCCCGTGGGATTGCGGTCCTCGAGCTTCGCCCACAGGCGCACATCCGGCGAGGGGGACAACCGCGGCAGACCCACCAGCGGGGTGCCGCCGAGTGTGTCGAGGAGCGACTCGTAGCGGGCCACGGTTAGCGTGCGCCGCCTGCGACCGCGGGCAGGATGGTCAGCGAGTCGCCGTCCTTGACCTCGGCCTCGAGTCCGCCGGCGAAGCGCACATCCTCGTCGTTGACGTAGATGTTGACGAAGCGGTGCAGCTTCTCGTCCTTGACCAGGCGGTCCTTGAGTCCACCGTGCTTCGCCTCGATGTCGTCGATCACCTCGAGGACGGTCTTGCCGGCCGCCTCGACGGACTTCTCGCCGCCGGTGTGCGTACGCAGGATGGTGGGGATGGAAACGGTGACGGCCATGGATAACCTCCGCTGGTTCGGGCCTGGTTCTGCTCAGGGCTGACGTTCGGGCGCACGGGAGTATTCCCGGACGTGACTCACCGATCAGGTGCGTCGTCGTTGCCGGTGTTGGCGAACATGTACGACTCGACGACCTCGACGGGCTCCTCGGTGACCACTCCGTCCACGATCCGGTAGGAGCGGAACTCGTGCTCCTCGGGCTCACGGGTGGAGACGAGCACGTAGTGCGCGAACGGTTCGGAGGCGTAGGAGATGTCGGTGCGCGACGGGTAGGCCTCGGTCGCGGTATGCGAGTGGTAGATCACCACCGGGACCTCGTCGTTGGCGTCCATCTCCCGGTAGAGCCGGAGCAGGTCCCCGGAGTCGAACTCGTAGAACGTCGGCGAGCGCGCCGCGTTCAGCATCGGGATGAACCGCTCCGGCCGGTCGCTGCCGTCGGGACCGGCGATCACCCCGCACGCCTCATCGGGATGGTCCCGGCGGGCGTGGGCGACGATCTCGTCGACAAGGTCACGGCGGATACGAAGCACGCCCATATCCTACTTGGTGGAAACCGATGGTCCACAGGGTGAGAACCACCACTCAGCCTGTCTGAGAACTCGGGTCCGCGATCGAGTCGCCAGGGCTCTGACTCCCAGCAGCTCTCCGGTTCTGCTGCTCGACGCCCTGCCGCCTCGATAGCGGGACTTCGTCAGCCGAGTTCCACAAATCACCATGACCTCGCAATCCGCCGTTCTCAGATGTCCTCAGCCTGACACGAAAGCCTCCGGCCACAGATCGCGATAAGCCGGGAGGCCCGCGACGGCCGTCGCGGTCAGCAGACCCCGCACCATCGACCGCGCGAACACCCGCGCGGCGGCCGAGCACAGCGCGTCCAACGCACCTGCCCTGGACATCTCGCCGATCGGCCCGCTCGCCTCCGGTAGCTCCCGCGCCCCTGTGGCCAGCGCGAACACGGTGTCCCCGTCGAACATGGTGTGCGCGGGACGCACCGAGCGGGCGAGGCCGTCCTGCGCGGCGACCGCAAGCCGCCTGCACTCGGCCTTGGACAGCGCGGCATCGACAGCGACGACGCCGATCGTGGTGTTCAGGTCGGTAGCCAGGGTTTTCGGCCGCTCGGCAGGCCGGTTCGGCCACCGCACCCCGAACTCGCCGTCCACCTCGTGATCCGCCGCGAACGGCAGACCGGTGTCGTAGCTGACGGCTTCACCGGAGGCGTTCACAGCGGCCAGCGCGCCCACGGTGAACCCGTCGACGACCTCACTCGCGGTCCCGATCCCGCCCTTGAGCGAGCCGACCTGCGCCCCGGCGCCCGCCCCGACCGTTCCCTCCACCACGGGCCCGCTTCCGGCAGCGGCGCAGGCCGCGTAACCGAAACTCGGGTCGGGCCGGTTGCCCCAGTCGCTGCGCGGGAGGTCGAACAGCACCGCTGCGGGCACGATCGGCACCACCTCGTGCGGCTGTGCGCCCACCCGGAAACCCAGGTCACGTTCGCCGAGCCAGCGCATGACCCCGTCGGCGGCGGCGAGACCGTAGGCACTGCCACCGGACAGGCAGACGGCGTTGACCCGCTGCACCAGGTTCTCCGGCTCCAGCAGGTTGGTCTCTCGGGTCCCCGGAGCGCCCCCACGCTGGTCGACGGCACCGGTCGCGGTGTCCGGCACCAGGACCACGGTGGTGCCGGTCGCCCAGCCGTCCCCGACGCGCTCGTACGTGCCGACGAGCACACCAGGTACGTCCGTGATCGCGTTGTGGACCACGTAACTACTCCGCCAGCGCCTGCACCAGCGTCTCCTGCACCCAGGTGAGCCAGTGGTAGACACCGAGATGCGGGGCGCGCGGATCGTCCTCGGGCAGTTCGTCCGGCATGTCCTCGCTGACGTCGAGCGCGGTACCCAGCGCCAGCCGGACGTCGTTGATCGCCGACAGCCAGGCGTCGGCCTGCTCCAGGGTCAGCTTCACGTCACCGCCGTCGGGCGGGAGGGACCCCAGCACCACCGTGGCGACACCGACCTTCGCCTCGAGCACCTCCGGCTCGTGCAACGAGCGCAACGCCGCGGCGGAGTCGAGGTCCTCCTTGCTCGGGTTGTCGGGGTCCAGCCTGTGGAAGTCCGGCAGCAGCCGGGACAGCACGGGGTCGTTGGGCGACTCAGACGGTCCGGTGCGGATGCCGGTCAGCTCGGCCAGCTCGTCCTGCGGTGCTTCGTCGGACCGAGCGCGCAACATGTCCTCGAGCTGGCTCACCAGCCCACGGATCACCGCGGCTTCCTGCTGCTCGAACCCGGCGACCACCTTGGCACCCTTGCGGCGCCAGCCCTTCATATCGCCGCCTCCGCTGAGACAAGTACGTCGGCGGTCATATCGCCGCCTCCGCTGAGGTAAACACGTCGGCGGTCATATCGCCGCCTCCGCTGAGATAAACACGTCGGCGGTCATATCGCCGCCTCCGCTGAGACAAATACGTCGGCGGTCATGGTTGCTCCATGGTGGCCCAGAGCCCCGCCGCATGCAGCCTCGCCACATCACCCTCCACTTTTTCCTTGCTGCCGGAGGACACCGTGGCCTTACCCTTGTGATGCACGTCGAGCATCAGCTTCGTGGCGTGATCGCGGCTGTAGCCGAAGAGCTTCTGAAAGACGTACGTCACGTACGACATCAGGTTCACCGGATCGTTCCAGACGATGGTCTGCCACGGTCTGTCCTCGGCACCTTGTTCGGCGCCGATTGTTTGTCCGGCCTCGACAGGCGTGGTCATGTCCCCATGGTGTCACGGCCCGCATCCGGTGTGGGCGAGTAGGGCGGCCGTGTGGGTGAATAGGGTGGCGGTATGGCATCCGAGACTGGTGCGGGACCGAGTACGGCGCTGCTCACCGATCACTACGAGCTGACCATGCTGGGCAGTGCCCTGGCCGACGGCACAGGCAATCGGCGGTGTGTCTTCGAGGTCTTCGCGCGGCGCCTTCCCGGCGGCCGCCGATACGGCGTGGTGGCGGGCACCGCGCGGGTACTTGAAGCGATCGCGGACTTCCGGTTCACCGAGGCCGAACTCGCCCAACTGGAGTCCACCGCCGTGGTGGACGACGCGACCCTCTCGTGGCTGGCCGATTACACCTTCTCGGGCGACATCGAGGGCTATCCGGAAGGGGAGCTCTACTTCCCCGGCTCCCCGATCCTGACTGTCCGGGGGACGTTCGCGGAAGCCGTCATCCTGGAGACGCTGGTGCTCTCGATCCTCAACCACGACAGCGCCATCGCCTCGGCCGCGGCGCGGATGAGCGGAGCCGCCAACGGCAGGCCGATCATCGAGATGGGCGGCAGGCGCACCCACGAGTACGCGGCCGTCGCCGCCGCACGCGCCGCCTACCTGGCCGGCTTCGCGACCACGTCGAACCTGGAGGCGGGCAGGCGGTACGGCATCACCACCCGTGGCACCGTCGCGCACGCCTTCATGCTGCTGCACGACAACGAGGAACAAGCTTTCCGCGCACAGATCGCCAAGATGGGGACGGATACCACCCTGTTGGTCGACACCTACGACATCACCGCGGGCATCGAGACCGCGGTGCGTGTCGCCGGGCCGGAACTCGGCGCGATTCGCATCGACTCCGGGGATGTGGGGCCACTGGCCCGCAGGGCCCGCGAGCAGCTCGACCGTCTCGGCGCGAAAGACACCCGGATCGTGGTGTCCGGTGACCTGGACGAGCACGCGATCGCCGCGCTGCGCGCCGAGCCGGTGGACGCGTACGGGGTGGGCACGTCGGTGGTCACCGGTTCCGGTGCGCCGACCGCGGGCATGGTCTACAAGCTGGTCGAGGTCGAGGGGCGGCCGGTGGAGAAGCGCAGTACCCACAAGGAGTCGCGGGGCGGGCGCAAGTCGGCCGTGCGGCGGCACCGCGAGACGGGCACCGCGCTGGAGGAGGTCATCTACCAGGCCGACACCGTCCCGGAACTGGGCGAGCACGATCGTGTTCTGCAGATTCCGCTCGTGCGGGGTGGACAGGTGACCGGCGAACTGCCCACCCTGGAAGACAGCAGGCAACTGCTGCGCCGGGGACTGGTCAGTCTTCCGTGGGAGGGATTGAAGCTCTCCCACGGCGAGCCGGCCATCCCGACGATGTTCGTCTCCGGCGAGAAGGCCTGACCCAGGAGGTTGTCATGGGCAACGCACTGATCGTGGTGGACGTGCAGAACGATTTCTGCGAGGGCGGCGCATTGGCCGTCGCCGGTGGAGCAGCGGTGGCGACGGCCATTTCCGAATACCTGGCGGGCAGCAATCACGACCACGTGTTGGCCACCCGCGACTACCACATCGATCCGGGCGCCCATTTCAGTGACAACCCGGATTTCGTCCGGTCCTGGCCGAGGCACTGCGTCGCGGGAACGGCGGGCGCATCGTTTCATCCCGAACTCGACGTCGGCCCGGTGTCGAGGGTGTTCTCCAAGGGCCAGTACAGCGACGGCTACTCCGGATTCGAGGGCAGTACCGGATCCGGCGAACAGCTCGCCGACTGGCTGCGCGAGCATGGGGTGGACCGGGTGGATGTCGTCGGAATCGCCACGGACCACTGCGTCCGGGCGACCGCACTGGACGCGGCACGCGCCGGATTCGACGTCCGCGTCCTGCTCGACCTCACCGCGGGCGTCTCCCGCTCCACAGTGGACCCCGCACTCGACGAACTCCGAGCCGCGGGAGTCGAACTCGAAGGTGCACCCGCCGTAGCTGGTTAGGAGCGTCTGCAAGTACGCCCAAGCAAGATCAAGAGCGTCGCTAACCGCTACCAAGTCCCCGGCGACTTGGTAGCGGTTAGCGCATAAACGATCTTGCTTGGGCGTACTTGCAGGCGCACCAAGGGCCGGGGACGGGCGTCAGGCGCCGTACGGGTCACAACTGGCGCTGCCGACGACGATGTCGCCGCTGGCGGGGCCGCCTTCCGGGAACAGCGTGATGCGCAGGGCGTTCGTCGTGAGACTGCCGTCCGCAGGCGTCGGCACGTCCAGTTCGTTGAGCACGAGCCGAGCCATCGGCGGATCGCCCTGTGCCCGGCCGGGGATCAGGATCGTGTGGTTCGACTGGATCTCCCTCGGCACGGAGAACCCGGAAGCACCGCTCAACTCGATGTACCCGCTGCTGCCGTTGGCCGTCGTGTTGCATCGGGCGGAGAACGTCCGCACCCGCAGCGTGGGCCCGCCGAACTGGCGCAGCACACTGGTCTCGAACCGCTGTCCGGACGCACTCGCGGACGCCCTGCCGTCGGCGTCGCGCGCACATTCGGTCGTCCCCCTGCCGAACTTGGTCTTCGTACCCGCATACCCGCCCGTCGTGCTGTTGGACTGCTTGCCGTCCACCTCGCAGACGGCGATGGGCGCGGCGTGCGCGGGCTGCCCGGACACGACGATGTCGGCACTGCCCACCGACGCCGACGCCACGGCGACAACCGGTGCGGCCTCGGCGGGAACCGCCGTCGCGAGCAGTCCGCCCGCCAGTGCGACCGTGACCGCACTCCGGTTGATCTTCGACCTGACGTTCGACATCGTCTCTCCTTGCCCGCTGCTGGTGCTTCTGCCCCTTCGACATCGGCGGATGAAGTCCTTGGCGTGACCGGCAGCGGCCCCTGCCACCCGGTCGTGTGGATTCACGGGCGTGAGAAACCTGACTCGAGCGGGGTGCGAAAGCCGATCACGCGCTACTTTGCGGACAGTTTGCGCGCACCAATCAGGAGGTCTTCGTGTCTTCGCTGTCCATCGCCAGCCGCAAACCGGTACTGGCGGATCTCGTTCCCGGCGCACTCGTGCGTGACCTCACGCTGGTTGTGGGCGGCGCCGCCTTCACCGGGCTCGCCGCGCAGGTCGTGTTCCCCATCCCGGGCAGCCCCGTGCCGATGACCGGGCAGACTTTCGCCGCCCTGCTGGTGGGCACCGCACTCGGCTGGCAGCGCGGCGGTGCGGCCTTGCTGCTGTACCTGCTCGCGGGCGCGGCCGGTGTCCCCTGGTTCAACAACGGCACCTCGGGTCTGTTCGGCGCGAGCGCCGGCTACATCGTCGGGTTCGTCCTCGCCGCCACCCTCGTGGGCGCGCTGGCAGCCAGGGGCGGAGACCGCACGCCGGTACGGATGGCGGGCACGATGCTCCTCGGCAACCTGGCGATCTACGCGGTCGGGCTGCCATGGCTGATGGCCTCGGCCGGCTTCGATCTGAGTACCGGACTGGCGAAGGGGGTCGTGCCCTTCCTGCTCGGCGACGCCATGAAGATCGCACTCGCGGCGGGCCTGCTGCCCGCGGCGTGGGCGCTGGTCAGGCGGATCCGCAAGGAATCCTGACCGGCGCGGGCAGCCTGGCCCGTTCCTGACGGTGGTGCGCGGTAACGTCTCTCCCCGTGCCCGAGCTACCCAGAACCCGTCTTCCCGGTGTCGGGGAATTGCTGACGCACGCGGTCGAGGCCGTGGGCGGCACCGAACGGACGGGCCAGGTCGAGATGGCGGAGGCCGTTGGCAAGGCGATCCGCACCGGTGAGCACCTCGCTGTACAGGCAGGTACCGGTACCGGGAAGTCACTGGCCTACCTCGTACCCGCGATCCGGCACGCGGTGGAGCGGGAGGCCACGGTCGTGGTCTCCACGGCGACGATCGCGCTGCAGCGCCAACTCGTCGATCGGGACCTGCCCCGGCTCGCCAAGGCGCTGAAGAAGCCACTGGGGCGCGAACCGACGTTCGCGATCCTCAAAGGCAGGCGGAACTACCTTTGCCTGCACCGGCTTGACAGCGGCGCGCCCGAAGAACCCGAGGACGCCGCGCTGTTCGACCCGTTCGCGGTGTCGCGTATGGGCAAAGAGGTCAAGCGCCTGCACGAATGGTCCTCGGACACCGAGACCGGCGATCGTGACGAGCTGGTGCCCGGGGTGTCGGATCAGGCCTGGCGTCAGGTCTCGGTGACGGCCAAGGAGTGTCTCGGCGCCGCCCGCTGCCCGATCGGCACCGACTGTTTCGCCGAGCAGGCAAGGGCGGAGGCCGGGCGGGCGGACGTCGTGGTCACCAACCACGCATTGCTGGCAATCGACGCGCTGCAGGGCTACCAGGTGCTGCCCGAGCACGATCTGGTGATCATCGACGAGGCACACGAACTCGTGGACCGGGTCACCTCCGTCGCCACAGCCGAACTCACCAGCGCGATGATCACGGCGGCCACCCGCCGCTGCGGCAAGCTGATCGACGCCGACGTCGCCGACCGGCTGCTGGAGGCCGGTGACGGTCTCGCCCTGGTGCTGGACGATCTTCGTCCCGGACGGATGGACGCCCTGCCCCAGCCGTTGCAGGGCGCACTCCCCGCAGTTCGCGATGCGGCGCACGGCTGCCTAAGCATGCTGGGCTCGGAGCGCAAGGAGGAACTCGAGGAGGCCACGGCCCGGAAGCTGGCCCGAACCCTGCTCGAGGAGGTGCACGACACCGCCGTCCGCCTGCTGGAGGCGTTCGAGCCGGACCAGGCGCACCAGCGGGACGTGGTCTGGCTCAGCGGTGACCAGTTCTCGGCGAACCCGCGCCCGCCCGCGCTGCACGTGGCTCCGCTGGCCGTGGCCGGATTGCTGCGCGAGCGCGTATTCGCCCTGAACACCACGGTTCTCACCTCGGCCACCCTGACGTTGGGGGGCACATTCGACACGCTCGCGCGGCAGTGGGGGCTACCGCCGCTGGCCTCGGTCAAGGAGAGTTCACCCGGCACCGCGGCCACAGCGAAGAAACCGTCGGGAACCGCGACCGAGAAGGCCCCACCCGCGGACGATGACGAGCTGCGGTGGACCGGGATCGACGTCGGCTCACCGTTCGACCACAAGCGCAATGGGATCCTGTACGTCGCAAGGCACCTGCCGCCTCCTGGGCGCGACGGCCTCGGCGGGGCCACCCTCGACGAGATCGCCGAGCTGATCGAGGCGGCCGGTGGCCGAACCCTCGGATTGTTCTCCTCGATGCGCGCGGCGAAGCAGGCCACAGAGGAACTTCGGGACCGAGTGGAACACCCGATTCTGTGCCAGGGCGAGGACTCGACCTCGCTGCTGGTGCGTAAGTTCGCCGAAGACGTACGTACCTGTCTGTTCGGCACGCTGTCGCTCTGGCAGGGCGTGGACGTACCTGGGCCGTCGCTCCAGCTCGTGCTGGTCGACCGGCTGCCGTTCCCCCGGCCCGACGACCCGGTTTCCTCGGCGCGACAGCGCGCGGTGGAAGCCAGGGGTGGCAACGGTTTCCTCACGGTGTCGGCCACCCACGCCGCACTCCTGCTGGCCCAGGGCACCGGCCGCCTGCACCGCTCCGTCGACGACAAGGGCGTGGTCGCGGTACTGGACTCCCGCCTGGCCACCGCACGCTACGGCGGTTTTCTGCGCGCCTCGCTGCCCCCGTTCTGGCCCACGTCGGATCCCCAGGTCGCCAGGGACGCACTACGCAGACTCGATGCCGCGGCCCCAGCCTGAACTTGCTCGGCAGACCGGACTACCGTGGACAAAACGCAAGGAGAGTGATGTCGAGCCCGCGAACGTCCCCCTGCCGCTATCGCCCCCCGATCGCGGCGCGCGTCCCGGCCCTGTACTGACCGTCGCACGAGCGCGACGCCATTTTTCCCTGCACAAGCGCGCACCCCGTCGACGCGATAGCGGGTGTGTGAATCTCGATCCGAACACCGAGGGAGAACCTGTTGTCCCAGGACCCAGCCAACGCACACTCCCGGGCCGTCCGCGTCGACGACACCGGGGTCCGCCGCAAGTTGGCCGACGGGAGCGAGGAGTCCGTCACCTGGTCGGAGCTGTCCGCGGTGGTGATCAGAGTGATCCCTGAGGGACCGTGGAAAGAGGATGTGTTCTTCATGCTGGCCGGTTCCGGCGGCGCGGGCACGGCAGTCCCGAGCGGCGATCCCGCCGCCGACGCCCTGCTGGAGCGGCTCCAGGGCCTGCCCGGCTTCGACCACGAGAAGTTCGTCGAGGCGATGACCACCGACGCCGACGAGGCCTACGTAGTCTGGACCGCCGCTTCCTGAGCCGCCCGCCACCCGCCCCACGACGAGCCTGCGGTAGTTCCCCAATGTGGCATTCGGGAACTTCAACGTCCCCAATGTGGCATTCGGGAACTACTCGGGTGCGTGCGACGCGGGGCGTGTTGTCCGGTCAGCGCCAGTGGGCCAGCACGGTGACGGTGCCCGGGTCCACCTCGGTGAAGCCGGCGTCCCGTACGGCGATCACCTGACGCTCGCGCCAGGCGTGCTCGGGGTCTTCCCCCGGGTGCAGGTCACGCCATTCGGCGGAGGTCGCCGTGCGCACCGCGCAGCGGTACCCCTGCGCCTCCCAGCCTGCCAGCTGCCCCGGGTCGAGCAATGCGGCCAGAATCATCGTCGCGTGTCCCACCTGGGCGGCGGCCTTGCCGACGGTCATCGTCACCGCCGGATTCAGCAGCAGCAACGGCACGGCCTCCGGCGGCGGACCAGGCTCGTCCGCGGGCAGCTCGCTGCCGGAGATCTGCAGCCTGGCGATCTCCTTCGGCGTCTCCGACACCAGCCCGGGCAGCAACGCCCGCGCCTGTGCCCCGTCCACCGTGATCGTCACACCAGGCAGGTCCTGTACGGCCTTCCAGTGGGCACCCCGGGCGCGGCGAGCGACCTTGCGGATCCGGCCGTCGATCCAGGCACTGACCGGCTCGTGCCACTCACCCTCCGGCTCGGATCGCGGGTCGAGGCATACCGCGAGCGCCGCAGCGGCCGCCGCCTCCAGCAACGGGGTACGGCCGGGCGGATCCCCGCGTTCGATCCGCAGGACCACGGGCATCGCCCGGACCTGACCTGGATCCTCGTCAGAGGTGTCGGCGGTGTCCTCCGCGGACAGGCCGAGCCAGGACGCGTAGCGGGCGGCCAGCGGTTGCAGGCTCACGGCCGTTGCAGCTCGAGACCGTCGGCCGCATCGGCGGCCTCGACCTCGGCACGAGTGACTCCCAGCACGAACAGCACCGCATCGAGATAGGGGTGCGACAACGCGGTGTCGGCAACCTCGCGCAACGCGGGTTTGGCATTGAAGGCGACGCCCATGCCTGCGGCGGCGAGCATGTCGATGTCGTTGGCGCCATCGCCCACGGCGACGCACTGCGCGAGCGGGATGCCGAAGTCGGCCGCGAACCGGCGCAGAGCAACGGCCTTGCCCGCCCGATCGACGACTTCACCGACCACGCGCCCGGTGAGTTTGCCGTCCACCACTTCCAGATCGTTGGCCGCGGCGAAGTCCAGCCCCAGATCGTCGACCAGACGATTGATGATCCTGGTGAAGCCACCGGAGACCACACCGCAACGGAATCCCAGGCGCTTCAGCGTTCGCACCGTGGTTCGGGCGCCTGGTGTGAGCTCCAGCGAATCGGCGACCTCGTCGAGCATCGCCTCCGGCAGCCCTTCGAGCAGCGCCACCCGTTGTTCCAGCGATTCGGTGAAGTTCAGCTCGCCGCGCATCGCGGCCTCGGTGATCTTCCGGATCTCCGGCTCCACACCCGCGTGCCCGCCGAGCATCTCGATGACCTCGCCCTGCACCAGGGTCGAGTCCACGTCGAAGACCACCAGCCGCTTCGCCCGGCGTGCCAGTCCTGCCCGCTCGACGGCCACGTCCAGACCGACTTTCGACGCCGCGTCCGCGATCACGGCGCGCAGCTCCTCGTCGGCGGTGTCGGTGTCCTTCGCGACCGAGACGTAGATCTCCAGGCCGGTGACCGGGTAGTCCGCGACGCTGCGGATCGAGTCGATGTTCGCGTCGACCCCGGCGAGCCTGCGTGCCACCTCGGTGAACGCACGCGCGGTGAGCGGGCGACCGAGCACCACCAGTACGTGGCTGGAACCCTGTTTCCCCGGCGCGAACGGATCGTCGCCGATGGCCGACCCGATACGCACGTCGACGTGCATACCGACGGTGGCCATCGCCTGCTCGACGGCCTCCTGCAGCGCCTCGGGATCATGCTCGACGGCGACGAGCACACCCAGCACCAGCTGTCCCCTGATAACCACCTGCTCGACGTCGAGGACATCGACGCCGTGCCGGGTCAGCGCGGCGAACAGCACCGAGGAGACCCCGGGCTTGTCCGGGCCGGTCGTGGAGATGAGGACGGGCGTCGTGCTCACTTCTGGTCCGAGCCGCCCTCGCTGGCGTTGTCGTGGTCGTGGTCGCCGGGAATGACGGCTTCCGTCAACTGCTCCGAAGGAGCTCGTCGCGCCTCCGTGTGGGTGAGCGGCTTACCCGTGAAGCTGATGTGCCCCTCGGATCCGAGGCGCTCCACCATGTGCGGGTAGTGCAGCTCGAAGGCGGGCCGCTCGGACCGGATCCGGGGCAGCTCGGTGAAGTTGTGCCGCGGCGGCGGGCAGGAGGTCGCCCACTCGAGCGAGTTGCCGTAACCCCACGGGTCGTCCACCGTGACTACCTCGCCGTAGCGGTAGCTCTTGAAGATGTTCCAGATGAACGGCAGCGTCGACGCGCCGAGAATGTAGGCGCCGATCGTGGAGATCGTGTTAAGTGTCGTGAAGCCGTCGCTGGCCAGGTAGTCGGCGTACCGCCGCGGCATGCCCTCGTTGCCCAGCCAGTGCTGCACGAGGAAGGTGCCGTGGAAGCCGATGAACGTGGTCCAGAAGTGCAGCTTGCCCAGTGGCTCGTCCAGCATCCGCCCGGTGATCTTCGGGAACCAGAAGTAGATCCCGGCGAAGGTCGCGAACACGATCGTGCCGTAGAGCACGTAGTGGAAGTGCGCCACCACGAAGTAGCTGTCGGACACGTGGAAGTCGATGGCGGGCGCGGCGAGCAGGATGCCGGTGAGGCCACCGAAGAGGAAGGTGACGAGGAAGCCGATCGAGAAGATCATCGGCGTCTCGAAGCTGAGCTGCCCCTTCCACATCGTGCCGATCCAGTTGAAGAACTTCACGCCGGTCGGCACCGCGATCAGGAAGGTCATGAAGGCGAAGAACGGCAGCAGCACGGCGCCGGTCGCATACATGTGGTGCGCCCAGACCGCGACCGACAGCGCCGCGATGGCGAGGGTCGCCCAGACCAGGCCCTTGTAACCGAAGATCGGCTTGCGGCTGAACACCGGGAAGATCTCCGACACGATGCCGAAGAACGGCAGCGCCACGATGTAGACCTCGGGGTGGCCGAAGAACCAGAACAGGTGCTGCCACAGGATCACCCCACCGTTGGCAGGGTCGAACACGTGGGCACCGAGGTGCCGGTCCGCGAGCAGGCCGAGCAGGGCCGCGGTGAGGATGGGGAACGCCAGCAGCACCAGAAGGCTGGTCACCAGGATGTTCCAGGTGAAGATCGGCATCCGGTACATCGTCATTCCGGGAGCGCGGAGGCAGACCACCGTGGTGATCATGTTGACCGCACCGAGAATGGTGCCGAGACCGGACACCGCGAGTCCGGTGATCCACAGGTCCGCACCGACACCCGGCGAGTGGATCGCGTCGGACAGTGGGGTGTAGGCGAACCAGCCGAAGTCGGCCGCACCACCGGGGGTGAGGAAGCCGGAGACGACGATCAGCCCACCGAAGAGGTACAGCCAGTAGGAGAACGCGTTCAGCCTCGGGAACGCGACGTCCGGCGACCCGATCTGCAGCGGCAGGATGAAGTTCGCGAAGCCGAACAAGATCGGCGTCGCGTACAGCAGCAGCATGATCGTGCCGTGCATGGTGAAGAGCTGGTTGTACTGCTCCGCCGAAAGGAACTGCTGTCCCGGACGGGCCAACTCGGTGCGAATCAGCATCGCCATCGCGCCGCCCACCATGAAGAAGGCGAACGACGTGACGAGATACATGATGCCGATTTGCTTGTGGTCCGTCGTGCGGAACAGCCGCAGCAGGTACGAACCCTTGACCGGATCGTGCGCCGGATACGGACGCGTGGCGATCGGCTTGGGGGCTACGGCCGTCACTCCTGCCTCCTGCAGTCAACCTTGTGGTGGTCACCGTTCGTGCCGCCGGGAACATGGCCTGATCCGGCGACTAGGGGGATCGTAGCCCTCGACCATTCGCGTCGTTCGCACCGCCTGGCACGACCACCCCGCAACGGATGGTTTCTCCACGTCGGCGGTGCCGGCGGCCGCACGCGAAGGGACGGGGCCGGGGTTACCGGCGAGTCACCCCAGCGTGCGGGAGAACCGGTCGAACATGCTGGTAGGGCTGGAATCCGTGGTCGGAACGTGGCCCAGGCCACCTCCGCGCGTGACCGGGCACAGGCGGCACGCGTGATCGGGAAAGTGGCGCTCGCCTCATTTCTGACGATGCGGGCTCGTCCCCCGGATCAGGGCAGGATGCGCTTGCCCGCGAGAGCGACCATGCGTTGGTAACCGGCGCCGAACAACCGCGGAAGGGCGTCGATGACGTAGGCGTCCGGTCCGATCAGGATCCGGGGCCGCTCGCGCTCGACACCGCGCAGAATCGTCCTGGCCGCGGCCTCGGGGCTGGTGCGGGCGATCCGTTCGAAGAGGCGGGCGGCTCGATCCGCGTCGGCCCCTTCGAGACCACGGGCGTCCCTGGCGATGTTGGTCCTGATCCCACCGGGATGCACACAGCTGACCCGTACAGGGCGACACTCCATCAGCATCTCCTGCCGCAACGCCTCGGTGAAGCCGCGCACCGCGAACTTGGCGGCGTTGTAGGCGCTCTGAGTGGGCACCCCGATGAAGCCGAACACGCTGGAGACGTTGACCAGATGGCCGTCCCCGGACGCGATCAGGTGCGGCAGGAAGGCCTTGGTCCCGTGCACGACTCCACCCAGATTGATCCCCATCAACCAGTCGAACTCCGCCCAGTCCATCTCCTCGACCGTGGCCGTGAGGGCGACTCCCGCGTTGTTCACGACCAGGTTCACCTGGCCGAAATCACCTGCGACCTGCTCGGCGTGCGCGAGCACAGCGGTCCGATCTGCGACATCCAACACATACGACCGCGTCTCGGCTCCGGCCTTCTCGCACAATGCCGCGGTATCGGCGACGCGCGCCGAGTCGACGTCGGAAACGGCGAGGCGAGCGCCACGACCCGCGAGATCGAGCGCGAGGGCCCTGCCGATTCCCGAACCGGCGCCCGTGATCACCGCGACCTTGCCACCGAAGTCCTTCATTCGACTGCCTCACTTCCACACCGGATATGGCGTACCGCCAGTATCTGTTACTTCGAGTACTATCCAGTTCGTGGATGAGGGTGTCAACCATCGGGACGGCCGGACCGAACGCTGGCGACAGCACCGGCTCACGCGGCGCAAGGAGTTCGTGGACGCCGCATTCCGTGCACTGGACCGCCATGGCCCCGAAGTCGCCATGGCGGACATCGCTCGCGAGGCCGGAGTGGCGAAACCACGGCTGTACCGGCATTTCACCGACAAGGCCGACCTGTTCGTCGCCGTCGCCGAACATGCGTCGGAACTGGTGTGGGAGCGACTCAGGCCAGCGTTGAGCGAGCCCGCGCCGGTACGCGACCGGGTTCGCCAGTGTGTCCAGGCCTACTTCGCCGCGGTCGCCGAGCATCCGAACGTGTTCCGGATGGTCGGCGACCGGCGGTTCCTGGCGGCCAACCGGCCGGACCCCGTCGCGGTCGGCAACACGGCGATGGCTGGTCTGATCGCCGCGGTCTTCGACCAGTACCTGCGCGCCCACGATGCGCGCTCCACCGGAACGCTTCCCTGGGCACACGGGCTCGTGGGCTCGGTCGAGGCAGCCACTCGCTGGTGGCTTGTGGACGGCACCCTCGATCGGGAGACGATCGTCGAGCACGTGAGCGTGCTGGTCTGGGGCGCGATGGAGGCCGTGCTGAGTTCGGCGGGAGTGCTGGTTGATCCGGAGCAGCCACTCGATCTCGACCTAGACCTCGACGCGCTGCCACGACTCTGACCTGATGCGGCGCGAACGGCGGATCGCGTCGAACAACGGCCAAACCGCCGGTATCCGGATACCGGCGCCGCTTACAGTACGTCCATGGCACGTCTCACCCGCGCGGAAAGCCAGGCCCGCACCAGACAACAGCTGGTCGACACCGCACGGGAACTCTTCCTGCGCGACGGCTATTCAGCGACTTCTCTGGAGAAGGTGGCAGACGTCGCCGGGTACTCCAAGGGAGCCGTGTACTCGAACTTCAAGAACAAGGACGAGTTGTGCCTCGCGGTGCTCGACACCATTCACGAGCAGCAGGCGGCCTCCATGGCCGAATCGCTCGTGGCGGCCGATTCGATGGAGGGCATGCTCGCCGCGTTCCAGGAGTGGGCCGAGCGCAGTATCGGCGACGAGGCGTGGACGGCGCTCGAGGTGGAGTTCGCCACCAATGCTCGTCGCGATCAGCACATCCGCGCGGAACTCGCCAAGCGGGACAGAACCATCCGCGATCTGATCTCCGGGCTGCTGACGGCGCATGCCGAGCGCTTCGACATCCCGTTGCCGATGCCTGCGGACGACTGCGCCACCGCCCTACTCAGCCTGGGCATCGGGCTCGGCGTGCAGCGGGCCATCGACCCGGACATCCCGGTGCGCGTGCTGCCCGAGGTCATCCGGCTGTTCGCGGGCTCGTCGCAGGTGAGGTGAAACTCGTTCGACAGCGTCGCGAGGATCAGGCCGTGAACGATGAGTGGAAGATCACCCCGGCCGACCCGGGCTCCGCGGACGCTCTGGCCGTACTGCGACGCTACTTCACCGACATCGCGGGCCGTTACTACGGCAGGCAGGCCACGGCGGCCGAGATCGACGCCGCGATCACCGACGAGCCGAGCGGAAACCTGGTGCCGCCGACGGGCAGGTTCCTGCTCGGACACCTCGGGGGCGTCGCACTCGGATGCGTCGGGGTTCGCGTTCTCTCCCCGGACATCACCGAACTGACGCGGATGTTCGTGAATCCAGCCGCTCGAGGGCACAGCGGAGGAAACATCCTGCTCGCCGCGGCGGAGGACGCCGCGCGCTCACTGGGAGCGCGCACGATGCGGCTGGACACCAGGAGCGACCTGGTCGAGGCACGCGGCCTCTACGCCAAGCACGGGTACGTGGAGATCCCGGCCTATTCGGCAGGTCCCTACGCCCAGCACTGGTTCGAGAAGCACCTGCGCTGAGTGGGATCAACCGCGACGCGGAAGCCGATGGAACTCGACATCGGTCAGTTCTCCCGCACTCGCTCGCGCTGTCACGTACGTGCAGTAGGGCTGCCGCCTGCGATCGGTCGGCGAGCCGGGATTGAGCAGCCGCATCCCGCCTTCGGTCATCGAGTCCCACGGAATGTGGCTGTGCCCGAACACCAGCACGTCTACATCCGGGAAGTCCCGAGCACACCGTTGTTCCCTGCCACGGGCCTGCCCGGTCTCATGCACCACGGCGAGCCGGAGTCCTTCGAGGTCCGCGCGGGCGACCTCGGGCAACCGCGCGCGAAGGTCCGGCCCGTCGTTGTTGCCGAACACCCCGATCACCCGCTGGGACCTGGCGGTCAGTTCGTCGAGCAGGGCAACTTCCATCCAGTCCCCGGCGTGAACCACCACATCAGCGGTCTCGGCCGCCGTCCACACCGGTGCGGGCAGATCACGTGCCCGCACCGGGATATGCGTGTCCGCAATGATCAGTAAGTCCATTTCACCTCGTCTCGAACCTGTAGTTGAGACCTAATTGGAACATTCTGCCCTACGTGGGACACTTCGTTGATCACCCTGGGTTACGGAAAGAAATAGCTGGTCAGGGCCCCTGACTATCCCCCGTAAGGGCGAATCGAACCACCAGGTGCTGCGACCCGTATCTTGGCATTCGGAGTCTCTGGACTCGCCGCCAGAAGACGTGGAGGGTTTTGTCTTGCCACAGGATCATCAGTGGCCCGAGTCGCACGCCGACCAGACGGATGTGCTGCCGGCCCTACCCGGTTCTCCCGACGGTCCCACCGATCAGCATCCGCTTCCCAATCAGTCCGGGGAGCCCTCGGGGGAATCGCCGAGCACGACGAACCGGTGGCGCAGGCCTGCGCTCATCGGCGGCGCCATCGTCGGCGTGCTGGCCCTGCTCTACGGCATCGACCTGTTGATCAGCCAGGGCAGCGTGCCCAGGGGCGTCACTGTGGCCGGAGTCGAAGTCGGCGGGATGAGTCAGTCCGATGCCGAGCAGACACTGCGCGAACAGATCGAGCCGCGCCTCGAGCAGCCCGTGCAGATCACGGCGGGCGACGTGCAGGAGACCGTCGACCCCCTCGAGGCCGGACTCGCGATGGACTGGCGTTCCACGCTGGACCAGGCCGGGGACCAACCGCTGAACCCGATCACCCGCCTCACCTCGTTCTTCACCTCCACCGAGGTAGGCGTCGTCACCCAGTCCGAGCCGAACCAGCTGCAGACCGCGATGAACGCCCTGCAGAAGAAGGTCGACCGCGAGCCGGTCGAGGGGTCTGTGAAGTTCGAGGGGGCGAAGCCGGTCGCGGTGGAGCCCAAGCAGGGCCAGCAGCTCGACGTCGATGCCGCCACCCAGATCATGCTCGGACAGTGGGCTTCCGGTCAGCCACTGGAGCTTCCCGTGTCGGTGACACCCGTGACCATCACGGAGGATGCCGTCCAGGTCGCCATGGAACAGGTGGCTGAACCCGCCGTTTCCGCACCGGTCGTGGTACACGGCGAAGGCAAGGACGCCACTTTGGCGCCCGAGGAGATCGCGCAGGGCCTGACGTTCGAACCCGGCGACGGCGGCTCGCTCGCGCCCAAGATCGACCAGAAGAAGATGATCGAGGGGCTCGCCGAGGAGCTGAAGTCCACCGAGACCGTAGGCAAGGACGCCACGATCGTGTTCGAGGGAGGCAAGCCCACCGTGCACCCCTCCGTGGAGGGCAACTCGATCAAGTGGGACAAGACCCTGAAGCCCCTTCTCGACGTACTCAAGCGCGAGGACGAGCGCGAGCTCACCGCGGAGTACGAGAAGAAGCCCGCCGAGGTGACCACAGAGGAAGCGGAGAAGCTGGGCATCAAGGAGGTCATCGGCGAGTTCACCACCGGTGACTTCGCCCCGGACTCCGGGGTGAACATCCGGAAGGTCGCCGAAGAGGTCGACGGTGCGATCGTGAAACCGGGCGACACATTCAGCCTCAACGGGCACACGGGCCCGCGCGGCACGGCGCAGGGCTACGTGCCCGCGGGCATCATCAAGGACGGCGCGCCGGGCAAGGCGGTCGGCGGTGGGATCTCACAGTTCGCCACCACGCTGTACAACGCGTCGTACTTCGCGGGTATGAAGGACGCGGGGCACAAGGAGCACAGTTACTACATCAGCCGTTATCCGGCCGCACGTGAGGCCACGGTCTTCCAGAGCCCCAACGGCGCCAGCATCATCGACCTGAAGTTCACCAACGACGCCGAGACCGGTGTCGCGATCCAGACGGTCTGGACCCCCTCATCGATCACCGTCCGGTTGTGGGGCACAAAGCGGTACGAGGTGGAGTCCGTGCCCGGGGAGCGGACGGACTTCGTCGACCCGCCGACCGAGGAAGGGCCGGACGAGAACTGCAAGCCGAGTAACGGTGCGCCCGGTTTCACCACGTCCGACACCAGGGTCCTCAAGGACGCGTCTTCGGGAGCCGTGGTGCGGCGCGAGCCACACACGGTCAAGTACAACCCGCAGCCGAAGATCACCTGCGGCTCGGACTAGGGCTTCCTTCCGCGTCCCGATCGTGGTGGTCACCGCAAATCAGTGGCCACCACCGGTGTCACCTGGCAGGCTGCGAGGAGATACTCACCGGGACCTCGGAGGTTCGCATGACAGATTCAGCCCCCGCACAGGACGCCGGTACCGACGACGACGTCAAGCAGAAGTTCCGCGAGGCACTCGAGCGCAAGCAGGCGCACGCCAAGGCAGGCGCGGCACACGAGAACCTCGGCCCGAAGGTCACGCAGGCACACGGGCCAGCCGCCAGCAAGCGCAACTTCCGCCGCAAGAGCGGCTGACAGGCCCGCGCCCCGGGGCACCCGGGAGTTCCCCAATGTGGCATTCGGGAACTTGAGGTTCCCCAATGTGGCATTCGGGACGTCTAACGTCCCCAATGCCACATTGGGGAACCACTCAGCCGAGGCGCAGGGGCGGGCGAGGGCGACGCTGGGCCGCCGCGTAGGCAGCACGTAGCTCGTTGATGACGGCATCCGGCTCGGTCCGCAACCGTATGGGCAGTGTCTGCAGAACCACGACTCCGGCTGCGGAATAGCGGGCATTGCGCGCCAGCGTGCGCGCGTAACCGGCGATCTCGAAATGGAACTCTCTGGAGTCGATCTCCCAGGCGAATGCCACGGAATCGAGCCAGGCATCCGGCGTTCCGACGTACACGCCGTATTCGTCATAGACCGGTTTGTTCCATTCGGCTTCGGGCAGACCCGCGCGTTTCCAGATATGCAGTGCATCGCCCTCGGCGACGGACCGCGCACCAGCCAGCAGCTCGATGATGGCCCGGCGGGGCAAGGCCGAGCCGCGCTGACTGCCCAGTTGCAGTTCCCGGGCCAGTACCTCGGGTCGACAGCGTCCGCGCTGGACCGCCTCGGCGAGCATCGCGCGGATATCGTCGAAGTCACGCATTCTCCGGGCCGCGTCGAGCACGGCCCGTTCGGCAGGTGCGATCGGAATGCCGTGCAGCTGGACAGGTGGGGGTAGCCGTATCGTGCGCTCGACCAGGGCGAACCCGACGCTGGTGACCTCTCGTTCCGCAGGCACCAGCAGATGTACTTCGGCCGGCTCCGGTGTGCGGCGAAGGCCGTAGGAACGAGCGGCCCACAACCCCGTCACCATCGCATCGCTTCCCCCACGGAGCAGTGCGGCGTCGATTCGTTGTCGATCGCTCGGCACTCCTGAGTTCAGCAGAATGACGCCGGGTAGCAGTCGGCGCCAGGGACCTCCGGGAAGACACCGTTGATAGATTGTCCGCCGCGCGAGCCCGATCTCTTCGAGTTCGGAAGTTCGGACGACGGTTGGACAGTTCTTCTGGCCACGTACCAAAGGATGGCTGGCCCATTCGCCACGTCTCACGAATCAACCATGCTCACAACCGAGCAGCGAAAACCAGAAGCTGTCGACACGAACGGACCGCTCGCTCCCTTTTCCGCGATTTAACACCCGAACGGGACCGCGGCAGCACGCCAGCCCACAGCAAAATAGCTCCCCGATCGAGTTAGCGAGCGAGTAGTGCGTAGTTCCCCAATGTGGCATTCGGGAACTTGAGCGTCCCCAATGTGGCATTGGGGACGTCTAACGTCCCGAATGCCACATTGGGGAACTACTCATCCCTGGTGGCGTTGGCGGTACGGGTCAGGGTGATGTGAGGATCGAGCGGAGGCGGGGGATTTCCGCCATGCGGCGTTCGGCGAGACGGTCGGCGGCCGTCACCGGCGGCACTCCCTCGGCTGCCGCCAGCTCGAACACCGACTTCGTGGTGTCGTAGAGCGCGGTGACCTTGCGCTTCGCGCGCTCGAAGTCGAAGCCGTGCAACTCGTCGCTGACCTGAACCACTCCCCCGGAGTTGACCAGGTAGTCCGGCGCGAACAGGATCTTGCGGTCGTCCAGCCGCTTTTCGATACCAGGATGGGCCAGCTGGTTGTTCGCCGCGCCGCAGACCACCTTGGCCCGCAGTACGTCAACCGTCTCGTCGTCGAGCGCACCCCCGAGCGCACAGGGTGCGTAGACGTCGAGGTCGGCGCGGATCAGCTCGTCGTTGCCGCCGACCACGTCAACGCCGGGATACACCGCACGTGTGCGATCGAGCGCCTGTTCCGCGACGTCGGTGATGACGACCTGCGCCCCCGCCTCAACCAGATGCCCGACCAGGATGTGCCCCACCTTGCCGACCCCGGAGACGCCGACCCTTCTGCCGGTCAGCTCGGGGCTGCCCCAGATGTGCTCCGCCGAGGCCCGCATGCCCTGGAACACCCCGTACGCGGTGAGCACGGAGGAGTCGCCGGCTCCGCCGAGGTCCGGTGAGCGGCCCGTGACGAAGGCGGATTCCTTGGCCACGACGTCCATGTCCCGGACGAATGTGCCGACGTCGCAGGCGGTGATGTAGCGGCCGCCGAGCGACTGCACGAACCGGCCGTACGCACGCAGCAGCGCTTCGGACTTGTCGGTATTCGGATCGCCGATGATGACGGCCTTGCCGCCACCGAGGTCGAGCCCGGCCAGCGCATTCTTGTACGCCATGCCCTTGGACAGGGCCAGCACGTCGTCGAGCGCGTCGCTCTCCGAGGTGTAGGGATAGAAGCGGGTGCCGCCGAGTGCGGGCCCGAGTGCGGTGGAGTACACCGCGATGATCGCCTTCAGCCCACTGCGGGGATCCTGGCAGAACACAACTTGCTCATGGCCGCTGTCGCGGCCGAATACACCTTCGGTCACGGTAGGTGACTCCTTTGTCAGCCCCGGCTCGCGGCTTGTGGCGCGCGGCCGGCCGGTGGTTTTCCTGCCGGGCGAGACGCGGGGAAGGTCATTCCCCCGAGTTCGCCCTGCACAGAACCTATGCTGACAGAAGTGTCCCGCGCTACGGGATCGGCAGGCGGAGCGCACCTCGCGGATCACGATTTCGTGTCCTGCCATTGTCCAGCAGCCAGCGGTCCAGGCCGGCGCCGTCGCCGAAGTAGGTGCCTTCGCCGCCACGGGGGTCGACCTCCGGGTACCGGAACTCGTCGTGACGACGGCCACCTTCGGCTGTACCAGTGATGCGAGTCCCCACTCTGTGACCTCCTCCGAGCAGCACCTTCCGCCCCCTGTCGAACCATGCGGCATGTGCCGTGCTCGCGGTCATCGCAAGTGGCCATAGGATGAACACTATGGAACTGGAGATTCGGCATCTCAAGGTTCTGACGACCATCGCAGAGCAGGGGAGCATCACCAGAGCCGCACCGATTCTGGGCGTGTCCCAGCCCTCCCTCACCGCACAGCTACGCCGGATCGAACAGGCGATGGGTTCGCCGCTGTTCGAACGCTCTCGCGACGGCGTCCAGGCGACGGCCTTCGGTCGCACGGTCCTGGCGAAGGCGAGAGCCGTACTCACCGAGATGGCCGATCTGCGGATCCAGCAACCACCGGACGTCGACTCCGGCAGACCCACAGAACTGCGCCTCGGCAGCCTTCCCGGCCCGCTGTTGCCCGCCGTGCTCCCCCGGATCGTCGAGCTGTACGACCGGGGCAGGAACCCGGCTAGGCCGCAGCTGGAGATCCACGCCCACACCGACGCCTCGATGGCCGCACTGCTCGCGCTGGTGCACGCGGGCAGGCTGGACGTCGCCGTGATCGCCCAGACCATCGGGTTCGAAACCGCCGTGCCAGAGGGGGTCCGCACCTCGGTCATCGTCCCGGTGGAGCCCGTGTTCGTCGCCTTCGCCGAAGACCATCCGCTCGCGGCGAAGGATGTGGTGGAACTCGCCGAACTCGCCGGGGAGCGCTGGCTCGTCGACCCGCAGGAGGATCTCGGCGGTGCCGCGTACCTGCGCGCGGCAGGCCGCAGGGCCGGCTTCGAGCCGATGATCGCGCACGAGGTGAGCGACGTCAGCACCGCACGCGGGTTCCTCACCAGCGGGCAATGCATCAGCCTCGCGCAGGCGACCTCACAGGAAGGGCGCGGAATCGTGGTGCGGCCATTGGCGGGCGATCCGCTGGCACTACGCGTCGACCTGGCCTGGGCCGAGTCGTGCCCGGTCGATCCCGCGCTGATCCGCCGCGCCGCCGCCGACGCCTATCCCAAGCTGGTTGATCGCAACCCCAGCTTCGAGCGGTGGTGGGCGGAAAACGGGCCGAACGGGTCCCGGTGAACTCGTCCGACCTAGTGCCGATGTTATGGCCGATTGGGATGACCATCACATCAGCGCGTGCGGCAAGGTCTGGACCTACACAGTGAATTCCACTCCGGCCGCGACCAAGGGCCGGGGAACCGCACAAGGAAACACGAGTATGTCCACACCAGTGACAACGGTTCCTGGCCGCGCGCCGACCGGACGGAGCCTAGCGATCCTTCGCGCCGTCGCGGCCGGCCGCGCACAACTCACGCTCAGTCGTGAACCCGATCTGCTGGTGGACGGCATCGCCTGTTGCGACCAGTTCGCGGCACACATGCTCGTTCAGGACGGTCTGATCACCTCCACCGGCCCCCACGGCCCCGCGAAGCTCGCTCCGGCGACGCTGACGCGGGCCGGAACAGCCCTCCTGGCCTCCGCGCATCCTGCGGCGTGACGCCTGGCGCGAGGAGGGCGCCCGCTGTCGATGCGGCCGACTCTGCACCGGCCGCATCGACAGCGGCGCGGGGGACACCCGGTCAACCCCGGATGACCTCGCCGAGCGCGTCCATCGCCGACTCCAGCTGACTGTCGGAGTGGTAAGGCGCGGGCCCGAGCCGCAGATATTCGCCCCTGCTGTCACTGCGCACCCCACGCTCCGCCAGTGCGCGGCATACCCCCGCCGCGTCCCGGCAGCGCAGGGCGAGGAAGCCGCCGATCTCCGCCAGTGGCGTCTCCCGATCCATCGCGATCTCGTCCTCCGGCAGGTCCAGCCGGTCGAAGCGGTCCGCGAGCAGTCCTATCTGATGGCGTGAGATCTCCCGCAACAGCGCGTCGTCCAGTCCGTGCTCGGCGAAGAACCGGAACACCGTGGCGCCTCGGTAGTGACTGACGGGATCGTAGGTGGCTCCGGCGAACCGCTCGGCCCCCGACGCATAGCCCACCCTGCCGGTGGCACGCTCCTGGTCGAGGTCGCCGAACTCGGCGAACCAGCCGGTGACGGCTGGCCGCAAGCGGGCCGCGTGCGCGGGCAGGCGCAGCACGCAGTTGCCCTCACCGAGCTGCAGGTACTTGTAGCCGCCACCGAGTATCCACGCGTCGCCGAGGCCGAGGTCGTGAATCGGCGTTGGCACCACACCCAGCGCGTGGTAGGCGTCGACGACCAGCTCCACCTCGCTGCGCCGGCAGGCGGCGGCCAGCTCACCCAGGCCCGGGACTATCCTGGCGGTCTCGAACAGCACCCGCGAGACCAGTACCGCGGCCGTGTTCGTATTCGTTTCGGCAGCCAGCCGCTCGGCGAGTGTGCGCATCGGCGCCGTGGGGACCCGCACGATCTCCAGGCCTGCCTCCCCGAGCCGGGTCAGCTGCCTGCGTACCGTGTGGAACTCACCGTCAGTGGTGACGAGTCGCGGCCTCGCACGCAGGTCGAGTGCGGACAGCAGCCGGATCAGCAGTTCGTGGGTGTTGGCTCCCAGTGCGAGCTCACCGCCGGGGTCGCCGAGCAGCGTCCGGTAGCCGTCGCGTACTTCCTCGGCCTTCGCGAACGCCCGCTCCCATTTGCCGTCCAGTTCCGTCGCGGCGTCGTCGAAGGCGTCCGACATGGCCTGCCGGGCCGCGTCCGGCCAGGCCTGGTGTGAGTGGCCGGTGAGCGAGAGCCGTTCGGCGACGCGGAACCGGGAGTAGTGCGGGGCGAGCGCGTTAGGTGTGCCGCGCACCCCGGCCAGCGTGACCGGCCCGCTCACAACCTGCTCCGCACGGCCCACAGGTCGGGGAACATCGGCGTGAACAAGGTCGTCCGCAGATACGCCGCACCGGAGGATCCGCCGGTGCCCGAGCGATCCCCGATCGTGCGCTCGACCATCTTCACGTGCCGGTAACGCCATTCCTGCATGCCCTCGTCGAGGTCCACCAGGTGCTCGCATACCGATGCGGGTCCCCCGTCGTCCGCGTACACCCGCAGCAACATCTCCTGGACCTCGGCCGAGGGCTCGAGCGGTGTGGTGAGGTCGCGGCCGGTCGGCACCGGGTAGCCGTGCACGCCGAGGTAGGCGAGGAACGAGTCGAACACCGAGGGGCGCTCCATCGCCGCCGCGATCCGCTCGCGAGCCGCACTTCCCTCGGGGTAGTTCCTGAGCACGCGCTCGTCCCGCCTGCCGAGCACCACCTCCAGCTCGCGGAACTGCGCGGACTGGAAGCCGCTCGCCGCGTCGAGCCGTTCCCGGAAGCAGGTGAACTGGCTCGGCGTCATCGTCTCCAGGACATCGATCTGGGCGACCGCGACCTTGAGCACCGTCAACACCCGGCGCAGTGTCCGCAACGCGTGCGCGGTATCGCCCTCGGCCAGACGCTGCTGCGCGTAGGCCAACTCGTGCAACAACTGCTTGAACCAGAGCTCGTACACCTGGTGAATCACGATGAAGAGCAGCTCGTCGTGCTCGTCGGAGCGCGGGCGCTGTGCGGCGAGGACCTCGTCCAGTGCGAGGTAGGAGGTGTAGGTGAGCGCGGGATTCGGTTCGGTCATGGCTTGGTCACCTCGTCGAAGTGGCGCTGGGCGGGTTCGGCCAGCGTCGCGTAGAGATCGTCGAACAGTCGTACGGCTTCGTCGCGATTACGTGGCGGGGCGACGAGATCGTGGGGTAGTTCCGGGTCGAGCATGGGGAACTGCCGGAACAGATGCACGAGTGTCGTCCGGATACCGAACGCGGCCGGTTCCTCGAGCGCTCCTGCGTCCCGTCCGGTGGCGGCTCCGCGGAACCGCCGCACGAACTCGGTATAGCGCCTGCCGAGCTCATCCAGATTCCAGGCCCGATGAATCACGGTGGCGGGGTCGAGCGAGCCGGTGAGACGGCCCCTGAGCAGTCCGGCGTGTCCGTCGATGCCGAGTTCCTCGAGCAGGGCCACGACTTCGGCCTCTCGGTCGTGCGGTGTGAGCCAGGTGCCGTCCCCGAGGGTCCCGAAGCCGAGAAAGCGCAGGCGCCGGACCAGCCGCTCGCGCTCGCGACGCCGATCCTCCGGCACGTTGTGCCAGAGCAGGGTCCACTCCCCCGGCTCGGTCCGCTGCCTGCCGAGGGTGAATATTCGCCGGTCCCCGTCGTCGAGCAGGGCGATGGCACGGTCGGTGAGGGTGTAGTGCACCCTGCGACCGTCCTTGCGCCGGTGCAGCAGCTCGCGGTGGACGAGGCGAGCCAGTGCGATCCGGGCCGCCCCTTCGGAGTAGCCGAGTTCACCGAGCAGCGCCACGAGTCCACCCGCCCAAACCGACCGCTCCGCCCTCGGCCGGACGTAGCTGCCGAGCATCGTCACGATCAGTTCCTGTGGTGCGCGGGCGTCAGTCATGCCGGTATGGCGGCCGAACTTCTCCGAAGTACCGACCTTCGGCCGGAGCGCGTTCACCCATTCAACTCCCATCATCACGAATAGATCAGCCAGTTTGACTGTATACACCTCACCGCGCTCGGGTGTAATTTGTCTGGGATGAGAGTCGGGATCGGGCTGCCGAACACGACACCGGGGGCAGGCGGAGCACTGTTGACAGAGTGGGCACGCCGAGCCGAAGCCGGGCCGTTCTCCACGCTCGCGGTGCTCGACCGGCTGGTCTACGAGAGCATCGAGCCGTTCACCGCGCTCGCCGCGGCAGCCGCTGTCACCGAAAGAATCCGGCTCGCCACGATGATCGCGATCGGGCCGCTGCGTTCGACCGCGATGCTCGCCAAACAAGTGGACTCCGTGCAGGCCATCTCCGGCAACCGGCTCACCCTCGGCCTGGCCATCGGGGCTCGAGAGGACGACTACACGGCAGCGCAAACGGATCCGTCGACAAGGGGCAGGCGCCTCTCCGAACAACTGGCGCACCTGCGGGGCCGGGACTCCGGACAGCGACTGCTGGTCGGCGGTGCGGGCGGACCGGCACTCGAGCGAATGGCGCGCTACTCCGACGGTTACGCCCACGGTGGTGGTCCGCCACGGGCGTTCGCCTCGGCCGCGACCAGAGCCCAGGCCGCCTGGCGGGATCTTGGCAGGCCCGGCAGGCCGCTGCTGTGGGGACAGGCCTACTTCGCCCTCGGCGAGCCCGAACGGGGAACGGACTACCTGCGGGACTACTACGCCTTCACCGGTCCGTTCGCCGAGCGGATCGCCGCGGCCAACCTCACCACTGCGAGCGCCGTCGCTGATCTCGTGCGGGGTTACCGTGACGCGGGCTGTGACGAACTGATCCTGTTGCCCACCGTGTCCGATGTGGACGAGGTGGACCGGCTGCGCGAGGTCCTCGGATGAGGATCCGCATCATCGGCGCGGGACCGTCTGGGCTGTATCTGGCGATACTGCTCAAGAAGGCCAACGCGGACCACGACATCACCGTACTGGAGCGGAATCCACCGAATGCGACGTTCGGGTGGGGGGTGGTGTTCTCCGAGGAGACACTCGGCGCGCTGCGCGAGGCCGACCACCCGAGCTACCTCGACATCACCGCGACATTCGCCCACTGGGACGCCATCGACATCTCCTATCGTGCGACCCTGCAACGCTGCCGTGGGCACGCCTTCTCCGCCATCTCGCGTAAACGCCTGCTCGGCATCCTGCAGCGACGCTGCGCCGGACTCGGAGTCGAACTGCGTTTCGGCGTCGAGATCGACGACCCGGACACGGCGGGCGCGGACGCCGACCTGCTGGTCGGTGCGGACGGGGCGAACAGCGTCGTACGACGCGGGTCGGAGGCGGCGTTCGGCACCACCCTGACGCCGCAGGGCTGCCGCTACATCTGGTACGGCACCGATCTGGTACTCGACGCGTTCCGGTTCATCTTCGCCGACACCGAGCACGGCATGGTCCAGGTGCACGCGTACCCGTACGACGAGCACACCAGCACCTTCATCGTGGAATGCCCGGAAGCCATCTGGCGCGCGACGGGACTGGACCTGATGGGCGAGCAGGAGAGCATCGACTTCTGCGCGACCCTGTTCGCCGCGGACCTCGAAGGGCATCGCCTGATGTCCAACAAGTCGTCCTGGCTGACGTTTCCCCGGATACGCAACCGCAACTGGCACAGCGGGAACACCGTGCTCATCGGCGACGCGGCGCATACGGCCCATTTCACCATCGGCTCCGGCACCAAACTCGCGATGGAGGATGCGATCTCACTCGCGCAGTCCATCGCCCATCGTGGCGACGATGCCGCCGCGCTTCGTGCTGCCCTGACCGACTACGAGAACGACCGGCAGCCGGTCGTCGAGCGGTTCCAGCGGGCCGCGGGCGAGAGTGCGGACTACTTCGCTCGTGTGCACCTGCACGATCGCCTCGCGCCGCGTCAGTTCGCGATGAACCTGCTCACCCGCAGCGGGCGGATCGGGCACGCGAATCTCACCGTGCGCGACCCGGACTTCGTGCGCACGGCGGATACGGAGTTCGCAGGTGGCAAGGAAAAGCTGTTCGGCCCGCCACCCGCGCTGGCACCGCTGCACCTGCGCGGGACCACGGTGCCCAACCGGATCGTGCTGCTCGCGGCCGACCACATCGGACTCGCCGAATCGGCCCGGCGCGGAGCAGGGCTGGTTCTCGCGGGGCCCGCCGCGGTCAGCGAGGAGGGCAGGGTCAGCCCGGACACGGCGACCATGGAAGCGCCGTGGGCCGAGGCGGTGGCCCGCGTACACGTCGAGGGCGCGCTGGCCGGAATCCGCCTCGCCCATGCCGGCAGGCGCGGGGCGACCCGCCCAGCGCATTCCGGTGTGGACATCGCGCTACCGAAAGCGCGGTCCTGGCCGTTGCTGGCGGCATCCGCGCTGCCCTACGGTCCCGGTTGCCAGGTGCCGAAGGCGATGACGCAGGGGGACATCGACCGAGTCCGCGCGGCGTTCGCCACCGCGGCGAGCCACGCCGACGTGGCCGGGTTCGACGTCCTCGAACTCGACTGCGCGCACGGCGGGCTGCTGGCCGGGTTCCTTTCCCCGTTGTCGAACCTGCGCGAAGACGACTACGGGGGCGACCCCGCGCGCCGCCTGCGCTACCCCCTGGACGTACTCGCCGCGGTTCGCGCGGCCGCGCCCGAACGGGTGCTGGCCGTCCGGTTGAGTGTCACCGACTGGGCCGCCCGGGGAAACGACACGGAAGCGGGTATCGAGATCGCCGCCGCGATGGTGGCGAACGGCGCCGATCTGGTGCACGTCGAGGCGGGTCAGACCGCGGCAGGCGCGCATCCGGTCTACCGTCGGGGATTCCTCACCACACTCAGCGACCGGGTCCGCAGTGAGGCCGCGGTACCCACGCTGGTCGGGGGCTACCTCACCACGCTCGACGAGGTGAACACCGCACTGTCGGCAGGCAGGGCCGACCTGTGCATCGTGGACTTTCCTGGGGAGGCAACATGACCTACTTCGCCAATCTGACCTCACCGCAGGTGGCCGCACTGCGGACCGGTGACCGGGTACCGGTGCTGCTGCTGCCGATCGGTGCCGTGGAAGCACACGGACCACACGCCCCACTTGGCACCGACGGCCTGATCTCCTCGGCGGTATGCGAACGCGCCGTGGCCCACTTCGCCGGCGACGAGCAGGTGCGGTTGCTGATCCTGCCCGCACTGCCCTACGGCGTCACCAGGTACGCGGCCTCGTTCCCAGGGGCGGTGCACGTCAGCGAGGACACCCTGCACGCCCTCGTGGTGGAGGTGTGCACCGCACTGCTGCGGCAGGGACTTCCCCGCGTCGTGCTGGTGAACAACCACTTCGAGCCGGAGCATGTCGAGACCCTTCGCCGCGCGGTGCGAACCATGGAAACCCGCCACGGGGTCCACATCGGACATCTCGACCTGGTGCGCAGGCGGCAGGCCGAGCGGCTCACGGCGGAGTTCCGTGCCGGGGAGTGCCATGCGGGTCGCTACGAGACTTCCCTCGTACTGGCGGAACGCCCCGAACTGATCGACACCGCCGCGATGCGGACTCTGCCCAGGGTCAGGGTGAACATGCCAGCAGCCATGGCAGACGGCAAATCGACGTTCGAGGCGATGGGAATGCGCGACGCGTACTGCGGAGCGCCCGCCGAAGCCAGTGGGGCGGAGGGTTCCACCACCTACGAAACACTGATCTCGATGCTCGCCGACGCGGTGCGGGAACTGGCGAAGGAGGTGTACGGGCAGTGAACCTCGCGGCGCGCTTCCTCGACCACAACCTGACCGAAGGCCGCTCGGATGCCAGTGCCCTGATCTGCGGCGAGGTCCACTGCTCCTACGGGCGGCTGAAGGACCTCGCCGACCGAACGGCGGGTGCGCTGCGGTGCCTCGGTGTCGTCAGGGGGGACCGGGTGCTGCTGGCCTGCGCCGACAGCGTGGAGTTCGTCGCGACCTGGTTCGGCGCACAGCGTATTGGCGCGATCACCGCCGAGGTCTACACGTTTCTCGATCCCGAGGCCTACGCGTACTTCCTGCGCTACACCGAGCCTTCGGTCGTAGTTGTGGACGCGCAGACCCTCGGCCCGATACGGCAGGCGCTGAGCACGCTCACGGGCGAGCACCTGCCAACGGTCATGACGACGGGTGTCGCGCCGGAACTGCTGAACGCAGGCGAGCGTCCACTCGAGACACTGCTGGAGCAGACGGAGCCGGTGCGCGACGCGGTCGACATGTCGGCCGGCGACGTCGCCATCTGGAAGTTCACCACCGGCAGCACGGGATCACCGAAAGCGTGTGTTCATCCCGTTCGCAGCGCACTGCGCAGCTTCGAGTGCTACGCCCGTGACGTACTGGAACTGAACTCCGGTGACCTGGTGCTGGCGGTCCCCAAGCTGTTCTTCGGTTACGCACGTGACCTCGTCGCCCTCTTCCCGTTCGCGGTAGGCGCGACGGGGATCGTTTTTCCCGAGCGCAGCACACCCGAACTGATCTTCGAGCTGATCGAGCGGCATCGGCCGAGCATCCTGGTCAACGTGCCGACGATGATGAGTGCCATGGCCGCCCACCCCCGCGCGGCCGACGCCGACCTGAGCTCGCTGCGCCTGTGCACCTCGGCCGGTGAGGCTCTGCCCGCCGAACTGCTTCGCCGCTGGGACCACGCCTTCGGTGTGCCGGTACTGGACGGCATCGGATCGTCGGAGGCCTACCACATCTACATTTCCAACCGGCCCGGCGCGGCCAGGCCGGGCACCGTCGGCACCCCGGTTCCGGGCTATACGGCCCGTGTCGTCGACGAGCGGGGGCAGCGCCTTCCCGACGGTGAGATCGGCACTCTCGAGGTCACCGGGCCGACCATCGCGCTGGAGTACCGCGGCGCCCCGGAGAAGTCGGCGGAGACGTTCCACGGTGACACCCTCCGTACCGGCGATCTCTTCAGCCGCGACGGTGACGGCTACTTCACCCACCATGGACGCGCCGACGAACTGCTCAAGGTCGGCGGCATTTTCGTCGCGCCGAGCGAGATCGAGCACCGGCTCATCGGTCATCCGGATGTCGTGGACTGTGCCGTGATCGGGCACTCCGACGGCGGACTCGTGCGGCCCTGGGCCTTCGTCGTGCTACGCGAGGGAGCGACTACCGACGGCGCCGGGCTGCGCGAGTTCCTCAGGACAAGGTTGCCCGGCTACAAGTGCCCGAAGACGTTTCACTTCATCGACGAGCTTCCCCGTACGGCCAACGGCAAACTCGACCGCAGGGCACTGCGGGAGAGGACAAGGCCATGACCGGGCGGCGGGTCGTGGTGACCGGCGGGACACGCGGCATCGGCGCGGCCGTCGCCGCCCGCTTCCGCGCGAAGGGCGACGAAGTGCTCGCCCCCGGCACCGCCGAGTGCGATGTCACCGACGAGGCCGCGGTGGCCGAGTACTTCACAGCAGCCGGCCCGGTGGACGTGCTGGTCAACAACGCCGGTGTGGCCACCAGCGCACCACTGGCCAAGACCACTGTGGACGACTGGCAGCGGCAGTTCGATGTCAACGCCACTGGTGCGTTCCTGTGCACTCGGGCGGTTCTGCCGGGGATGCGGGAACGGGACAGCGGCCGCATCATCACGATCGCCTCGACGGCCGGTCACGTCGGCTACCGCTACACCAGTGGCTATACGGCGTCCAAGCACGCAGCGGTGGGTCTGACGCGGGCGGTGGCCGCGGAGGTCGCCGGTTCGGGGGTGACCGCCAACGCCGTGTGCCCGGCCTTCGTCCGCACCGACATGACCACCGAGACGGTGGCCCGGATCATGTCCTCCACCGGGCGGGACGAGGCGGCGGCCGAATCCGCCCTTGCCTCTGGAGTGCGGTTGGGACGGTTGCTGGAACCGGCGGAGGTCGTCCACGCGGTGGAGTTCTTCGCCGCACCGGAGGCGGCCGCGATCAACGGACAGACCCTCGTCCTCGACGGTGGCGGAATCCAGCGATGAACAACAACGACCAGGGAGCGCAGCGATGAGTCCGTTCCGGGCCTCACCGGGATTCACCGGCGAATGGCGGCATTTCGACCTCGACGTCACCGATGGGGTCGCCACGGTGACCCTCTCCCGGCCGGACAGGCTGAACGCGCTGACCTTCGACACCTACGCCGACCTGCGTGACCTGCTGGCCGAACTCCCGCACCGCGGCGACGCGCGGGTGGTGGTGCTCGCTGGACGCGGGCGCGGGTTCTGCTCCGGTGGCGATGTCGAGGAGATCATCGGTGAGCTGCAGTCGATGAGTTCCGCACAGCTGCTGGAGTTCACTCGTATGACGGGTGCGGTGGTGAAGGCGCTCCGCGAGTGCCCATTGCCGGTGATCGCGTCGGTCAACGGGATCGCGGCGGGGGCAGGGTCGGTACTGGCGCTGGCCGCGGACTTCCGGTTGCTCGCCCGCAGCGCCAAGTTCGCTTTCCTGTTCACCAAGGTGGGACTCGCGGGGGCGGATATGGGTTCGGCGTACCTCCTGCCCCGGTTGGTCGGGCTCGGCAGGGCGACGGAACTGCTGATGCTGGGTGACTCGATCGGCGCCGAGCAGGCCGAGCGCATCGGCTTGGCCAGCCGGGTACTCGACGAAGACGAGCTGGCCGGGGAGACCGCGGCGCTGGCGGCCCGCCTGGCCGGAGGGCCCGCGCTCGCGTACTCCACCACCAAGGTGCTGCTCACCAGGGAACTGGACATGGACCTGGGTGGCGCCATCGAGTTCGAGGCGATGACGCAGGCCCTGCTGATGACCAGTGCGGACCATCGCGAGTTCTACCGCGCGTGGTCCGCGGGAAGGAGTCCGGAGTGGACGGGAAAGTGACCCATGAGGTCGTCGTAGCTCCCGAACTGGCCGAGCCGGTGGGTTTCGCCCACGCCGTCGTGGCCGCACCCGGCCGGACTGTCTACCTCGGCGGGCAGACCGCGCAGGGACCCGGCGGATCGATCCTCGGCGAGAGCGTTACCGAACAGTTCGATGTGGCGGCAGGCAACGTCGTGACGGCCCTGCGTGCCGCGGGCGGCAGTCCATCGCACCTCGTCTCACTGATCATCTATGTCACCGACGTCCCGGCCTACCGCGCCGCGTTGCGGGAACTCGGGCCGCTGTACCGCAAGCACTTCGGCCGCCACTACCCGGCGGTGGCGCTGCTCGGTGTCGCCGAACTCTTCGACCCGGCGGCGAAACTCGAACTGGTGGCGACGGCGGTGGTCCCGTGACCCTGTCCGAGACACACGCACGCCTGCTGGCGGATGCCGAGCGGGCCGGGCGTGAGCTGATCGCCGTCGCGGACCGCGGCGAGCCCGGCGCGGTGAACCGGGAGCTGGTGGCGGCGCTCGCTCAACACGGACTTCTCGACCCGGTGTTCGGCCGGCGTGACGCGATGGCGCTGTGCCTGCTGCGGGAAGGGCTGGCGCGGTACTGCACCGAGGCGGAAACAGCACTGGCGCTGCAGGGGCTCGGCGGCCATCCGATCCTCAGCGAGGGCCGTCCCGAGCTGGTGGAGACCTGGGTCCCGCGGCTCGCGGCGGGCACGGCGGTCGCCGGGTTCGCCCTCACCGAACCCGATGCGGGATCGGACGTCGCCGCGCTGAGCCTCGCGGCCGTCCGGGACGGCGACGGCTTCCGGCTCACCGGCGAAAAGGTCTACATCTCCAACGCCCCCGACGCCGACGTCTACTCCGTTTTCGCCAGGACCACGCCAGGAGCAGGAGCACGTGGCATAACCGCGTTCGCGGTGCCCGCAGCTTCGGCTGGTCTTTCCGGGCAACGTATCCCGATGCTCGCACCGCATCCGATCGGCAGGCTGACCTTCACCGACGTGCAAGTGCCTGGCACGCACGTGCTCGGCGAGGTGGACCGGGGCATGAAGGTCGCCATGTCGACCCTGAACCTGTTCCGCCCGAGCGTGGGCGCCTTCGCCGTCGGTATGGGGCAGGCGGCGCTGGACGCGGCCGTCGCCCATGCCGGGCAACGGCGGGCGTTCGGCCGGTCATTGCACGAGTTCCAGGCGGTCTCGCACCAGCTCGCCGAGGTGGCGACGCGCCTGCAGGCCGCACGGCTGCTGGTCCGTGCCGCCGCTCAGGCGCATGATGCAGGCGCGCAGGAGGTCGCCTCCGCCGCCGCGATGGCGAAGCTGTTCGCCACCGAGACCGCCCAGTTCGCCGTGGACGTCGCGATCCAGGTGCACGGCGCGAAAGCCCTGGAACAGGGCCACCCGCTGGAACACCTCTACCGCGAGGTCCGCGCCCCCCGAATCTACGAGGGCGCCTCGGAGATCCAGCGCGAGATCATCGCGCGCGCACTCTTCCCCCCGACCTGACACTTCCAGCCCCCGACTTGGCAGTTCCCGAGCCCGAGTTGGCAGATCCAGGGCCCGAGTTGGCAGTTCCGGAGCCCGACTTGGCAGATCCAGGGCCCGAGTTGGCAGTTCGGGCTGGCTGGGCTACCAATCCGGAGCCCGGAACGGCCATCTCCAGCGCGGGGAACGCGAGCACGCGGTGGCGTCCGAGGGCCGCGTCGACCGCCGACTGGGCGAGCGCGGCCAGTTCACGACGATCGGCTGCGCGACCGGGAGCGATCTCCGGGCAGACGAAGACCTCCAGGACCAGACCCCGCAGTCGCGCGACCCGGCGCACCGAGTCGATCAGTGACTCCGGCCCGATGAAGGCGGGCTCGGGGGTCTCCCGGCCGTCGGCGAGCCGGTAGCGCAACGCGACGGGACGCACCGGCACCCCACCGTCGATGGCCGCCTGGAAGGCCGCTGTGGTGAACCGGCCAGAACCGAGTCCGCACCACGTCGTGCCCTCCGGAGTGACGTTCACCAGCGAACCGCCGCGCAGCGCCGCGGCGAGTTCGGCCATGGTCGCGGGCAGGGTGGACAGTCGTTCCCTGTCGAGGAAGATGCTGCCGGCCCTGGACACGAGACCGCCGAGCACCGGCCAGTTCGCGATCTCCTTCTTCGCCAGCGCACGCATCGGCCGGACGGCGTTGACCGCGACGATGTCGAGCCAGGAGATGTGGTTGTTGACCACGAGAGCGCCACGACCGGCAGGCGACCTACGCAGGTCCGCACCGCCGTGAACGACCAGGCGCACCCCGAACGCTCGCAGCACACCGGCGAATACGGCACGCACCATCCGGTCTCGCACTCGCCGTCCGAACACGAACAGCAGCGGGGCGAGCAGGAGCGCCCCGAGTACGACCGTGATCGCCGCACAGAGCCGCAGCACCCGGCGCATGAGCGCGACGGCGGGCGCAGGCTCGGTCAGGCACGACGCGCCACACGGCGAGACGGGCATCCACGAGTGCCGGGTCGCGCCCCCCGCCCCGACAGCCGGGGCCGCAGCGGTCACGATCCGATCCCCAGGAAGAACTTCAGGTACCGCTCGTCGATGCGCTGCAGATCGAGCAGGACGAAGAAGTCGGCGACACCGAAATCCGGATCGTGTGCCGGCGGACCGCAAACCTGCGCGCCGAGCCGGACATAGCCCTTCAGCAGCGGCGGCAACACGGAACGGTTCGGCCGGGCCACTCCCGTGTCGTCCCACGGCCGCAGCGGCAGGACCCGCTGAGTGTCCGGGGAGTAGTGCCGAGTGCGGACCACGTCCCACACACCAGCCGCGTAACTACCCCCGTCGGAGAGCGGAACCGACGCACAGCCGACGAGGTAGCGGTGCCCGGCGAGCAGCATGTACCGGGCGATCCCGGCCCACACCAGACTCACCACGCCACCACCACGGTGCTCCGGGTCCACACAGGAACGTCCAGCCTCCACAAGGGAGGAACGCAGGCCCGCGAGCGCGGAGAGGTCGAACTCGGTGTCGGAGTAGAGCCTGCCCGCCGCTGCCGCCCGGTCGGGCGGCAGCATCCGGTAGGTTCCGACGATCTCGCCGCTGGTGTCGTCCCGGACCACCAGGTGGTCGCAGAATGCGTCGAACTCGTCGATGTCGAGGCCGGGCTGTGGGGAGCGGATCGTCGCCCCCATCTCCTCGGCGAACACTCGGTAGCGAAGCCGTTGTGCGGCAAGGACTTCTTCGTTGTCGTTGGCGACGAGCAGCGAGTAGCTCGGAGTACCCGGCGGGAGCTCGGCACCCGTCTGATCAGTGCTGACGAGTAGCTGGGACCGCGTCATGCCCTAGGTCTACCGGCCGGATTGGGGCCACGGAGAGTGCCATCCGGTGACCCTTCGATGCACACTCCGTTAACGCGAGGTTCTCAGGTTCCTCTCAGCCTTACCGGCCGCCCGCCGGCGCCTCATCGATCGGCAGGACGCAGTCCGCTGAGTAGCCGCGTCATCACCTGCGCGCATTCCTCCCGCACCCGCGCCTTGTCCGCCTCCTCGGCGTCCGCGAGCAGCATTCCGGCCGCGCCGAGCAGGGAGAACGTGAATCGTGCCGTCGTGTCCATGGGGGTGGGATCGATGTCTCCGTTGTCGACGAGAGCGCGCAGCATCTGCTCGACGAGGCCGTAGGCGAACTTCTCCTCACACTGCTTCCAGGCGTGCCAGCCGAGCGCGACCGGCCCCTCGTGCCAGACGAGTTTTCCGTAGAGCGGATCGCAGCAACGGTCGAGGAACTCGTTCAACGCGACCATCGCCGACTCCCAGGGATCGGCGACCCCTGCCGCCGCTTCGGCCACCCGTCGCATCGCATCGGACTCCATGACCTCGAACACGGCCTCGAACAGCGCTTTTTTGCTGGAGAAGTGGTGATAGACGGCACCACGGGTGACCTGGGTGGCCGCGGCGACGTCATCGAGAGCGGTCCCGGCGAACCCCCGCTCGGCGAACATCCGCGTCGCCGTTTCCAGTAGGGCCGCGCGCGTGGCCTCCGAGTACTGCTCCCGCCGACTCTTGACAGATGACATACGGGCAGCATAGAAACATACACAGAGTATGTCACCAACACTGAGCAGGTGAGTCGCATGAGCGATGCATGGGAACGCACACGCAGACGCCGCCTACTGGTCCACGCCGTACTTCGCAGCCTCGGCGATCGGCGTGATCCGGTACTCACCCACAACCAGCGCGTCGAGATCGACGCGGAGTACGGCGACCTCGACGGCTTTCTCGGCGAGGTCCAGGCGTACTGGTACCGGGCGTTCGACGCGCGACTGGATCAACTGCTGGCCGGCGACGACAACGAACTGGGCGCGGGGATCAGCTCGCTCTGGCGGGAACTTTCCCTGGAACAGCCCGCAGCGCGACGCCTGCTCGACGCGTACGCGGATCGGCCGATTCTCCTCGCGGGCGAAGAACACCACCGCCTGCGACTGCTGGCGGCAACCGGAGTCGACCATCGCCCAACCCACAACCAGCGACCGGCCATGGCCTGAAGGAGCATTCGAATGACGGAGAACGTGGTGACCGAGAACGACGACGTGCTGTTCGATCCGTTCGCGCCCGGATTCACCGACGATCCGTATCCGCAGTACCGGCAAATGCGCGAAGCCGGGCCGGTATACCAGCATCCGCTGGGGTTCTGGCTGCTCACTCAGCATGCCGAAGTATCGGACCTGCTGCGGTCAGGGCTTTCCGTCGAGGACCGCAACCTCGGCCCGAGCCCGATGCGGGACCTGCGCGAGCAGGCGGGCATCGACGTGGACCCGCGCGCAGGCGGACTGTCCATGCTGGACCGTGATCCGCCCGACCACACCCGGCTGCGGTCGCTGGTGTCGAAGGTGTTCACCCCGCGCTCGATCGCGGCACTGGAACCCGAGGTGACTGCCCTGGTCGACGAGGCACTGAACCGAATCGCGGAGGTCGGCAGCGTCGACCTCGTCGAGGAGCTCGCGTTCCCGCTGCCGTTCGCGGTCATCTCGCGGATGCTGGGGATGCCATCGATCGACCACGTCCGCCTGCGCGAGCTGACCGCCCAACTGGTCCGTTCTCTCGAACCGGTGAACGACCCCGCGACGCTCACCGGCATCGCCGCCGCCGACGCCGAACTGTCCGCCGTCATCGGCGAGGTGATCGCGTGGAAGCGGGACAGGCCCGGGGACGATCTGCTCACCGCGCTGATCGCGGCGGAACACGACGGGGACGTGCTCAGCGACGAGGAGTTGGTGGCACAGGTCGTGCTGCTCTACGTCGCGGGACACGAAACGACCGTGAACCTGATCGCGGGCGGCGTGCTCGCACTGCTGCGCCAGCCCGACCAGCTGGCGCTGCTGCGTGCGCGGCCGGAGCTCGCGGGCGCGGCGACCGAGGAGTTGTTGCGCTACGACAGCCCGGTCCAGCTCAGCAGAAGGATCACCCTCGAACCGCACATCATTCACGGACAGGTCATCCCGGCCGGGTCGTTCGTCATCGCGAGTCTCGCCTCGGCGAACCGGGACGAACGGTTCTGGGGTGCCGACGCCGACAGGGTGATCCTCGAGCGCCCGGACGCGCGCAAGCATGTGTCCTTCGGCGGCGGCCCGCACCACTGCCTCGGTGCGGCACTGGCCAGGCTGGAGGCGAGGATCGCTTTCGGCAGGCTGGTCGAACGCTTCGACACGCTCGCACTCGACGGTGAGGTCGAGTGGAACGGCCGCATCAATCTTCGCGGCCCCGCCCGGTTGCCGGTGAGCGTGAGCGGCTGACACAGTCCGGACCACCCCGGCCGTGGCCAGGGTGGTCCGGAGTGCTTCTGCCTTACTGTGTGTCGGTTGCGGTGAGGGTGATCGGAACTCCCGCGCCGAGCCAAAGCTGACTCAGCACGAACCGGGTGCCACTGGGCAGGGTCGCGGACTCGTCCGCGGCCGCGGAGGCGGCCGAGCCGGTCAATGTGCAGGATGCGTCATAGAAGTACAGATCCAGGTCGTACGGGGCGGTGGTGTCCCCGGCGAGCAACACCTTGTGCGCACCGTCGCCGAAGCTCTCGGGGAGTTCGGTGACCCAGCCGTCGGCGCCCTGGGCGGGCGGCGGCGGCACAGCGCAGTTCGAGGTCAGGGCCGCCGCGGTGACGCCGGTCGGCGTCGATCCGGTGGACGGGTTACCTGCCGCGATCGTGCCGTTGTCGACCACCGGCTCGTCCGGCGGTGTCGGCGGCAACGGCTCGACACCCTTGACCTTGCCGGAGAACACCTGCAGCTCCGCCGCCTGCACCCGGGTCTTGGTCTCGCCAAGCGCCGAGTCGGTCCAGAACCGCACGTAACGCGCGTCCACCGGACTGTCCAATGTGAATGTCCGGTAATGCAGGTCCGGTGCGGTCGGGCGAGGGGTCTCGTAACCGAAGGCGTCGGTCTCCGCTCGTACCGTCTGCCAGTTGACGCCGTCCGTGGACGTCTGCAGCGCGAACCCGCGCAGGCCCTCGAAACGGGACGTGGTGTACGCACTCACCTGCACTGCGGAGATCGGTGCTGACTTGGCGAGTTCGATCGTGGCGTTGCCGGTTCCCGGCGCAGCAGCCCAGCTGCTGGCCTCGGTGTCGTCGAGCAGTTTGTCCGCTCCTGGCGAGGTCGAGGAGACGACCTTGGCACCGTTGGCCGTCGAGGCCAGGTTGGGCTGCAACGAGAACCGCTTGGCGGTCGTCTTTCCCGCGCGGACCGAGACGTCGGTGAAGGTGTGTGCGCCGAACCCGGGGGCGGAGATCGTCACCGGGTAGCTGCCCGCACTGACCGGGGCGGAGAATGCGCCGGTGGCGGAGGTCTTGCGCAACGGGGTCACCCTTGCCTCGAAGACGCCGAGCATGACCTTGGCGTCTGCGATGGGCTCACCGGTCGACGCGTTCACCACCGTGCCGGTGAACGTGCCGTTGTGCGCCGGGTTCACGTGCGCGAACGAGGGCACGGGATCGGTGTCCTCGCCCCCTTCGGTGCTCGCGGCCACACCGAGCCCGCGCTCGGCGAACTCACCGAAGACGAGATCGACGATCGTCGCGTAGTCCGCACGAGAGTGGTAACGGTTGTCGAGCGCGCTACGGATCGCATCGCGCATGTCGACAAAGGACGGATCGGGTGGCGATAACGGCATCGCATCGGTGACGATGCGAGCACTGATCTCTCCGCCCTCGCTCTCACCGAAGTGGTCGACGAGCGCCTTGCGCACGTTCCACAACGTCGCAGCCCAAATCTCCCCGTCCGCGTGCACCTGGGGACCGCCCAGGTCGTAGCCGATGTCGCCGAAGGTGGTGGGGTTGTCGTCGTAGCTCCAGTTGCGGATGCCCCGCTCGGCGTTGCCGGTGACGTACTCACCGACGACAGGACGGTCGGCAAGGCCGTTGCCGTACAGGTAGTTCAGCGCGTACCAGTCACTCCAGCCCTCACCCATGGCCCCGGACTGATGGGTGCCGAGGGCGTTGTCCTCGCCACTGACGTAGCGGTTGGTCAGACCGTGCGCGTATTCGTGCTCGATCACCGACGCGTCGAAGTTGCCGTCGCTGTAAGGACCCTCGAACGCGTCGTTGATCGGCTCCCAGAGGAACATCCCGCTCCACGGCGGCAGACCGTCGGGCAACGTGAGCATGTACGCGTTGTCCCTGCCGGTGTAGGTCGGTTCCCCACCGCTGGCGGCACCGGCGTGCACGAGACCGAGGATGGGATCCCCGCCCTGGCCACCGTTCCCGCTGTTGTTGATCTGGAAGTTGCCCGCCGACTCGGTGAAGCCTAGTTCGTAGAACTCGTCGTGGATACGGTTGTGATGCCAGAACAGGTTGGTGCTGGCCGGATCGACGTCGAGTGCGTAGCTCGGCGGGACCGTCTGCCCCTCGCTGCGCGCCCAGTTGCTCGCATAGGAGTAGTTGAACTGGGAGGTCGCGCTCACCGGTCGCGGACCCTGGTCGGCGGGAACGAGGAAGTTCGAGTAGTTGGCGTAGGTGTCGGCGTTGTTGCCCGCGGTAGTGGGGCCGGGCAGGCCGGCGATTCCACTGGGGTCGACGTAGCCGGAGGGGGACTGCTCGGTCGGCCCGAAGGGCTTGATGACCGGCGCTCCTCCGCGTTCGGCACCGGGGTGGTTCTCATACACGGTGCCCTCGGAATCGTGGTCGACGAGGCTCGCCCGGTAGAGCACCACGCCACTCACGGCGTCGATGACGGTGTCCCAGGCCTGATCGAGCGCCTTGACGAACAGCACGTGGTAGGCGGGCCGAGCTCCGTCCGCCGTGGGGAAGGCAGCGCGACGCACGTAGGACTCGGCACCGAAGGGGCCCTTGGCGAACACCTGGAAACCGGCCCGCTCACCTGCCGCCTCTGGGGTGAAGTCGACATCCGGCGCCAACTCTGCCGCCGCGACCCCAAGCGCCGCGGCGGGGGTCAGCTGGTGCTCCTCCAGCAAACTGCCGCTGCGCACCGGGTCGCCCGCGTAGGAAAGCACGCGGCCGTCCTCGGTCACGGCGATGGTGAGGTGCCCGCCACGGACCGCTCGGACGCCGCCGAACGTCTGCACGAGGGTCACGACCGTCGTGCCGGTTCCGTTCAGCTCGTGCTCGCCGACGACGTCCAGCGCGGCGACATCCTGCTCGGTGAGGCCGAACAGCGCCTTGTTATCGCCTACAAAGGACCGAGCGACGGTCACCGGGTCACCGGATCGCGGTTCGGTCAGCCAACCGCCGTCCTGCCGGATGGTGCGGGGGGTGCCGAATCGAGGATCCCAGGTGACCCTGGTGCCAGCGCCCGCCTGGCTCACCAACGGCGAGACGGCGGCGATCTGTTCGGCAGTGGGTCGCACCTCTCCGGCGCGGCGCACGTCGATGACTGCGTCGGTATCGGTCTGGCGTACGGCTAACTCCGCCGGATCAACGGCGGCCGAAACAGCAGCGGGAGCCATCGCCATGGTGATGACGAAGGCCAACGCTGCCGCGACTAGCGGGCGGACACGCATGAACTGCTCCTCGGTGTCTTATTCATGAGTCGCTTGGCTCTGAACTACGGGTAAGCGATCGTTCATAGATCGAGACGGCAGCCAGGGCGCAACGCAAAGAGGACACATCGGACGGAAATGCGACCGAACGGTCCTGGGCCGATACGGCATTCGGCGCAGTGGCGGTCTCAGCCGGGTAACGGCGGAACGTTCAGCGTGGGAGCGGGAACGTCGGGTTCGACCGGCACCGCGGTGAGCGCGGGGGGAGCCACCTCGCCGGTGTCCGGCGCGGGCACGACGTTGCGCTCCGGCGGGACCGTCGCGCGCGCCGGGCTACGGGCGGGTGCGGCGGTCGACGGCACCGCCTCGGTCGGAACGGCGGGTGCAGACCGCTCGCCGCCCGGCGGTACCTCAACACGCGTTTGCGGAGCGGGGCGGTCGACCTCGATGGCGACGATCAGTACGCGCAACTGCTCGACCTCGGTACGCAAACGTTGTGCCACAGCGGGTTCGCGGACCTCGGTGAGCAGAGCGCTCGCCTCGTCGAGCAGGCGGTCCGCCTCCGCACCGCGTCCTTGGTCCAACGCGGCCCTGGCCGCACCGAGCGCCTGAACGACCGCGTCGGCAGCCGTTCTCGACTCGGCACGGTCCGGGTACAGGACGCGGGTGATCGGCCACAGCGGACTGTCCGATCCCGCGTTCGCCGCCGCGAGACTCGCACCGCCGAAGGCGACGACCGTGGCAGTGGCACCGGCCAGCACCGCGCGAGCCGCATGGCCACCGAACCGGCGGGGCGGCACTTCGGGTGCGGGCAGCGCGGGCAGTGCGGACAGGGGCTCTCGGACATCGGCTTCCGTACCGTCAGGCAGAGCACGACGCCACTGTGCGAGCAGGTCCGCCACCGCGCCGGAGTCGGTATCGGCCTGCTGCTCACCCCGACTCAGTCGGTCCAGCAGCAGGTCATCGGCGGCCATGGTGGCCTCGTCCACCTCGTCCATGTCCCGGTGTGGGCCGGTCGAACCGAATGTGGTCACAGCGCCAGCACCTCCCCCGCCGCGTCCCGGGTCCACTCCCGCAGGCGGGCAAGCGCCCTCGACTGGGCCATCCGCACGGCCGAAGGGGTCATGCCGAGCACCGCGCCCACCTCGTCCGCGGAGAGACCAGCGGCGACCCGGAGCGCGATGATCTCGCGCTGTGTCTCGGGCAGGTGTTGCAGCAGTCCGGTGACGCGGCGGAACATGTCCGCCGCGACGGCGTGCCGCTCCGGGCCGGGGGCCTCGTCAGCGGGCTCGGCGACGGTGTCGACCGGCCGCACGAGCGCGAATCTGGCAGCGGCACGGTGGGCATCGGCGACCTTGTTGGCCGCGATGCCGTACACGAACGCGGCGAAGGGCAGGCCCCGGTCCTGATACCGGCGCAACGCCTGGAAGACGGCGAGGCACACCTCCTGCGCGACATCGTCGGGGGCGACATGGGTCGTGCCGGGCGGCCCGAGCCGGGCCCAGCAGTAGCGCAGCACTCCCGGCCGAATCGCCGTCAGCAACTCCGCGGCGGCGTCGCGCTCACCACGAGTTGCCCGCCGCACGACGTCATCGTCGAGCTCCGCCATCGTGTCAGCCTCCGGCCAAGCTCGGCAAAAAACAAGACACGAAAACGGTCAGGGCCACCCCGTGTCATCGCGGGTGGCCCTGACCGTGCTTGCGTTTACCGGCGCGCGATCAGCCCTTGCGCGCGGCGATCGCCTCGGCGAGCTGCGGTGCGACGTTGAACAGGTCGCCGACGACACCGAAGTCCGCGATCTCGAAGATCGGCGCCTCCGGGTCCTTGTTCACGGCGACGATCGTCTTCGACGTCTGCATACCGGCCCTGTGCTGGATCGCACCGGAGATGCCGAGCGCGACGTACAGCTGCGGCGAGACGGTCTTTCCGGTCTGGCCCACCTGGAACTGGGCCGGGTAGTAACCGGAGTCGACTGCCGCACGCGAGGCGCCGACGGCGGCACCGAGCGAGTCCGCCAGCTTCTCGATGACCTCGAACTTCTCGGCCGAGCCGACACCGCGACCGCCGGAGACGACGATCGAGGCCTCGGTCAGCTCGGGACGGTCGCCACCGACGACCGGCTCGATGCCGGTGATCTTGGCGGACTTGGCGGCGTCCACAGCGGGAAGCTCGACGGTCTCCTCCGCGGCGGCACCGTCGGCCTGCGTGGCCTCGACGCTACCGGGGCGCACCGAGATGACCGGGGTGCCCTTGGCGGCCTTGGACTTCACCGAGAACGCGCCACCGAAGATGGACTGCTCGGTCGTGGCGTCGGAGTTGACGTCGACGACGTCGTAGAGCAGACCGGAGCCGATCCGGATGGCGAGCCGCCCGGACACCTCCTTGCCCTCGGCGGACGCGGCGACGACGATCGCGGCAGGCGAGGCCTGCTCCACGAGCGCGGCGAGCGCGTCGACCTTCGGAGTCACCAGGTAGCTACCGGCGTCGTCGGACTCGGCGACGTAGACCTTCGCCGCGCCGTAGGACGCGAGCGACTCCTTCACCTTGCCTGCGGTGCCGGGCGCGCCGACCACGACGGCCGAGGGCTCGCCGAGCTCGCGGGCCGCGGTCAGCAGCTCGTAGGTGACCTTCTTGACCTCACCGTCGACATGGTCGACGAGGACGAGTACTTCAGCCATTCTTTACTCCTCGAGGAATGTCGAACCGGATCAGACGAGTTTCTGGGACACGAGGTACTCGACGACCTTGGTGCCGCCGTCGCCCTCGTCCTCGACCCGCTGACCCGCCTCGCGCGGCGGCTTCGGGGAGGCCTCGAGCACGCTGGACCAAGCGTTGTCCAGGCCCACCTCACCCGCGTCGACGCCGAGGTCGGCGACGGTGAGCTTCTCCACCGGCTTCTTCTTGGCGGCCATGATGCCCTTGAACGACGGGTAGCGCGGCTCGTTGATCTTCTCGCCGACACTGACCACCGCGGGCAGGTTCGCCTCGAGGTGGGTGATGCCGTCGTCGGTCTCCCGGTCGACCTTCACCGTGGAGCCCTCGACGCTGACCGTGCGGGCGTGGGTCAGCTGCGGCAGGCCGAGCACCTCGGCGAGCATGGCGGGAACGGCGCCGCCGCGGCCGTCGGAGGCCTCGTTGCCGGCGATGACGAGGTCGAAGCCCTCGACCTTGCCGATCGCGGCGGCCAGCACCTTGACGGTGGCGACGATGTCGGAGCCGTGCAGCCCCTCATCGGAGACGTGGATGGCCTTGTCGGCACCCATCGACAGCGCCTTGCGGATCGCGTCGGTCGCACGGTCGGGGCCCATCGAGATCACGGTGACCTCGCCCTCGCCTGCTTCCTTGATCTTCAGGGCCTCTTCGACGGCCTTCTCGTTGATCTCGTCGAGAACGGCGTCGGCGGATTCGCGGTCAAGCGTGTGGTCACCACTCGTGAGCTTGCGCTCCGAGTAGGTGTCCGGCACCTGCTTGACCAGAACGACGATGTTGGTCATGGGTCTACTTCGACCTCCCGTAACTGGAGCGCTCATGCACCCGGACAGGGCTCTACTGGCCGGTAGATTATGGGGTTTCCCCGCCGTTGGCCCGGCGAGGTGACCGCATTCACCTGGAATCACGATTTATTGGGACGATGGTCCCGGTAATTCTACGCCCAACACCCCTTTCGTTCGCGATGATCGTTACTTCTCGTGGTCCAGGGAGCCCGTTCGGGTGCGTGGCACTACTTCGACCGGGTGCATAAGAGTTAACCTCCGGTCGTGCCCGTAGCAGTTATCACCGACTCGACCGCCTGTTTGCCGGACCAGTTGGCCGCCCAATGGGGCATCAGCGTCGTACAGGTCCAGATCCACGTGAACGAGCGCACGGACGACGAGAACCGCTTCGACCGCGGCGAACTCATCGACCTCTTGCGCGGCGGCGCGGAGGTGTCGACGTCGCCACCCGACCAGGGGGCCTTCTTCTGGACCTACCAGCAGGCCGTCAGCCAGGGCGCCGACGCCATCGTCAGCCTGCACATCTCCGGCAAGCTCTCGGCGACCGTCGAGGCCGCTCGGGCCGCGGCTCAGCAGGTTCGCGTCCCCGTGCACGTGCTGGACAGCAGCACGACCGGGATGAGTCTCGGCTTCGCGGCACTGTCCGCCGCGCGGGCCGCCGCGGCGGGCGGGCACCCGAGACGGGTGATCGAGGCCGCCGAACGCAGGCTCTACGGCAGCGCCGAACTCATCTACGTCGACACACTCGAGTTCCTGCGCAGGGGTGGGCGGATCGGCACTGCCGCCGCGATGCTCGGTACGGCGCTGTCACTGAAACCACTGATCACCATCCGCGACGGGGAGGTCGCGCCCCTGTCCCGGGTCCCAGGCACGAAGCGGGCACTGACCAAGCTGGCGGACCTCGCGATCGAGTTCGCCGGCTCGCGCCCCGTGGACATCGCCATCGCCAGCGCGACGCCGTCCCAGCGGGAGATGGCGATGGTCCAGGTGTTCCGTGAACGAATTGTCGACCTCAGGGAAATCGTCCTCGTGCAGGGCAGTGCGGTGATCGGGGTGCACACCGGCCCCGGCGCACTGGGGATCACCATCTCGCCCGCCTGACGGGGCGGAACTGACAACCTCATCCCGACGTTGGAGAATGGTCAAGACCGAATCACTGGCGCCGGAAGGATCGACATGGCATCGCTTTTCAGCAAGGTGGCCCGCTTGGCCAGCAGCCCGCAGGGGCGCAGGGCCATCGCGCAGGCGAAGGAGTTCGCCAGCGACCCGCGCAGGCGCCAGCAGGCGAAGGACGCACTCAACAAGCTTCGCGACCGTGGCAAGGGCGGCAGCTCCGGCGGTGGCACCCCACCTCCGGCACGCTGACTGGCGGCACGGCGGGCGCGACCGCACCCTGCGGTTAGGGTTCCTACCTGTGAGTACCCCAGCCGCCGAGGCGTCCGCCCGCGCCGACGCCCTGCATCTGACCGGTGAGCGCACGGTTCCGGGCATCCCGGAGGAGAACTACTGGTTCCGCAGGCACGAGGCCGCTTATCTCGCGCTGCTGCCCTACTGCGCGGACGCGGTCGTGCTGGAGGCGGGCTGCGGGGAGGGCTACGGCGCAGGGCTCATCGCCAAGCACGCACAACGGGTGCTCGCACTCGACTACGACCAGCCGACCACCGTGCACGTGGCTCGGCGCTACTCCGGTATCGGCGTGGCCAGGGGAAACCTGGCGTTCCTTCCGGTGGCCACCGGAAGTATCGACGTCGTCGCGAACTTCCAGGTGATCGAGCACCTGTGGGACCAGGGCGGATTCCTCGCCGAATGCCACAGGGTGCTGAAGCCGGGCGGACGGCTCATCGTCACCACGCCCAACAGGCTCACCTTCACCCCGGACAGCGATACTCCGCTCAATCCCTACCACACACGAGAACTCGCACCGTCCGAACTGGACACTCTGTTGCGCGAGGCAGACTTCGACGTGGAACTGTTGCACGGCCTGCATCACGGCCCTGGGGTGCGGGCGCTGGACGAGCGGTACGGCGGGTCGATCATCGATGCCCAGCTTGAGGTCGTCATGGGGCAACTGCCCGGACAGGCCGTCTGGCCGGAGGCGTTGCTCGGCGACATCGCCGCCATCCGCGCGGAGGACTTCGCTGTGCACGGCGAGGACCTCGACGCGAGCCTGGACCTTGTCGCTGTGGCAGTGGCGCGATGAGCGGCTCGGAGGGCACGTTCTGCCTGGTGCTGCACAGTCACCTGCCGTGGCTGGCACACCACGGGTCCTGGCCCGTCGGCGAGGAGTGGCTGTACCAGTCGTGGGCGCATTCCTACCTGCCGGTGCTGGATCTGCTGCGGCGCTTCGCCGAAGAGGGCCGCAGGGACGTGCTCACCCTCGGGGTGACGCCGGTGCTGGCCGCACAGCTGGACGATCCGTACAGCTTGCGGGCGTTCCACGAGTGGCTCGGTACCTGGCGGCTGCGCACCGAGCACGCCGCAGGCCTCTGGCGCGGGCAGGACGCGCTGAGCGCACTCGCGGCCGACGAGCACCGAACCGCGACACGTGCCCTGGAGGACTTCGAAGCCCATTGGCGGCACGGGTTCTCCCCGATGCTGCGCTCCCTTGTGGACTCCGATGTGGTCGAACTGCTCGGCGGGCCGCTGGCACACCCCTTCCAGCCGTTGCTGGACCCACGGGTGCGCGACTTCGCCCTGCGCGGCGGGCTCGACGACACCCGCCTGCGGATCGGGCGCAGGCCCGAGGGCATCTGGGCGCCGGAGTGCGGCTACGCGCCGGGAATGGAGAACGGCTACAGCGCGGCCGGGGTGCGGCGGTTCCTGGTTGACGGCCCCTCGCTGCGCGGGGACACCTCGGCAGCGCGCACGGTCGGCTCCTCCGACGTCGTGTGCTTCGGGCGGGACCTGGAAGTGACCTACCGTGTCTGGTCACCCAAGGCCGGATACCCGGGACACGCGAACTACCGCGACTTCCACACCTGGGCGCACGAGGTCGGCCTCAAGCCGTCCCGGGTGACCGGCAAGACGGTGGAACCCGCCGACAAGGCACCGTACGAACCGGCGCTGGCGGCGGAAACCCTTGAGACGCATGTGAAGGACTTCGTGGACACGGTCGTCACCCGGCTGCGGTCCCTGCGTCAGCAGCACGGACGCGAGTCGCTGGTGGTCGCCGCGTACGACACCGAGTTGTTCGGGCACTGGTGGCACGAGGGACCAGCTTGGCTGGAGGGCATCCTGCGAGCACTGCCCGAGGCGGGGGTGCGGGTCACGACGCTGCGCGGCGCGCTGGAGGCCGGGCATCTCGGCGGCCCGGTGGACCTGCCCGCGTCCTCGTGGGGCTCTGGCAAGGACTGGCGGGTGTGGGACGGCGAGCAGGTCGCCGACATGGTGGCGGACAACACGGCGCTGCAGCAGAGGCTGCTGGCGGCACACGAGCGCACCGAACTGCGCGACCCGGTGCGCGATCAGGCGCTGCGCGAGGCGATGCTGGCGCTGTCGAGCGACTGGGCGTTCATGGTCACCAAGGACTCCGCTGCCGACTACGCCCGCCGCCGCGCCCAGGTCCACACGTCAAGATTCGACGAGCTGACGGCCCTCCAGCAGACCGACCCTCGCCGCGCCCTCTCCCGAGCGACCGCCCTCCGAGCCGAATCCCCCTTCGGCCACCTAGACGCCCGCACCCTCTAACCCGACTTTGCAGTTCCCGGGCCCGAGTTGGCAGTTCCCGGGCCCGAGTTGGCAGATCCCGGGGCCGAGTTGGCAGATCCGGGGTCAGAGTTGGCAGATCCCGGGGCCGAGTTGGCAGATCCGGGGTCAGAGTTGGCAGATCCGGGGTCAGAACGGTCCACCGAGGAACGGCCCCTGTTGGTTACCCGGGTTCCGACTCATCGTGTCCGGGTCAGTCTTGTAGACGTTCTCGGTGCGGCCACTGCGCGGGTCACCACCCAGCCGCGTCCCGCGCCTGCGCACGAGCACTTCGAGCACCCCGATGGCCACCAGCAGGAGCACCCCGGCGGTTATCCACAGCCAGATGGGCATAACTACCTCCCCGATAGTCGAAGCCCAAAACGCTACGGACGAACGGCGAGACCCGCCAGGAAAACGCCCCACCCGTGTCGATCGACCGTCAGCGCTCCGGCCGCGCGATCCTTCGTGTCTCGCACCCGCACCCCGGCCGGATCACACGCGACCTCGACACAGTCACCATTGCCCCCGGAGTAACTGCTCTTGCGCCAGGCCAGGCCGCCCGGCTCGTGCGCTGTCGTCATGGTTGTCTCGATCCCCGTAGAGTTCGACCGCCACGGCGGCGATCAATTCCCGGGATTGTCCCTCATCCAGCGCGGTTTCCGCGAGAGCGCGCAACACCTGGCGGTATGCGGCGACCTCCGCAGGTTCCTCGAGGAACAGCGTGGACGTCTCACTTTCCAGATACACGACCGGCGGAAACGCGGTGAACTCCATCAGCTTGAAATGCCCGGCCACTCCGGCATGGGCCCCGATGCTGCTCGGGACGACGCGCAGGGAGATCGCCGGACGCACGGACATCCGCAGCAGGTGATGCAACTGTTCGGACATCACCGCCGGGCCGCCGACCGGCAGCCGCAGCACGAACTCGTGCACGAAGAAGTTGAAGCGCGCAGGACGCGGCCGGACGAGCACGTTCCTGCGGCGCAACCGCGCGGCGACCCGGCTCTGTACCTCCGACCTCGGCACGTTCGCGGTCGCCGAGATCAGGGCCCGCGCGTAGTCGGCCGTCTGCAGCAGTCCGGGGACCATCGTCAGCTGGAAGTCCCGGATGCACACCGCCTTGTCCTCGTGGTCGATGAGCGTGCTCAGCTGCGTCGGCAACCGGGAGCCGAACTGCTGCAACCATCCCGGGGTGTCGAGATCGCCGCACAACCGGAGCAGCCGGTCGCGAGCCTCGCCGGTGACCCGGCACACCGCGAGGAACGAGGCGACGTCCAGCTGGGCTCCGCCACGTTTTCCGCTCAGCAGCCGGGAAATCCGGCTTTCCGACCAGCCCAGTGCACGCGCTGCGTCCGTACCGGTCAGCCCTGCCTTCTGCATCGCCGCACGCAGTCCCTCGCCGAGTTCCCTGCTGCGCACGGTCGTCTCGCGATCGCCCATGGGGCGAAACTAGAGGGAGCGCGGTGGTTGCCGGGCGGCCAAGCCGATTGTCCACCGGAACGGTGCACATCGTGTCCGGGGCGCAACTCCGGCCTGCTGTCCCCCGACCAGTGGCGGGAACTGCAAACTCGGCCACCGGAACTGCAAACTCGCGCCCGGGAACTGCAAACTCGGGTCAGGGGGTGCCGGCCAGATGCGTCCATGGCGTGCTCTGCAACTCAACGTTACTCGACATAAATCAACATTAGCGATCATCGGCGCCGAACGTGAGGGATGCCATGGCAGCAGTTGGACCGGCAGGTGCGAGGATCGACAGACCATGCGCGTATTGATGCTGTCCTGGGAGTACCCGCCAGTAGTGGTCGGCGGCCTGTCCCGGCACGTCCACGCGCTGGCCCGCCATCTCGTGCGCGACGGCCACGAAGTCGTCGTGTTGTGCCGGCATGTCGCGGGCACCGACGCCGAGACACACCCGACGACCGATCGGGTCGTGGAGGGTGTCCGAATCATCCGGGTCGCCGAGGACCCGATGCACGTCACCTTCGAACGCGATCTCGTCGCCTGGACCCTCGCGATGGGGCATGCGATGGTCCGCGCGGGAGCCGAACTGCTCCGAGGCTGGCGGCCTGAGGTCGTACACGCGCACGACTGGTTGGTCACCCATCCTGCGATCGCCCTCGCCGACGCCGCACAGGTGCCGCTGATCGGCACGATCCACGCGACCGAGGCAGGCAGGCATTCCGGCTGGCTCTCCCATCCGCTGAACCAGCAGGTTCATTCGGTGGAATGGTGGCTGGCCAATCGGGTCGATGCGCTCATCACCTGCTCACAGGCAATGCGGGTCGAGGTCGCGCACCTCTTCGAGGTCGATCCCGAAGAGATCACCGTCATCCACAACGGCATCGAGGAACGGGGCTGGCGGGTCACCGAGTCCGAGATCGCCGGTGCCCGCGAGGCACACAGTCCCGCAGGCGCTCCCCTGCTGCTCTACTTCGGCAGGCTGGAGTGGGAGAAGGGCGTGCAGGACCTGCTGGCCGCCATGCCCGGGATCCGCCGCGAGCACCCCGGAACCCGGCTTGTCGTCGCGGGCAAGGGCCGGCATCTGGAGGAACTGGTCGAGCAGTCGAAGAAGCTGCGGCTGCGCAGGGCGGTGGACTTCGTGGGGCACCTGTCCGACCGGGACCTGCGAGCCGTCCTCGCGGCGGCGGACGCCGTCGTACTGCCGAGCAGGTACGAACCGTTCGGGATCGTGGCACTCGAAGCAGCGGCAGCCAAGGCTCCGCTGATCGCGTCGACCGCGGGCGGGCTGGGAGAAGTGGTGATCGACGGCGAGACAGGCCTCGCCTTTTCGCCAGGAGACGTGCAGGCGATCGCGACGGCGGTCAACCAGGTGCTCGTCGACCCGGACGCCGCCGGAAGGCGGGCGCATACCGCGCAGTCCCGCCTTGCCGCCGACTTCGACTGGGGACAGATCGCCGCGGAAACCGCCGCGGTCTACCGCCGCACCCGAATCGGCGAGCCGGCGACCCTGGGACGTCCCAAGATCGCCACCGGCAACGCCTTCGAGCCCTAGGGCCGCATCAGAGCGGGCACCTGAGGCACTGCGCCACGGATACCGAGCTGGACAGATCGGCCTTGTCAGGACCGGCCGCGGCCAGCGCGGGAGTTGCTGCGCCGAACGTCAGCGCAAGGGCGGCGAGCATGGACAGAACAAATCGTGTCTTCATAGCCAGACTCCTCGAGAGGCAGGGAGAGGATCCGTAAGCGGAAGCATCGTTCGTCCGGCGCCGAGAAACAACCAGGGTTTCAGTAGGTATACGTACCGTATTCCGAAGTTGCTCCTTCTGAACTGATTCAGCCCCCCAGCCGGAGCAGTGGAGGCACCGCCACCCAGCGGTGTCCCTGCCGGAAATCGCACCTTTCCGCCCTCCATGCCCTGATTCGCCCCGGTCTCCCCCTCGCACTTTCCCGGGAAAGTGCGAGTCCTTCCTGGCGCGGGACCCCTCCGGGCCGCGCTTTCCCGGGAAAGTGCGATGCGATACGCACAACTAGTTGCGGGCGCACGTATCGCACTTTCCCGGGAAAGTGCGAGGAGCGAAGCGGGGCCGGACGGGTGGTCCCGTCCGGCCCCGAAGGCACGCTGTCCGACCAGCGTGACCGGTCTCCCTGTCAGGAGGGAGGGAGACCGGAGTCTCGGCTCAGCTCGCGGCGCCGGCGGGCTCGGTGAGGTATCGCGCGTAGGCACCAGTGGTGAAGAAGCTCGGCAGCTTCTCCCCGAGCGCGGTCTCAGCGAAGATCTCCCTGGCGTCGGCGAGCCGGTTGTCCGAGCCGAGATCGGCGCGCACTGCCGCGAACTCCTCCGCCAGCAACTGGTTCGCCAGTTCCAAGGTCACCGCTGTGCCATCGGTGAGCTTGGTGCCGTTGCGGATCCACTGCCAAACCTGGCACCTGGCGATCTCCGCGGTGGCAGCGTCCTCCATCAGCCCGGAGATCGCCGCCGCGCCCGTGCCGCGCAGCCAGGCGTCGATGTAGCGGAGCCCGACGTTGATATTGGCCCGCAGCCCCTGCTCGGTCACCTCGCCGCCACTGCTTGCGACGTTGAGCAGGTCCTCCGCGGTGACCACGACGTCGTCACGCAGCTTGCCCACCTGGTTCGGCCGGTCGCCGAGAACACCGTCGAACACCTCGCGGCACGTTCCGACCAGGCCTGGGTGCGCCACCCACGAGCCGTCGAAGCCGTCACCGGCCTCGCGCTCCTTGTCCTGGCGCACCTTGTTCAGTGCCGTGGCGTTCGCCTCGGGGTCCTTGCTCGGGATGAAGGCCGCCATCCCGCCGATCGCGTGCGCACCCCTGCGGTGGCAGGTGCTCACCAGCAGCTCGGTGTAGGCCCGCATGAACGGCACGGTCATCGTGACCTGTGCCCGGTCGGGCAGCACGAAGTCGGCCCCGTGCTCACCGAAGTTCTTGATGACGCTGAAGATGTAGTCCCAGCGGCCAGCGTTCAGGCCCGCGGCGTGCTCACGCAGCTCGTAGAGGATCTCGTCCATCTCGAAGGCCGCGGTGATCGTCTCGATCAGCACGGTCGCGCGGATGGTCCCCTGCGGGATACCGAGCTCCTGCTGGGCGAGACGGAACACGTCGTTCCACAGCCGCGCCTCGAGGTGGCTCTCCAGCTTCGGCAGGTAGAAGTACGGTCCGCTGCCCCTGGCGAGCAGCTGTCGCGCGTTGTGGAAGAAGTACAGTCCGAAGTCGACCAGGCTGGCCGAGACCGGGCGCCCGTCGATCCGGATGTGCTTCTCCACCAGGTGCCAGCCACGGGGACGGGCGACGATGGTGGCCGGGGTGTCCCCGACGCGGTACTGCTTGCCCGACTCCGTGGTGAAGTCGATGTTGCGGCGGATCGCGTCGTACAGGTTGATCTGACCGCCGACGACGTTCTGCCAGGTCGGCGCGGTGGCGTCCTCGAAGTCCGCCAGCCACACCTTCGCGCCGGAGTTGAGGGCGTTGACCGTCATCTTGCGGTCGGTGGGCCCGGTGATCTCGACCCTGCGGTCCTCCAGGCCTGGCGCGGCCCCGGTCACCTGCCAGTCGTCGTCCTCGCGGACGGATCGGGTCTCGGCAAGGAAACCGAGCGTCTCCTCCCCGGAGGCGAGCCGCTCGCGGCGCAGCCTGCGCGCATCGAGGAGCTCGCGACGACGACCGGCGAACTCGTTGTCCAGCCGAGCTACGAAGTCCAGCGCAGCCGGGGTCAGGATCTCGTCGAAGCGCTCCTGCGAGCGGTCGCCGGTGACCTGGATTCGTCCGGCCTTGTTGAAAAAGCCGTTGAGCTTGTCAGCCATGTCGTCCTCCGGGTGATCACTATCGAGGGGAGGGCGGGGAATTCGTCGACGGCTTCCTGGCGTCACGACGGGCCAGATGCGGGCGAGCCGGCGACGAATTCCCCGCTCAGGGGAGGGTCAGAACTGGGCTTCCTCGGTGGAGCCCTTGAGCGCGGTGGTCGAGCTCTCCGGGTTCAGCGCGGTGCTGACCTGGTCGAACCAGCCGGTGCCGACCTCACGCTGGTGCTTCGTGGCGGTGTAGCCGCGGTCCTCGGCAGCGAACTCGCGCTCCTGCAGGTCGACGTAGGCGGTCATGCCCTCACGGGCGTAGCCGTGCGCCAGGTCGAACATCGAGTAGTTGAGCGAGTGGAAGCCGGCGAGGGTGATGAACTGGAACTTGTAGCCCATGTGGCCGAGCTCGCGCTGGAACTTCGCGATCGTCGCGTCGTCCAGGTGCTTACGCCAGTTGAACGAGGGCGAGCAGTTGTAGGCCAGCATCTGGTTCGGGTACTTCGCCTTGATGGCCTCGGCGAACTTCCTGGCCACCTCGAGGTCGGGCTCGGAGGTCTCCATCCAGAGCAGGTCGGCGTACTCGGCATAGGCGAGACCGCGCTCGATGCACGGCTCGATGCCGTTGCGCACCTCGTAGAAGCCTTCGGCAGTGCGGCCGCCGGTGAGGAACTTCTGGTCGCGCTCGTCGACGTCACTGGTGAGCAGCGTCGCGGCCTGTGCGTCGGTGCGGGCGATGATCAGCGAAGGGACACCGGCGACGTCGGCCGCGAGACGGGCCGCGTTCAGGGTGCGCTCGTGCTGCTTGGTCGGGATCAGCACCTTGCCACCGAGGTGGCCACACTTCTTCTCGGACGCGAGCTGGTCCTCCCAGTGCACACCCGCCGCACCGGCGGCGATCATGCCCTTCATCAGCTCGAACGCGTTGAGCGGACCACCGAAGCCAGCCTCGGCGTCGGCGACGATCGGGGCGTACCAGTCGATGTCGGTGTTGCCCTCGGCCCAGTTGATCTGGTCCGCACGGCCGAGCGCGTTGTTGATGCGACGCACGACCGCGGGAACCGAGTTGGCCGGGTAGAGGCTCTGGTCCGGGTAGGTCTGACCGGAGAGGTTGGCGTCGGCCGCGACCTGCCAGCCGGACAGGTAGATCGCCTTCAGGCCGGCGCGCACCTGCTGCACGGCCTGGTTACCGGTGAGCGCGCCGAGGGAGTTGACGTAGTCCTCGGTGTGCAGCAGGTTCCACAGCTTCTCGGCGCCGCGACGGGCCAGGGTGTTCTCCTCGACCACGCTGCCACGCAGCTTGACCACGTCGGCCGCCGAGTAGGACCGCTTGACGCCCTCCCAGCGGGGGTCGGTCTCCCACTGCTTGGCAAGCTCTGCTGCCGCTTGCTCCAGGTTGGCCTTCGGGGTTGACGCTGCCATTGGTTCTCCAAGATTGCGAACTTTGCGATCACTCGCCTTCTGGTGACAACCATTGCATGCGCTGGGAAAACATAGCCAGAGAGCCAATTTGCCAATTTATGCGAAGATTCCGTAACATCCTGCAAAGTTTGCGAATCAGGATGTTCGCAGAACCGGTCAAACTGCGGAGCTTGATCGGTACGGACAGGAAAAGTTCCGGAAACAGGCGGTCACAATGGACAAGACGTTCGCCGGCGCGCGGCTTCGGCACCTACGCGAGAACCGGTCGATGAGCCAGGCAGACCTGGCTCGTGTGCTCGAGATCTCACCCAGTTACCTCAATCAGATCGAGCACAACTCCCGTCCCCTGACCGTCCCGGTGCTGCTGCGAATCACCGAGGCGTTCGGGGTGGACACCGAGTTCTTCGCCAACAACGACACCGCGCGCCTCGTCGCCGACGTCCGCGAGGCGCTGCTCGACGAGTCGGTCGGGGTCGACGTCTCCACCAGCGAGATCAACGATCTGGCCACCAACCTGCCGACGATGGCGCAGGCCCTGGTCACGCTGCATCGGCGTTATCGCAGCGCGGTGGAGAGCACGGCCGCGCTGGTCACCGAGAACGGCACCGGTCTGCACGGCAGCGCCGCCGCTCCCCTGCCGCACGAGGAGGTCCGGGACTTCTTCTACGAGCGGGAGAACTATGTCGCCGAACTCGATGAGCGGGCCGAGCGCATGGCGGCCACCCTGGACCTGCGCCGCGGCGAGGTACGTCGGCGACTGCGGGAGAAGCTCGAGGAGACCTACGGCGTCACCGTCACCAGCGGCGGCATCGACGAGGCGGCGGGCCAGCAGCACCGGTACGAGCCGGGGGCCAGGGTGCTGCGACTGGCGCCGAGTCTGCGGATCGGGCAGCAGGCGTTCCGGATGGCCTCGCAGATCGCGCTGCTGGAGTACGACGACCTGATCACCGAACTCGCCGACTCCTGGGCATTCTCCGGCCCCGCCGCACGCTCACTGGCCAGGGTGGGGCTGGCCAACTACTTCGCGGGCGCGCTGATTCTGCCCTACGGCACCTTCCACGCCCGTGCCGAGGAGTTCCGCTACGACATCGAGCGGCTGTGCGACCACTTCGGCGTGGGGTTCGAAACGGTGTGCCACCGACTGTCGACCCTGCAACGCCCGAAGCTGCGCGGCGTGCCGTTCTCCTTCGTCCGGGTGGACCGGGCGGGCAACATGTCGAAGCGACAGTCTGCGGCCGGTTTCCACTTCTCCAGGGTCGGCGGCTCCTGTCCGCTGTGGAACATCTACGAGGCCTTCACGTCGCCGGGCAAGATCCTCACCCAGGTGGCGAGCATGCCCGACGGCAAGAGCTACTTCTGGATCGCGCGAACCGTCTCGCGCAACATCGGCGGCTACGGCAGTCCTGGCAAGATGTTCACCGTCGGCCTCGGTTGCGAGCTGCGGCACGCGCGCAGGCTGGTGTACTCGACCGGGCTCGATCTCGACGACACCGACGCAGCCACTCCGATCGGGATGGGGTGCAAGGTGTGCGATCGGCCCGCCTGTTCGCAGCGCGCGTTCCCGACCATCGGCAAGCAGCTCACCGTGGACGAGAACACCAGTACCTTCGTCCCCTACCCCGCCGTGCCCAAGAGTTCCTGAACCCGGCAGGAGGAGGAGCAGCCGGCATCCGCTGAGCCTCACCCCCGCCCCGTCCCCGTCCTCGCACTTTCCCGGGAAAGTGCGAGGACGGAAACTCTCGTCCCAGGTCACGGGCTTGCCCTCGCGCACTTTCCCGGGAAAGTGCGATTCGGGGGCAGGGGCCGGCCGACCGGCGCTACCACCGGCAGCAGCCCGGACGAGGGTCGCCGTTCAGTCCTCCAGTACCTGAACGCGCTCTTCGGACCTGGACCGCGCGTCGGCGCTGCCGATGTTCGGCCCGCGTGGCGGGATGGCGTCGTAGGCAGCGGGGTCGAGTTGCTCGACCCGGCCACTGGCCACCGCGGACAGCATGCCGTCCAGTCCGATGTAGACCGAGCGGGTCAGTACGGCACGGTACTTCTGGCCGAGTGTCTGGGTCTGCCCGCGCACCTCGAACAGCACGGTCCCGCTGCCGTTCAACGCGAACGAGCCGAGCCCAGTGCCGGGCAGGTTGATGTCCTGCGGGTACAGGGTCACATTGCCGAACAGCGGCCGGTTGTTCGCCGCACCCTGCAGTGCGTTGTAGACCGCGACGTTGAGCCGCTTCGAGTAGTCCAGGTCGTAGTCGTCGGCGTACTTCTCGTACCCGGGCGTGCCCGCGGGGTCGTCGACGAACTTGCCGGAGATCGAAAGTGTCACGAACTCCTCCGGATCGTCCGGCATCACGTAGCAGGCGCCCTGGTGGTGCAGATCGACATAGGTGTCCACCTCGCCGAACTCGGTGGCCAGCCCGCGGTACACATCGCGCACGACCTTCGACTCCGGCGTGATGTACCAGCCCGTTTCGGCGGAGCTGCCGGGGAAGTCCTCGGCCTTCGGGACGTAGGACAGGTCGGGGTTGTAGTCGCGGTTGGTGTCGAAGCCGGGGCGCTGCGAGTAGTCGTCCCCCTGCAGAGACCGGGTGTAGTAGTTCCAGGCGGGCTCACTGCCGCGCAGTTGCGGGTAGCGGGCGACGACCTCCTGCCAGGACATGTCGTTGCCCCTGCGATCGAGTTCGGCGCCGTCCGGGTTCATCTTCGGGATCGCGACGATCGTCAGATTCTCCCGCCACCGCTTGGCCTTCGGCGACTCACTCGTCCCGACCCAGTGCAGCAGGTCCAGGATCGCGTCGGTGCCGGTCTTCTCGTTGCCGTGGATCTCGCTGGTCAGCAGCACGGCCTTGGGACCGGTGCCGACCCGTGCGGACCAGATCTCGCGGCCACGGTTGCTACGCCCAGCCTGCTCCACGTCCACGCGACCGTCACTGATCCGCTCGATCCGGTCGAGCTCGATACCGAGTTCACCGTGGTCGGTGAACTGGTGGATCGGCAGGTCACGCGGTGCCTCGCTGCACTGCTGCCCGGCGGAGACGAACGCTTCGTCCTGGGGCTGGGCCCGGTCGAGCCGGCTGGAATAGGCGGGGGCGTCCGTGAGTCCGGACGGTGTTTCGCCCGCGGCGGGCGTGCCGGTGACGAGCAGGGCCATGGCGGCCGCACCGGCGACTCCGGCGAGCAATGGACGTCTGTGGTTGAACACCAGCGATTCCTCCAACGCAGGGAGAACCCCAGCCCCCAGGGCCCGGGGTTGCGGACGGAAGCGACGAGAACACCGGTGTGAAAGTTAGTTATACCAACGAACGGCTATCCGCGAAAAGCCCCATACGGAGGTACTCAGTCGCGCTCGCCGAGCGTCTTCTGGAGGGCCTTGTTCGCCTTGCGGGCCATGTCCTTGACGGCCTCACGGCGTTCGGCATCCGCGTCGTAGTCGGCCTTGCGGTCCCGCACCACCCGGGCCGGTGAGCCCACGGCGATCGCGTAGTCCGGGATGTCGCCGCGCACCACGGCGTGCGCGCCCAGCACGCAGCCACGACCCACCCGGGTGCCACGCAGCACGGATACCTTCGTGCCGATCCAGGTGTCCGGTCCGATCCGCACCGGTGACTTCACGATTCCCTGGTCCTTGATCGGCAGGTTGATATCGGCGATGACATGGTCGAAGTCGCAGACATACACCCAGTCCGCGACGAGGGTCGCGGCGCCGAGTTCGATGTCCAGGTAGCCGTTGATCACGTTCTGCCTGCCGAAGACCGCCTTGTCCCCGATGCGCAGCGAACCCTCGTGGCAGCGGATGGCGTTGCCGTCGCCGATGTGCACCCACCTGCCGATCTCCATGCGCCCGTACCCCGGCCTGCAGTGGATCTCCACGTCCTTGCCGAGGAAGACCATCCCCCGCAGGATGACGTGTGGGTTCGCGACGCGGAACTTCAGCAGCCGGTAGTACCGGACCAGGTACCAGGGCGTGAAGGCCCGGTTTCGCAACACCCAGCGCAGCGAGTCGAAGGTGAGGAACCGCGCCTGTTGCGGATCGCGGCGAGCCCGGCGCCAGCCCTGGACCCGGGACAGTACGGGTGAACCCCACATGGACGTCATGCCCGTGACCGTAACCTGTGCTGGCAGCGGTCACGAGACGAGGGAGCGGCATGGGGACCAGGCTCATCATCGACACCGACCCGGGCGTGGACGACGCATTCGCGATCGCGCTCGCCGCACTCAGTGAGGACGTGGAGCTGCTCGGAGTCACCACCGTCTTCGGCAACGTCCCACTCTCGGCGACGACCCGCAACGCCCGGCGGTTGCTGTCACTGTGCGGCCGCTCCGACGTACCGGTGGCGGCCGGGGCGCAGCGCCCGCTCGTGTACCCCCAGCCGCACCGCGCGCACTACGCACACGGCGTGGACGGTCTGTCCGGCCGGTCTCACGTGCTGCCGGAACCGGAGCGGGAACTCGAGCAGGCGGGAGCGGTGGAGCTGCTGGTCTCGTTGCTCGACGCGGCGGACGGGCCGGTGACGATCGCACCGATCGGCCCACTCACCAATATCGCCGCGCTGCTCGCCGCACACCCCGGCGTGCGGGAGAAGATCGACCGAGTGGTGATCATGGGTGGTGCGCTGGGCCACGGGAACACAACCGCGGCGGCCGAGTTCAACATCTGGAGCGACCCGGAGGCAGCGCGCCGCGTGCTGACCGGAGGCGAGGTTCCGTGTGTCCTCGTGCCGATGGACCTCACTTACCGCTGCGCCGTGGACGCCGAATGGCTGGCCAAACTGAACGGCTCAGGGCAGATCGGGGCGGCCTTGCACGCGCTGACCCCGGACTACCGGGAGCACTACAACCGGGCCCTCGGCTGGGACGGCATCGTCATGCACGACGCCGTCGCCGTCGCGGAGGCGATCAAACCGGGCATCCTGCACACCGAGACCTTCCCGATCGACGTCGACTGCACGCTGGGTCCATCCCGAGGGGCCACCGTGGTGGACCGGCGCCGTGCGGAACTTCGCGATGACACCGACGACACCGATGTGCATTCCGATACGGGCGAGCTCGGGCGGGTCCGGGTCGCCACCGACACGGACCTCGACGGACTGCGCGGATTCGTCCTCGACCGGCTCGCCACAGTGACCGGCCGGTGATGCGGTGTGAGCTCTTCGCCATATCCTGATTCCGTGCCTTCTGACGAAACGCCCGACACCGGCGATGGCGGTCAGCCCCAGCCCCCGGCCCCCGGTGGGTCCCGTAAGCGCAGGCTGATCATCGCGCTGGGCGCGGTCGTTCTCGTCCTCGCCGCGTTCGTCGTAACCCAGCGCCTCACGCCGGACGCAGAGGCACCCGCACCCGCCGCGGCCACAGCGCCGATCCCGTCGAGCACCACCGCGCCCCCGTCCGCACCGGTGGCCGTCACTCCGAAGACGCAGGCGAAGGAGCCCGCGGACAGCGGGCCCCGGTTCCAGGAATGGGTGGACGAGGTGGCCGAATGGCTCGACATCCCGCAACAGGCGATGCACGCCTACGCGGGTGCGACGGTCGCGCTCGCGGAGGAACAGCCCGAGTGTCACCTGTCCTGGGTGACACTCGCCGGGATCGGCAAGATCACCACCGATCACGGCAGGGTCGACGGTGGTTCGGTCGCGAAGGACGGCACGATGAGCGCACCGATCGGCACCGTCGCGGTGCAGGACTTCTCCGACGCCACGATTTCCAATCCCGGCGCGGCGGGACCGCTGCAACTGTCCCCCTCGGTGTGGCAGCGGTGGAAGCACAGCGCCACCAAGGGCGCCGAGCCGAACCTGCAGGACATCGACGACGCCGCGCTGACGGCGGGGCACGCACTCTGCGCCGATGGTCGCGATCTGGAGGACGGCGACAGCTGGCTCGCGGCCGTGTCCTCGCTGCAGGACGCGCCGCTGTTCCTGCACCGCGTGCTGGCAACCGCCAATGTGTACGGAACGGTGGGCCAGAATCCTGCCCCGCCGAACCCGGCCGCGTTGAAGGCCGTGAGCTTCTCGATCGAGAAGATCGGGCTGCCCTACATCTGGGGCGGGAACGGCAAGGAGCAGGGCGACCTCGGCTTCGACTGCTCCGGGCTCACCACCGCGGCCTATGCCAGCGCCGGAATCGAACTGCTGCGCACGGCGCACTGGCAGTACGGCAGCGTGCCGCTTATCCCGGCAGAGGCCGAGCCACAACTCGGGGATCTGATCTTCTACGGCGATCCGAACACGAAGATCCACCATGTCGGCATCTACATCGGTAACCAGCAGATGGTCGACGCACCGACCTTCGGCCAGGCCGTGCAGGTGCACTCCTACCGCAAGCCCGGCGACGACTACGCGGGCGCCGGCAGGCCGACGGCCTAGTGCGCGTCCCGTCGAAGCCACTGTGTGGCGGGCGTGTGCCCCTCGCACTTTCCCGGGAAAGTGCGAGTTCAGGCGCAGCGTGAGCGTTCGATGTCGGGGCCGCGATAGAGGTGTTCGGGGATTCGCGCGAGGGTGGACGGATGCACCTGGGGTCCGAGTCCGTAGAACTGCTGGAAGCTCATGATCAGCGGCCGCCACGCGTCCGGGTCGATGCGGTCACTCGTTCCCGGCAGCCGGATCTGTTCGTGCACGTGCACCCGTTGGATCCGGACTTCGAACGCCACGACGCCGCCTCGCTGCGCCTCGTCGTTCTCCGCCACCAGATGCTCTGCCTCGACGACGGCTTCCATGACCACCGGGCACTCGGCGACTCGGGGCGGCGCCACAGTTTCGGACGGGGCCGGGGTGAGCCCGGCCAGGTCGAACTTGTCCGGCTCGAACCGGTAGCCACGGTCGATCTTGCGGGGCGGAACGGGATTCTCACCTGTGGTCAGCGCCAGCCGATCAACGGCGGGAGCGAGTGAGTCCGACGGCAGGTTCAGGACACACTCACCTGTCCGCCGCATGTTCTTCGCCGTCTTGGAACGGGTGCTCAGGCCGAGCATGGCGCGCCAGCCGAGCCAGAAGGCCGAGGACATCGGCGCAAGGTTGACCGAGCCGTCCTCGTTCTCGGTGGAGATCAGCACGACCGGCGTCCCGAAGTACAGGATGCCGGGTTCGATCCGGGTATGCGTCGAAGTCGTTGCCGTCATGCGGCCAGTCTGGCCGCGCGATGTGCCGGCGGGCTGGCGGCAATCGGACCTCTCGTTCGTGTACTGACAGGTGCGGCACGGCTCGAAGTTCCGCGAAACGATGACAGCGGCTGGCAGGGTATTGCCGCATTATCGTCTCCATGACCACTTGGAAAGAGTTCATCGAAGGCGCGCCACGGATAGCCGAGATCTTCACCCGCCGCCACGCCGCCGCGGGCAACCTGTGTCTACTGGCGACACTGCGATCGGACGGGGCCCCGAGGATCAGCCCGGTCGAACCGAGGGTCTTCGAGGATCGGTTGTGGATCGTTGGTATGCCGAACACCACGAAGTTCCGGGATCTCGCGAGGGACCCGCGTTTCTGCCTGCACACGGCGACCATCGACCCCGAGGTCAAGGACGGCGACGCGAAACTCTGGGGAGTGGTCCACGACGTGCGCGACACTGCGCTGCATCAGCGTTTCGCCACGGCACTGTTCGAAGAGACCGGCTTCGACCTGCGCGGCCAGGAGTTCGACACCTTCTACGAGGCGGACCTGTCCAGCGCCTCGGCCGTGCAGGTCGGCGGGGGGCAGATGGACGTCACGATCTGGAAACCGGGAGAAGGGGAGCGAGTCGTCCGCAAGCACTGATCTTCGAAAAGAACGTGGCAGCTGCACTTATCAGCTCTCGGCCGGTTGCACAGGCTGGCGAAGGACCGTTCTGAGCCGGTCAGGAGCCGTTCTGCGCGGATCGCTGAGGTAGACCTCGTGGTGCAGCCCGACCGGCTCGAGCCCGTTGGCGTCCAGATACTCGTTGTGGAGTTCGGCCAGCACGGGACCCTCGTCATCGTAGGAACCGACGTGCAACACCTGCGCGCAACAGCCTTCGCTCAGTACGAAACGCCGGACGTCGGCGAGGGCGGGAAGTTTCTTCTTCTGCTGCGCGGCCACTTTCGCCTCCTCGATCATGTTCGTGCTCACCCAGTGGGGCTGGCTTATCAGCATCGTCCAGTTCCAGGAATCCTTCTCGCGCGTTATGAACACCTCTGGGTTCTCCGCCCACCACAGCCCTTCCAGTGGACCGACGACGAAGTCCGCGCCCTCAGCGCGCTTACTGGTGAACTTGATGGAGTAGGCGACCGTGTAAAGGGCTTCGACGGCACTCGCGTAGTCAGCGGAGGTGTTGGGATCGCCGCTGCCCTCGATCGCGATGAACTGTTGCTCCGGCACGTCGACGAGCGCCCAGCCGGTGTTCTTCGGCGCGTAGAGATCCTTGAGCTCGCGCTTGATGTCGTAGGTCGTCATGGTGCTGCTTCCCCAGTGCTGGTGTTGCGGAATGAGGCGTGAAGTCTCGCTGGCCAGTCCTGTTCGGCGACGAGCAGAGGGCGTGGTCGAAGATCGCCCGGACGAAGCCCGGCGCGTCCGCAGGCCCACAGGCACTAGGGTAAATCGGGCCGCCATAGTTCGGCACTTCCAGCGGCGACCATCCCGCCAATCCGGCCCACGGCCTCCTCGACCGAAAGGCCCGCCAGGCGGCGCCCGTCCCGCAGGCGCAGGGCGACGCGCTCGTCTGCGGCTTCCCTGCCGCCGATGATCGCCTGGTACGGAACGAGCCTGACGTTCCTGATGCGAGTGCCGAGGGTGCCTTGTTCCGGTCCGGCGATCTTCGCGCGTAGCCCGCCATCGATACAGCGGTTCAGTAGTCCCCTTGCCGAGGGCAGTTCGGCGCCGGAGACGGGAAGTACCGCGACCTGAGTGGGCGCGAGCCAGGGAGGGAAAGCGCCGGCATGCTGCTCGACGAGATGCGCGAGCACCCTCTCGACACTGCCGATGACGCTGCGGTGGACCATGACCGGCCGGTGCTTCGCGCCGTCAGGTCCAATGTAGTGCAGACCGAACTGCTCGGGCAGGTGGAAGTCGACCTGAACGGTGGACAGAGTGGACTCCCTGCCCGCGCTGTCGGCGATCTGAACGTCGATCTTGGGACCGTAGAAGGCGGCCTCCCCTGCCACGGCTTCGTACGGCACACCGGAGCCTTCGAGAACGCCGGTCAACAGGGCCGCGGCCCGCTGCCACATCCCTCGGCCGGCGACGTACTTGCCGCCCGCACCCGGCAGCGAGAGCCGGTAGCGGACGGGGCGAATACCGAGCGCGTCGTATGCCTGGCTGATCAGGTCCAGCGCCGCCGCTGCCTCGTCGGCGGCCTGCTCGGGAGTGCAGAAGATGTGGGCGTCGTTGAGCTGGATCGCCCGCACCCGGGAGAGCCCACCGAGCACTCCGGAGAGTTCGGCGCGGTGCATACCGCCCAACTCCGCCATACGTAAGGGAAGTTCGCGGTAGCTGTGAGCCTGGGCGCGGTAGATCACCGCGTGGTGGGGGCACAGGCTCGGGCGGAGCACGTACTGCTCTCCCCCGAGCTCCATCGGAGGAAACATGCCCTCGCGGTAGTGAGACCAGTGCCCCGATATCTCGTACAGTTCCCGTTTGCCCAGCACCGGCGAGTACACGTGCTGGTATCCCGCGCGCCGTTCGACGCCCCGGATGTACTCCTCCAGGGTGTGCCGGACGATGGCACCGTCGGGTAGCCAGTACGGCAGTCCCGCTCCGATCAGCGGGTCGGTGCCGAACAGGCCCAGTTCGCGACCGAGCTTGCGATGATCGTGCATCGTGGTCTCCTCACGAGAATCAACGGCGAGTGACCACACGACTAAGCCCCGGGGCACTCGCCCCGGGGCTTTGGACTCAAGACAGCTGTCAGCGCGCCGGGACACTCTCCGGCGTCGTCGTCATTCCTGCGCGCTGCATACCGATCACATTAGCAGCTCGGCGCGGCAACTGACCTCGAATTCTCTCGGCTCAGAACGCCGTGATGGTGTCCGGGGCCCGCTCGGCGCGGCTGAGTCCACGCAGGACCGCGGTCTGCCCGTGCCTGCGGCTCGCCAGCCGGGACAGCAGGTCGACCACGGTCTCCACCGCATTCCGCGGAAGTACGGGTGTCTCGAGGCCGACACTGACCGCCAGGTCGTCGGAGTGCACCGCGAGTTCCATCATCCGCGTGATCAGCAGGTCGTCGAGCATCAGCGACCACGGTCCCCAGAACGGCAGGCGCACGGCCCTGTCCGGCTGCCTGGTCAACTTATCCGCCAACTCCTCGATCGCGGAATCGACTCGCAGCACCAACTTCGAATGGCCCTCGGTCGCAACCTGCTCGCCACCGTCGCGGATGCGCACGTTGACCTCGTCGTCCACTCCCGCATCGATCCATCGCACGTGTGCGTAGTGCTCCAGCAGGGGAACGGTCCGCTCCTGTGGCAGCGGCGCGTCCAGGATCCGCGGAACAGCCAGAATCTGGTAAGCCAGATGCCCTGCTAGGCCGCCGACGCTGAACTCCCGCAGGGCGCTCGGCTCACCCCAGGCCGCGGCGACCGCGGGTTCGCGCAACAGATCCGCGGCCGAGCGGGCGGTGTGCAGGAAGTCGTCTCTGGTACCGGTCATTCCAGCACCCTACCCGCGCTCGGCGATTCGTCGTCAGTCTCGATCCATTGTGGAATCGAGCCGGGCGGCCAGTTTCTCCATCAGTTCGAGCTGGTCGCGCAGCGCGGGAAACGTGCATTCGGCCGCCTCCGCCAGTACAGCGAGGATGCCGAGGCCGCTGGATGTGGGACGTCCGTGCGCAGAGTTGGTCGAGCCGGCCAAACTCGGCTGAGATCGCCAGCGGTCCCTGCCACACTGCCCCGGTGGGAACTCTCGCGTACTCCGATGAGCGTCTTGCCGAGTTGTACGACCTACTCAACCGCTGGGGGCCGAGTGACGACTTCTACCTCGACCTGGTGATGTCCGCCGGTTCCGTACTGGACGTCGGCTGCGGAACGGGCGTGTTGCTGCACAGGGCAAGGACCAGCCATCACACCGGTCGGCTGTCCGGATTGGACCCGGCAGCGGCCATGCTGGCCCAGGCACACAGGTATCCGGATATCGAATGGGCGCTCGGCGATCTCACCAACACCGCGTGGCGGCAGGAGTTCGACCTTGTCATCATGACCGGCCACGCGTTCCAGGAACTCCGCTCCGAAGAGCAGATCCGCACGTCGCTGGCCACTGTCCGGGAAGCCCTCACCGACGGCGGACGCTTCGCGTTCGAGACCCGAAATCCCGCGGCCCGCGCTTGGGAGCAATGGACCCCGGACAACGCGGTCGAGGTGATCGACGCGGCCGGCGACGTCGTGCGCGTGGAACACCGCGTGGAGACGCCGGTCGACGAGGACGTCGTCCATTTCACCGAGACGTTCACGAGCACGAGCTGGCACCGGCCCAAGGTGAGCCACAGCAGCCTGCGGTTCCTCGATCCGGGTTCGCTCTCGAACTACCTGGCCGATGCCGGACTTGTCGTCGAGGAGCAGTTCGGCGACTGGGCGCGCGATCCGTTGAGCGCTGCGAGCGCGGAGATCATCACCATCGCTCGACGTAGCCCAAAAGCCGGCTGAGTTCCGCGGACCCCGTATTGATACTGATGTATCATAAAGGCGGATCGCCGCTGCCGTACTCGGGGGAACGCCATGACCGAACGCAAGCCACCCGGTGTCGACTTCGAATCGTGGGTGGACAAGCAGATTCGCGAAGCCGGTGAGCGCGGCGAACTGGACAACCTTCCCGGCGCAGGCAAACCCCTGCCCGGATTGGACAAACCCACCGACGAACACTGGTGGATCAGGCAGAAGATGGAACGCGAGGGACTGTCGGCTGAAGCGCTGCTACCGACCCCGCTGCGACTGCGCAGGGAAGTCGAACGGTTACCCGAGGCGGTTCGCGGCCTGCCCACCGAGCAAGCCGTGCGCGCCGCCGCGGCCGAGCTCAACGATCAGATAGTGCGGTGGCTGCGAGCACCGTCGGGGCCACAGGTTCCGCTTGGTCCGGTCGACGTGGACGACGTGGTGCGGCAGTGGCGGGCGGACCGGGCCGAAACCATGGAGCAAGCGATCGGCACCGAGCGGGCCACGACGGACCAGTCGAGGCCGCGAACGTCGTGGTGGAACAGATTCTCCCGCCGCCACAAGAAATCCGGCTGAAGGCTCAATCGAGTCCGGTCAGCCTGCACAACGCGCTGAACCCGTCCTCGGTCCCAGGCCAGTGCGCACGCACCGCTTGGAGCCCAGCTTTGCGCACCACGCCGCGCAACACGGCGGTGACGACTATCGCGTCGTCGGCGTACCCGAGCAGGGGGATGAAATCGGGTACCAGGTCGATCGGCAGCGCGAGGTAGGTGAGCAGCAACCCCAGCCGCATCCGGACCCCGCGCGGCAGCGACCGATCCGACCACAGTGCGTGGATCAGCCGCACGACATCAGGCAACAGGCGCAATGCCTCCCGCAACAGACCGCCACGAGGCCGCATGATGACGAGCACCACGACCAGCGCGAGCCAGGCGAGCAGCAACGAGGCCAGGATCCCGATCAGCAGGCTCCACCACCACGAATCCGTCACCCGCTCGCACCGCCCTCCAAGACGTTTCCCCCATGACGCTACGTCTACTGATCGCTCAAGCGCTCCTTGGCTCTGCCTCCGTCGGAACGAGTGTCACCGGATCGTCCGGACGAATGATGCCAGGTTCGATGATCCAGCAGTTGAGGCAGAGTTCGTTGCCGAACAGGGCGCGAATGCGCCGGGACACCTCGAGGTCCTGTTCGCCGGAGTCGGGATCGATGGACGTGACAATGCACCGCTGCCGGACGGAGTGGATGCCGATGACCACGTCACCGACGGCCAGTGCCTGCCCCGGCCAGTCCCTTTCCGCTTCCGGCGGTACTCCCCCGACCAGGATGTTCGGCCGCAGTCGCCGGATGTCGCCACCGAAGCGGCGCACCGCGCCATCCGTGGCGACCAGCAGGTTGAGCACGTCGAAGCGCTCCGGCCCCGCATGCGCGACGAGATGTGCGTCATCTCCGGCTCGCGCACGCACGGTCGCCGCGGCGGCCGGGGTGTCCCATGGGTGACCATCCACCCATGGGACACCCTCCGGGCCGGTGCGAACAGGCACCGTGAGCAGGCCGCTGCGCGTGCGGCCGGTCAGCAACCCGCGTTTGCCACGGACGTGCACCACGCGGTCACCGGTGATGCCGTTGCGGGTGAGCTCGGCCTCCGCAAGCGGTTCGCCGCCCATCGACTTCACCGGATACCGCCACAGCCCCGAGATATGCATTTTTCTCCCTGGATCGTCAGTTGCCGGATCAGTGCAAGGGAATGACGTGCTCGCGTTCGTCATCGCCACGGGGCCCGAAGATGCGTCGCTGTTCGGCGGTGATCGGCACATCGTTGATACTGGCCTCGCGGCTGCGCATGTAGCCTTCGGCGTCGAACTCCCAGTTCTCATTGCCGTAGCTGCGCCACCACTGTCCCGTGTGGTCTCGCCACTCGTACTGGAACCGCACGGCGATGTGGTTCTCGGTGAAGGCCCACAGGCTCTTGCGCAGCGCATAGTCGAGCTCTCGCTGCCACTTCTTGGTCAGGAACGCCACGATCTCCTCGCGTCCGGTCACGAACTCCGACCGGTTTCGCCATTCGGAGTCGACCGTGTACGCCAGGGCCACACGCTGTGGGTCCCTGGAGTTCCAGGCGTCCTCGGCGGCCTGCACCTTCTGCCGTGCAGTGGTCTCGTCGAAGGGGGGAACGGGTGGGCGCGTCATCGGTACTCCTGCCGCACTTCTAACGGTTTACTCGGTTGAGTGACGTTAGAAGTCAAGCAGATACGTCTAACGGATGCAAGTGGCTGCTACCGTTAGATGATGAAGGATCGGCCGGCAACTCGTGACTCGGAAGCGCTGAGTGAACCGTTCGCGTTGCTGCTTCCGGAAGAGTCCGCTCCGGTGCGGCTGATGAGCACTATCTGGGCCGATCGCGGCGGCGTGCACGATTCACTGCGCACCGTCGGGGACCTGCGCGCCTGGCTGGCAGCCGTATGCGAACCGGACGCGGGCGACTCTGACAACTGGAGACTGGACCGTACGGACGTCGACCGGTTTCGGACCCTCCGGGACGCGTTGCGCCGCCTTGCCGCACTCCTGACCGAGGATTCCCGTTCCGGCGCGATATCCGCGACGACGGATCTCGAACGCGCGGTCGCCGACGTCAACCACATCGCCGCCGAGGCGGCCACGTGGCCGCAACTCTTCCTCGACGAAGGACAGCTGCGCCGTCGCCACACGAGTACGGCGGCCCCGGCCACGCGGCTGGCCGCCGCTGTCGCCGTCGAGGCTGTCGAACTCTTCACCGGCGAGGACCGCGTGCGGCTGCGTGCCTGCTACGCCCCTGGCTGCGTCCTGTACTTCGTCAAGGATCACCCGCGCAGAGAGTGGTGCTGCACAGCATGCGGCAACCGGGCCCGAGCTGCCCGGCACTACCAGCGCCATCGGGGCTGACCGGCGCGCCACTCGACGATTACTTGCAGACGCGCCCTAAACGCGTGAGCGTGTATAATGCGAGCGTGGCCATTGCGCAGTCCTGCGCCCACCCGAGGAGGTTCCGATGGGCATCGCCGATGACGCCGTGGAGATCCGGGCCCACGGCTGGCGAACCCTTGCCGCCCTTCACGGGCTCATCGAGACCACCCTCGAGCAGGCCCTGCGCGGGCACAAGCTGTCCGTCGTCGAGTTCACCGTGCTCGACGCACTGTCGCGGCAGGACGGGTGGCATATGCGGATGCAGCAGCTGGCCCGTGCCGCGGCATTGTCGGGTAGTGCGACCTCTCGGCTGGTGAATCGCCTCGAGGACCGCGACCTGCTGACCAGGGTGTTGTGCAAGGACGACCGGCGCGGGATCTACACCGAACTCACCGAACGCGGCTGGGCGTTGCTGCGCGAGGCTCGTCCCACCCATGACGTGGCGCTCGAAGGCGCCCTCGCCGAGGCGAAGCGGATCCCCGAACTGGCGTCGCTGGCCGAAACGCTGGACAGCGCGACGCCCACCGGCGGCGGCTGACAACGATCCCCTGCGGCCCGCGTCGCGTACTCACCGCTCGCGAAGGAACTCCATCAGCGCGGCAGTGAGTTCGGCAGGGGCGTCCTCCTGCACCAGATGTCCCGCACGGGGGATACGCCGCAGGCGGGCACCCGGGATCACGTCCGCGAGTTGCTCGCCCTTCGCGACGGGGATCCAGGTGTCGTCCTCGCCCCAGCACACGAGCACGGGAAGCGTGATGTCCGTGTACCGCGGTTCGACCTCGTCGGTGTATCGCTGGTCGGCCTGTGCGATCTGCCGATAGAACGCGGCCTGCCCCTCCCCTTCGAGCCAGGGAAGGACCAGCCGGTCGAGCGTGGCGGGGTGCAGTCCTGGCCCGCTGGCGGAACTCACGTACTCCCGGACCAGAGCGGCGTGCAGATGCTCGGGAAGCTGCCCGAACACCGCGGCGTTGTCCCGGACCAACCGGAAGAACGGCGATCCCCACGGGGCGAGCGCGACCGGGTCGACAAGGGCGAGCGCACGATAGGAAACCTGGTTGAGCAGATGAGTCCGCAACGCGACCGCCCCGCCGAAGTCGTGTGCGATGACGGTGGGTTCGACGAGCCCCCAATGTTCCAGCAGCGACGCGAAGATCCCCTGCTGGGCGGCGAGGGAGACATCCTGCCCCTCGCGCATCTCCGACTGACCGTAGCCGAGCATGTCCCAGACATGGACCTGGTGCGTATGCGCGAGCGCGGCGGCGATGTCCCGCCACACGACCGAGGAGAACGGCGTGCCGTGCAGCAGCACCACCGGATCACCCTCACCCATCCGCGCCCACCGGACGACACCGTCCGGCGTCTCGTACCGCTCGGGCAGTTCCCAGCTCCGCGAATCCCAGCTCAAGCTCACCGAGTCAAGTTACCACCAAACCCATCCAGCCGGTAACCCCCTTTGCGGCGACCACGCCCCACCGCCGTTGGCACCGTTTTGGAGCGTCTGCAAGTACCCCCAAGCAAGATCATCAGCGCAGTTTTCCGCCACCGAGCGCGACCTCCGCCACCCTCACTGGGACGGTTCCCCGCACGCAGGCGCGGACGCCGAGGGGGCACTTGGATACGGAAAACGGCGAAGTGGATCTTGCTTGGGCGTACTTGCAGACGTACCAAGCTGGGA
>NZ_PQHZ01000020.1 GCF_003385185.1 Amycolatopsis palatopharyngis | reverse complement strand
GTGGGGCTGCGCCCCTCGCCCCCCGTGGGGGCTGCGCCCCTCGCCCCCCGTGGGGGCTGCGCCCCCTTGCCCCTGCGGTGGTGGCGTTGTGTGCGCTGGTTTCGGTTGGGTGCCGCCTGGGTCGCACTTTCCCGGGAAAGCGCGGTAGTTGCGGACACGTTCGTTGTGGGGCAGATGAATGGTGGCGTTGGGCCGTTTGGTGTCCGATTTGCATGCCGCGTGCATTGAGGGTCTGGCGAACGGGGTCATCGCATGGTCCGTTCGGGTGTCGGTACCTACGATCGTAGGGTTCCACAGTGGACGTCGAGGTAGACCACTGTGGACAGATATGGAAAAACATGGCACGGTAGATGCGTGTCCGATTTGAATGCAACTGCCGCAGCACTGCTTGGCCTGCTCCACGACGGTCCCGCCACGGGCGGTGAGCTCGTCGCGGCCGCCGATGAACGCTTCGGTGCGTTCTTCAGCGTGACCCGGAGCCAGGTCTACCGGGAGCTTCCAGCTCTGGCCAAGGAAGGCCTTGTCCGCCTGGGTAAGCAGGGGCCGCGCTCAAGCCAGCAATATGTCATCTCCGCCGCCGGGAAGAAGGCCTTCAAGGCCTGGCTCGTCTCCGATGCCGGTCCCGATCACCTGCGCAGCCCGCTCATCCTGCGCCTGGTGCACGCCGGATCGCTGACGGCCAAGCAGCGGGCCACCTTGTTCGAGTCGGCGCGTGCCGTCTACAGCGAGGAGCTCGACGCCGCCAAGGCAGCGGTCAAGGCCGCGGGTGACCCGGTCACCAAGGCGGTGGCCGACTTCGGCCAGGCCCACGCGAAGGCCGCGATCAAACTGCTGGACACGATCGCCGCCCAGTGACCTGACGCCGGTCCCCCGGCCGCTTCGGACGGTGTGCCGACGGCGGCTGGGGGATTTGCCGTAACCTTGTTTGGCGTGAGTGCTGACTTCGAAACAGGCCTGAAGGACGTCACCGGCAAACTGACCCAGGTTGAGTCGGTGATGGACCTCGAGACCCTGCGCGCGCAGGTCGCCGACCTCGAGCAGCAGGCGTCCGACCCGTCCCTGTGGGACGACCCGGAGTCCGGGCAGAAGGTCACCAGCCAGCTCTCCTACCGCCAGGCCGAGCTGCGCAAGGTCACCGAACTGCGCCAGCGGCTCGACGACCTGGGCGTACTGCACGAGCTGGCCAAGGACGAGGGTGACGCGGCAAGTGTGGCCGAGGCCGAACAGGACCTCGCGCAACTGGCCAAAGAGGTCGACCTGCTCGAGGTCCGCACCCTGCTGTCCGGTGAGTACGACGACCGCAACGCGGTGGTGACCCTCCGCTCCGAGGCAGGTGGCGTCGACGCCGCCGACTGGGCCGAGATGCTGCTGCGGATGTACCTGCGCTGGGCCGAACGCCACGGCTATCCGACCGAGGTCTACGACATCTCCTACGCCGAAGAGGCGGGCATCAAGTCGGCGACGTTCAAGGTGAGCGCGCCCTATGTGTACGGCACGCTCTCCGTCGAGCAGGGTACTCACAGGCTGGTGCGGATCTCGCCGTTCGACAACCAGAGCCGCAGGCAGACCTCCTTCGCGCACGTCGAGGTGATGCCGGAGGTGGAGGAGGTCGACCACATCGACATCCCGGAGAAGGACATCCGGGTCGATGTCTACCGCTCCTCCGGCCCCGGCGGTCAGAGCGTGAACACCACCGACTCCGCGGTACGGCTCACCCATATCCCGACCGGAGTGGTCGTCTCCTGCCAGAACGAGAAGTCGCAGCTGCAGAACAAGGTCGCGGCGATGAAGGTGCTGCAGGCCAAGCTGCTGGCGCGGCAGAAGGAGCAGGACCGCGCCGAGTTGGACGCGCTCAAGGACGGCGGCTCCAGCTGGGGTAACCAGATGCGTTCCTACGTGCTGCACCCCTACCAGATGGTCAAGGACCTGCGCACGGAGTTCGAGGTCGGCAACCCGTCGGCAGTGCTCGACGGCGACATCGACGGCTTCCTCGAATCCGGCATCCGCTGGCGCAAGCAGTCCATGGACGCCGGCGCCTGACCCGTCCCCGGCTTGGTACGTCTGCAAGTACGCCCAAGCAAGATCCACAGCGCAGTTTTCCGCCGCCAACCGGTGCCCGCAGGGCCGACACCCTCGCTCAGGGCTTCGCCGGTCGGCGGTAGAAAGCTGCGCAGGTGATCTTGCTCGGTGGTACTTGCAGACACCCCATCCTTGGGGTGCGGGAGGGCTGGGGCGGAAGCGGTGAAACCGGAGGCAACCAGGGCTTAACGGGTGCCATGGGTAGGATGGCCCACCGTGATCCGGCTCGAAAGTGTTTCCAAGTCCTACAAGACGTCGACGCGTCCGGCGCTTGACGGTGTGTCCGTCGATGTGGACAAGGGCGAGTTCGTCTTCCTGATCGGCCCATCGGGCTCGGGCAAGTCGACGTTCCTCCGGCTGTTGCTGCGCGAGGAAGTGCCGAGCAAAGGCCGTGTCTACGTGTCGAACTTCGACGTCGCGAAGATGGCCCGGCGCAGAGTCCCCCGGCTGCGCCAGACGATCGGCTGCGTGTTCCAGGACTTCCGGCTGCTGGCCAACAAGACCGTCTCGGAGAACGTCGCGTTCGCACTCGAGGTCATCGGCAAGCCGAAGCACACCATCACGAAGGTCGTGCCGGAGGTGCTCGAACTGGTCGGCCTGGACGGCAAGGCCGACCGTATGCCCAACGAACTCTCCGGTGGTGAGCAGCAGCGGGTCGCGATCGCCAGGGCGTTCGTCAACCGGCCCCTGGTCCTGCTGGCCGACGAGCCGACCGGAAACCTGGATCCCGACACGAGCCAGGACATCATGCTGCTGCTCGAGCGAATCAACCGCACCGGCACGACCGTGCTGATGGCGACCCACGACCACTCGATCGTGGACTCCATGCGCCGACGTGTTGTCGAGTTGCAGCTCGGCAAGGTCATCCGTGATGACAAGCGAGGTGTGTACGGCGTCGGGCGCTGACCCGCCGTACGCTCAGCGCACCCCCGCCTCACCCCGTAACCCCGACCCAAGGATATCCGCCCCGATGCGTGCCAGTTTCGTGTTCAGCGAGGTCATCACCGGCTTGCGCCGGAACGTCACGATGACCATCGCGATGATCCTCACCACGGCGATCTCGCTCGCCATGCTGGGCGGTGGCCTGTTGGTGGTCAACACCATCGACAAGATGAGGGTGAGCTACCTCGACGACGTCGAAGTGTCCGTGAACCTCACCGCCGACGTCAGCGCCAACGACCCGACCTGCTCACAGGAGCCGTGCGCGTCGCTGCGTCAGCAGCTGGAAAGCAACCCGGCCGTCGAGTCCGTTGTGTTCGAGAACCGGGAAGAGGCCTTCGAGCGGTTCAAGCAGATCTTCGAGGGTCAGCCGGAGCTCGTGGAGCTCGCCAGGCCGGAGTCGCTGCCCGCTTCGCTACAGGTGAAGCTGTTCGATCCGGAACGCAGTGAAGTGATCGTGCAGGAGTACTCCGGTCAGGCCGGGGTGAACGACATCAACGATCAGAACAAGTTCCTGGACCGCTTCTTCGGCGTGCTCAACAGCGTTCGCAACATGACCTTCATCATCGCGCTGATCCAGGCGATGGCCGCGTTGCTGCTGATCTCCAACACCATCCAGCTGTCGGCGTTCACCCGCCGCACCGAGGTCGGCATCATGCGTCTGGTCGGCGCGACCCGCTGGTACACCCAGCTGCCGTTCCTGCTCGAGGCGGTTGTCGCAGGCTTGATCGGTGCGGTCCTGTCGATCGGTCTGCTGGTCGCGGGCAAGTTCGTGTTCTTCGAACAGGTACTCGGCGCGACCGGTGGCATCATTCCGCAGATATCCCTGCTGAACGTGTTGTTCCCCGTCGCGCCCATCCTGCTGGGTGTTTCGGTACTGATCTCTGCCATCACGGGCTATGTCACGCTCCGCCTGTACGTCCGGCACTAGCACTGTCCTAGCCCACCGGTCACCCGGCCACCGCCCCAGCAGGACGCTCCGCGTCGCAACTGATAACCCTGCTGCGACCTGGAAATCGAACACGTAGGGTTGCGCCATGCCCAAGGAACTCGGCCGCAAGGTAATCGTGTCCAACCGCAGAGCGCGGCACGACTACTCGATCCTGGACACCTACGAGGCCGGGCTGGTTCTGGTGGGTACCGAGGTGAAGAGCCTGCGCGCCGGCAAGGCCTCACTGGCCGACGCGTTCGCGACAGTGGACGACGGCGAGGTGTGGCTGCGGAACGTGCACATCCCGGAGTACACGCACGGCACCTGGACCAACCACGAGGCGCGGCGGCACCGCAAGCTGCTGCTGCATCGTGGCGAGATCGAGCGGCTGATCGGCAAGACCAAGGAGAGCGGGCTGAGCCTGGTCCCGTTGTCGATGTACTTCAAGGACGGCAAGGTCAAGGTCGAACTGGCGCTCGCCAAGGGCAAGAAGGCCTACGACAAGCGCCAGGACATCGCCAAGCGCGACGCCAGGAAGGAAGTCGAGCGGGCGATGGGCCGAGCGGTGAAGGGAAAGTACCGAAAGTGAGCCTGCCGGAGTCCGATGAGGACGTTCAGCCCTGGCTGCGTTCCCTCGGACTGGACGGCATCGTGGACATGCACGTCCACTTCCTGCCCGAGCCTGTTATGCGGAAGGTCTGGGCCTACTTCGACCAGGCCGAGCAGAACTACGGGATGGCCTGGCCGATCCACTACCGGCAGTCCGAGCAGGACCGGCTGGCGACGTTGCGGCGGCTGGGGGTCGTCCGGTTCGCGCCGTTGGTCTACCCACACAAACCGGGAATGGCCGAGTGGCTGACCGGGTGGGCGATGGAGTTCGCCGAACGGGAGCCGGACGCCGTACCCACCGCGACCCTCTTCCCCGAACCGGGCGCCGCGTCCTACGTGGACTCCGCCCTGCGGTCCGGGGTGCGATGCGTGAAGGCCCACGTACAGGTGGGTGGCTACGATCCGCGGGACCCGCTGCTCGACGAGGCCTGGGGCGCGCTCGCGGACAGCGGCGTTCCCGTGGTGATCCACTGTGGGCACGGGCCGCTGCGCGGCACGCACACCGGACTCGACATCTTCGAGCAGGTTCTCGTCCGCCACCCCAAGCTGACCGCCGTGCTGGCCCACGCCGCGATGCCGGAGTACGAAGCCGCCTTCGACCTGGTCGAGCGGTATCCCCGCGTCTACCTGGACACGACGATGGTCGGCGTGCCCTTCACCGAGCAGACCACACCCCTGCCGCCCGACTGGACTGACCGGCTGGCCCGCTCGCCGGAACGAATCGTCCTCGGTACCGACTTCCCGAACATCCCGTACCCCTATGCCACGCAGTTGCGGGCGATCGCGGCCTGGGCCGAGGACGAGCGCCTCGGCCTGCCGTTCCTGCGGGCGGTCCTGCACGACACGCCTGCCGCACTGCTCAGGCTCTGACGAGCTCAGACCCTCGTCCCGCGGGCGGAGTTCCAGGTCGCGACGCTCCGGGTCAACAGTTGCACGCCGGCCTGCCGCACCGGCAGCGGCCGGTTGGTGAGCAGGTAGGCGCCCAACACGATTGCCACCCAGGGGAGCGGCCCGCCGAGCAGATCGGCTCCCGGTGGCGTGGTGAAACCGCCAGCGGCGAGGCCCAGCAGTCCGGTGGAGCCCAGCACCCCCGCCGCCACCAGCTGCACGGTGGGCACCACAGCCGCCACGGCGGCCTGCCGGACCTCGAACCGGCCGAACACTCGGAGCAGGCCGAGTAGTACCGCGCCGGCCAGCAGCAGCCACACCGGCATCGCCGCGAACCAGTCCAGGGAACCGGGAGCCGGAGTGGCGTAGCCCAGTCCGAGCACGGTCACCCCTGCCACGACGATCAGGGCGGGCATATGCCAGAGGTAGACGGTCATGAACCGCGGCCCGAGCCAGGACAGTGCGGCGCGCGGGCCCGGCCGGGCCGCCAGCGCGTTCAGTGCTGGACGCGCGGCGAGCAGCAGGCCGATCTGGCCGACGGCGAGGAAGGTCAGCAGCACAGTCGGTGGGCTCATGTTGGACATCGGCGCACCGGACATACCGATCATGCTGGCCGGGTACGGGCCGGCGAGTACCAACAGCGCGGTGATCGAGAAGCCGCCCGCGGCCAGGCCGAGTGCACGACGTCCGTGGAGTTCGCCGAGGCGTCCCCGCGTGTAGTGGAAGCCGAGTTGGTGCACCGCGAGCCAGACGAACACCGCGTTGGCATAGCCGACCAGCGGGACGTCCGCGAACCGGGCGACGTCGACGAGCGCGGCCGCGCCGGCGAGCGCAAGGGGCACTGCCAGACCCCACCGGCGGTGCGCGGCGGCCAGCAGCGGGGTCGCCAGCACGGTCAGCAGGTAGACGGCGAGGAACCAGAGCAACTGGGCGGCTATGGAGCCAGCCACCTGCAACGGCTGCTCGGGAACTCCGAGACCGCGCAACAGTTCTGGTATCACCAACCAGACGGCTATCAGTGGCAGCACGGGCAGTAGCAACCTGTGCACCCTTGCGCCGAGCCAGAGTCGCGTGTTCGTGGATCGTCCCAGTGAGATCAGGTTCGCCGCGCCACCGGCGAAGAAGACCAGGGGCATCACCTGGGAGAGCCAGGTGAACGCCCACCAGCCGGGGGTGGTGAGGGCATTTCCGGTGGCGACCGTCGAGTTGTCGTAGCCGAGAACCGGCATGATCCAGTGCTGGCCGACCACGGCGAGGACTGCCATCGTCCGAACGAGATCGAGGAACGGATCCCGGGTGCGAGACGGGCTGATGCTGGGCTTGGGCATACCCCAGAGCCTGGTCGGGGCGCCTGCCCGGCACAGCCGTGCCAGCCGGTCTCTTCGGAGTCAGCTTTTCCCCAGTGAGCCGGTGGGGTGTGCCCTACCGCTCGCCGACCTCGTCTGGCGCGGGCAACCCGCAGAGCCGGTACTCCCACCCGGTGCGATCGGTGTAGCCGAGCTGGTAGTGCGTCTCGATCTTGGGGCCGTCGTGCAGGTGGACGTGGCGCATCACGCTGCCACAGACAGGTTCGGCAGCACCGAGGTCCTGGATCCTGCCGTCGAGCGGTCCTCCGAAGAACCGCACGCTCATCGCGGTCATCGCCAGCCCTCCTCACCCGTCTCCGGCGTTGTCTCGCGTCAACAATCGTAGGCGAGCGGCCCTTGGCCGGACCGCCCTCAGACGGGTGATCCCCGGTGGGCCGAATGGTCGCGGAGGGTGGAGTCCCGAGGGTCGGTCAGGTCCGTCCGAGGTACGTGAGCACTGCGCGTACCCGCCGGTGTTCTTCGGCGCTGGCCTCGAGTCCCAGCTTGGCGAAGATGTTGCCGATGTGCTTCTCCACCGCGCCGTGGGAGACCACGAGGGTGTTGGCGATGGCGGTGTTCGACAGTCCCTGTGCCATCAGTCCGAGTACCTCGGACTCCCGCGCGGTGAGCGCGTCCAGCGGGTTCTTCCGGCCGCGTGCCATCAGCTGCGCGATCACGTCGGGGTCAATGGCGGTGCCGCCGCCCGAGACCCGGTGCACCGCGTCCAGGAAGTCGGCGACATCCGCGACACGCTCCTTCAACAGGTAACCGATTCCGCCCGCACCAGCGGACAGCAGCTCCACGGCGTAGCTCTCCTCGACGTACTGGGAGAGCACGAGCACCGGTAGACCGGGGACCACCTCCCTGGCCCGGAAGGCGGCGCGCAGGCCCTCGTCGGTGAAGGTCGGTGGCATGCGCACGTCGACGATGGCCAGGTCGGGCCGGTGTTCCTCGATGGCGGCGACCAGGTCGTCCCCGTTGTCCACCGCCGCCACTGTGTCGATGCCCTCGTCGGCGAGCAGGCGTTGCACTCCCGCGCGCAGGAGGACGGCGTCCTCGGCGATGACCACACGCATCTGGTGACTCCCCAGTGATGGGTCAGCTCACCAGGTGCAGGGCAGGTCGGCGCGGACCACCGTGGGGCCTGCTGGCGGGCTGACGACAGTGATGACGCCGTCAATCGTTGCAGCCCGATCCGCGAGGCCCGCGAGCCCACCCCCCGGGCGTATCTCCGCGCCCCCGTGACCGTTGTCGGTGACCTCGACGGTGACCGTGTCCCCGGTACGCCAGACCCGCACACGGGCCTCGTTGGCCCCGGAATGCTTGGCGATGTTCGTCAGTGTCTCACCGACGATGAAGTACGCCGTGGTCTCCACAGCGGCCGGTGGGCGTGGGTCGACGTCGACGGAGACCTCGACCCTGATCGGGGACTTCGCGGCCTGTGCCGACAGTGCCGCGTCCAGACCGCGATCGGCCAGCACCGCGGGATAGATCCCCCTGGCGAGGTCGCGTAGTTCGGAGACCGCCAGTTTGGCATCGGAGTGCGCCTCGTTGATGAGTGCGCGTACGGCTTCCGGGTCCTTGTCGAGTTTGGACTTGGCCCGGCCGAGGCTCATCGCCACCGCGACGAGGCGTTGCTGTGCGCCGTCGTGCAGGTCGCGTTCGATCCGCCTGCGTTCGGCCTCGGCCGCGTCGACGCCGCGCGCACGGGAAGCCTGCAGCCGCTCGGCTTTGTGCTCCAGCCGCTGGCTCCGGTCCGGTCCGAGCAGAGCCATCGCCAGTCTGCCGTGGGCCCAGCCGATCCATGGGACCACCCAGATGGCCATCGGCAGGAGGATGATCGAGGTCAGTCCGACGGCGAATTCGAGGATACCCAGCGGAAAGCAGATCATCAGATAGGCGAGATCGCGCCAGGTGGAGGAGTCGACGAGGTGGACGCGCCAGCGCCGGAGGACGTTTCCGCCGGCCGGGAGGCGTTCGGCGTCGGCCAGCGGGATACCGAGCATCTTCCGCGCCCAGCGCCGCTCCAGGTCGCCGAGCCAGCGGACCAGTTGTGTCGTACCGAGCAGGATCGGCAGGCCGACCCAGATGATGACGGTGGCGAGGCCGACGAGGCCGCCTGTGACGATGAGGATGAACTGCAGCAGGCGCAGCGGAAAGCTGGCGATCATGAAGGCGATGGCCTTCACCGCGATCGGCCGGCGCTGGTCAACGTCCATACTGCCCTCGGCCATCGAGCGGCCTCCCTGCGGATGAGCAGTGTCGATGGTGCCGGTCACCATCCTGCCACCGTGTCGATCGGCCGTGCCCGGGAGAGGTCCTCGGTCTCGTGTTCGCGACCGCGCGCCGGGCCGAGGAGGCTTCGGGCGAACGTGGCATGCATCCCCGCCAGCGCACGGGTGAAGACCACTGTGGCGGCGACGAACAGGACACCGAGGGCGGCCCACGGCAGCGCGGCCACGGTCGTATCGACGGTGATCCAGCGAATGTCCCACGCGGGGAAGTAGTAGGCGCCCTCTGGCAGGTAGCGGTAGTAGATCGGCAGCGTCAGCAGGGCAAGTGAGACCGACCAGGTCGTGATCAGCAGGACGAACTCGATGACGCCGAGGGGGAACAGCAACACCAGGTAGACCAGGTCACGCCAGGTCGCCGCGTCCCGCAGCCGTGCCGTCCAGCGCGCCTTCTGCCCGCCCTCCGGCAGTGGCCGGTACGGCATCGGGATCAACGTGTGCAGCAGAGCCGCGGTCCGTGCCCGCTCCAGCCTGGCGCCGCCGCGCCAGAGCAGGACCGCGAATGCCGCGATGGGCACGCCGATCCAGATGATCGCCGTGGAGACGCCCACCGCGATCAGGGCGACCAGTGCCACGAACCAGAAGATGCCGAGGGGAAAGTTCAGCAGCAGGTAGGTCATCGATCCGCCGAGCCTGGGACGTGTGCTGGCCGCTGCGCGGCCGGTGGGTGCCGGGGCCATCACCTGGCTCCTTCCTGTCATGAGCGACATGAACCAAGAATGGCCTGGTGAGCGCGGTGAGACGATGGTGGGGACGGGCGTTCGTGTGGTGGGGACAACCCCACCAGGACACCTCGGGTGGCGCGGGAAATATCCGGCTTGCCCCAGGCGTTATCCTGGTGTGGATGTAGACAAGCCCTAGGGGGTGAACGGTTTCGACTTTGGACGTTGATTCAGGGGAAGCGTGCCGGTGCAGGCGAGAGACCACCGTAAGCGTCATCGCAAACGAATATGCGCCAACTCTAATGAGCGCGTCCAGGTCGCCAACGCTTCGCGTGGCGACTTCGCTCTCGCTGCCTAAGCGAGAGTGAGGACTGTCGGCCCGGGTATGCCTCCGACCCGGTCGCCGGCATCAGCTAGGAGGCTTACCGCCGGCCCCGGCCACGGGGACCGGTTGGGAAACCAACAGTGGCTGGGCCCGTCACATCGGCTTGTTCGCGTGACCGATGGGGCCAAGTAGAGGCACAGCGAACTGCGCACGGAGAAGCCCTGGAGAGGCGCCAGAGGACCCGGGTTCAATTCCCGGCACCTCCACCCTTCAGCGAAGCGGCCCCTTCCGACCGGGAAGGGGCCGCTTCGTCGTGTGCGGGCCGCAGGGTGGCCGTAACGCCTCGGAGTCAACGATCGTCCGTGAAGTTGCTTCGCAAAAACATGTGTCTTCCCGGACTTGTCACCATCGAAGGCCAACCGACCGCTCGGAAACTAATTTGCGTTCGGGGGTTGTGGCGGGGCGAAGGGGTGTCATGATGGGAATGTCCGTATTAGTGAATGTCCATGCGGATGGTTTGTGTCCCGCTGACCCGCCCCGGTGAGAACGCGTTGCATGAATCCCGTTCGTGGCGTTGGTGTCGACATATGTCACCACGTCGGAAGAGAAGGTGACAGATGGCCTGGTCACGGCACGTCGGACGGCCCGATCCCGCCGAGGACAAGGGATGGCTGGCGGGGGTGAAGGCCGAGGAGAAGGTCCGGCTCGGCGTCCAGGCAGGACAGGCCGCACGTACGGTCGCCAGCCACTGTGAGGACGCGGAAGAGTGCGCCGAGATGCTGGCGATGCTCGGACTCCTGCCTTCGCAGGGCGGTTATGCGTCTGACCAGGTGGTCGGACGACTCTGAGTGCTGTGCAGCGCGGCTGGAACGGGGCCTAACGGCGCCCGGGCTGTCGCGTTCGGCCGGTGTGTGGTTGACTAGGGCGCGGTCGTAGTTTTTGTGTTCGTGTCCTCACGCTCGCAAGACAGAGTTGCGAGCGGTTCTTTTTCCGCCGGCACCATCCGGTAGAAGTCACCGTTCTGCACGTCGGCCGAGATGTCGCTTCGGCGGCATCGGAGATGTCAGAAGGTTTGCAGGTTAGAAGTTGTTGAAAGCAGGAGAAAGAATGACACAGGGCACCGTGAAGTGGTTCAACTCGGAAAAGGGCTTCGGCTTCATCGCACCGGAGGACGGCAGCGCTGACGTCTTCGTGCACTACTCGGAGATTCAGGGCAACGGTTTCCGTACCCTCGAGGAGAACCAGCGCGTGCAGTTCGAGATCACGCAGGGACAGAAGGGGCCGCAGGCCTCTGGCGTCACCCCGCTGTGACATAAGCTTCAACGACCGGGACCGTACCCCACTGGGGTGCGGTCCCGTTTCGTATCCGCTGGTCGTACAGCCGGTGAAACGCCAGCTGACACATCAGCGCCCCGCCCGGCGCCATCCCGCGCGGCTACCCGAGGTGACTACGGCACATATTGACGACTTGTCGGTTTGTGCCCAATCAGTGCCGGGGCCTGGACAAGGTTCGCGACTCGCTGCCAGAGGTCCTGCGGACGCTTACCGATTCGGGCAGTTCTGGGGAGTTGCGTTAGGGCGCCCGGCCACCGAGGCGGGCCGTCAGTTCCGTTGCCGTGCGCGCGACCTCGGCCGCCAGTTCCGGCCAGGTCCGCTGGCATGGCTCGTTCTCGCAGACATGCCGGAACGTCACGCTGATGGCGGCCAACGGCCTGCCGCCGTGGTCGAATACGGGCAGGGCGACCGAGGCGAAACCCTCCGTCACGTTACTGTTCTCGACCGCCCAGCCAAGTCTGCGGTCCGCCGCGAGGGTTCGCCGCAGTTCGGCGAGACTCCGGGGACCTCGTCCGGTTCGGTCGACGAACGCCGAGGCGCCCGGAAAGAGTGCGCGAACGTGCGCCGCGGGCAGATGGGCCAGGATGGCCCGCCCGGACGCGGTCAACTGCCCTGGTAGGCGGACACCGACGTCGGTGACCAGAGTCTCGGGCCGGGCTGGACGTTCCTTGATCAGATACAGCGTCTCGTTCCCGTGCAGTACGCCGAGGTGTGCGTTGTGGCCGATCCGATCGACCAGCAGACGCAGCAGCGGCGCGGCCAGCCGCTCCAGCGGCTCGTGGCGCAGATACGCCGAGCCGAGTTCGAAGGCGACGATTCCCAGTCCGTAGCGGCGTTCCTCGGGCAGGTGCGTGACGAATCCGGCGGCCGCCAGTTCGGCCAGCAGATGGTAGGTGGTCGAGCGCGGCAGGCCGAGTTCGCGCGCCACCGCTGCGGCGGACACCGGCCCCGCCTTCTTCGAGAGCATGCTCAGTACGGCCAAACCCCTGCGCAGTGCGGGTACATCGCTGCTCGCCGCCACGGCCTCCTCCTCGATAGGTCTGGAATACCAGACAGTCTCCCCGATCGAGGCCTCGTCCACACCACCCCATCCAGGTTGAGATGGGGGCATGAACCACACCGTCGTTCTCGGTTCCGCGCCGATGACTCCCGCCGACGTCGTCGCGGTTGCCCGCGCGGGCGCCGAGGTGCAATTGGCCGAGCAGACCGACCGAGCCCTCAGCGAGGCGCGCAAGCACATCGACGCGCTGGCCGGAGCGGCCGAGCCGACCTATGGCGTCTCCACCGGATTCGGTGCGCTCGCCGTCCGCCACATCCCCGAGGACCGCCGCACCCAGCTGCAGCGTTCGCTGATCCGTTCGCACGCCGCGGGCGCCGGTCCGGTGGTCGAGACCGAAGTCGTCCGCGCCCTGATGTTGCTGCGGTTGCGCACTCTCGCCTCGGGACACACCGGCGTCCGGCCGGTCACCGCGAGAACGCTGGCCGCGCTGCTCAACGCGAACATCACCCCGGTGGTACACGAGCACGGCTCGCTCGGTTGCTCCGGTGATCTCGCCCCGCTCGCCGCCGTCGCCCTCGCGTTGATGGGCGAGGGGGAGGTGTTCGACGCGGAGGGCAGCCGAGTCCCGGCCGGCGACGCACTGCGAGCTGCCGGGATCGAGCCGGTGGTGCTGGCTGAGAAGGAAGGGCTGGCGCTGACCAACGGCACCGACGGCATGCTCGGCATGCTGGTGCTGGCCGCCGCCGACCTGCACCGGCTGTTCGACGTCGCAGACCTGACCGCGGCGATGAGCGTCGAGGCGCTACTCGGCACCGACCGTGCTTTCGCCGCCGACCTACAGGCGTTGCGCCCGCATCCCGGGCAGGCCCGATCCGCCGAGCGGATGCGGGCGGCGCTCGCCGGGTCGGAGATCGTGGCGAGCCATCGTGGCCCGGACTGTCCTCGGGTGCAGGACGCCTACTCCCTGCGGTGTGCCCCACAGGTACACGGAGCGGGCCGGGACACCCTCGAGCACGCCGGACTGGTCGCCGAACGGGAGCTGGCCGCCGCCGTCGACAACCCGGTGGTGCTCGACGACGGCCGGGTGGAGTCCAACGGCAATTTCCACGGTGCTCCGGTGGCCTACGCGCTGGACTTCCTCGCGATCCCGGTGGCCGATCTGGCGGGGATCGCCGAACGACGTACTGACCGGATGCTGGACGTCGCCCGTTCCCACGGCCTGCCCGCCTTCCTCGCCGCCGACCCCGGTGTCGATTCGGGCCACATGATCGCCCAGTACACCCAGGCCGCCATCGTCAGCGATCTCAAGCGGCTGGCCGTGCCTGCCTCCGTGGACTCGATTCCGAGTAGCGCGATGCAGGAGGACCACGTCTCGATGGGCTGGTCGGCCGCTCGCAAACTGCGCCGCGCCGTGGACGGGCTGACCACGGTGCTCGCGATCGAGTACCTGACCGCGGCACGCGCACTGGACTTCCGCGCGCCGCTGCGTCCCGCCCCGGCCACCGCCGCCGCACGGGACCTGTTGCGCGCGACCGTGCCCGGCCCCGGTCCCGACCGCCATCTCGCCCCGGAAATCGCCGCGGCCGAGGAGCTCGTCCGCTCCGGCGCGCTGCTCGACGCCGTAACCCAGCATGTGGAGGAACGATGACCCGAACGATCCGCGCTGCCCGCGGCGGTAGCCGCACCGCGAAGAACTGGCAGACCGAGGCCGCGCTGAGGATGTTCCACAACAACCTCGATCCCGAGGTCGCGGAGCGTCCTGAGGACCTGGTGGTCTACGGCGGTACCGGCAAAGCGGCCCGGAACTGGGCCAGCTTCGACGCCATCACCCGGTGCCTGACCACCCTCGAGGACGACGAGACCCTGCTGGTGCAGTCGGGCAAGCCGGTGGGCGTGTTCCGGACCCACGAGTGGGCCCCGAGGGTGCTGCTGGCCAACTCGAACCTCGTCGGCGACTGGGCCAACTGGCCGGAGTTCCGCAGGCTCGAGTCGCTCGGGCTGACCATGTACGGGCAGATGACCGCCGGTTCGTGGATCTACATCGGTACCCAGGGCATCCTGCAGGGCACCTACGAGACTTTCGCCGCCGTCGCCGAGAGGAAGTTCGGTGGCACTCTGGCAGGCACCCTCACCGTCACGGCAGGGCTCGGCGGGATGGGCGGTGCCCAGCCGCTCGCGGTGACGATGAACGACGGCGTCGCACTCGTCGTCGAATGCGACCCGGCGCGGGCGCAGCGGCGGGTGCAGCATCGCTACCTCGACGAACTGGCGACCGATCTGGACGACGCGATCGCCAGGGTGTCCGCCGCGAAACAGGAGCGCAGGGCGCTGTCGGTCGGCGTGATCGGCAACGCGGCCGAGGTGCTTCCCGAGCTGCTGCGCCGTGGGGTCGAGGTCGACATCGTCACCGACCAGACCTCGGCACACGACCCGCTCGCCTACCTGCCGAAGGGCGTGGACCTCGAGGACTGGCACGACTACGCCGCGAAGAAGCCGGACGAGTTCACCGACCGCGCCCGCGAGTCGATGGCCGAGCACGTGGACGCGATGCTCGGGTTCCTCGACGCGGGCGCGGAGGTGTTCGACTACGGCAACTCACTGCGTGGGGAGGCCAAGCTCGGCGGGTGCGAACGGGCCTTCGACTTCCCCGGTTTCGTGCCCGCCTACATCCGGCCGCTGTTCTGCGAGGGCAAGGGTCCGTTCCGGTGGGCGGCGCTGTCCGGCGATCCCGCCGACATCGCGGCGACCGACCGCGCGATGCTCGAACTGTTCGGCGAGAACGAATCGCTCGCGCGCTGGATCAGGATGGCGGGCGAGCGGATCGAGTTCCAGGGCCTGCCTTCGCGGATCTGCTGGCTGGGCTACGGCGAGCGGGCCCGCGCCGGACTGAAGTTCAACGAGATGGTGGCCAGCGGTGAGCTGAGCGCACCGGTCGTCATCGGCCGCGACCACCTCGACTCGGGCAGTGTCGCCTCGCCCTACCGCGAGACCGAGAGCATGGCCGACGGTTCGGACGCCATCGCCGACTGGCCCCTGCTCAACGCGTTGCTCAACACCGCGTCGGGGGCGAGCTGGGTGTCCATTCATCACGGTGGTGGCGTGGGGATGGGGCGGTCCATCCACGCCGGTCAGGTCTGTGTCGCCGACGGCACCGAACTCGCGGCACGCAAGCTGGAGCGGGTGCTGACCAACGACCCCGGTACCGGCGTGATCCGGCATGTCGACGCGGGATACGACCACGCGATCGACGTCGCGCAGGAGCGTGGAGTGCGGATCCCGATGCGGGAGCAGGCATGAGCGCTGGAGCGCTGCTCGGCGACATCGCGGGGGTCGGCCGGGATCACCTGCGCGGCGGCTACTCCCGGCACGTGTTCGAGCCCGCCGAACTGGAACTGCGCGAGTGGTTCACCGAACAGGCCGCCCTTCGTGGCCTCGAAGTGGAAACGGACGCCAACGGCAACCTGTGGGCGTGGTGGGGGCAGCCGGGTCCGGACGCACTGGTCACCGGAAGTCACCTCGATTCGGTACCCGGCGGCGGCGCGTTCGACGGACCGCTGGGTGTGGTCAGCGCACTGGCCGCCGTGGATCTGCTGCGGGCCAGGGGAGTAACCCCGGGCAGGCCGATCGCGCTCGTGGTTTTCGCCGAGGAGGAGGGTGGCCGGTTCGGCGTGCCGTGCCTCGGCTCGCGGTTGCTGACCGGGGCGATCGACGTCGACATGGCACGCGGGCTCACCGACGCCGAGGGGACCACCTTCGCCGACGCCGCCGCCTCCGCGGGCCTCGACCCGGCACGACTCGGTACCGACCCCGCGGTACTCGGCCGGATCGGCCGGTTCGTCGAACTGCACGTCGAGCAGGGCAAGGGATTGATCCATCAGGATGCGCCGGTCGCGCTCGGCAGTACGGTCATCGCGCACGGCCGGTGGCGGTTCTCCTTCTCCGGCCAGGGAAACCATGCCGGTGCCACACTGCTCAGCGACCGGAGGGACCCGATGCTGCCCGCCGCGGCCGTTGTCGGTGCCGCCCGCAGGGTGGCGGCGGCCTGGCCGGAGGCAAGGGCCACCGTGGGCAGGCTGGTGCCGAAGCCCGGTGGCACGAACGTGATCGCTTCGACCGTCGACCTGTGGCTCGATGCCAGAGTGCCGGGATCGGGGGCCACACCCGCGATGGTCGCCGAGATCGCCGAGGCCGCTCGCGAGGCGACCGGGCAGGAAGGCTGTTCGGTGACGGTCACCGAGGAGTCGTGCTCGGACGACGTCGTGTTCGATCGTGTCCTGCGCGACGAGTTCGATCGCGTGCTCGGTGGCGTACCCGCGTTACCGACGGGAGCGGGACACGACGCCGCGATCCTTGCCGCGCACGTGCCCACGGCGATGTTGTACGTACGCAACCCCACCGGGATCAGCCACGCCCCCGAGGAGTTCGCCGAGGCGGCCGATGTCGAACGCGGAGCTGCGGCCCTTGCGGACGTACTGGAGAATTCGGCGATATGACACAGCCCTCATCGCAGTCGCCCGCCGGTCACAGCACGCTTTGGTGCGAGTACGCCTGGCTGCCGGACGGAGTGGCCGAGAGCGTGCGAATCGAGATCGACGGCGACCGCATCGTCTCGGTGGAAGCCGACCTGCCCAGGGCCGGAACGATCCTCAATGGACTGACGATGCCCGGCGCGGCCAATGGCCACTCCCATGCCTTCCACCGGGCACTGCGCGGTCGCACCCACGGTGACCAGGGGACGTTCTGGACCTGGCGCGAGCGGATGTACGACATCGCCGAACGCCTCGATCCGGACTCCTACTACCGGCTGGCCCGTGCCGTGTACGCGGAGATGGTGCTGGCCGGCTACACCGGAGTCGGCGAGTTCCACTACCTGCACCACGCACCAGGCGGGACGAGGTACGACGATCCGAACGCGATGAGCGCGGCGCTGGTCCGGGCCGCGGCCGATGCCGGTATCCGTCTCACCCTGCTGGACACCTGCTACCTCACCGGCGGTTTCGGTACCGAACTCGACGAGCGTCAACTGCGGTTCGGCGACGGAGACGCCCACGCGTGGGCGGAGCGGGTGGAGGCGTTCGTGCCGGAGACCGGGCATGTGCGGGTCGGCGCCGCCGTGCACTCGGTGCGCGCGGTTCCCGCCGATCAGCTGCCGGTGGTCGCCGAGTGGGCCGACGGGCGGCCACTGCATGTGCACCTTTCCGAGCAACGCGCCGAGAACGCCCAGTGCCTCGCCCAGCACGGCCGCACCCCGACCACCCTGCTCGCCGAAGCGGGAGTGCTCGGTGAGCACACCGTCGCGGTGCATGCCACGCACCTGACCGGCGACGACATCGGTCAGCTCGGGCGCTCCGGCACCCGCTCCTGCCTGTGCCCCACCACCGAGCGGGATCTCGGCGATGGCATCGGCCCGGCGCGCGGGCTGTCCGACGCGGGGTCCCGGCTGTGCCTCGGCAGCGACAGCCACGCCGTGATCGACCCGTTCGAGGAGGCCAGGGCGTTGGAGCTGGACGAGCGGCTCGCGGACGAACGCCGGGGGCGGTTCGCGGTGAACGAGCTGATGGCGGCGGCGACCGACCACGGAGCCATCGGCTGGCCGGAGGCAGGCCGAATCGCGAAGGGCGCGGCGGCCGACCTAGTCACCGTCGACCTCGGGTCGGTGCGTACCGCTGGGACCGCACCGGAGGGAGCCCTTTTCGCGGCGACCTCTTCCGACGTTCGCGACGTCCTGGTCGCGGGCCGCTGGGTGGTGCGCGACCGCGCTCATCAGTTCATCCGCCACCCGGAGTCGGTGCTGGCCAGGGAGATCGGAGAGCTGTGGCAGTGAACTCGGACCCGGCGAGTTCGACACTCGTCACCGGCATCGCGGAGCTGACCACGAACGATCCGGATCTCGGCGTCGTGCGCGACGCCGCGGTGGTGCTCGAAGGGGAACGGGTGGCGTGGGCCGGTCCCGCCAGCAGCGCTCCCGAAGCCGACGAGCGCATGGATGTGGGCGGAAGGGCGGTCCTGCCCGGCTGGGTCGACAGCCACACCCACCTGGTGTTCGCCGGCGACCGGACGGCCGAGTTCGAGGCGCGGATGTCCGGAGAGCCGTACACCGCGGGCGGTATCGCGGTGACCGTGGCCGCTACCAGGGAGGCGAGCGACGAGGCGCTGCTGGCGAACCTGCGCAGGCATACCGAAGAGGCGCTGCGGCAGGGAACCACGTGCCTCGAGACGAAGACCGGTTACGGGCTCAGCGTCGCCGACGAGGAGCGCTCGGCCAGAATCGCTGCCCAGGTGGCGGACGAGGTGACCTTTCTCGGTGCGCACCTCGTGCCACCGGGCGCGGACGCGGAGTCCTATGTGGACTTAGTTTGCGGCGAGATGCTCGACGCCGTCGCGGGGCACGTCGGCTGGGTGGACGTGTTCTGCGAGACCGGCGCCTTCGACGAGGCCCAGTCCGCGCGCGTCCTCGACGCGGCGGCGAAGCGTGGGCTCGGCCTGCGGGTGCACGGCAACCAGCTCGGGGAGGGCCCCGGGGTGCGGCTCGCGGTCGAGCGGGCAGCGGCCAGCGTCGACCACTGCACGTACCTTTCGGAGTCCGATGTGGAGGCGCTCGCTGAATCGGACACGGTCGCGACGCTGCTGCCCGCGTGTGATCTCTCGACCCGGCAACCCCTCGCGCCCGCTCGCAGACTGCTCGACGCGGGGGCGACGATCGCGCTGGCCAGCAACGCCAACCCGGGTAGTTCGTACACGACGTCCATGGCGTTCTGCGTCACCACCGCCGTACTGCAGATGCGGTTGTCCGTCGCGGAAGCGGTTTGGGCGGCCACCGCCGGTGGGGCACGTGCGTTGCGCAGGGACACCGGGGACGGGGCCGTCGGCGTGCTGCGGCCGGGGGCTCGCGCCGATCTGCAGGTGCTGGACGCGCCCTCGGTGACCCACCTGGCCTATCGCCCGGGAGTGCCGCTGACCTGGGCGGTCTGGCGCAAGGGTGCGCGCATCAGCTAAGTGCTTCGCGCACCGGGCCCGGTTCGCGAAGCAGGCCAAGTGCTTCAGCCTGTTCCGCGGCCTGTGCTCGTACGCCGGGCTCCAGGTCGGCCACGGCGTCGGTCAGCCGTTGCTGGTGCGCCGGGCTCAGATGGGTCAGCAGGTCGAAGGTGAGGGGCCACAGGTCGTGTTCCGCGGCCGCCGCTGCGAGTCCGGGAAAGCGCGTCCCGGGAAGCAGGTCGACGACGTGGTCGATCCGTTCCTTCTCGTCGAGCACGAACGCGACCCGCAGCAGGGCTTCGTCATGGACGGCGTCGAGCGTGGCCGAGACCGTCCCGTCGGGCAGGTGGCCGACGAAGCGGCCGATGGTGATCCAGTCCTGTCTGCCGACGAGTTCGTGCGCCACCTCGCGCACGGTGTCGGCGGGGATTCCGGCGATGATCCGGCTGGCCCTGCGGGGATCGAGTTCGGCGGCGACATCGGCGAGGAAGGCGGGGGACAGGCGGCCGGCGACATCCACGCCCCTGGCGACGTCGATGAGCCCGGCGAGCCGGGCACACAGCAGCGGCCCGAAGACCTTCTCCGCGATCCGGCCCAGCACCGACACCGGTAGCAGCTTGCTGGCCGCCGCCATGCGCTGCAGCACGCCGAGGTTGGCGTCGAACAGCACGTCCGTGGCCTGCTCCCGGAGTGCGCGGATGTCGCCGGCGGCGACCTGCTCCAGGAAGTCCAGCCGCTCGGCCGGGGTCTTGAGCAGCCTGGCGAGCTTGAGTACCTCGGCACGCGACTCCAACTCGGCCAGGGTGACCGACGGCCCGCTCACAGACCCACCGCCTTGCGCACCGCGCCGCGCAGCAGCGCGGGAACGTACTTCAGCGAGTCCTCCGCGGCCGCGCTCAGCGCTGCGGCCTGCTGTCGTCGCGCCTCGCGCAATGCCTCGGCCAACACCTGCTTGTTCGCGTCGTCCAGGGTCTCGATCCCATCGGGGAGCGGACCCCCGAGCTGTTCGGCGAGGCCGCGGGTGGGACCGGGCATATTCGCTCCCTTCACGACGCGCTTTCCCGGGAAAGCGCGGTGCTTGCGCGCGGGGTTTCGCACTTTCCCGGGAAAGCGCGAAACCCGATTTCGCGTCATCATGCCTCATCCGGTCCACTACGGCACCGAGACGAGCTGGTCAGGCGGGTGACCATTGACTTTCGGCAGTGTCCCGTCATGGGTGAGCTGGGTAGCGTGAGCCGGGTGAGCGGGAGTTGGCGGCAGCGAGCGATCCTGCTCTTCGAGGTCGGTGTCTGGGCGATGATCTGCCTGCTCGTCGTCTACGAGACGCGGCGCAACCCCGATCGGTGGGAACTGATCGGCGGGCTGGTCGTCACCACCGTTTCGCTGGCGTCGGCCCGTGCGTTTCCGCTGCTGTCGCTGACCGCCGCCGCGGCTTCCAGCCTCGCCGTCCTGCCCAACTACCTCGGCCGGTTCCCGGTGTGGCCGATCCTGCTGATGCTCGTCGCCGGCTACCTCGCTGGCCGCCGGATGGAGCAGGCCAAGCCCGCGGTGCTCTCGTTCGCCGGTATCGCTCTTGCCGGACTGCCGTTCGCCTACTTCATCGGTGAGGACGTCGTCGGCAGCTGGCTGTCGCTGGTGGCGACCCTGTTGTTCGCCATCTTCGTGCCCTGGCACCTCGGCCGCTACCTCCGGCTCAGGGAGAACCTGGCCCGTACCGGCTGGGAGCGTGCTGAGCGGCTGGAGAACGAGCAACGTGTGGCGGCTGAGCAGGCCAAGCTGCGGGAACGCGCCAGGATCGCCACCGACATGCACGATTCGCTCGGTCACGAACTCAGCCTCATCGCGTTGCGGGCGGGCGCGCTGGAGGTCTCCGCGCACCTCGGTGAGCGGGACCGGGCCGCCGCGGGCGAGTTGCGGGAGAGCGCGGCAACGGCCACGGACCGGTTGCACGAGATCATCGGAGTTCTGCGTGCGGACGACGAGGGAGCTCCGGTCCGGCCCGCGGGAGAGGCGATCTCGGAGTTGGTCGACCGCGCCACGGCCTCGGGGATGGCCGTCGCACAGGAGGTCGAGCCCTTCGACGGCGTCCCACCGATGGTTGAACTGGCCGCCCGCAGGGTGGTCCAGGAGGGGCTGACCAACGCCGCGAAGCATGCTCCCGGTGCGGCCGTGTGGGTCGGGGTGCGCCAGAGCGCCGGCGTCACCGAGGTGTCGTTGGTCAACGACCCACCCCCGGCAGGCCCGCTTCCAGGACTTGCTTCGGGTGGCTGGGGGCTCACCGGTCTGCGGGAACGGGTCCGGCTGCTCGGCGGCACACTGCACGCGGGCCCGAGCGAGCGTGGCGGATTCGAGATATCGGCACGGCTGCCACACGAAGCTCCCGCTGCCCATGACCGGGCCGGATCCACCACGGACTCCGCCCGCCAGCTCGCCACCCAACGTCGGCAGCTGCGACTGACCCTGATCAATGCGGTCGTGCTGCCGGTCGGCGTGCTGATCGCGATGTTCGCCATCTCCGCGGCCTACTACCTGATCAACATGTTCGGTTCCGTGCTCGTACCCGGCGATTACGATCGAATGCGGATCGGTCAGCCGCGGGCCGAACTGGAGCCGGTGCTGCCGGGGCAGCAGCGCCTGGAACGTCCGGACGTGGCCGAACCGCCGACGCGGCAGGGCGCGGTATGTGAGTACTACGGCACCGACGCGGGCCTGCTCGGCACCAGTGGCGACGTCTACCGCCTGTGCTTCGAACGGGGCGAACTGGTGTCGAAGGACCTGCTACTCAACCGACCGGGGGAGGACAACGAGTGATCCGGGTACTACTGGCCGACGACGAGGCGATGGTTCGCGCGGGGGTGTCGGCCATCCTGGCCGCGGACGACGGTATCGAGGTCGTCGGCGAGGCTGGTGACGGCAGGGCGGCCGTCGACCAGGTCATGCTGACCCGGCCGGACGTCGCACTGCTGGACATCAGGATGCCCCGGATGGACGGGCTCGCCGCGGCGGCGGAGATCCGCAGGGTGCGCCCGGAGACGGGGGTGATCATGCTGACGACGTTCGGCGAGGACGACTACATCGCCAGGGCCCTCGGCGATGGAGCGGGTGGCTTCCTGCTGAAGTCCGGGGATCCACGGGAGCTGCTGGCCGGGGTGCGGGCAGTGGCCGACGGCGCCGCGTACCTCTCGCCGAAGGTCGCACATCGGGTGATCGCACATATGTCGGGCGGGCAGCTGAGCAGGCAGGCCGCGGCCAGGGCCCGCATCGAGGGGCTCACCGATCGGGAGCGCGAGGTGCTGGCGCTCCTCGGGTCAGGCCTGTCCAACGCGGCCATCGCGGCGACGTTGTACGTGGTGGAGGGCACGGTGAAGGCGTATGTCAGTTCGATCCTCGCCCACCTCGGCGCCCGCAACCGGGTGCAGGCCGCCATCCTCGCCTACGAGGCGGGGCTGGTGAACCGGGACGGCTGAGAGCTTCGCCCCGGTCCTGGCTCACGCGTCGCGCCTGCGCAGCAGTGCAGCCCCGGCACCCAGCGACAACAGTGCCCAGGCCACGAGGATCACCAGTGCGAGCACCTGTGGGTACGGGGACGACGTACCGGTGACCGGATTGACCCCGTCCGGGCCGAACATGAGGTTCAGGCCCGCGATCCCCGGCAGGTAATCGCTCGCCGCGCGCATCCCGATGGCTGCCAGCAGCATCGGCACCACGAGCAGCAGCATGAACGTCACGGTGATCGTGCCGGCGACACTGCGCAGCGCGGTGCCGATGCCCAGGGTGAGTACGCCGAGCAGGGCGCAGTAGACACCGATCGCGAGCGACATCTCCACCCCGTCACCGGCGGTGGCTGGCGAACCCGCATCGCCCATGACCAGTTCCGCGAGGCCGATGGCGCTGGCCCCAAGGCCGATTCCCAGCACACACAGGATCGGGGCGAGTACGACGACCTTCGCCAGCAGCATTCGCGTCCGGATCGGCACCCATTGCAGGGTCGAACGGATACTGCCCGAGCCGTACTCTCCGGCGATGGACATGGTGGCCCAGGCGAGCACGGTGAACTGCGCGAGATAGAAGACGGCGCTGGCGGCGACTTCCGGTGCGCTCAAGCGCAGAGCCACCTCGCCGTTGTCCGTCTGCACCCGAACGGAGATGGCGGTCAGTGCGGCGTAACCGAGCGTCAGCAAGATCGAGGAGGCGAGGCTCCACCAGGTGGAGCGCAGCGACCAGAGTTTCGTCCATTCGGCGGCGATCGCACCCGGTAGTTGCCCGCCGTTGTGCCTTTGTCCGGTTTCGGCGACCGTGGTCATGGCTCAGACACTCGCTTTCTGCCCGGAAGGGGCGCCGTACTCGACGGAACCGGCGGTGAGTTCCACATAGGCCTGCTCCAGTGAGGCTGTGGCGCTTGTCAGACCGTGCAACCGCAATCTCAGCCGATGTGCCAGATCACCGACGAACTCGGCCCCCGCACCGCGGACGATCAGTTCCCCGCCGGCCGATTGCTCGACCTCCGCGTGCGCCCGCAGCCGATCGGCGAGTAATCGCCGGTCGGCATCGTCTGGCGCCAGGACCCGTACGGACCGCGGCGAACTGCTGGCGATGAACTCGTCGATCGAGGTGTCGGCCAGCAGCCGGCCCTTCCCGATCACGACGAGCCGGTCCGCGGTCAGCTGCATCTCGCTCATCAGGTGACTGGAGACGAACACCGTCCTGCCCTCCGCGGCCAGCGACCGCATCAGGTTCCGCACCCACCGGACGCCGTCCGGATCGAGGCCGTTGACCGGCTCGTCGAACATGAGCACGGCGGGGTCACCGAGCAGCGCACCCGCGATACCGAGGCGCTGTCCCATACCTAGCGAGAACGACCCCGCCCGCTTTCCGGCGACGTCGGAGAGACCGACCGCGGCCAGCACCTCCTCCACCCTGCGCTCGGCGATGCCGTTGCTGCGTGCCATCGCCAGCAGGTGCTTGCCCGCGCTCCGGCCGGGATGCAGTGCCTTTGCCTCCAACAGCGCTCCGACCTCCCGCAGCGGATGGCGCAGTTCGGCGTACGGCTTTCCACGCACCAGTGCCGCTCCGGAACTGGGGTGATCAAGCCCGAGCACCAAACGCATCGTCGTCGACTTGCCCGCGCCGTTGGGGCCGAGGAAGCCGGTGACCGCGCCGGCCGCGATCTGCGTGCTGAGTTCGTCGACGACGGTCTTCTCGCCGTACCGTTTTGTCAGCCCGCGAAGCGAAATCATGAGGTTCCTCCAGAAAATCGGTGAGGCCTCACGGTAGAAACCGGACATCCCATGCCACAGCGCACGATCGGCGACGGCCCTACCCGACTTTGGTCAGGGGCTGGCCAGGCGGACCTCGGGCCCCACCGGCAGAATGCGGCCATGACTGTCCGCCGGAACGCGCCCCGCCTGCGCCGTCTCGTCGCCCTCGACATCGTGATGCTCGTGCTGGCGGTGTTCTCCGTCGGACTGCTCGGTTATGTGACGTTCGCCGACGTCAGCACCGAGACCGAATACACCGTCTTCATCATCGACACCGCTATCTGCGGTGTGTTCCTGATCGAGTTCCTCTTCCGCTGGCGCACCACCCGCTGGGACCGGGGCTTTCCCATGCGCAACTGGTACGAGATCCTCGGGATGATCCCGATCGCGCATCCCGCGCTTCGTGGGTTCCGGTTGTTGCGAATCGTCGTGGTGATCACCCGGCTCGCCCGCACCGCCGACCGGACTTTCGGCGAGAAGGTCACCCAGCGGTTCGTGGAGAAGATGACCCGGCCGATCGTGCTGGCGATCAAGAAGCCCATCACCATCGCTGTGCTCGACGAGGTCGTCAAGGTCCTGGAAACCGGGAACTACCCGGAGAACCTCGCCCGCTCACTCGGCGACAACCGCGAGCTGCTCCGGTCGATCGTCACCGAGAAGCTGCGTGAGGATCCGCAGGCAGGCCGGTTCTCCCGGCTCCCGTTCCACGACGAGATCGTCCAGTCTGTTGTGGACACGGTCATGCGAGTCACCCTCGAGGTGCTGACCGATCCCCGCATCGACGACTTCTTCGCCCACGTGGTCCGGGAGAACCGCGAGCAGATCCGCAAGGCCGTACAACAAGGCCTGCACGAGGACGACGAGGCGGAGGACGAGCGCCTGGCCCAAGAACTCCCACCCCCACAACAAAAGCCCCTAACCTAACCCAAGTTCGCAATTCCAGCCCCGACTTTGCAGTTTCGGGGCCCGACTTAGCAGATTCTGGGGCCGAGTTGGCAGTTTCGGGGCTCGTGTTGGCAGTTTGAGTGTGGGTGTTGGGAACGTGGTGTACGTGGTGCGGTTCGGGCTCGTCTTCGGCACGCCAGGACGGGACCGCTGTGTCCCGGTTTTGTCGGACCCTCTTTCTATAATCGTGGGGTGACTGGTTCAGGGGGAAATGTGGTGGTGCCGGGGCTGTCCCGGCGAAGATCGGTCCTCGTCGCGCGGCTACAGTCGATCGAGCGGACACGGTCCAAAATAGAGGCCCGGCAGTTGTCCGACATCGCCGAACTGGTCTCAACATCTCCGGGGGCAACTCGGGATGTCGCTCAAGAGGTCGCGCTGGCGTTGTCGGTCAATCCGCATGCGGCGGAGCGGATGGTGTCGTTGGCGGTGGCGTTGACGACCCGACTGCCACGCACCCTGGCGGCGATGAAAGCGGGGGTGGTGGACGGGTACAAGGCGTCGAAGATCGCCGACGTCACCGGATCCCTGTCCGATGATCTGGCGCGGATCGCCGATGAGCGGCTCTCGCGGCGGTTGGCGGGCAAGGACCCGACGCAGTTGCGGCGGGCGGCGCACCATGTTGTCGCCACCGTCGACCCCGACGGGTATGCGAAGCGGGTCGCGCGGCGCCGGGAGGAACGGTCGCTGCAACTAGTGCAACAGGGCGAGGGCATGGCCACCCTGATCGCCGACCTGCCCGCCGAAATAGCCACCTCGATCTACGCCCGCATCGACCGCGACGCCCGCAGGCTCCGCCACGCCGGAGCCACCGACACCCTCGACCAGCTCCGCGCCGACCTCTTCGCCAAGCTGTGCCTGCGCGACGGCACCGGCACCGGAAATGTGCGGGCGGAGGTGTTCGTCTACGTCGCCGCCACTACCCTCCTCGAACTGGACGACGAACCCGCCGACATGACCGGACACGGATTCATCCCGGCATGGCTGGCCCGCCAGATCGCCACCGGACCCAACACCACCTGGCGGCGCATCCTCACCGACCCGATGACCGGTCATCCCATCGACCTGGGCCGTACCCGCTACCGCCCCACCACCGCCCTCGACGAATACGTGCGCATCCGCGACCGCGAATGCCGCGCACCCGGCTGCTACCGACCCTCACAGTCCTGCGAACTCGACCACAGCCTCGACTGGCACAAACACGGCACCACCACCGAACAACGCCTCATCAGCCTCTGCAAAACCCACCACCGCCTCAAAGACCAACCCGGCTGGAACTACACCGTCAGCCCAGACGACAACACCCTCACCATCACCACCCCCACCGGCCAACGACACACCAGCCGACCACCCCACCTCCACAAACCCCGCCGGCCGAGGCCCTTCTGAACATCGTGGAAGGGAGTTGAAGTCAAGATGTGGGCCGTGACTGGCGGCCTACGGGCGTCGCCGTGGTTTCACGTCCGCCGACAGCGGATCCTCCGGCCAGCTGTGCTTCGGGTATCGGCCTCGCAGGTCTGCGCGCACCTGCTGGTAGCCGTTGCGCCAGAACGACTCCAGGTCGGCTGTGACGGCTGCCGGCCGTCCGGCCGGAGACAGCAGGTGCAGGACTACCGCGACACGACCGTCGACGATGCGTGGTGTGGCCAGCCAACCGAACGTTTCCTGCAGTTTCACCGCCAGTACGGGCTCGTCGCCGGAGTAGTCGACGCGAATACGCGATCCGGTCGGCACGGCGATCCGGTCCGGGGCCAGTTCGTCCAGTCGCGATGCTTCGGGCCAGGGCAGGAGCCTGCGCAGGGCGTTGCCGGCGTCGATTCGGGCGAGATCAGCACGCCGGGTCGCGCGGGACAGTTCAGGCTCCAACCAGGAGTTCAGCGCAGCCAACAACGCCGATTCGTCCATCGGTGGCCACGGAGCGCCGAGCTTGGCATGCAGGAACGCCAGTCGGGAACGCAGCCTCGTCGCGTCCTCCGTCCAGCGCAGCAGCCCCAAACCTTCCGTGCGCAGGCCTTCGGTCAACGCGGAGTGGACCAGCGCCGGATCCGGTTCGCGCAGTGGGCGTTCAGTGAGGGTGATCGCTCCGATCCTGCGGACCGTCTTGGCCACCACATCACCGCCCCGCCAACCGACCTCGTACTCCTCGGACAACAGGTCACCGGCCGCTTGCACGGCAAGGTGCTCGTCCGCACGCGCGGCGAGCCGGATCACCCCGTGTGCCTTTCCCGGGTCGCGCGTGGCCTCGGCGACCGCCAGCCACTCCGAGTCGCCGAGTCCGCTGCCCGGTGGCAATTCGGCCGCGGTGCCGCCAGCCAGCAGGTATACGGGGGAGTCGGGCGACCGCCTGCGTGCGAGTCGCTCGGGGTGCGCGAGCGCGACGACCAACGCCGCGTCGGCAGAACCGCCGGAGGCACCGGTCACCAGGCCTGCCAGCCTGCGCGTATCAGCGCGCCAACGTCGTGCCGCCGGATCGGACGCATCGCGCAGCCTGCGTAGTTCGGCATCCACGTCGGTGAGCGTCGCTCCCGAGTCCAGCAGTGCGACAACTTCGGCCGCGCTGCGCGCACCTGTTGATGCCGCTCCGTCGAGCAGCGCCCTGGCCAACCTCGGGTGCAGCCCGAGCGCGGCCATCCGGCGCCCTCGCTCGGTGACCTCCCCGCGCTCGTCCGTGGCACCCAGCAGTCGCAACAGTTCGCGTCCCGCGGCCAACGGCCCGGCTGGCGGCTGGTCCCACCAGGACAGTCCGCTTCCGTCCGGAGTGGACCAGCACGTCAGCTCCAGTGCGAAGCGGGAAAGCTCCGCGGTGCGGATCTCCGGTTCGCCGAATGCGGGCAGGGCGGCGTGCTCGTTACGCGGCCAGCAGCGGTAGGCGACTCCCGGCGCCTCCCGCCCCGCCCTTCCCGCGCGTTGCTCGGCCACCGCGTTGGAGACACGGATCGTCGCCAATCCGGGAAGACCACGGCGATGGTCGACCCTGGGCACTCTGGCCCTGCCCGAGTCCACGACGATCCGCACTCCCGGCACCGTCAGGCTGGATTCGGCGACGGCCGTGGCAAGCACGACTCGTCTCCGGCGTCCCACCCGCAGGGCAGCGTCCTGCTGGGCCGCCGGAAGCCGCCCGTGCAGTGGGAGTACATCCACTTCGGACACTGCTGAGAGCAGGTCCTGTACTCGCGCGATCTCCCCGACGCCAGGCAGGAACGCGAGTACGTCGCCCTCGGCGTCGGTCAATGCCGTGCGGATCGTTCTGGCGACGTGCTGCTCGACGCGTTCCCCACGGCCCGCGGCGTTGTGCACGATCTCGATGGGGTGGGTGCGGGCGTGGGCCGTCACCACCGGGGCCGAACCGAGCAGAGCCGCGAGCCGCTCGGCCGCGACGGTCGCCGAAGCCGCCAGCAGTCTCAGGTCATCGCGCAGACCCGCACGTACGTCCACCAGCAACGCCAACAGCAGATCGGCGTCCAGGTGCCGCTCGTGACACTCGTCGAGCAGCACAGTGGAGACACCGGGGAGTTCGGGATCGCCCTGCACCCTGCGGACAAGCAATCCAGAGGTCACCACTTCGATCCGGGTCGCCGCCGATACTTTGCGCTCACCCCGGATCGAGTAGCCGACCGTACGACCCACCGGCTCACCCAGCAGGTCGGCCATCCGCGCCGCCGCGGCACGGGCAGCCAGCCGCCGGGGTTCGGCCACCACGATCCGGCCGGAGTCCGGGTGAGCACTCAGCGCGAGGTGTAGCGGGACCACCGTGGTTTTCCCGGTGCCGGGCGGAGCCACCAGAACGGCGCTGCCGTGACCTGCCAGAGCGTCGTCGAGTTCGCCGAGTACGGACCGTACCGGGAGATCGGGAAGTTCGACCTTCACCGCTGTGTGACCTCGGGAGGTGACGGAAGTGCGTAGCCGGATGGCCCGATGTTGCGAGTGAGGGAATCGAGCCAGGCGCCGCTGTCGATCATCGATTCGATCGCCTGGTTGATCTTCGCCACCCCGTCCGCATCGCCCTTTCGCAGGCCGACGCCGTAACGCTCGGTCGAGAACGGCTTGCCGACGACCTTCAGCAGCTCCGGATTCTGGGCGGCATAGCCCGCGAGGATCACCGCGTCGGTGGTGACAGCATCGACCTGACCGGCGAGCAGCGCTGCAACGCAGTCGGGGTAACGGGGGTACTCGATCAACTCGACGGCCTTGGAGAAACGGTCCTTCACCTGCTGCGCCGACGTCGACTTGCTGACGGCGCACAGCTTGCGGCCGTCCAGGGTGTCCGGCCCGGTGATCTCCGAGGAGGTCAGCCTGACCAGCAGGTCCTGACCGGTGTCGAAGTACGGACCGGCGAAGGCGACCAGTTGCTCCCGTTCGTCGGTGATCGAGTAGGTGGCGACTACGAGGTCGACCGCGCCCGACGTGATATCGGCTTCGCGCCGCGAGGCCGTGGTCTCCTTCCAGGTGATGTCCTCGGCATCCACACCGAGCTCGCCCGCGATGTAGGTGGCGACGTCGACGTCGAAGCCGATGAACCGGCCGTCGAGAGTCCGTTCTGAAAGGCCCGGCTGGTCGAACCGGATGCCGATGGTCAGTGCGTCCCGATCGCTCGCTCGGGTGACGACGGAGTCTGGCGCGGCATTCGAACTCGCGCAGGCGGACGGGATGGAAAGCACGGACATCAACGTGAGGACACCGGCCAGCCGGGACAGTCGCATCGCACTCCAGGTCGCTCACATTGCTCTCAGGGTCGCTGACTAGCCTAGGGCGCGTGCGACGACCGTCCCAGCGCGTGCTCGATGTCGCCGGTTTGCTCATCCGGCTCGGTCTCGCGGCTGTCTGGCTGGTCTCCGGCTGGTTGAAGCTCACCGACCCAGGGCAGACCTATCTGGCGGTGCAGGCATACGAGGTCCTGCCGGAGAGCGTGATCGGCGTGGTCGCGACGGCGATGCCACTGCTCGAGCTGGTGCTCGGCCTGTTACTGCTGGCCGGGGGACTCACCAGGTTGACCGCCGTTGCCTCGGCGGCCGTGCTGCTGGTGTTCATCGCCGCGGTGATCCAGTCGTGGGCGCGCGGACTGACGATCGACTGCGGCTGCTTCGGCGGCGGTGGCCAGGTCGAGGCCGGCGAGACGCGCTACCCGCAGGAGATCGCGCGGGACACGGGCTTCCTGCTACTCGCGGTGTGGCTGATGATCCGCCCTCGAACACTCTTCTCCGCCGATGGCTGGCTCGGCTGGGAGCGCGGACGGACTCGTTCAGGTGAAGACGACGAGCCGGAGCCGTCGCTTGCGGTCAATGTGGACGAAACGAAAGGGACGTGACCAGTGGGTGGAGCGGAACGTAACGCGCGTAAGCGACGGCAGCAGCAGTCGGCGGGCGCCAGCAAGGCTGTGACCCAGGCAAGAGGCGGCGGCGACACGAAGAAGATCGTCGCCGTGGTAATCGGCGTTGTACTGCTCGCCGGTGCCGTGATCGGTGGTGTGCTGTGGACCAATGCATCGAAGAACGCCACCGAGGGTGAAGCCATCCCCGCGGCAGTGGAACCGGGGGTCGAATACCCGGTGGAGCGTGACGGGCTCGTCGTGGTCTCCGGTGAGCAGGACGCGCCCACCACGATCGACGTCTACGCGGACTTCCTTTGCCCGGTCTGCGCGCAGTTCGAGGAGACCTATGGCGACCAGATCGAGCAGAAGGTGGCCGCGGGTGAGCTGAAGGTGCGTACGCACATGCTGCCGATGCTGGTCGAGCGGTCGGACCCGCCCGGTTACTCCCTCGACGCGGCCAACGCCGCGTTGTGCGCCGCGGACGAGGGACAGTTCCGGGCGTTCCATGACAGCCTGTTCGCGAGCCAGCCGGAGGAGGGCAAACGCGGCTACGACAAGCAGCAGCTGATTCAGCTCGGCCGGGACCTAGGGATCGCCAGCGACAGCTTCGAGCAGTGCGTCAACAACGGCACGTACGACCAGCAGTTGACCGCGAAGATGGAAGAGGTCAAGAACAACCCGGCCCTCGAGCAGGACTTCGGCGGCGGAAACAAGGGCTTTGGTACCCCGACAGTGGTTTCCGGCGGCGAGATCGTGGACTTCTCCGACCCTCAGTGGCTCGATCGGCTGACTGCTTCCGGACAGCGCTGACCTGCATCTCCACGGTCCTGGACCATCCGGCGGCTTCCCCTCATGGGGTGCGCGAATTGCTCTTCGCTGATCCGCGGGGTGCTGGGGAACCGGCCGATGCGCGGGCACGTCGCATCCGGACAACTCCCGGTCAGCCCCTGCTCGGACGGAGAACGAGGATCCCGGGATGACGGTCGAGGAGTTCCAGCGGCAGCGGGACGAACGTCTCGGCCTGGCTCAGCGGCGCAGCCCCACCGCATCCACGGCCACGTCGCCAGGTCCCCGACGGCGAGGAGGAGTACGACCTGGACTCCTTCGGCCGGCTTCACTGCGGTCCGACCGTGGAGCCGACCCCCTTTCCTGCGGCCTCGTGGGGTGTTGTACCGTTAGTACCTACGAGATGCGGGTTGTTCCGCATTCGGGGCTATGGCGCAGCTGGTAGCGCACCTCACTGGCAGTGAGGGGGTCAGGGGTTCGAGTCCCCTTAGCTCCACAGCTTTCATGATCGCCCGACCTGGATATTTTCGCAGGTCGGGCGTTGTTTTTAGGTGTACCGAAGATTCGTCCATTGTGGATTACGCTTCAGTTACTGTTCAGTAGGTGGAGCAAAACTGGAGCAGCGTGGGGTTCCGGGCGAAATGGGGTCACTAGAACTGCTCCAGCCCGATCGCCCGTATGGGTGCTTCTGTCGAGTCGTTCTCGGCGTCGATCCGCGCCATGGCTTGGCAGTGGTGATGGGTAGCCGCGCGAGGGCGCTGGCCCGTGGATGGCTGATGGTCCGTGGATGGCTGATGGTCCGTGTTTCATGGTTGCTGGTGTCAGGTGACTGTGCGTCAAGATTTTGGCAGGGCTGTCAGGTCAGTCCTGAAGGAGAATCTGAGCCATGGCTAGACCCCCTGTGATTTCGGCCGAGCGGAAGACTCGGATCGTTCTGAGCGTGTTGGCCGGGGAGATGACGATCGCCGAGGCGGCTCGGCGGGAGAAGGTTTCCGAGTAGTCGATCGGGCGTTGGAAGGCCAGCTTCCTCGAGTCGGGAAGACCGCGCTCACGGCGGGGCCGGTCCGGGCCCTCGACGCGGGAGCAGCAGCTGAAAGCTGAGGTCGAGGACCTGATGCAGGCGCTGGGTGAGGCCGCGGTCAGATACGGGACTGGAAGAAGAGCGCGGAGGGCAGGTTCGCCCCTTCGAGCACCTCGAGGTGATCCGGATCGAGTCCGGGATGCCGACTTCGCGGTGGTGCGAGAAGTTCGGCGTCCCCGGAACGCACCTGGCGTCGCTGGCAGGCCAAGACCAGGGCTGGCGGACAGTCGAAGGTCCGTGGCCCGCGGCCGTCCCGGGACGCAGCGCGGGAGCGCGTGCTGGGGCACGAGAGCGCGGAACCGACGCGGGGCAAGGTTTGGGCGATGGTCCACCCAACGGCCACGTCGTGAGTAAGGCGACAGTGCTGCGGATCCGCGTGATGAGGGCCTGATTAGCCCGAGCATTACCACCGCGAACGCCGCAAGCTGGCCGAGCGCATGAAGGCGGCCCTTGCCAACGAGCCGACGGATCCGAACCAGGTGTGGCAGCTGGACTTCTCCGAGTTCGAGACCACGGCCGGTGGCACCTGGCGGCTGGCTGGCTGTCGGTATTACGGGTCCAAGTACGAGCACCCCTGACGTGTGTCGCCGACGGCGAACCAGCACGATGTCATCGATGCCGTCGAGCTTGCCTTGGTCGACTACGAGGCCATGTACGGTCACCCGCTCGTCGAGGACGGTCCGGTCGATCAGACCGGGGAGATCATGCTGGTAGAGACGATCGTGACGGACAACGGTGGTCCGTTCTGCTCGTTCCGTTTCGAGGCCTTCTCGTCAGCCATCCCGAGCTGGCCCACGTCCGTACCCGGGTGAAGACACCGGGGCAGAACAGGTCACGCGAACGAGGGGTCGGCACGTTGAAGTACGAGCGGCTCTACATCGACGAGATCGACGACGCCGAGATGCTCGCCAAGCGAGCCGAGGACTACCGCATTGAGTACAACGAGATCAGGCCACACGAGGCGCTGGTCTGGAACCGGCCCAGGAAAGTGCACCTGGGCCTGACCGACCCGACCATTACGACATTTCAATCGACCGAATCCCTGCCAACTTCTTGACTCCGGACACGGTCGGGGGGCCGCCACGTCCGGATGCCCCAGTCGACGGCGCCTGACTTCACTACAGTCGTGTCCACGATGCGGCGCATATGACGGGACTTCGTAACGGTTGGACAACTTGCCGTAGCACTAGACGGTCAGCCCTCGACGTAATACGGGGCGGCCACGACAGCACCCTCTTTGTCAGTGCTGCCCGATATGGTCGTTGTATCCCACAATCGATCAGTCAAGGAGCAACGTGATGGCAGCACCCGACCCGCTTGACCGCCCGGAGGCAGCGGCTCATGATCCATGGGCTGTGTCAGCCTGCCAGGTGGCGCGGATGGTGCACCATCAGTCCCGCATGTGCCTCGATGCGTACGAAGCAAACCCGGCCCTGATCGAGGAACACGCCAACATCGAACGATCGGTGACGGGCCGGGCCGGTGATGATGCCCAGCCCGTGCAGGGCGCGCCACAGCGCCTCGCCCGGTGTGCAGGGCTTGCGCCGAGTACGGACGGCGTACTGACAGTGCAGCACATCCTCCGCAGTGACGTCGGTCAACCGCTTGGCGGTGACGATCCTGATCCGGGCCAGGTGATTCAGCGCGTCGTGCGCGACGCGGTCCCCGGTTCCTTGGGCACGGAAGGCGTCGCGGACGCGGGCGAATCCGGCCGAGTCGCAGGCGCGCTGATAGGTGCCGAACAGCGAGTTGAACCCGGTGTCCAGCAGCCAGGGGTAGTCCGGGTGCAGCACGCCGCAGCAGATCAGCATCTCGGCGCCTTTGATCAACCGGCCGCGACGGGTGCGGCTGGGTTCGTCGCTCCACGCACGCCCGCTTGTGTCGATCCCGCTGGCGACCCACCGCTGCTGCCACGTCTGGCCGTCGAACGCCAGCAGCCAGGTCGTGACCGCGCGCAGCGCTGCGCGACGGCGGTTGATCCGGTCCCGGTCGGTGTCGGGCAGCACGTGCAGGCTGGCGGACAGCAAGTCATCGAACTCGGCGTCGCGCAACTCGGTGGCACAGGCTCCCAGGCTGGCCCGGTCCACGGCTGGCCGGGTCGGTGGCGGCGCCACCGCCGGGGTCTTGCGCACGGCGGTGACCGTGTGCCCGATGGTTGTCATGGTTCACCCGGCCTGTTCGCCGAACAGCACGGCCAGATCCGCGGCGTTGTACGCCGGATGCGGCCGGGGCGGCGGTGGGGCGGCGCGGCGGGCGTGGTGCTCCAGCGTCCGGTTGATCAGTTCGTCCAACTGTACGGTGCCGTACATGCCGGTTGTGGTCAGGCTCTTGTGCCGCAGCACGGCCTGCACGTCGGTGATGGCCATGTTCGGGTCGGCCATCATCCGCGACGCGCAGGTGTGCCTCAAGTCGTGCAGGGTGATGTTCGCGCCGAGCCGGTCGTTGGCGCGGTTGAGCACCGCCCGCATCGCCCAGTAGCTCAGCGGCTTTCGCGGCCCCCGCAGGGTTACCCACAGCGGGGCGTCCGCCGGCAGCGGCTCCTCAACTGGTGCGACATGGCCCTCAGCGAGGTACAGCCTGATCCACACGAAGGCGTCCGGCGACGCCGGGATGGTCTGCCGGGTGCAGGTGCCTTTGCCGACCACACTGATGGTCTGTCGGCCGAAGTCCAGATCGTCGCAGCGCATGCCCAGCAGTTCGCTGGCCCGTGCCGCGCTGGAGATGTAGGTCGCCAGGATGGCTCGATCCCGGTGGCTGGTCATCGCCGCGAACAACTCGTTCCACAACGCGTCGTCCACGACCCGGGGCGCCTGTTCGGGGACCTTCTGCCGGTAAGCGCCCCGTCGGTGCGGCACGAACTCATGGAGCGGGTTGCCATGCGCACCGGGCCGCGTTCCGCCGCGCGTGGCCGCCGGAACCGGATTGACCACCGGGCCACGGCCCGCTCCGAGGTGGAAGTCGTAGAACTGCTTGAGCACCGACAGTTGGTGGTTGATCGTGCGTGGCGCGTATCCCTCGGCCAGGTGCCGCTTGCCGGTGCGCGTGTTGACCGACCCCGGCGTCGGGGCCCCCAGCCGGGTGCGGGTCCGCTGGGGATTGCGGGCGTGCCGCAACCACAACACCAGATCCCGCACGTCCACGCGTTGCGCCCGGTCCCACTCGACCTCGATCGCGGCCAGGAAACGCCACCAACGCAGCAGGTCGTAGGCGTACGAGCGGCACGACGAGTCGGGCATGTCCCCGGCGACCATCTCCCGCACGAACTCCGAGATCGGCTCGACCGCCCGACCAGCGGCATCGACCACCGTGAACGGCAGTCCCACCTGGCCGGTCGCCACGACACTGCCGACCACCGGCAGCCGCAGCCCCGCCACATTGCGTCCGGCATCCGGTCCCACGTTCTGCACGAACAACAACCTCCGCTACACCGTCCGGTGACCACCCGTGATCAGAACACTGTGGATGATCGACTCGATAGTGCAGTCAACAGGGTCATCGTGGAGAACGTCGCCGCCCTCCGATGGCGACACGGCGGTCTCGACCGGGTACTCGCAGGGCTGGCCGAAGCGGGGTATGACGCGGTCTGGCGTTGCGTACGCGCCGCCGACATCGGCGCCGCCCATCGACGGGAACGGGTGTTCCTGTGTGCCGTCCCCCAGCCGGGACGGGATGCGGATGATGCCGACCCCGCAGGCCCGCGACGGAGAGCCACGCGGTCCGGCCGATCCCGCACGCAGGCGCGCGGGCGGGCATCAGGTGAACCTCAACGACGCGGTCGACTCGGTAGTCCGGCCGGCCCAGTTGTTGCCGACGCCGACGCCGACGGCGGCGGACTCGCGGTCGGCGGCGATCCAGACCGTGACGAGTCCAGGCCGTCCGATCCCGGCGGGGTGCGTGACGCTGACCGACTCGGTACGGCTGCTGCCGACCCCGACGGCCTCGGATGCGAAGAACTGCACCCACTCCACCCACGACGGCGGACCGTCCCTGCCCGACCGCGCCCGCGCACTCAGCGCAGCGCCGTCACCGATAGACGGAACGTGGTGCGCGGCAACACAAATTCCAAAAAAGGTAACGGGGATTCGTAGGTGTCTTTCCCTGGGTGCGTGGGGCCCTGCTGCCGACACCGACCGCGCACGACGGTTCTTCCAACGGAATCTCCTCCGCTTCCCAACAAGGAGGCCCGTCTCTCGTGGACACTCTACGACTCCTGCCGACTCCGCGGGCGACCGACGGCACGAAAGGCTGCCCCGCGCAACGCGGCTCGAAGGGCGACCTGATGCTGCCCTCGGTCGTCATCGCCGTCACCACGCCCCGCCCCCGCACGAGCACGCGGACGGAGGTGAGTAACCGTGGCAGCCGCCCGCGCCCCGCGCGCCCGCCGCGCCGCACGCGGTGAGCCTGGGCCGGTGGATTGGGGCGAGTACGGCGCCGCCGTGCACCGCTGGGAACTCATCACCGGCCACCCCGCGCCGTACCCGACGCAGCTCGGGCGGCACGGCCGCCCCGTCCTCGCGCCGCCGTTCGTCGAATGGCTCATGGGCCTGCCCCCGGGCTGGGCTACCGCCGAGCACCTCGTCCTACCCCGCACCGCGCAACTGCGGGCCCTGGGCAACGGAGTCATGCCCCAGCAAGCCGCACACGCACTACGCCTCCTGCTCGACGACCTGACCCACCTGCACCATCCGCCCTGCCAGCCGCCAGCCAGCACGACGCGAGACACGACGTCCAGCCGTGCCGCTCCGGCGCGCGGTCGCCGCAGCAGTACCCACCCGCGCCGCTGAACCTGTGGCGCTCCGGGGTGCGAGGACACCGGCGATCCCGTCCCGGAGCGCCACGTCCACCGACGCCGACATTCCCGTCTCGCTCGACCTTGTGAAAGGGCGCTGTGCCATGCCCACACACAGCAGCACCTGCCACACAGCAGCACCCCGACGAGAACGGCGTCTTCCGGCCCGGTCGAGCAGTGGGCGCTCTCCGACCAGCCCGCTCACCGCCCGCACCGTCTGCTCACCCGGTCGCCTGTCCTCAGGGGCCCCGCGCCGGCGTCCCGTAGTCCCACCAGCCCGATGTGCGTTGATCTCGGTCTCCGCCCGCGCACGAGAACCCGCGCTGACCGCCGAACTCACCATCTTCTTACCGGAGGAGATTGCTGTGCACGGTTGTGACCGTCTCCGTTCCGCCGCACCCGACTCGACAACCACGGCCGTGTCGTCGCCGGCGTGGTCGCGCGAACGACTCGGAGAACTCGGCGTGACCACAGACCTGATGACCGCCGCCCGCATACTCGGCCTCGGCCGCACCACGGCGTACAAGCTCGCCCGCACCGGCACCTTCCCGGTACCGGCGGTACGCATCGGCCACAACCGCCGACACCTACACCCATGTCCTGCCCGAACTCGCCCGCGACACCGCCGAAGCCGCCGCCGCCATCGTGCCCCGCAACGACCGACGTAACCACCTCTCCGTCGCATGACAGGCAGCCGGTCGCGCAGTCCGGAGATAAGCAGGCGCGTGCCGCGCTGGCCTCGCGGGGATCGCTGAGCGTGCTGCGGGTGAGTCGCCCCTCGTGAGGCCGGGGCCGGCGTGACCTGGAGCCAATACACTCCAAGAGATCACGACCGTGCTTGAACTGGCCTAACGTGGGCTGATGCAAAGAAGCAGAGCGGCAAGAAGGCAGCCGAGAAGTCCAAGGGCACCCTCGGGGCGCATCGAGACCCGGAGATCGACAGCAGCGGCCTCGGTGACCAGGCGGTGACCTGGGCGTACGAAGCCGCTCTCCTCAAGACCTACGTCGCATTCCAGCACCTGATGCTCGAATGCATCGTGACTGCGATCAACAACGACACCAGCACCATCTCGGCCCGAACCTGCATCGCCTTTCCTAACTAGTCACATCCCGGCTTTGTCAGGGCTGCTCCCACCCTCCCCGGCACCGCCCGGATCAGGCTGCCCTCAGCAGCAGGATGGCCACCGACGGGCTGCCGGCGGCACAGGTTAAGGCGACCGTGACCATCGCGAAGGTCGAGTCGAGCACAGTGAATCAGCAGCAGGACACCTTCGGCAGCGCGACTGCCAGCATCACCCCGGACGGCGAACGCGCCCGGGGCCGCTTGCGTGTTGGCTGGGATACTACTTTCTTCGTGACTCAGGGTGACCACGATGGCCGATTTGGTGGCGGAATGTGCATGGCATATCCAAGGACAGGTGAGTGATCGGCGCTTGGTGCTCGTCATCGTGGACGATCTCGACCTATTCGCCGGAGTGCTGGCGCTGCTGCTGACGCCAAACCTGGCGAGCGGTAGCCGACGTCCATAGTAGAGGCCCAACCGTGGCGCGCCTCTAGCCTGACAACGTTGGCTTTCCCGGCGTGCCTGGGAACGTCGCTACCCCAACGGGTAGTTCATTTGCCGCCAGATGGTGATGCACTCTCGGTGCTGTGCGCCGCATCATTACCCACCATCGCAGTCCCGCAATGCGGGTAGCCGGTGTGGACGGTCACGCTCGAAGAAGGAGTTGGGTGTAATGGTGATCCGATCGCGAGTCGGACCGGTCGCGCAGTCCGACATCCGGCCCCCGATGTCCCGGGGGATCGATCTCGTGGCCTCCGGTCGTGGTATCTGGCGTGGTTTCGTCGTTTTGGTGATCGGCGCGCTGCTTCAGCCGATCGCCGCCGCCGTCGCACCGGTGGCCGGCGCGACCTTCCTGCTGATCACCGCGATCGTCGCTTTCGCGATCGCCGGTTTCCGCACGGGCGATGCCCTGTCTCCGATTCTGCACGGCGCGGTGACCGCCGTTGGCAGCTACGTTCTCGTGCTGCCACTGGTCTTCATCACCTCGGGGCTGGTCTGGCCGCAACAGGTGCTGGCCACCGTCGGTGTCGCCGTCGCGGCCGGTGGGTTCGCTGGCTTCGCCGGCCACCTCGTCCATGCTCGCCGCAAGCAGGGCGGCAGGGAATGACAGCAACTAAATCGGCGCCTACCCGGCGATGGGCTTCCACCGTGCAGCGCCCGCTGGTCGAAGCCGGGGAAATCGTCCACCTGCTCGGCCGGGTGCTTTGGCTGGGAATCCGCTACCCTTTCGGCTACTGGGGCGAAGTCCGTGACCTGATGGCCGAAACGCTGCGCAGGTGCTGGCTCCCGGTCATCATTTCCACGACTGCGCTCGGTTTCGCTGGCCCGGGCATGCAGGGCGGCAGCCTCTACAGCGTGCTCGGAATTCCCGACCGGCTCGGTTCCTTTCTGCTGATGGCAAGTGTCCGCGAATTCGCGCCGTGGATCGACGCGATGATCGTCGCCGGGGTGATGGGTACTGCTATCACCGCTGACCTCGGCGCACGGCGGATCCGCGAGGAAATCGATGCCATGGAGGTCCTGGGCGTCGACCCGGTCCGGACCCTCGTGCTGCCCCGGATCATCGCAGTCACTCTGATGACGGGCCTGCTCGAGGTGTTCGCACTGGTGTGCGGTGTGATCGGCGGTTATATCGCGGCGGTGCCGATCTTTGGCGCCACCGGCGCAGCGTTCATCGGGAACTTCTGGTCCAACGCGACCACGACGGACATGTGGGGCAGCATCGTGAAGACCCTCGCGTTCGGACTGATCCTCTCGGTCGTTTGCTGTTACAAGGGCTTGAACGCTCAGGGTGGCCCGATCGGCGTCGGCCGCGCGGTCAACCAGGCGGTGGTCATCTCGTTCGCCTCGATATGGATCTTCAACTACGTCTACACGTCAGTGCTGCTTGGGTTGAACCCGGACATGCAGGTCTTCAAGTGAGGGATGCGGAATGACCGAAAAGGTTCGGCGTGGGCACTGGGACAAGCCGACGGGTCGGACGACGACACCCGACATCGAAATCACGGTCGGCGGGATCGCGGCGAAACTGCGGGACGCGGTCGCGGCCGGCGGTGACATCATGAAGTTCGCTGGCCGCACGGTGCGTAGCCTGCCAGAGTTGCGCCACCACGTCAGCGAGGTGTTCGCACAGGCCGGCATTCTGATTCTGTCCAGCGGAATCATCATCTGGCTGATGCAGTTCGTCGTCGGCACAATGTGCGCGACCGAGGCCAGCTATACCCTCAAGCAGATCGGCGCCCCGATCTATTCCGCGGTGTTCAATGACGTCTGCGGGTTGCGCGAGATGTCGGTCTACATGTGGGCGTACATCTTCGCCGCGAAGGTGGGCTGCGGGCTCGTCGCGGAGATCGGGTCGATGCGTATCGCCGAGGAGATCGATGCGCTGGAGGTGCTGGGAATTAAGTCGCGGAGTTATCTCGTTGGCACCAGGATTGTCGCGGCTTGGATCTGCATGCCCTTCCTCTACATCGTCGGGCTAGGCCTGATGTTCATTTCTATGCATCTCGTCACCGTATATCAGTTGGGCACGGTTTCCAGTGGCGGCTATTCCTATATGTTCTGGCTCTTTCAGAACCCCTACGACCTGATTGCCGCGATGTCGAAAATGGTCGCGATGGGCACGATTATCATTTTTGTTGGCTGTTATTACGGATACACCGCGTCCGGCGGATCAGTGGGAGTCGGGAGAAACACTGCAAAGTCAATGATGCTGAACATGGTGCTCATCCATGTCGTCGGGTTGCTCGGCACCTGGTTCTTCTGGGGCTCCTACCCGAACATGCCGATCGGTAACTGACAAGGAGAATTCATGGTCACCGGAATGAACGGTCCGGTCGTCAACACGATGGGCTTGTCGGGGCGGGTGCACACGATGAAGGTGCGGGATGTCCACAAGTCCTTTGGCAGCTTCGACGTGCTGCAGGGGCTCAATCTGGAATTCGCCGACAATGCGATTACTACCATTCTCGGCCCGTCCGGAACTGGGAAAAGTGTGCTGATCAAGCATCTTGTCGGTCTGCTTGAGCCGGATCAGGGTGAAGTGATGATCTTCGGTCGCGACATCTGGAAGATCGGCGAACGTGAGCGCTACGAACTGCGCAAGCGGTTCGGTGTCCTGTTCCAGGACGGTGCCCTGTTCGGGTCCATGAACATTTACGACAACACCGCATTCCCGCTGCGCAAACACACCGACATGAGTGAGGACGAGATCGAGACGATCGTCAACCAGCGGCTCAAGGAGGTCGGCCTCGACCGCTCGTCCTACAAATACCCCAACGAGGTGTCCGGCGGTATGCGCAAACGCGCCGGCTTCGCGCGAGCATTGGTGATGAACCCGGATATCGTCCTGTTCGACGAACCGGATTCGGGGCTCGATCCGGTCCGCACCAGCCTGCTCAACGACCTGATCCTCGACATGCACCAGGAGTACCGCGGGACCTACCTGTTGGTGACCCACGACATCCGCACCGCACGCAAGGTCAGTGACTACGTCGGGGTCATCTGGAAGGGCAAAGTCGTCCACTATGGACCGACCGAGGAAGCCTTCAACTCCCCGGATCCGTTCGTTCGGCAGTTCCTCTCCGGAGACTCCGCCGGACCGCTGGGAATGGACTGAAGCGATGCGCAGAATTCCTCTCCTCGTGCTGGCGGTGGCAGCGGTGGCTGCCGCTGCAGTGCTGGTTGCGCCGAGCGACGACGAGTACCCGGCGAACGTGGTGCTGCCGTCGGCGACCGGGCTGATCGCCGGCAGCAAGGTCCTGGTGAACGGTTTCGACGCCGGGAGCGTGGACAAGGTGTCTATTAAGGACGGCCGGGCTCTGGTCACGATGAAGCTGACCAAGGACTTCGCACCACTGCACTCCGGGGCGTCGGCGAGCATCGTCTGGAAGGCCGTGCTGGGTGAACGGCAACTCGATGTGCGGGACGGCCCGAAGACCAACCCGGTGATCCCTGCGGGCGGCACGCTGGACGGCAAGGTGTCCGACCCGGTCGAGATGGACAAGGTGTTAGACGCGCTCGACCCGGACACACGCGCCCACCTCAGCTCGCTGGTGCGGGGACTCGACCGCACCGTCGCCGGCAACGAGCACGATCTCCAGCAGACCGTCCGGAAGGCGGGACCGACGCTGCAGGCACTCGGTGAAGTGCTGCGCGCCGTCGGCTCTGACGGGCCGGCGATCAAGGAGCTGGTCGAACGGATGAACGACATGGTCACCACGCTGGTGAACCGTGACCAGCAGGTGCGTCTCATCGTCTCCGGGCTGTCCAATGCGACCGGTGTAGTGGCGCAGCAACGGGATCAGTTGCGCGCGGCGCTGCGGAAGCTTCCAGCCACTCTCGGTACGGCGGACCAGACGTTGGCCGCCGTGCCCGGCACGGTCGACAAGGTGGTGCCGCTGCTGGACGATCTGCGCCCGGCCACCGATCGCCTGCCCGCCGTGGCCCGCAATCTGCGCCCGGTGCTGGCGGACCTCCGGCCGACCGTGGCGCAGCTGCGGCCGACCCTGGGTTCGCTCGGGACGCTGCTGCAGTTCACCCCGGGACTGCTCGACAGTGCGCACGGCGCGCTACCCGGCACGGACTCCGCGGTGGCTTCGCTGACGCCTGCTCTGAACTTCCTGCGGCCTTACACGCCCGAAGTCGTCGGTTGGTTGTCGAACTGGGGCTCCTCGGCCGCCAACTACGACAGCAACGGCCACTACATGCGGGTCAACATCCCGGCCGGGATGTCGAGTTTCGTCAACAACCCCGGAGTCATGCCACCCGGGATGGTCAGTGACCCGTTTCCGGCGCCCGGCGCGATCGCCGGGCAGCCGTGGACCGACGCGTTCGGGAGTGGTGTCCGATGAAGCCGTTGCGCAAGATCCAGGCCGCGCTGGTCGCGATAGCGGTAGCGGTAGCCGTGGCGGGAGCCGCGGTCATCAACACAGAATCCGGTGGTCAGCCGGAAAAACTGACCATTGCCGCCGAGTTCACCGACGCGAGCCCGCTGGTCGTCGGCAACGACGTGAAGATCAAGGGGGTCACCGTCGGCGAGGTCGCCGACATGGGCGTCCGCGACGCGAAGGCGATCGTCACCCTCAAAATCGATGGAATGGCACTGCCTCTACACAAGGACGCCCGCGCCACCGTGCGGCCGGTCAGTTTGCTGGGGGAGCGCTACGTCGACCTCGAGCGGGGCACCGCGTCAGCGCCGCTGCTGAACGATGGTGACGTACTGCCGGTCGCGCAGACCGGGCAGGCCACCGACCTCGACCAGGTGCTCAACACGATCGACGAACCGACTGGCCAGTCGCTGGCTGCGCTGGTCACGATGCTGGGCCAGGGCATGCAGGGTAACGGCGCCAATGCGCGGGCCTCGATCAAGGCGCTCGCGTCGTCAATGCGGGACACCGACGGGCTGATCAAGATCCTCGGCCAGCAGAACCAGCTGCTCACTGACCTCGTCGACAACGTGCAGCCGGTCGCGAGCGCACTGGCTGCCGACAACGGCAAGACGCTGGACGGCCTGGTCGACTCCTCACGACAGGTGCTCGACGTCACGGCGAACAACCAGCAAGGACTGGACGCCTCACTCGCCGAGCTGCCGAGCACCCTCGCCGCGGCGCGTGACACCCTCGCCGAGCTCACCGGAACTGCCAAGGCCACCACGCCGGTGCTCGCGGGGATGCGACCGACGACCGAAAACCTTTCCGCCATCAGCGACGAGTTGCGGAAGTTCAGCGAGTCCGCCGACCCGGCGTTGACGAGTGCGAAACCCGTGCTCGAGCGCGCCGAGCAGCTGATGGACGCGGCGCGGCCGGTCGTCGAGGAACTCCGCAAGGCAGGCCCGGGTCTGCGCGGCACTGTCGCCGGGGCGAAACCGCTCACTGTCCAGCTTACCGACAATATCGAGAATGTCCTGAACTTCTTCCGGTTCTGGGCGATGTCGACCAACGGCTGGGACGGCCTTTCGCACTACTTCCGGGGTCAGGCGATCATCCATCCCGAGGAGATCACCGGGTTGCTGCCCTCGCTGACCGGGACCCCGCCTCCGCCGACGACCCCGGGAGCGGACAAGCCGCCAGCTTCGTCGCCGTTGCCTGAGCTGCCCGACTCTGTCGGTTCGTCGGGCCTGCTCGATCCGAAGTCCCTCGTCGCGCCCGACGGTGGCGTGACCGGGCTCAACGAGCGCCAGGAGAGCGGCGTTCTCGACTTCCTGCTCGGAGGTTCCTGATGGCCAAGCGCCGGACGCGCAAGTTCCGCTCGATGCTCACGGGTGTCGTCGTCCTCGTGGTATTCGCCCTCGCGCTGCAGCTTGCGCTCACCGCGGACCAGGGACTGCCGGGTGCGACGTACACCCTCGTCGACGCCGACGTCTCCGACGTCGGCGCGCTCCGCCCCGGTGACGACGTCCGCGTCGCAAGTGTCCGGGTCGGTCAGGTCAAGGACGTCCGGCTGGTCGACGGCACGCCGCGGGTGACGCTCCAGCTGGACGGCACGCGGGAGATATACCGAGACGCGGCCGCGGAGGCCAAGACCGTCACGGTGGCATCACGGTCCGCTCTTGGGCAGAAGTACGTTTCATTGACCCCGGGCACGCCAGGAGCGGGCAAGCTCGGCCCGGCGGACGTCATCCCCTCGAAGCGGACCGCGGGAACGCAGGAACTGAGCGAGCTGCTGGACGTTCTCGACGCACCCACCAGGAACGCGCTGGGTTCGACCGTCCGGGAAGTGGGCGGCGGATCCGGTGGGCACGCGCAGGACCTGCAGGACGCGCTCAAGGCCGCGCCGGAGATACTGCCCGACCTCGCGACTGTGTCAAAGGCATTGTCGGTCGGCGATGGCGCGGACCTGACGGCGCTGCTCACCGCAGCCGACCGGCTCTCGACCCGATTCGCGGGCAGGCAGCAGCAGCTGTCGGACCTGCTCGGCCGACTCGATACGACGATGCGGGCCGTCGCGGTGGACGACGGGAAACCGCTCGACGACGTAATCGGGCGCGCGCCAAGCACACTGCAGGCGGCCAGGTCCGGTCTGCAGTCATTGCAGGCGCCGCTCAAGGACCTGCATACGGGCATGTCACAGCTCGTGCCCGGAGCGCGTGCGCTCGGTCAGGCGACCTCTGACCTCCGGGGCGTGCTGCGGGAGGCGGTGCCGCCGCTGGGAAAGGTGCCGGACGTCGGCAAGCAGGCCGAGCCCGCGCTGTCCGACTTGACGAAGACCGTCGCCGATGCGCGACCGCTGGCGCCCCGGCTGACACACACGTTCGCCAGTGCCGACAAGTTTCTGCGGGTGCTGGCTCCCTATGCGCCGGAAGTGAGCGGGTGGTTCACGAACTGGGCCGCAGCACTCTCGCACGGTGACGAGAACGGCCACTTTCTGCGGCTGTACCTGTTGTTCAGCGAGGAGTCCGTGCTCGGGCAGGGCGGTGTGCGGGATCCACTGGTCGCCAGGAATCCCTATCCCGCACCGGGCGAGGCGGCCCAGGACGCACGGAAGATCCCAGGAGGAAACCGGTGAAGGCGCTGTCATTGCACTTCCGTACGGCGAAACGACGTCCGGTGTCAGCGTTCAAGCTCGGCGTCGTAGTCCTCGTAGTGACGCTGCTGGCCGGGTACGCGCTGGTCGAGAAGGATCGTCTCGCGACGGCGCTCCGGCCCGGAGACATCGTCCGCGTCCAGTTCGCCCAGGACTACCACCTGCAGCCGTTCGTGTCCCAGGTCAAGATCGCCGGTGTCCCGGTGGGAGTGGTGTCCTCAGTCAGCCGGGCCGACGACGGTTCGGCATTGGTCGAGGTCAAGGTGGACGACGGTGTCACGGACAAACTCGGCGGCGCACCGCGCGCGGCCCTGCGCCCGACCACCATTCTCGGCGGCAAGTACTACGTCGAACTCGCCCCGGGTGGCGACCGGACCACCTTCGCCGGCACGATCCCGGTCGAGCGGACTCGGATCCCGGTCGAGCTTCAGCAGCTCGCGGACACCCTGCAGCCCGACGCGGTGAAGGGTATCCGGTCCGCGACACAGAGCCTCGACGGCACTCTGCGTGCCGGCGGGGGATCGGCGATCGAACGACTGCTTGCCCACGCGCCGGGCACGCTTGACGCGGCGACGCCGGTCTTGCAGGGCCTGCAGGGCACGGACCCGCGCACGGACCTGACTAGCGTCGTGCACGGGTTCGAGTCGACCGCTCGCGTGCTGACCGAGAATCCGGGACAGCTCGACTCGATCGTGCAGAACCTACAGCAGGTCACTTCCACGCTCGACAACCGGCGGACCGACATCGCCACCGCGATCGCCGACCTGCCGAGGACGCTGGATAACGCGGATGACGGGCTGGCCCACCTCGGCGTCACGCTCGGCAAGCTACGGGACACCGCGGACCCCGCGCGTCCGGTCGCGCAGGAGCTCGACGTGTTCCTGGAGCACGCCGATCCGGTGCTCGCCAGGACCCGGCCGCTGCTTACGGACGTGCGCGGCCTGCTAACCGACGTGCAGCCGCTGGTCGAGCAGCTCGTGCCCGCCGCGCACGGCACTACGAAGGTATTGGACGACGTTCGTGGGCCGGTGCTTGACCGTGTCAACGGCCCGATCATGAACAGGGTGCTGTCGCCCTTCAAGGGCACCGGCATCTACGCAGGCGGCGGCTCGGACCATCCGTTGTACAAAGAGGTCGGCTACATGTTCGCGACCATGGACCGCGCTTCTTCGCTCACCGACCCGAATGGGACAGCCGTCGGCCTCCAGCCGGGTTTCGGCGGCGGCAGCATCGCGGGCACCCCGATCAACTTCGAGCAGTTGATGAACACGCTCGCCCACCTGCAGGGCGCAACACCGGAGAACAGGAGCGGCCGATGAACGCGCACCCGAGCCGGATTCGGCGTACCTGGCAGCGGATCTCGAGCGAACCGCAGCTCAAGCGCAACGTTCTTGCGCTGGTCGCGCTCGTGACCGCAGGGCTGGTGGCCGGTGGCTACATCCTCACGATGCAGCAGGTCCGAGTGCCCTGGGATGGCAAGAACCGCTACTCGGTCACCTTCGAGTCCGCGCCGGCGATCAACCCCGCGAGCAGGCAGGAGGTGCGGATCGCGGGGATAGCCGTCGGTGACATCCGCGAGGCGAGCGTCGACGACCGAGGGCACGCGCGGCTCGAGCTGGCGATCGACAAGGGACACCAGATCTACGACAACGCACGTGTCCTACTACGACCCAAGAGCCCGCTGAACGAAATGTATGTCGAGCTGAATCCTGGTGGTCCGCCGGGAAAGCGGCTGCCGGAGGGCGGGGTGCTGCCCGTCGCCAACTCGGTGCGGCCGGTGCAGGTCGACGAAGCACTCGGGCACCTGGATGCCAACACTCGGGACGCACTGACCACCCTGCTGGCCGAATCGGACGTCGCGCTGGCCGGGGCGCCCGCCAACCTGCCAGAGGGCCTCGACGCGACCGATCAAGTGGTGCGGGACCTGCAGCCCGTCGTCACCGCTCTGCAAACCCGCAAGGAGACGTTGCAGAAGCTGGTCACCGCGCTGGGGCAGATCGCGTCGGCTACCGGGGGTGATGACGAGCGGCTCGGCGCACTGGCCGAGTCACTCCAGAAGACCCTGGCGACGGTGGGGCAGCGCAACGGTGACCTCGATGCCGCGCTCGCACAGCTGCCGGACTTCACTGACCAGCTCCAGCAGGCCACCGGGAGCGTCGGTGCGTTGAGTGCCCAGCTGGACCCAGTCCTGGACAAGCTTCGCGAGGCGAGCGGAACCCTGCCCAGCTCGCTCGAGAAGTTCACCGGCACGGTCGACAAGCTCGGGCAGACCGTCGACTCCGCACGACCGGTCGTCGACAAGGCGATACCCGTCGTCCGAGACCTGCGGCCGTTCGTCGGTGACCTCAACGCCTCGCTCGGCGATCTGCATGCCGTGACCGGACAGCTGGGACCGATCACGACGGCGGTGCTGCCGTACCTGAACGACCTGGCCGCGTTCGTCACGAACTCCCGGTCGATCACGAGTCTGCGCGACGGGACCGGCGGGGCGTACCGGGCCATGGCCCAGCTCTCGCCGGAAAGCATCACGGGCCTGCTGCCGCTGTTGCCCGCACTGCAAGCCGCCGTCCCACGATAAGGGAGTGTCTAATGAGGATTCCCGGTAGGCATGTCCCCCACATCCGGACCCTGGTGCTGGCCGTGTTCATCGCCGCCTGTGCCGGACTGTTCGGGTACCTGTGGTTGAACTCCGGTGGCCGGCTACCCGGCATCTCCAAGGCGGGTTACACGGCCGAGGTGCAGTTTCGCACGGCGTCGAACCTGGTCTACGACTCCGACATCACCATTGCAGGGGTCAAGGTCGGCAAGGTCCAGGCGTTGCGCACCGAAGGCGACCTCGCGCACGTCACGATGCGGCTCGACCGGAACGCTCCGCTACACGAGGGTGTGACTGTCAAGGTCCGGAACAAGACGCTGATCCAGGAGACCTACCTCGAGATCACCGACGGCCGCGGACCTGCTCTGCCCGACGGCACCGTGCTGCCGTCGTCGGCGGGCAAGGAGGCCGTCGAACTCGACGACGTGCTCACGAGCCTCGACAAGCCGACGAAGGATTCACTGGGCTCGCTGGTCCGCTCGCTTGGTGCCGGTACGAAGGACACCAAGGAGGGTGTTTCCCAGGCGCTGCAGGGCCTGGGCGACCTCGGGCGCGAGGGCCACGATGCGCTCGACGCGTTGGCGGCCCAGTCCGGGGATCTGCAGGAGCTCACCGGCAACACCGCCAAGCTGCTGGCGGCGCTGGACACCCGGCAGGGGCAGATTGCCGACCTCGTGTCAGATGCCGAGAAGCTCACCAAGGCGACCGCGGGCAGTGACACCGAGCTCCGTGAGGTTCTGCGGCGGCTGCCTGGCCTGATGGACACCGCCAAGAACGCGAGCGGTGAGCTGAGCCGGTTGTCGCCAGCGCTTGCCCCGGTCGCGAGCGGCCTGAATGCGGCCGCGCCCGATCTCAACGCCGCACTGCAGGACCTGCCGGCCGCATCCGCGGATTTGCGTGGCCTGCTGCCTTCGCTGAACGGCGTACTCGACGCGGCTCCCGGCACGCTGCAGCGGGTGCCCGCGGTAGCCGCGGACGCGTCGAATTTCCTGCCGACTCTGAACGTGGCGTTGGGCGACGTGAACCCGATGCTGTCCTATCTCGTGCCCTACGCCCGCGACGTCGCCGCGTTCTTCACCAACATTGGCCAGGTGACGGCGCGGGGTGACGCCAACGGCAACGCGATCCGGCTGTTCATGGTTTTCAACGAGCAGAGCGTGAAGGGCCTGCCGGCGAACATCGACGTCGGGCCGCTCAAGAAGAACAACCCCTTCCCGGCGCCGGGACAGTCGGCGAATCCCGGCCCGTTCACCGGTTCCTACCCGCGTGTCGAGAAGGATCCGCCGAAGTGAGACGCCTCAAACTGAGCTGCCCGTCCCGCAAGGTCCTTGCGATGGCAGCGGCTCTCCTCGTCCTCGCCGGGTTCGTCGGCACCGGCTTGGCGAGGACGCGCATCGAGACCGGGGTCAGCTCGTTGCTGCCGGGTGACGACCCTGCCGTCACCCGGTTCGAGGAGCTGAGCAGATCCTTCGGCGGCGACCCGGTGGTCGTGCTGCTCGAGGCGGAGCAGCCTGGGCTGCTGCTGGACCAGCCGCACCTGCCGTCGCTGGTCAAGCTGGAGGGCGAGCTCGCGAAGCTACCCGACGTCGCGGCCGTCTACGGGCCGGGGACCGTGCTGAACCAGGTCGCTGGTCGGGCGCAGGACCTGATGGCCGAACTGTCCGGCCGCCGTGACCGGCTGCGCGCGCAGGCTCAGGCGCAGGCCAAGGAGCGCGGCGCGTCCGACGCGGCCGCCGCCAGGATTGCTGACGACGCGGTGGGCGGGTTCGACCAGCGGTACGGCAAGCTGCTTGTGCAGGCCCTGCCCGCCGGACTGCCAACGTTGAAGAACCAGGCGTTCGTCAAGGCCGTGGTGTTCGGTGCGGACGGGAACCCGCGACCGCAGTGGCATTTCGTGGTGCCGTCGGCGAAGGCGGCGGCAATCCTGGTGCGGCCCCGGCAGAACCTCGATCAGGCAGCCACCGAAGGGCTCGTCCAGGGCGTACGGGACACAGTCGATGCGGCCCGCGTCGACGGGGCGACGGTGACCGTGTCCGGGGTTCCCGCTATGGCCGGTGCACTGGCAGACGAGGTCCGTGCGGAACTGCCCCTGCTCGGTGGTGCAGCCCTGCTAGCGATCGCACTGTGTTTCCTGCTCGTGCCGTGGCACCGGCGCCGGCGTCGGCTGCTCCCACTCGCCGGCTCGCTGACCGCCGCCGCGGTGACTGTGGCGGTGTTCGGTTGGCTCGGCCGGCCGCTGTCACTCGGGGTGGTGGCGTTCCTGCCGGTGTTGCTCGGCGTCGGCAGCGATTTCCCGACCTACCTGTCACGGCGGGCCGACCGACGGGTGGTGTTCGCAGTCGCGGCGGCCACGGCGGCCGCGTTCGGTGCGCTGGCATTCGCGCCGCTGCCATTCGTGCAGGATCTCGGCATCGCACTCGGTATCGGTGTGCTGGTGGCCTTCGCCATCGGCTTGTTGTTCCGGCCGGTCGACGTGGAGCCCGAATCCACTGTTGCCCGAAATGGACGCAAGGCGAGTTTGCCGGTTCGGTTGGGTGTGGGGCTGGTAGTGGCGGTGCTCGCGGCCGGCGGCTGGGCGATGTTGCCGAAGGTGTCACTGCAGAGCGATATCGAGAGCTTCGTGCACGGGTTGCCCGCGTTCGAAGACGCGAAGCGGGTCGAGCAGGTCATCGGCTCCTCGGGCGAGGTCGACGTCGTCCTGCACGGCCCAGATGTCACCTCTCCGGAAGCGCTGGACTGGCTGCGCCAGGCCCAGGACGTGACCATCGCTCGGCACGGGGACCGCCTCCGCCCGGTCGTTTCGCTGCCGACATTGCTGAACTTTCTCGGGCCCGCGCCCACCAAGGACGAAATCACCGCGGCCGTCCGGTTGCTGCCGCCCTACCTCACCGGTTCGGTCCTGCGGGCCGACGGGCAGGAATCCGTGCTCTCGTTCGGGGTCCGGCTCAATGACGTCGAGGGCCTGGTCGGCCTGCGCGACGACTTGCTGAACCAACTTCCTCCGGCACCGCCGGGGTACCACGCCGAGCTGACGGGTCTGCCGGTCGTCGCCGCGCGCGGGTACGAGCTCGTGTCCGAAAACCGGTTCTGGACGAACGGGCTCGGCATCGCCGTCGCAGGGCTGGTGCTCGTAGTGGTGCTCGCCAGGCGTAAGGACGCGCTGCGCGCGGTCACTGCCGCACTCGTCGCGACCGGTATAGGCCTGCTCGGCATCGGAATGACCGGGATCTCCCTGACGCCGATTACGATGGCGCTGGGCTCCCTCATCGCCGCCGTCGGCTGCGAGTTCACGGTATTGCTGGCCGAGGCCGAACGGCGTCGCGACCTCGTGTTGCGCAGATCCGTGCTGCTGGTCGCTGCGGTCTCGACCGTCGGCTACCTCGCGCTCGCGCTCTCGCGGCTCGACGCGATCCGGCAGTTCGGACTACTGCTCGCGGCCGCCGTCTTGCTGTCCATAGCTGCCGCGTGGCTCGTGGTCTGGCTCGCGCCCACCCGCACCCGGTCCGGTCCCTCTTCCGAAACCACCCCAGTGCCCGATCTACTCGTGGGAGTCAACTCATGAAACTCACCGCACTGCCCGGCAAGATCCGACTGCCCCGCAGGCGCAGCTGGCGCATCCTGACCATACTGACGCTCGTGGTGCTGCTTAGCGGCTCCGGGCTCGCCTGGTGGTCGTCGCGCGCTGACGATCTGCCAGACGGCGTGGTCTTCACATACGGCGACCAGACCGAGACGGTCGAGAATTTGCAGGACCGGATCCAGACCCTGAAGGCGCTCTACGGGGTACAGCCACCGGACGCGCAGGACACCGTGAAGTCGGAAGCATTTCGCCGGGACACGGCGAAGGCGGTCGCCGTGGGCATGGTGCTGGAGCGTGCGGCGCGCGATCGCGGGATCGTCATCGCGGACAAGGCGGCGCAGGACGTTCTGACCCGGTTCATCTCCGAGCGGATCGGTGAAGGGCCGGACGCGAGGAGCAAGTTCGTACAGGCGCTTGGCACCACCGGGACGTCCGAGGACGCGGTGCTCGACGAGATCAAGCGACAGCTCGCGGTTTCGCAGTTGTTCGATTCGGTCACCAAGGGGAGTTCGGTCAGCGACATCGAGGTCGCGGACGCGTTCGCCCAGCGGAAGGAGCAGCTGGGCAATCCGGAACGACGGCAGATCACCAATATCGTGGTACGGACGAAAGAGGACGCAGACCAGGTGCTCGCCGACCTCAACGCCGGGACACCGTTCGAAACTCTCGTCGCTCAGCGGAGTCTGGACGGCGCCACGCGCGACAAGGGCGGCGATCTCGGCCAGGTGACGGCGGCGCAGCTCGAGGACGGATACGCGAAGGCGGCGTTCGCGGTACCCGCCGGCGGCCTTTTCGGTCCCACGCAAACCACTCATGGCTGGAACGTTGGCCGGGTCCGCCAGGTCCTGCCGCCACAGCCCGCAGTCTTCGACCAGGTGAAGGACCAGCTGAAGCAGCAACTAGTGCTGGAGAAGGCGCTCGCAACGTGGCGAGAATGGCTCGGAGCGAAACTCGTGGGTGCGGACGTGCGGTACGCCGACGCATACCGCCCGGCCGACCCGTCCGCACCGCCGCAGCAGGCGCCGGGCTGGTCGCCGTCGCCGGGACAGATCCCGGGACAGGCGCCCGGGCATCCCCAGCCGCCGCGATGATCGTGGACTTCGCGGTGCTCGCGGCTGTGGGTGCGGTACTGCTGACGATAGGACGGTGGGGCCGCCGCGCGGCGGCAGTGCGGATCAGCCCGACCTTGCCGAAAACCGAGCGTCTGAGACGGATCAGGAAGCTGCGGGGAAGCGGATATGCGCTCCAGGTCATCGGCGTGGTGTTCACGCTCGCCGCGATTTGGAGCCTCTGGTGAGGCTCAGGAGGAATCGGGCGCGCCCCGGGCTTGCTGCGTCCGCAGGAAGAGCGAGACCGCTTCGGCACGGTTCGCGGCGCCGAGCTTGCGCAGGATATGCTTGACGTGGGACTTGGCTGTGTCCTCGGAGATCGTCAGCCGGGTGGCGATTCCTGCGTTGGTCTTGCCGTCGCCCAAAAGCCTGAGTACTTCCAGCTGACGCGGGGTGAGCGCGGACTCCACGAAGGACCGGGTCGGCACCGGGCCGGGCGGCGGCACCACGGGGTCACCGATGACCGGTGCAGCCGGGAGGCCGGTACTCAGGATCCGGTCCATGGTGTTGGCGATGTTCATCGTGAACTGATCGACCTCGGTCCGCAGCGACTGGACGCGTTCGACCAGCACGGTGCGGCGGAACACGATGCCGAGCCCCTGGGCGAACATGCCGAACACCTCGCGGTCTAACTCGTCGACCTGACGCCTCTGGACGTGCCGGTCCGCGTGCACCAGCCCGAGGACGCCGTCGTCGCTGAGCACGGGAGCGACCACATAGGACTCCATTCGAGCGGCCTCGACCAGGCAGGCGAGCCCACGTACTTCGCGCTGCGTATCCGCGACGAGCAGCGCACGTCGTCTGCGCACGGCCTCGGTCTCGACGAGGGTGCGGTCCAGCACCGGGGATTCCGTGCGGCCGATCCGCAGGATCTCCGCAGCCCAGCCGGGATCACCCAGCACGGTGCAGGACTGTGGTATCCACACCGATTCGCGGATCTCGGAGAACAGCGCTCGGTCGAAGCCGAGCTGGCATACGGCCTCCGGCACGCGTTCCACGAGCCGGGCCACCGAGCGCGCGTCCTGCAACCGGTCCAATGCTTCCTGGACTTGAGTGTGGACTCTCACGCGGAGTTCGAGTTGAGCCTGTCGCAGTCGCTCGCGGACATCGGAGACCTCGATGAACAGGTTCAGGACCTCGCCGGTATGGCCTGCGGTGGCACGTTGGCCGACCCGCTCGGCGATTTCGGCCAGAATCTCGTGCGCGGCAACGAAATCGTCGGCCACGTCCGGGTCTGGACCACCGCCGAACAGAGCCCGGGCTCGTGCGGTGACCGCCCGGATCTCGCGCAAGACGACTTTGGGAATACGGTGCCCTCGGCCGAGCCGAGGCGGAGTCAACGTTGACTTCATGGTTTCCTCTCAAGCCGGGACGAGACACGGGGCGCCGGACCCGCTCGTGACCTCGTCGTCGAACGCGTCCGGCGCGGCGCTGTGCCTTGAGGATCAGGCGTCGGCGGAAACGGCTGTGGTGACGGCGAATCCCGCAACCCACTCTGGTACCGGCTCGTAGAACCGGTAGTTAATCACGTAATTCCCGCGGGCTGCCATCGCGGCGTACGCGGCGATCCAGGTTCGCACCTCGTGTGAGGAGTTCCCAGCCTGCTCGGCGAACCATGCGTTGTCCCAGGCGTCGACGTGCTGGAGCTCGCCTGCCGAAATCAGATCAAGGAACTGTCGATCCCACTCCGGATTGATCGGCCGCATCGACGACGTGCCCGCGGCTAGCTCCAGACCGGAGGCGATCACCCTGGACTGCCGCCGTGCGCGCTCTTCAGGCGTCGGGTTACGGCCGTCGATCAGCCGGGCGGCGACCTCTTCGGTGGCGTTTTCCAGTTGCGGCACCGGGGGATCGTGCGAGAGTCCGCCGGAGCCGAGGAACAGCACGCGCTGCTCGGCGATGTGTGCGCTCGCGTGGCCGACCGCCGTGCCGAGTTGCCGGATGCGGCCGACGGGGCAGAGTGGTGTGGCAACCGAGTTAATGAAGATGGGGACGACGGGAACTTTGTCGAGCCCGTCGAAAAGGATCTGCAGCGGCTGGGAAAACCCGTGGTCGACGTACATCCGTTCGGACACGGCGATATCGATCCCGGCCGCCAGCACGTCCTTGGCCATTGTCCGCGCGGATTTGGCGACCGAGAGTTCGCCAGCCGGAGTGTTGTAATCACCGAGCGCGGTGGCGTGCGTTCCGATACAGAATTGCGGCATCATGTCGTAGAAGAAGCCATTGTAGTGATCGGGCGCGAAGAGCACAACGAGGTTTGGATCGAATTCCGCGATGAAACTTCGCGCCTGGTCGAAAGCCATCTCGACTCGCTTCTCGACAGCTTTCGCCGGATGGTTGAACCCGATCAGCGGCGAATGGGACAGGGCGCACACAGCAACGGGCATCGAGCCACCAGCCTTTCTTTGTACTCATGTTCCAGGTGAAACATGCTAGAATCTTAGCACCCCTGGTTTCGACGAGGCAACAGAAGGGCATCTGGCATGGCAGCATCGATCGGGAATCGCAGCAAAGGCAGTCACAGGGCTCGGACAAAGCGAAGGAAGATGGAAAAATGTCACCGGATCAGCTCTGCCGCCTACGCCGCAGTCGCGCTGACGAGCGCGGTCGTGGTCGGCAGCGGGGTGCTGCTGGTCGAACCCGTCGCCGATGGGCGGCGCCTGCCCCTTTTCACGACGGACCGGGCACAGGCGACCACGCCGGTTCCGCAGGCATGGTCGTTCGTGTCCGGGGCCCGGCTCCCAGTTACGCTCCCAGAAGTTTCGGTGCTGCCGCCGCTCGCCGCGCCGGTGGGCCACCGACGCGGCGCTGCCACCGGACCTGGTGCGAGTTCGGGCATTCCGGCCACGGTTCTCGACGCCTACCGTCGGGCCGAGACCTTGCTAGCTCGCGAGAATCCGGGCTGTCACCTGGCTTGGGTGTTGCTCGCGGGTATCGGCAAGATCGAGTCGAACCACGCCCGACGTGGCGACGTTGACGCACAGGGAACAATGGTCCGCCCGATTTACGGCCCCGCCCTGGACGGTTCGCCAGGTTTCGCGAGTATCGTCGACCGGCAGAGCGGGCAGTGGGCACGTGCTGCCGGCCCAATGCAGTTCATTCCGTCGACATGGGAAAAGTGGGGCACGGATGGATCGGGTGACGGCAACGCTGATGTGCAGAACATCTACGATTCCTCGGAGTCGGCGGGGCGGTATCTCTGCGCGGCCGATCGCGACCTTAAAACCGCGACGGGACTGCGCAGTGCCATCCTCAGTTACAACAGGTCTGAGGATTATTTGAACAAGGTCATGGCCTGGATGCGAGCTTATTCCGCCGGGTCGTTCGCAGTCCCGGACGCGCCCGGAAACGCAGACCAGGACCCGACACACGGCGAGAACGTCGACCGCGCTCCGGCTCGCCCAGCCTCGGCATCGCGCGGTGGTGTGGCCGACCCCGCTCCGGCGAGGTCCGCGCCCGCCGAGCCGGTTAAGCCTCCCGCACCGACTCCCGCACCGACTCCCGCACCGACTCCCGCACCCGCACCGATCGCCGAGCTGCCGGTCAGCGTGTCGGCGCCGCTGGATGGTGTGGTCACGACCGTCGGGCAGACGGTGGGTGGGCTCCTCGGCCCTCTCCGCGCATCTGAATCTCGATAAACGGACTGATGGCGCCGCCCAGTTACAGAGGCGGCGCCATCAGTTTTTTCACGACCGGCCGCGCCCCATGCACAGCGCGGTCTGGGCGAGGTTCAGGAGTCCGAGTCCCGGACTTCGCCGACGAGCCGGCGCCAGCGGCGGCCGTTCTCCCGCGCGCCTTCGGCATAGGCCTCGGGGACGACGTGGTACGGCGGGCGCACGGGGCCTGCGGTGACGTAGCCGGCCTCGTCGAAGCGCAGCTTCTCGAGACTGATGTTGTACTTGGAGAACTCGCCGAAGTTCGTCCTGGCGAGGAAAGGCTCGTAGGTCCACTCGATGCGGTGGGTGAGGTGCCGTGCCGCCTCGACGTCGCCGGAGCGGATCGCGTCGCGCAGGGCGAGCACGGGTTGTGGGCCGCACAGGGCGCTGCTGCTCCAGCAGCCGAGTGACGTTTCTGGGTGGAGCGTATGGGCCGCGAGCCAGTCGCTCTCCAGCGGCAGCAGTCGGAGCCGCCCGCCGACCGCGGCCACGTCCGCGGTGAACTTGGGTGTGATCGCGATGTACTTCGCACCGATGATCTGGGGCACCTTGGCGAGCTCGGCGTAGACCGCAGACGGGATCGGCCCCTTGAACGCCTCAGGGTTGTCGTAGAGGACGATCGCCATGTCCGGGAACAGGTTCGCGACGTCCCGGTAGAAGGCGAGCAGGGCGTCGGCGCCGAGTGCGCTCCACATCGGACGGCCGAGGATGACCCCGCGCACGCCGAGATCCCGCAGGAAGCGGATCCGGTCGATGGTCTCCCTCGTGTTAGGGGTGGTCGCGCCGACGAACAACGGTAGGTCCGATGAGGTGTCCGAAACCGCGTCCGCGACGCAGGCGGTGAAGGCCTGCCATTCGTCCAGCGTCAGGGTCGCCATCTCACCGAGTGTGCCGTTGGTGATGATCCCGTCCACGCCGTCGGCGACGAGCGCACGGATCATCCGGTCGGACTCGTCGAGGTCGACGGTGTCGCGTGCGGTGAGCTCGGCCGCCCCGGGCAGCGCGGGGGTCGGGGCGACGGCGATGACGCCACGCACGTCGTCGACACCGAACTTCTGCACCACGGGGCTCTCCTTGTGCTCGCTGGGAAAGGGCGCTTGGCCCGGCGGGTCAGGTGGGGGCTTACTGACCCGCCGGGCCAACCGGCTTTTTTGGGGGACTTTCAGGAAGTGCGGCCGAACGACTCCGGTGGCTGCAGCCCCCACGGGCTGAACGCCTTCGGGAAGTCGTCCCACACCACGGGGTCGTTGCGGCGCACCCGCGGCATCTCGGCCGACAGCTCGTAGCGGTTCCCCGCGGCCCAGAAGTAGGTGTAGACGTTGCCGCCCACGCCGTGGCGGCCCGGCCCGACCTCGATCGGCACGTTGTGCAGGGCGAGCTCGTCGGCGGCCAGCTTGAGATGGTCGAACGACTCCATCCCGAGTGCGTAGTGGTGTAGCGACTTACCGGCTTCGGGGGTGGAGATGATCGCGATGTCGTGGTGCAGCGTGCTGGCCCGGCACCAGGCCGCTCCGATGACTCCGGGCGCCGGGGCGAAGATATCGGAGATCTGGAAGTCCAGCAGCTCGACCAGGAAGTCGACCAGCGGTTTCGGGTCCTGTGCCTGCACGGTGATGTGGTCGAAGTCCAGCGCGCGGATCCCGCCTCGGTGAGGGGCCTTCGACGGGTGGATGTACTGCGGTCCGGTCGAGAGCAGCGCCAGTTCCATGACGTGCCCGGAGGGTGCCTGGAACTGCAGCGACTGGACCACACCGGGGTGTTCGTCAGTGCGGGTCTCGGTCGCAACGCCGGCTTCGGCGAGACGCTTCGCGTAGCGGTCGAGGTCGGCGACGTCGTCGACGCGCAGCGCGAACTTCCGAACCCCGGTCCCGCCGGCGGTCAGCACCAGGTCGCAGCCGCCGTCGATACCGACGGACAGCCGCACCGCGCCGTCGGACCGGCCGAGTTCCTGCATGCCGAGGACGTCGGTGTGGAAGCCGATCGCCTCGTCCAGATCGGCTACGGCGAGTTCGGCGTGAGCCACCTGTGAAATGCCCATCAGTAGGTCAACTCCTATCCACTTTGTCGTAAGAGATGTTCCCGGCGCTTTCCCGCCGGTTGATGCCGAGGCCATCGAGTTGCCGCGAGTTCTCGACGAGGATCATGCGAACGCGTTCGGTGCCGTCGTTGTAGTGCCGGTGCCAGACCCACGGCGGGGTGTAGACGAAGTCCCCGGCCGACCACCGGAGTGTTTCCGGTCCGATCTCGGAGTAGCCGCTGCCCTCGAGCACGCAGTGCACGGACTCGTGCACATGGCGCTGGAGGTCGGTCGCCGTGCCTGCCGGAATTTCCTGGAGGTAGAACTCCATCGACTTCGCCGGCAGGTCGGCCAGCACTCCGACCCGGCTGGGGTTGCCGGTCACGTCCTCCTCAAGCCACCGGGCACTCGCCGAAGGGGTGATCAGGTTGCCCGGCATCGACCGCTCCGGGTCGTAGTCCTTCATCTCGTGGAGCTTGTGCATCCACTGCTCGAAATTTGTCATAATTCTCCCCTAGGTTGAGGTCATCCCGCCGTCGACGACGTGTGTCTGCCCGGTCTGGAACCCAGCGAAGTCCGAGCAGAGGTGGGTCACCAGCTCGGCGATCTCGTCGGGACGTCCCCACCGGCCGATGGGCAACTCGGTGGCGAGCTGCCGTTGTTCCAGCTCGGCCACCGGCGCGTCGGCCGCCGCGGCGCGCGCCGCGGCGAGCGCGCGCCGCCGCGGCGTGTCGATGTGGGCGGGGGCGATGACGTGCGTGGTGACGCCGTTTGGAGCCACCTCGGCGGCCAGTGACCGCGCCAGCGCGGCCACTCCGGCCCGCATCACGTTGGACAGGTGCAGCAGTGGCAACGGCTTGACCACGCCGACCGAGGTGACGTAGATCAGCCGTCCCCACCCGGCCGCCGACATCGCCGGCAATACCGCGCTGGTCAGGGAGATCGCGCTGTTCAGCAGGAGACGGTATGCCGAATCCCAGTCCTCCGCCGAGAGTTCGGAGGCCTTCGCCGCGCGCGTGCCGCCGGTGTTAGACACCAGGATGTCGATGCCGCCGAGCGCCTCGCGCGCGGCGGCGGCTGCGGTGGCCGCGGCACCGGGCTGGGTGAAGTCAGCAATCGCCCAGTCCGCCGCACCGATATCACGGGCGACCTCGCCGGTGTGCGGCCCGGTTCCCGTGATGAAGACCTCTGCCCCGTCTGCCCGTAGAGAAGCCGCGATCGCGGCGCCGAGCCCACTCGACCCGGCGGTGACCAGGGCCCGCCGGCCGCGCACCCTCATGCCGCAGCACCCTCGCCAGTGCCGCCGGACAGGACGCCGGCTTGCCCGATCGACGTGGCCAGCAGCCCATCGATCAGGCCGAGCGGTTCGGTCCAGTCGTACTGGTTGAACTGGGTGTTGATGCGGAGGAATAGCGGGTCACCGGCGTAGAACCGCTCGTAGAGTTCGTGGCGGCCGCCGAAGGCGGAGACCGCGAGATCGGCGGCCACCTTGTAGATCGCGATGCGGTCCAGGCTGTTCGTCTCGGGGCCGCGGTAGAACCGGGTGATGTCCTCGGCGATCGGTGAGTCGAACGCGCTTACGTCGGCTGGCTGGTAGAGTAAGCCACCGGCGAGAATCTGCTGCAGGATCTCCCGGACCCGCGGGTACCAGCGGTTCCCGGAGTTGCGGATCGCGTAGAGCGGGCGGACGTCGGGGAACAGGAAGCCCTCCTCGTTGCGCTGTGCACCGGACTCGGACGCGAGGACGGCCGCCCTGGTCAGTTCGATGTAGGTGGTGATCTCGCCGAGCGCGTCGCGGACCTGGGGGAACTGGTCGGTCTTGACGATCTCGGTCGCGCGCTTGGCGATGCCCGCGACGAACTGGAGCTTCGCTAGCATCCGGACCGAGGTCTGGACGCCGGTGAAGGCGTTGGAGTTGATCGCCCAGATGTTGTTCACTCGCTCGTAGTCCTGATTGATGAAGACCCGGTCCCAAGGCACCAGCACTTCGTCGAACACGATCACGGCGTCCATCTCGTCGAACCGGCTGGACAGCGGGTGATCGAAGGCATTCCCCCCGCCGAACGGCTCGCGGCAGATCAGTCGGACGCCCGGCGCGTCGGCCGGGATGGCGAACGCGATGGCGTAGGGCTTCTCCTCGGCCGCGTACTTCCGTAGCGAGAACGGCCAGACCAGGATCTCGTCGGAGTACGGCGCGGCCGTCGCGAGCATCTTCGCGCCACTCACGATGATGCCGTCCGGAGTCTCGCGTTTCACGCCGAGGTAGGTGTAGGGGTCAGGCTGCTGCGACGGCGGCTTCGAACGGTCGACCGGCGGGTCCGCCAGCGCGTGGGACAAGAACAGGTCGTTGTCCCGCACGTACTTGTAGTACGCGCGCACCCGGTCGGCGCCGTCGCCGAAGAACTCGGCGTTGGCGTTCCACGCCACCAGCATCGCGCTGACGAAGTCCGTGCTGCGCCCCATCATGCCGAAGCTGGAATCCGCCCACTGCTTGTGCATGACGCGGCGGAGCTCGAGGTCCTCCGCAGTGCGGGGCATCAGGAACTGCACGCCTTCCTTGGGAGCACCGCCGTCGGGCGCGAAGAGCATGCTGTCGGTCTTGAACTGCAGGTCGTAGAGGCGGGCGATCTCGGCCGCGGCGCCGGACGTCGCCTTGTGCCCGGCCACGTCGGTGATCTTCTCGGCCCCGACCCACAGCTCGGGACTGTGTGCGCGCAGCCGGTCGAGGTACGCGGTGCCGTTTCGTGCGGTCATCACTTTCCTTTCAGGAACCTAACGTGGGTCTCGTTGAACTGGTCCGGCTTCTCCCACTGCGGCCAGTGGCCGGCGCCCTCGATGACTTCGAGACGGCTGCCGGGGATGAGCTCTTCCAGTAGCGCGGCTTCCTCGACGGAGGCCGTCGGGTCGTGGTCGGTCCACAGCAGCAGGGTCGGCGAGACGATGCGGCCGCACCACTCCGAGGACCAGACGTACGGGCGCCGGTGTTCCCAGTCCTGCACCGCGAGGATGTTGCGCATCGCGTCCTCGAACCCCGGCTGGGTGTAGATCCGCAACCGCAGGTCGACGAGCTCGTCGGTGACGAGGCTCTTGTCGTGGAAAAGCCATTCGACCCTGGTGCGCACGGTCTGCCTGCTCGCTTCGCGGACCGCCTTCATGCTCGATTCCTTCAGCCCGGCCATCACCTCCGGCTTGTTGGTGACGTTGCCGGGAGTGTTGAGCACCAGCCGATCGATCCGTTCGGGGTGGTGTGCCGCGGCCCACGCCGCCACCCAGCCGCCGAGCGATTCGCCGGAGAGATGCGCTTTTCCAATGTCCAGCGCGTCCAGCAGCGCGATCAGGTGATCGCTGAGGTAGTCGATCGTGTAGGGCCGGTCAGGTTTCGCCGAAAGCCCGTGCCCCGCCATGTCGTAGAGGACGATCCGGAATTCCTTCGCCAGATCGCGGACGTTGCGCGAATACGCCTCCAGATGCCCGCCCGTGCCGTGCACCATGACCAGTGCCGGACCGGTACCCGCTTCTACCACCCGGGTGGCGATGCCGGCCGCGTCCACGGTCCGCTGGCGCAACTCGACGCCCGCCAAATCGCCCCAGATGCTTACGTGCTGCTCCACAGCATTCCTTCCTGTCGCAACCTGCCTCCATTTTGACATACTAGAATCTCAGAAGCAACAAGCTTGTCGTCGCTCGATGGCGAAAACGGGTGCCATGGTCGTAGGCACGCACCCGTTCGGTGGGAGAGTGACTACACTTCCATGAACTTCCAGAACCGCGAAAGATGCTCCTCCATGAGCCTGCCGGCCCGGTCCGCGTCGCGGCGCTTGATCGCCTCCGCGATCTCTGTGTGCTCGGTCTGCGCCCGCGTCAGGTCCGTGCTCAACCGGTTCTTCTGGAGGTAGAAGTCGTTGAGGTCCCAGCTGTCCATGGCCAGGTCGGTCAGACGCTGGTTGCCGCTGGCCGCCAATATGGCGGAGTGGAAGTCCCGGTTGGCTGCGGCGAAGGCGAGTGCTTCGTTCCGCTTGGCCGGGCCGATGCCGCGCACCAGCATGTCGTGGATTTCGGCCAGTTGGGCGCCGGTGGCGGTGAGTGCTGCGAGCCGTGCGCCCGCCCCTTCGAGGATGCCCGCCACTGCGAAGTGGTCGCGCACCTTGCGTTCGTCCGGGACCGTCACCTGGCATCCGACCTGTGGAATGATCGAGATGAATCCGGCGGCGGCCAGTCGCATCATCGCGTCCATCACCGGCCTGCGGCTCACGCCGAATTCAGTCGCGAGGTCGTAGGTGCTGAGGAGCTCGCCGAATTGATGGCGTCCCTCGAGTAGCTGGGTGAGGAGCGCTTGGTAGATCTGGTCTGTTTTGGTGACTGCCGCGATCATGGGCATGGACTATCCGGCCTTTCGGTGTGGGAAGGTCGGGGCTGCGTACTGTCGCTCACGCCGAGATTCTAGCGTGTCAACGGCGAGCGGGCTGCGCTGGAGCGGGAGCCGGGTTGCAGTGGCCGGTCATTGGTCCGGGTGGAGCGCCGGTCTCCCGCCGTCTGGTGGCAGCGCTGAAGCCGGAGCGGACTCCCGCTCCGGCTTCAGGTACGCCGAGGCCGTGGACAGCGACCTCGGTCAGTCCACCGACCAGTCGGTGTCGTCGATCTGGCCGAACATCTTCATGGCGGCTTCGAGGCCGGGCAGGTTGGCGAGTGCCACCGACATGGAACCGCGGAACTTGACCTTCCGGGTGACCATCGCCTTGGCGGCGGGCAGTTCGCCGGCGCCGAGGCGCTGCCAGGTCTCGACCTTCGCCGTCAGCAGGAAGTCCGGCTTCACACCTTTGGCAGGGGTGCCGGCGCGCACGACTTCGCCGGCGTTGACCTCGATCTGGCCCGCGCGACTCTCGTTCTCGGCGAGCCGGTATTCGACGACCATACTCAGCTCCTTGAGGCCCTCGCGCGTCGCGTCCGTGGTGTTCCACAGCTCTGCGTAAGACTTCATCCACTCCGGCGACAGGACGGGTGTTCCCATGGTGTGCTCTCCTTCGGTTCGGTTGCGTGACGGACAACTGGGGTTTGACATCGCAGTCAAAGATACTAGTATCCTAGAACCAGTCAAGCTGTGAACGCGGTCCTGCTCCGTATCGGGCCCGCGCTTTCCGGAGGAGACAAAGATGTCTGACGCCAAGGTGGTCACATGTTGAGGGACGAACTTCGGCAGATCCTCGAGCAGGGTTTGCGTGACGTAGAGGCCGACTGGACTGTTCCAGCCGCGATCATCAATGACCCGGAGATGCACGATGCCGAGCGTGAGCGCGTGTTCGGCCGTTCGTGGGTGTTCCTCGCGCACGAGAGTGAAATCTCGGAGCGCGGCGATTACGTCGTCCGCTACATCTCGGAAGATCAGTTCATCGTCTGCCGGGACGAAGACGGCGAGGTCCGTGGCCACCTCAACAGTTGCCGCCACCGTGGCATGCAGGTGTGCCGCGCCGAAATGGGAAACACGTCGCACTTCCGCTGCCCGTACCACGGCTGGACCTACAACAACAAGGGCAGTCTTGTGGGCGTGCCGGCCGGGCGGGAAGCGTACGGCAACAAGCTGGACAAGTCTCTGTGGCAGCTCAAGCCGGTCCCGAAACTGGACACCTACAAGGGGTTGATCTTCGGCTGCCTCGACCCGGAGGCCCAGTCGCTCGAGGACTACCTCGGGGACATGAAGTTCTACCTCGACATCGTGCTGGACCGCAGTGACGCCGGTCTGGAGGTCGTCGGCGCCCCGCAGCGCTGGGTCGTCGATGCGAACTGGAAGCTCGGCGCCGACAACTTCGTCGGCGACGCCTACCACACGATGATGACGCACCGCTCCATGGTGGAACTCGGGCTCGCCCCGCCGGACCCGAAGTTCGCGCTCTACGGCGAGCACGTGCACACCGAGAACGGGCACGGCCTCGGCATCATCGGCCCGCCGCCGGGCATGCCGCTGCCCGAATTCCTGGGTATGCCGGAGAACATCGTCGAGCAGTTGCAGCGCCGGCTTTCCCCGGAGCAGGTCGAGGTGTTCCGGCCGGTCGCGTTCATCCACGGCACCGTGTTCCCGAACCTGTCGATCGGCAACTTCCTGATGTCGAAGGACCACGTCTCGCCGCCGACGTCGTTCCTCACGCTTCGGCTGTGGCACCCGCTCGGCCCGGACAAGATGGAGATCATGTCCTTCTTTCTGATCGAGAAGGAAGCGCCGGACTGGTACAAGGAGGAGAGCTACCAGGCCTACGTGCGCACGTTCGGTATTTCCGGCGCGTTCGAGCAGGACGATGCCGAGAACTGGCGCAGCATCACGCGGGTGCTGGGCGCCCAGTACGCCAAGACCATGGAGCTCAACTACCAGATGGGCCGTGGCGTCTACGAGCCCGACCCCGACTGGCCCGGTCCTGGCAAGGCTTTTCCAATGGACTATGCCGAAGCTAACCAGCGGAATTTCATGGAGTACTGGATGCAGCTGATGGTCACCGACCCGGCGCCGCGCAGCGGCAACGGCAAGGTGTCCGACGATGCCGCGGCCGAGACACTCGCGCGAGCGGAGGCGTAGCACCTATGACTACTGCAACCGAGATCACCGACATCATGGTCCGTGAAGCCACCGAATGGCTCTTCACCGAAGCCGAACTGCTCGACGCTGGCAAGTACCGGGAGTGGCTCGACCTGGTGGCCGAGGACCTGTCGTACGTCGTGCCGCTGCGGGTCACGCGCGAGCGTGAGGCCGAGACGGACATCGTCGAGGGCATGACTCTCATGGACGACGACTGGGACTCGATGGAAATGCGCGTCCTGAGGTTGGAGACCGAGTACGCGTGGGCGGAGGACCCGCCGTCGCGATCACGACACTTCGTGACCAACATCCGGGTCGCCGCCGGCGAGGCGGAGGACGAGGTGGCCGTCAAGTCGAACCTGCTGCTCTACCGCACCCGCGGTGACGTCGCGACGTTCGACATTCTCTCCGGTGAGCGCCACGACGTGCTCCGTCGGGTGGCCGGCGGCTACCGCCTCGTCAAGCGGGTGGTCGTGCTCGACCAGACCACCGTCATGACACACAACCTCGCCTTGATCATGTGACGGAGGCAGTTCGGTGACCATTATCCGTAACGAAGGCCAGGACCCGATCATCCAGATTGCCAACGAATTCACGGTGATCCAGGTCAGCTACATCAGTACCGGCCAACGCGAACGCCTTCTCGTCAGCTCCCCCAGGCTCGGGTTCCAGACCCTGCTCGACCCGCTGCAGCTGGAAAGCCTCACCTGGCAGACACCCGAAATGTATTCGAAGCTTCTCGACACTCCTTATGGCCCCGGCGTGAAGCTCGACGCGCGGCCGCTGTCGGCTCTGCTCGGAAAGGACTGATTCACGTGGGATTCCTAGACGGAAAGGTGGCACTGGTCACCGGAGGTGGATCGGGTATCGGCCGTGCCGTGGTCGATCTGTACGTGCAGGAGGGTGCCAAGGTTGGAGTCCTCGAGATCTCGCCTGAGAAAGCGCGGGATCTGCAGGAGAAACTGCCACGTGAGGCTGTGGTTGTGACGCAGGGCGACGCGACATTGATGGGGGACAACGAACGCGCCGTGGCGGACGTGACAGAGGCGTTCGGCTCGCTGACCACGCTCGTGTGCGCGGTGGGGGTGTTCGACTACTTCACCGAGATCCCGCAGCTACCGAAGGACAAGATCGACGAGGCGTTCGACCAGCTCTTCGGCGTCAACGTGAAGAGCAACCTGCTGACCGTGAAGGCGGCGCTGGACCAGCTGATCGAGAACCGGGGCCAGGTCATCCTCACCATTTCCAACGCCGGGTTCTACCCCGGGGGCGGCGGTCCGCTCTACGTGTCGTCGAAGTTCGCCGTCCGCGGTCTGGTGACCGAGTTGGCGTACGAACTTTCGCCGCACGTGCGGGTCAACGGGGTGGCGCCCGGCGGCACGATCACGGATCTGCGCGGCATCCCCGCGCTCGCGAACGAAGGCCAATCGCTGAAGGACGTCCCGGACATCGAGGGCCTGATCAAGGGGATCAACCCGCTGGGCGTCGTCGCCCAGCCGGACGATCACTCCTGGGCCTACGCGTTCCTTGCCGCGAAGGAACGTGCGCCCGCGGTCACCGGCACGATTATCCACAGCGACGGCGGGCTGGGCGTGCGCGGGATGACGCGCATGGCGGGGCTCGAGCCCTGATCCGGCACCGCGCAAAGCAGGGAGACGGCCTCGGATGTCCAGAGTTCCGGGCCGTCTCCCTTCCACCCTCGAAAGGAGGCGTCGATGAAGACGCTGGTGGCTACCGAAGAAACCCAGGCCGACCCGGCCAGCGCACTGTGGATCTGCGATGTCTGCCAAGACGTGTACGACCCCCGCCTCGGCGACCCCGAAGGCGGGATCGAGCCCGGCACGCCGTTCGGCGACATCCCCGACGACTGGGTCTGCCCGGTGTGCGGGGCGCGCAAGAAAGAGTTCCGGATGCTTGCGCCGGGCGAAGAGTACGACGTCGAGGACGACGCATACGCGGGAGCGCAGGGGTGAGCACACCGGGCCGCATCCTCGTCTGTCTCAAGCAGGTCCCGGTGCCTGGGCGGGGCGTCTTCGACGAACGTACGAAACGGATCCGCCGGGACGACGACCAGACCGTCACCAACCCGCCGGACCTGCACGCGCTGGCCCAGGCGCTGGCCGTGCGTGCGGAGACCGGCTGGGAGGTGGTGGCCGTGACGATGGGGCCGCCCGCGGCCGCGGAGACACTACTCGACGCGCTGCGCCGGGGTGCCGACCGCGCCGTGCACCTGGTCGACCGGCGCTTCGCCGGTGCCGACACCCTGGCTACGGCCCGCGCGCTCGCTCGGCTCGTAGCGCGGGAGGGCCCGGACCTGGTGCTTACCGGTCGGTGGACGCTCGACGGCGGCACCGCGCAGGTTGGACCTCAGGTCGCCGAGCTGGTCGGCCTGCCGCAGCTGACCCAGGTGACGAACCTGCGGGTCGGCGACGGCGTCCTCTCCGCGGACGTCGAAACCGACGTCGGCCGCGAAGCCTGGACCGTCGCGTTGCCCGCGGTGGTCTCCGTCGGGCGGGGTGCCGAGCCGCCGTGGGTGACCGAGGCCGATCCGTCGGCCGTCGAAACGCTGACCGCCGAGGAACTTGGGGGAGGACCGCGGGACTTCGGCACCCGGGGTTCGCCGACCTTCGTCGCGGAGATCCGGCACCAGGCCCGCGAGCGCTCGGCGGCGGAGTACGGCGGCGTCGGCTTCGACGCCGCAGAACTGCTGGAGGCCGCTTTCGCGCCGGTCGCACCTGTGGCCGAAGTCGTCGTGCCCACGCCGTCGCGCGAGATCTGGACGGTCGCCGAGCCGCTGCCCGGTGGCGGCCTGCACCCGGCGAGTCTCGAAGCGTTGGCCTGCGCCCGCTCGGTCGCCTGCGACCTGCGAGCCACAGTCGTCGCGGTACTGCCGTGCGACCAGCCGCACGACCTCCCGCGCGTACTCTACGCGCATGGGGCCGATCGGGTACTGGTGCTGCGCTGCGGCGAACCGGCGGAATACCGCACGAATCTGGTCACCGACGCGCTGAGCACGGCGATCGCCGCGCGTTCGCCGTTCGCGGTGATCGCCCCGTTCAGCGCCCGTGGCCGCGATTACGCTCCGCGCGTCGCCGCCCGACTCGGCCTCGGCCTGACGGGGGACTTTACCGCGCTGGAAGTCCGCGACGCGGACACCGACGAGCCGGACCTGTTGTGGCTCAAACCGGCGCTATCGGCGGACGTGATCGCGCCGGTGATCGCGCACTCCACACCGTCGTTGGGCACGCTGCGGCCCGGTTCCTTCACGACGCGAGCCGTTCGCGACCAGGGAGAACCGGACGTCGAGTTCGCCGACGTCACCGCGACCGGCGACGATTTGTGCACCGCGGTGGAGCGCCGGGTCGAAGTTCCGGACGGCCCGAGGCTCGCCGCGGCCCGGTTGGTCATCGGCCTCGGGCCTGGTCTCGGCACCGGCGCCCGGCGCGTCGCCGAGCGCGTCGCCGCGACTCGGGGCATCGCGCTCGTCGCGACGTCGGCCGCGGTGGCTGCGGAGGAGGCGCCCCCGCAGCTCGAGATAGGGCCACTGGCCCGCAGCATCGCGCCTGCGGTCTACCTCGGGCTCGGGCGGCACGACCTCGGCACGCTCAAGGCGGTCAAGGCCGCCGGCCGGGTCATCGTCGTCGACCCGGACGCCTCGCTCGACGAGTTCGCCGGTCTCGTGGACGCCGTCGTGAGCGCGAACGTGGAGGGGGTGCTTCTGGACCTGTTGCTGGCGACCTCTGGTGCGGCCGCGAGTTGAAGCATCATGATCACATATTTTTTTTTACCTGACTAAGATGCTAGAATCTTTAGGAGGTCTTATGGATACCGCCGCGCCGGCGGCGAGCGTTGACCCTCGGCGGTTCCGCGACGCCATGGGTCGGTTCGCTACCGGCATCACAATCATCAGCACGCCGACCCCGGCGGGACCGCACTGCATGACCGCGAACGGGTTCATGTCAGTGTCCCTCGAGCCCGCCCTCGTCGTGGTATCCATCGCCAAACGTGCGAAGATGCACGACCTCCTCCTGGCCAGCGGCGTGTACGGCGTCAGCGTCCTCGCAGCGGACCAGGAGTCCGTCAGCAAGCACTTCAGCGGCAGGCCCGACCCGGACCTGGCACCACGGTTCGAAGACCACGCCGACGTCCCCCTCGTGCCGGGAGCGTTGGCACAGGTGGGCGCGGAGATCGTCGAAGCGCGCCCCGTGGGCGACCACACGTTGTTTGTCGGCGAGGTGCGCCACCTCGCCGACGGCGTTGGAGAGCCGCTGGTGTTTTACGCCGGACGCTATCGCCACCTGCTCAGCCCGGCGGCGGACTCGGAGTACTCCGACGCCTGGTCCGGCTTCTGCTTGACCCCGTTCTGTCCCCCTTCAGGTGCCTGAATTCAGGAGGTATCCCATGTCCTCCCGTCCCATCCAGGCGGCTGCCGTGAGCGCCGCCGTCCGTGAAGCTGCGGATCTACTGCAGGGCGCCATCGATACCGGCAATCCGTGTCTGCCGGTCCGCGACTTTTTCAGTTTCGGCGACGTCGAAGCCGCCTACTCGGTGCAACGGCTGAACACCGAGCGTGCCGTGGCCGAGGGGCGACGCTTGGCCGGCCGCAAGATCGGCTTGACATCGCCCACCGTCCAGCGCCAGCTCGGTGTCGCGCAGCCCGACTTTGGGGCGCTGTTCACCGACATGGCCGTGGCCGACGGCGGGCTCGTGCCCGTCCAGCGGCTGCTGCAGCCGAAGGTCGAGGCCGAGGTTGCGCTCGTCCTGACCGACGACCTGCCGAACCCCAGCTGTACCGTGGCAGAACTCGTACGTGCCACCGGGTTCGCCGTTGCCGCGCTGGAAATCGTGGACAGTCGGATCGCCGCCTGGGATATCTCCATCGTCGACACTGTTGCGGACAACGCCTCGTCCGGCCTGTTCGTGCTGGGCGGCACCAGGGTGACGCTCGACCGCGTAGACCTGCGGTCGGTGCGCATGACGTTGTCTCGTCACGGCACTGTGGTGTCGGAGGGCAGCGGTGCAGACTGCCTCGGCAGCCCCCTCAACGCCGCGCTCTGGCTGGCGTCCACGCTGGCCCGCCGAGGAGACCCGCTGCGGGCGGGGGACGTGGTGCTGACGGGCGCGCTCGGGCCGATGGTCGCCGCCGCGCCGGGCGACGTCTTTCACGCCGAACTCTCCGGACTCGGTTCGGTACGGGTCGTCTTCGCCGCCGAAGGAGAATCCCTGTGAGCAAGGCGAAAGTTGCCGTCATCGGGTCGGGCAACATCGGCACAGACCTGATGATCAAGGTACTGCGGCTGTCCGAAACCCTCGAGATTGCCGCGATGGCCGGCATCGATCCGGATTCCGACGGCCTCGCCCGCGCTCGTCGGCTGAAGCTCGCGACGACACACGAAGGCGTCGACGGGCTCGTGCGGTTGGACGAGTTCACCGACGTCCGCTACGTCTTCGACGCGACCTCCGCCGGGGCGCACCAGTACCACGATGAAGTCCTGCGCGCGCTGGGCCGGACGGTCATCGACCTCACACCGGCTGCCGTAGGTCCCTACGTTGTGCCGCCGGTCAACCTGGAGGCTCACCTCGACGCCCCGAACGTGAACATGGTGACCTGCGGCGGCCAAGCGACGATCCCGATCGTCGCGGCGGTCGCCGCGGTCACGCCGGTGCATTACGCGGAGATCGTTGCCTCGATCTCGTCACGGTCCGCCGGGCCCGGCACGCGAGCGAACATCGACGAGTTCACCGAGACCACTACCGCGGCGATCGAACAGGTGGGCGGCGCGGAGCGAGGCAAAGCGATCATTGTGCTGAATCCCGCGGAGCCGCCGCTGATCATGCGCGACACTGTGTACTGTCTGGTCTCGGACGATGATACCGAGGCGATCACGGCGTCGGTCGAGACGATGGTCGGCAGGGTGCAGGCCTATGTACCCGGCTACCGGCTCAAGCAGAAGGTGCAGTTCGACGCGGTCGCCGTGGATGATCCACTGCGCGCGCTGCTGCCAAGCGGCGCGGCTCCGGTGAGGGTGTCGGTCTTCCTGGAGGTCGAAGGCGCCGCGCACTATTTGCCCGCATACGCCGGGAACCTCGACATCATGACCTCTGCGGCGCTGGGCACCGCCGAACGTATCGCCGCACGTCGCTCGGGTGAAGGGAGTGCCCGATGAACCGGTTGTACATCCAGGATGTGACCCTGCGGGACGGGATGCACGCCGTCCGGCACCGCTACTCCGTCGAGCAGGCCAGGGCGATTGCGTCGGCTCTAGACGCTGCCGGGGTCGCGGCCATCGAGATCGCCCATGGCGACGGACTTTCCGGTTCCAGCATCAATTATGGCGTCGGCGCCCACACCGACTGGGACTGGATCGAGGCGGTGTGCGACGCCGCCCGCCGAGCAGTGCCGACCACGTTGCTGCTGCCCGGGATTGGCACGCTGCACGACCTTCGGCAGGCGTATGCCCTGGGCGTCCGCTCGGTACGGGTCGCCACCCACTGCACCGAAGCCGACATCTCCGCTCAGCACATCAGCGCCGCTCGTGAAATGGGTATGGACGTCTCGGGATTCCTGATGATGTCCCACATGGCCGAGCCCGCAGAGTTGGTTCGCCAGGCCAAGCTCATGGAGTCCTACGGAGCCTGCTGCGTCTATGTCACCGATTCGGGTGGGCGGCTGACGATGGACGATGTGCGCGAACGCTTCCGCGCCTACCGTGACGGCTTGGACTCCGCTACGGAACTGGGAATCCACGCCCACCACAACCTCGCCCTGGGCGTCGCCAACAGCGTCGTTGCGGTGGAGAACGGCGCCACTCGCGTCGATGCCTCACTTGCCGGCCAGGGGGCTGGAGCCGGAAACTGCCCGCTCGAAGCCTTCATCGCTGTCGCCGATCTGATGGGCTTCGAGCACGGGTGCGAGTTGTTCCCGCTGATGGACGCCGCTGATGACCTCGTTCGGCCGTTGCAGGATCGCGAGGTCCGCGTGGACCGGGAAACCCTCAGCCTGGGCTACGCGGGCGTCTACTCGAGTTTTCTGCGCCACGCCGAGGCGGCGGCCACTCGATACGGCCTGGATACCCGAACAATTCTCGTGGAGGTCGGTCGTCGCAGTATGGTCGGCGGGCAGGAGGACATGATCATTGACATCGCCCTTGACCTGGCCGGTGCCGGGCGTGGCGAGCCGTGAGGTCCTACTCAGGGGTGCGCCGAAGGTGAATGGTTTGGCACTGACTAGTACCATCGGCGATGACGTCGGCAGCCTGGATCACCAGGTCGCGGGGCGGCGTGCCGGGCGGTGGTGAAGCTGGCGCGGTCGGGGTCTACCTCGAGTTGGGTGATGGTGGCGTCGGCCATGGCGATGCGCAGCGGTTGGTAGGTCACCAGCAGGGCATAGACCTCCTGCTCGATTCCGCCGGGGGTGCGAGCGCGCAGCACGCGGCCGTCCAGGATGGACGACTTCAGCTCTAGGTAGGCGGTCTCGATCTCCCAGCGCTGGTGATACAGCTGGATCAGTTCGGCGGCCGGGTAGCGGTGGTGGTCCAGCAGGGTGGTGGCCAGCCGGTAGGTTCCGGTGTGGTGGCCGGCGGTGGCGTGGATGGTGATCTCGGCCTCGATGACGCGCACACGCACGGCGCCGAGTGTCGACAGGTAGGAGCCGTCGCGGTAGCGGGCCAGCACCGGCATTTTGCGGTCGTTCTTCAGCCGCACCAGTACCTCGGCCCCGGTCGCGGCGACGTCGGCGATCAGGTCTTTGGCGGCGAAGTTTCGGTCGGCCAGCAGGATCATCCTGGGCCGCAGACTGCGCAGCAGCGTAGGTGGTCTCACCCGTGGTGGTGGGGCCGAAGACCGCGTCGATGAGGTTGCGGGTGCCGCAGGCCACCAGCGCCAGCAGGCGCAGCTGAGGGTAGCCGGTGCCGCCGTGATTGCCAGCCTGCTTGGTGAAGCGGGTCAGCACCGCCGGGCTGTCGGGCACGGTCATGGTGGTGCCGTCGATCGCGCACACCAGCAGCCCGCGCCACCAGGGTCCGCGCTGCCGCGGTATGGCTGCTAGGCCGCGCAGCAGGTCGAACAACCACCGCAGCGGCGCGACCCCGATCCGGCGGCGGGCCTGCGCTAACGCACCCGCGGTCGGTGTCGCGGTCCGGATAGCGTCCAGAGGCCTGCGGTGAGTTTGCGCCACACCCGGATACCCGATCTCGGGAAACAGACAAGCGGCCAGCAGCAGGTAGATCACCACCCGCGACGGCAGGTCCCGCAGCCGGGACTGTGTGGTGCCGGTGGCGGCCAGTGCTTCATCGACCATCTCGAACGGCAGGTGCTGGGTCAGCTCACCAAGATGACCGGGCGCGGACCGGCCCGCCGCTACAGTGATGACACGAGTGATGACAGAATTCACGCTCAGCGGAGCTCCTGGTGGCGAGGATGTCTTTGGCGGACGACCTCTCTTACCGAAGCTCCGCTCCCATCACCGGCCCGACACGCCGAAAATCAACATTCCTTGACTACAGCAGCCGCCACCTAACACGGTGGACATCTACGCGCCGAGCACGGGCACAACCTTCATCGGGGAGAGCCCCGTCGAAAGGTGCCGTCACCACCGCTGAACGACCGGTTGTCCGCCATCATCGGCGCGCCGTCGAGAGTCACAGCTCGTAGACGGCACGGTGCTTGCGTGAGCCGCCGGTCTCCGATTGGGCTCCGTTGCTCACAGAGCGCCCGATACACCGCAACACTGCCCGGCATTAACGCCGACGAAAAATGCCGTTTGACCTGCACAAATCAACCCTGGGCGACACTATGCGACAATCGCTGACACGGCATTCCCACAGATTAAAAGCCCGATGGTTAGATCCCGGTGATCTTGAAACGGCTTTCGATTGCAGGGGCTTCTACCTGCGGCTTTGGCGAATTCAAGGTCATGCTGACGGTTGTGAACGGCCGTTCTGGCTCCTCTATGTCTCCGTTCGCTCTGTCGTGCTCAAGACTCTTGCTCGGCACACTTGGCTGCAGCGGGGGTAGTCACTTCAGTCGATCTTTTAGCTGCGAGTGCCGAACTAAAACCATGCCAGATCGATGTCTAATGGTATGGTTTTAGTTCGTGATAGGAGGAGTGTGTGACTGGACGTGGTGATGTGCTTGCGCCGCTTCCGCCCACGTTCACCACGCACGCTGCGAAGCCCGTGTCGTCGCCGTTCCTTTTTATCGCGAAACGCCCCGAGCTCGGCGGAAATACCCCCGCGTGTCGTTCTCAGATCTACCAGCTACCCATGCTGGACTTGTAGCGCTCGTGGCGCTCGTCACGGCGGCAACAGCCCCTGCCAGAAGCAGTGGTTCAAGAGCAGTACGGCACGCGATCACGAGGACGACCTCAACTTGGCCTTCCTGAGCGACGTACGTCTCGGAGAGGAGGTCCCATCGTGGCCACGGGTACCAAGTTCGTGGAGTACAACTTAGGTAACCTGCAGCGTGGATCGACCATGGTCGTAACGCTGAACACAGGCGCAAACGTTCGCCTGATGAACGGCACCAACCTGCGCGCGTACAAGAACGGTCAGCGGCATCGCTACCACGGCGGGCTGGCCAAGCGCTCCCCGTTCCGGATCACCGTGCCCAGCAGCGGTCACTGGTACGTCACAGTCGATCTCATGGGGCTGCGGGCGAACTCGGTGCGATCCAGCGTGGCGGTAGAGCCTCCGCCGCTACCGACAGTCCGCTCGGCATCTGCCGGATCGCTCGCCAACATCCGCCACGAAGCTCCGCCAATCGTCAATGGTGACGACAGCCGCGTCTGGGACGTGTTCATCTCACATGCCAGCGAGGACAAGGCGACTGTGGCCCGGCCGTTGGCCGAGGCTCTCCAGCAACGCCGCGTTGAGGTATGGCTCGACGACTTCGAGCTGCGAATCGGTTACAGCTTGCGACGCAAGATCGATACCGGCCTAGCGCGGAGCAGGTTCGGCATCGTGGTGTTGTCGCGGTCGTTCTTCGCCAAGGGTTGGCCGCAGTACGAGCTGGACGGCATCGTCAGCCGATCGGTGTCCGGCGAGCAAACCTTGCTGCCCATCTGGCACGAGATCACCAAGGATGAGGTCATGGCGCAGTCGCCGTCCTTGGTCGACAAGATTGCCCGTAACACCGCGCTGTCCACCATTGAGGAGATCGCCGACGAGATCGCTGCGGTCGTTCGACCTGACGGTATCGACCCGGAAATGGATGCTGTCAATGATGAACGTTGAATGACACTTCCGATACGCACCATCCTGGACACCTTGCGGAGGCCTGATCTCAAGGAGTGGAAATAGTGGCATATCGGAACAAGCTCTACGTTGCCTTTGATGGCGACGAGGACATGCGCTGGTACAACATCCTGAAGGCATGGCGCGACAACGAACATATTGACTTTGGCTTCCACGACGCTCATGACCTTAACATGGCGCGTGACTCCAGCCTGCCAGAGTCAATCAAGGTGCAACTTCGTGCTCGGATGCAAAACTCGAAGACTTTACTTCTGCTGGTCGGCGAGCGAACGAAGTACATCCGCGGTTACATTCCTTGGGAGATCGGTTACGCTCGCTACCTGGATCTACCTATCATCGTCGCGAACCTCAACGATATGCGTCAATATGACGCCGCTCGCTGTCCCTCCAGTATCGAAGGAGGCAAAGGTGCTGTTCACATCTCCTTTGAGGCTAAGATCATAAAATACGCTCTGGACAACTGGCCTGACTACTACTATGGCAATAAAGTGGAAGCACTAAACGGCACATTTCGTTACGTTGACGAAACCTACATCAACCTTGGCCTTTGACCCTTCAATCCTTCCGTACCGCGTCACGCAGATCGCATTTGGAGGAACGGGCGAAGTCGTGTCGCAATTCGGTCGGTTTCGACAACGGACAGCTCCCGGACCCGCCCCCGTTCGGTATCCCCCCCGGGAAGCGTTCCTGCGACATGAAAGTGCACGTGCGGAATGGTTTGATGAGCCGGAACGCCATTGTTCTGCCACACCGCAATCCCGGGCCTCTTGTCGGCAGCATCTATCGCTCGCGCCGCCTGCCTGACGGCCTTCATCAGCGCCGCAGCCTCATTGTCCTCAAGGTCAAGTATCGTCTCGCAATGCCGCAGCGGCACTACGAGAAGATGAGAAATACCGCGCTGTTCCCGAGTTACAAGCGTTGCAGTCAAGCGGTCGCAGCCAAGGATTGTATAGGGACGAAGTCCAGAGAGATACTCGCAGAACGCGCACCTAGTAGCCTCAGGCGCTTCGATGTTGTCCGTCGCCATTATGACGGTTTCAGCGAAGTGAGGAAGTCCTGAAACTCAAGCATGTCGATACGATTCAGATCTTCTGGACGCACGAATATATCCAATCGTTCACAGACTCTTTTTTGTCTGGATGCGAACATAAACGATAGAGCAATAAATCGGATCGAGTCCTGGGCGGGAAGAACCTGGGAAAGTCGGGACTGTCCGCCACCTATGATAGGTATAGCCACCGCCTCACCGTTCGTAGTCTGGCGGACGGCTTCCCAAAGGTTCATAAGACTGCGCCACAAGCCGTCGATGTCGGCCTGTGCATTGTTGTTCTTGTCCATCGCCGAATACGCAACACAAAAGTAGTGCGTCCGATGATGACGTAGAACGGCGATCGTTCCTACCGGGTAAGTCGTCGTTTTACCTGGCTTTTCGATCGTTCCACATGACTGAACTCCACCAAGCGCCCTGTTCAGGTCCTGATCGAGCGCGTCTTGATCTTGCTTGTAGACCTTCTCCAGAAACTGCCCCTGAACACTGCCGCGCTGGATAATATGTGGCACGGCCGTATCAAACGTGTTGGACATCCCGATCACTAAGTTATCAGCGCACTCAAACAGGTTGCCGGGGATTAAACGGATCTCTGTCTTGGGTGCCGAGTACTTCTCCTCGACGGGACGTGGCCAAGAACGCACTGCGCCGATGATCAATGCGATAAGCACGACCGCGAGAATCACAGGAAAGTTGAGTTTGGAGATAGCGTCCGGCTTAATGACGTCAAACAGGCCAAGCAGCATCGCCTCGACACCGACGACCGCGAAGACTCGCAGTCCAAATCGAGCCCAGAAACGCCACGTCCCCAGATCGCGCAATAGTCGACGACTCACAGGCCGACCTTTGCATAGTGATCCGGGTTGTAGTAATGCGGGCCCGCCACGTCTCCGGCGTTGAAGACGGGCACATACTCATCTAGGGCATACTTGATGATTGCGGGCTGAAACGAGACAGACATAGTGTAGTAGTTGGCGTCTAGAAAAGGCTGAGGAATAAAGCTTCTCTCGACTGAACGACTTCCGCCCAGATTGACGATAACCACCGGCAGCCCCAGTTGAATAACCGTGTCAACTTCATAAGCCAAGAACGAGTATCCGTCGCCGCCTTTGCGGCGACCCGCACTACTCCCGAGCAAGACAACTTGCTTGGCAGTGTTTGAGATACGCTCTCGCAACCGGCGCTTGATCTGTTCACGCGAGCTAGTATCGCGGGCTACGTAGAGATCGTGGGCATCGAAGAATGAGAAGTCGATGTTCGCATTATCACGCCAGGCTTCCATCATCCGATAGCAATGGATGTCTTCGCTGGCGAAGGCTACGTACGTCTTGTTCCGGTAGCTCAAGCCCTTACTCCTGCGTTAGTTGAATCACTCCCGAAATGCTGCGTACGACAGCCTCTCACAAAGATCATCGCGCAGCCTGACGCGCCAGTCTACCCGAGTCAACCAGCAATCTCGAAGCCTGTCGGCACGGGTAGGACGGGCTTCGCGTCGTTCGTCATGCACCTTCGGACGCTCCATCGTCAAAGATTCCCGACGAACAGTCGCTACTCGTCAGGCCCAAACATCCGCATGTCACCTACCGGACCTGCCGGCGCTGAAGAATTACGGGCAAAGCTATCGCGACTTTGCCTCGTTCTCCCTCCGGCGCTCTACTACGAGTGTCAAGGCTTCCGAAAGTTCTTTTGCGACACCTCCTTCTTGATTGCACATCGACGTAATCTCGTGATCGAGGACAGTCACGTGGCTGGCAATGAATTTGAGCAACGTTTTCAAATCCTCGTACGTCGAATGCAGCAGGAGTTAGGCATAGACGACCCCAACTGGTGGTGAGCGCTTGTGCGACGGCCCAGGGCGCAGATCACGTCCCGTGATCGCCGAACGTTTGCAGCCAGAGCCGGCCGGTGCCCCGGGCTCGATGCGTGGTTTCGCGGCCACATGGTCCGGTTGCGGACAGGATCGCCGGACCCACGCTGCCGCTGGACGGCAGACGCGGTCCAGGTCGAGGGCGGGTAGCCAGCGCTGGACCCAGTCGGCGAGGGGCGTCCGGGCGGCGGCGGGGTCGATCCAGGCACCGCGCCGCCGGTTGGTGGTCATGTCGGAGAGGTAGGCGTGGGTGTCCTCGGCGCTGTGGAATCCGCCCACTGAACTTGTGCCGCCCGCGGTCTGCCGGTAGCGGACCCGCCACGAATGTTGTCCTGATTGCTCGGCCCATGCCATGACGACCTTCGAGAGTGTGATGTTGCTGGTTGTCCCGATTTGGGAGGTGGGTACCGCTACATCATGAGGTCAAGAGGGGCCTGAGACTATGACGGGACTGGATCGAAGATCACTTCGTAGTCGGTCTGCCGAGTTTTTCTCGTTGAGCGTCTGTTGAGTCATGAGCGCTTCCTATTGCTGTGGCCAGTGCACGGTGTGCATGGGGCCAGGGGATGCGTTCCTGCTCGAGAAGTAGTCCGTTGTCATGATTGGCGGCGTGGTCGACTAGATGCTCGTACAGTTGTTGTTCGGTGTCGGTGAGATGGGGAAGCGATTTGCGTTGAGGGCCTGCACCGTCGACTGAGAGGTGTCGGAACTCTTCCAGTGTCGTCATGTCCATGAGCGTTGTGTTGACGGCGATACCGTAGCCACGTAGATCGTTGACGAATTGGAGTCCAGGTGCATCGATGTCTCCCCAATAGATGACTCGTCGAGCGGTTCGCACCCAGGCGATTTGAGCGTAGTAGGAGACACTGAAGCCGTGGCCGTGGAGTACGACGACATCGGTGTGGTCCTCCGTTATTGCGTATCCGGTTTCTTTGTTTTCCAAGATCACCACGGTGCTGGGTACGTGTTGCCATCGGTTGAGGTCTTCGACACTGGCAGCTAGGTGACGCATGCCCGCCAGTTGCGCTCGTAGTGCGGGGTCGAGTAAGGCGACCTGGACGAGGTCTGGTGGAATGCGCAGTCCGAGCCGTTCGTGTAGGCGTCTGCGCCGAGGCACGGGTGTTGTTTCGTCGTCGGCGGCGTCGCTGGTGCCGAGTAGGGCGAGTACGAGGTGGGCGTTTTTGGCGAGCCATTTAGTGTCGATGCCTTCGATGGGCAGCTGGCGCAACAGCATCCCGGATGTTGGGTTGGCTTGCAGCCAAGTGACTGTCGTGACTAATCGCAGGTAGTCGCGCTCGCCCATGTCGTTGAGGCGGCGAATAATGCCGGTGAACTGGGCCTCTGGGAATCTGTGGTACAGCGAGGTCAGACGTCTCCCACAGCGCTGCCATGTTTGTTGGGTGTCGGCGTGGGCGGCCGCCACTTCGCGCGGGTGACCCAACACCAGTGTTTTCGGCATCTTGTGTGTGCCGGTGGGGAACCGCGAGCTGGTGTATTCGATCACTCCGGGGCCCTTGTAGGCACGCCATTGCTCTGCCCAGGTGTGGCAGGCGATCGGGTCGGCTGATCGTTGTGTTGTAGTCGGTGGCTGAAGGCTGATTCGTATCGGCCAAGTCCCCGTTTGCCGGGCCCAGTCCGGGTACTCTTGGACGAAGCGCCTGCGCAGTTGTTCGATGACGTCGTCAGGCTGCCGCACCCGTGCCTCCGTCCGACTCGTCAGTGCGGCGAACCGCAAGGTCGCCGAAGGTGGCCATGGCCGCGTTGGAGTGGCTTCCCTCGGTGGTCATGCGCTTTTCGACGAGGATCGCCTGCCCGATGAAGGGTTCAACGATGCCGGACATGCGGATGGGTGCGGCGATGAGTAACTGGAACCCGAACTCGTCGAAGGCCGACAAGGCCTGTCCGGAGAAGGTCTCGTCGGACTTGCTGAACGCTTCGTCGAGCATCAACGGCGCGAACCGTGGGCGGCCGTCGGAGTCGTCGTCCGCCAGGTTGTAGCTCAGGGCGGCGGCCAGACAGAATGCGACTAACTTTTCCTGTTCGCCACCGGAATTGCTGGCGGTGTTGCGATAGGTGTACACGGTGATCCCATGGGAATTCTCTTCTCTGCCGTAGAAGGCGTAGCTGGTGCGCACGTCTAGCACGTTGCTGCGCCATTGGCGCGACGCTGCGTCGTCTGCGGTGAATCGGGTCATCAACTCACGCACACGTTTGAACTGTGCCAACGCTTTATGTGCGTCCCGCTGTGCGGCTGGGGCGTTGCTCAGCAAGGCGTCCACCTTGCGCTGGAACTCCTTGACATCGTTGGAGGGGTTTGCTTTGAATGCGATTTGGAGGTGGGTGTCCGGGTTGAACTTGACTCGCCGGAGTCCGTCGTTGACCATGTAAACGCGACGTTTGATGTCGGTGGCAGCATTTTCGATCTCTCGTTGCAGCATACCGATGGACGGGACCATGTCCTCGGTAATGATCTGCTGGAACTGTGACATCGCTTCGGGCAGTCGTCGTTGGACGATCTCTTCGTGCAGGGCTGCGAAGTCGCCTCCCGAACGTTCGATGTCACCGCTGGCATCTGGGGCAAAGTCTCGCCAAGACTCCAGGAAGCGGTCCACGGCTGTCTTGACCTTCGTGAAGGAATATTTGCCGTCGGCTTCGGCAAGGTCGCGGTGGCGTTCGAGTGCCTTGCCGAACGCGGAGCGAACCTGCCGCATTGCTGCCGGGTTAACGGGGATTTCGATGTCGGCGAATATGCGGTCGAGGTAAGTACGATCTTCGTCGTCGGCGATGGTGTGTGGTTTGGGTAGTTCGTGTTCATAGGTGCTGAGCAGCTGTGTGTGCTGCTGGCCGTATTCCGTAATCTTGGATTTGGTGGTTGAACAGAGTTCCGACGCGGTTGTCCAGGTGGTCTCGGCGTCGTCGCGGTCTCGTTCCAGTCGTTGCAGGTCGACATTGCTTGCCTTGATCTCGTCGATCCGTTGTTCAAAATCCCCGGCATTGCGCTTGGATGTCCAGTGGTCCAGCTGAGCCCAGGTGTCGTAGTCGGCGATCTGGGTCGCGGCCGTGATCCTGGACTCCAGGTTCCGGTAATTCACGTCGAGTTCGTCGGCCGCCTCGAGGGCTTGTTCTTTGGCCACGGCCAGTTCGGTGACCTCGATCTCGAGGGCTGCGCGCTTGGCCGCGGTATTGGCGCCGAGAACGTACGATGAAGGGTTGGTTAGCTCCGGTCGGTCGTCCTTGCGATAGTGATTGCCCGGTAGTTTGACCGTGCCGCGGACGGTCACGGCTATCCGGTGTTGTTCTAGATCGCGGGCCGTTTCGACGCACTTGTGCTCGAACTGACGCGCCAGTTGCCCAGCCAGCCACGGTCCACTGGGATGGTTGGTGTCTACAGTGAGCTTGCCCGCCAGAACGTCAACGGGTGGTTGATGTCGGTGGGCCGAGGTCGCCGTCACTACGCTGTACTCGACAATGCCGCCCATGTTGTTGTTGTCGATAAACTCCCGGACGACATCTTTGTGGACGTCGGGCACCAGCATCCGCATGGCGTAGTTGCGCAGTACCTTCTCCGCGGCGGGGCGCCATCGCTCCTCCCCGTCCACGATATCGATCAGCTCCGCCGCGTATGGCAGGTCGGACACCGGGACGTTGGTGGCTTGCGCGATGTACTCTCGGCGCTTACTTTCTCGTTGCGGGATAAGCGATCCTGCGGTCTGCAAGGCAAGTAGCTCGGCGGCTTTCGAGTCGTGTAGCCGACGCGTGTCTGCTAGGGCGGCGAACGTTGTGTGCCGGTCTGGCTCGATCTTTTTCTTGTCGGCTTGTGCCTGGTGCAGGATCTCCGGTACTTCCTCACGCAGTGCGGTGAAGGCGGGTTCATCCTCGGGGCACCGCCGTTCCAGCCTGGTGACGTGGCTGGCGTAAAACCCGTATGCGCTCTCGCGAGCTGTGGCCTCGTCTTTCGCGGCCTGCAGGCGGACCTTGAGTTCCTGCATGGCCTGTCCTTCTCGGCGCAACTGTTGGTCGAGCGAAATGAAGCTCTGGTAAGCGTCGTTCTTGGCCTGTTCCTGTCCTGTGAGCCGACGGTCCAAGGCGTCGATGTTTAGGTCCAGACGGTCCATGTCCTCTTGGAGCACTCGTAGGTGCACCTCGCGGAGATAGTGGTCCATGGGAGCGCCGAGAAGGGCTGCGGCGCGGTTGCCCGTTTCGCGGGATTTCTGGTATTTAGTCCAGTACTCGGGTACGTCGCGCAGCACGTGTTCCTGTGTGTGCGCTCGGCGCGCGGTTTCGTATGCGGCGTTGAGCGGGGTAAACGAGTCAAGCATTTTCTGTGCTGCGCCGAATGTCACTGGAGTGTCGAGCATGTTGCTGCGGATGAACTGGTTCAGGTCGCCGACGTTCTTCATGGATTTGGCCTTACCCAGCAGCGACAGAGCAGTTTTCGAGGTGCCGAGTCCAACGCGTTTGGCCAGGGCGCGCATATAGTTCGCTTGGTTATCGGGATAGTCCGCCGGGTACGTGGCTTTGAGCCAGCGTGTGTTGTACTCCTGCGCGGCCCACGTCTCGAGGACTCTGAGATCGAAGTGCCCGTCGTGTAGTTGGTGCATCGTCTTTATCGAAGCGCCGTCGGTTTCGGCGCCGGTGAACCACTTGACTACGACTGCGGTGGTGACCGCCCCCAGTCCGTCTTCGTATGTGGCGCCGACTGCTGACCAGGTCGTTTTCCCGCCGCGCAGGTACTGCACGTGGGACTGTTCGTGCTCGTCGTCGTTCTCTGACCAGGCGCCGCGAACATAGTCGGTGACACTGCGGGTGCCCTGTTTGGCGCCGCGGGCGGTCAGGTCCGCTGAGGCGTTGAACCGATGGTCGTTGGTGGGTAGGAGTGCGATGGAGTGAGCGTCCATGAGGGAGGACTTTCCTGACCCGGACGGACCGGTAAGTAGCATCCCGCGCTCGTCTATGGGGAAGTCTTTGTAGCCGCAGAAGGTGCCCCAGTTGATAACCTGCAACCGGGTGATGCGGAACTGGCCCAGGTGAATAGTACGGCTGCCGTTGACGGTTTCAGGCATCCTTGTCCTCTTCTGCTGGGGTGTTCGTGGTCGGGTCGGTGTCGGCTCCGTGGGGTAATTTGCCCCGGGCGATCGCCTTGTATCGCTGATCGAGTGCGGCGACCCGTTCCGCGGTGAGAATGGACGTGATCACGCCGTAGATGATGTAGCGACTGGTGTTCTTGATCGGTTTGATGATCACCGCGTCGTCGAGTGCCTTGATCGCTGATTTGATCTTCTTCTGGAAGTTGGCCTCGTCCGTGTCGTCGGCCCGCTTGTAGGCCATCATGTGGTCGATCATGTCCGCGGTCTCGACGATCGGGTTGTCCGGGGAGATCACGTATTGGTGGTACAGATACAGCGCCAGCGTGCTGGCTGCGAGGCTGAGCGTCCTGGTTCGCAGGAGCGTGCGGCTGTGGGGACTGGGATCGTCGGCCTGTCGGGTGAAGGCGTACCGGTGGTCTCGGTTTACCTCAAGGATGAGACCGAGCTCTGACAGTCGGCGGCGCAGTACGTCCTCGAACTGCAGTACGATCGGCCAGTGTCTCGTCGACTTGTCGGTGACGTGCGGGGCGGCGACCAGTTCCTGCAGTGCCCAGCACACTTCGGCGGGTAGTTCGCTGCTGTCGCCCACGAAACGCGGGTGGAGATCTCCGTCGCTGATCCGGGACCCGATGCCGTCGTGGGTATCGTCGAACACGTCTGACGGATCAAGTGCGACTTGGGTGGTGGTCGTACCATCGTCCTCGTCGAACAGGTCGTCGGAGAACACATCCCCGAACGGTGGAATGTCGGTGTCAGTCATCGGCGACACCTTCTAGAAGAGTGGGCTGAGACCACAGCGGTGGACGGTGCGCGGGCGGGGCGACGAGGTCGGGAATCAGTTCGCCGAACACCAGATAGGGGACGGTGATTTCTCGTCGACCGCGCCGTGTGTGAGCCCAGACTGTGGTTCGCGCGGTGTCATCGACGTCCCCGAAACGGGTGGCCAGTGACCAAAGGCCGATGATGTCCCCGGTGCGCGGCTTGGTCAGCTCTTCGAGCACCTCGGAGAGGGTGGCGAAGCCGCTTCGGGCATCCATCGCCGAGTGCACTGCCAAGCGTAGTGCGGCCCAGTCGATAGATTCCTGTCCGAGCAGCGTGGCGGGATCGATCTCAAATTCACCGCTGGAGTCGGTCACCGGGTCAGGCAATGCGAAGTCGCCGTCATCAAGCCGCACACGACCTACCGATTTGGTCTGCACCCCGCTCATTGGGACGACGAACCCGATATCGCGGCCGCCGTGCGTGCGCTGGAAGGCTTCCGCCGCCGAAGCCTGAGCTTCGTTGATCCGGGTGCTCATACTTCGGTAGTGCAGGATGTCCCCTCCGCGGACGAAGTTACTCATGCGGCGGAAGGCCACCGCGCGGGTGTCCTCCACCTCTTGGACCCGGCACCACACCGCGTCGATGAACCCATCCAAGAGTTCGGCCAGATGTGATGGCAACCCATTGACGCGGCTCACGATCTCGGCGATGTCCGACTCCAGCTGCGCCCGCTGGGTGGGGACAGCGACGACGGTGGCGAAGGCTCGAAAGGCCTGCCCTTCCGGAGACTCGGCGATGACGTTGTGCCCGTCGAACATCCGTTGCAGCGACTCGGCGAACTGAGCAGGGTCGTCGCTCAGACTTTGCCGCAGCAGTGCCGCGGTGTTGGCGTGCATCTGCTCGCCGTACCGGGCGACGTCCGGAGGGATACGTTCCACCAGCTGAGCGAGCGTGCCGACCTTATCGACGAGGTTCGCGTGATTGACCTCCGGGGATTCGCCCCTGTCCAGCGCGTCGAGCTGGGCAACGAGGACCTTGAGCTGTTCCTTCAGCACGCTTCGCCTGGCGTTTGGATCAGGGTTCGCCTCGATAGCGATCTGCCTCATCTCGGCCATCACCATCGATAGGGCCGACTCGGTGGCAATCGAGGTCTGCCGCTGCAGGTTGCGCATTTGCCGCACGGCCTGTCCTGCCCCCGAGGCCAGTTGGTAGCGCTCAACGCGAGTTTGTGGATCAACGCTGCGATACACCCATCCCTTCTTGGTCCAGCGGGTCAGCAGCGTGTCGGCATCCAGGGTTACCTCCGTTGCAGCCTGATCACCAGTGGAAACATTACTGCGCAGTAACGCGGGGAGATCGGCGTCCATCTGGGCGGTGAGCGTCTGCCCATCGACCACCTGACCGTCCCCCAGGTGAGCCGCCATCAAGGCCAGGTGGAGCAACGCGTCCTGTGACCGCAGCAACGACATCGTCACGTCGGCTGTAGCACTGGTGCGGAACTCGTGAAAAAGGTGCTCAGCCGACGTTTTCGCCACGCCTCAGTTACCTTCCCGCGTCACCGGACAGGGCACCAGTCGGTGACCGCTTTCTGACTGTAGACACGAGGTCCGACAATCTCGTGCGTCGAACCCAATATCGTCGTGTTGCGAAGTGCGACGGCTACTCCATTTGTGTGACACACACATCCTAGGCAATGATCAACACGATGAGATTCACCGAATAAGTCGCGCTCGCGGCCTCCAGTGTTACTTGAGCGGGTTCGGGCGCGGGTCCGTTGGCGGTATTGCTGATGGTGGTGGTGATTTCGGTGCCGACTAGTGGTACTGGTGATCACGGTGGGTGCGATGACGTCGAACGACAAGTTCTTCCAACACAGACCGGTGCAGTGCTCAAGCACGGCATCTTGCGGCGTAGATCCGTCATGTTCGCTTTCAAGACAGGTTTCACCTCGAAAGACGGCCGCGTCGTGTATCTCGATGGCTTTGCCGGTCCTGATCGCTACGCGCCTGAGGATGGAAGCGCCGAGGGTGCTGAGGGATCGCCCTGCTGGCAACGAACCCGCACGGGTGGAAGAGTGGAGGTGACGGTTGCAGTGCATCTCCGTCGAGCGCGGTCTGGCGCAGGGGATAGATGATGTCAAGCCGGGCCAGTAGGGCAGTCTGGCGATGTGCAGCGATCGACCACTGGTGCGGCCTGATCGGCCGTGAAGATCCGCGATGAACTACTGTAACGGCCCCAAAGACAGAGCAGCGTAGCCACGGTTGATGACGATGGAGTGCCGGACTTCACGCGGTTATGCCTGGAGCAACCCTGGAGCACACGGGCGTGTTGAACGGCATGGAAACGGTGCCAACGGCAATCAAGGGCAACGTTTGACTACCGGATTCTCGTCTTGCTACCGTTGACCTGCGAACGGAGAGTAGCCCTAATCTCACTGGCAGTGAGGGGGTCAGGGGTTCGAGTCCCCTTAGCTCCACAGCTTTCATGATCGCCCGGTCTGCGTGTTGTCGCAGGCCGGGCGTTGTTTTTAGGTGCACCGTAAATTCGTCCATTGTGGATTCCGCTTCAGTTACTGTTCAGTAGGTGGAGCAAAACTGGAGCAGTGTGGGGTTCCGGGCGAAATGGGGTCACCAGAACTGCTCCACCTCGGTCGCCCGTATGGGTGGTTCTGTTGAGGCGTTTTGGGCGTTGACCTTCGGTGCGGTGGGGTAGCCGTGCGCCGGCGCTGGCCCGTGGGCGGCTGAGGGCTGCGTTTCATGACTGCTGGGGTGAGGTGGTTGTGCGCCAGGTGGTGTTTTCGGGTGGGGTGGTGTTGTCGGCGAGGGCTTTGTTCCAGCGGGTTTGGAGGCCGTGGAGGAGTCGTTGTTCGACGGCGGTGGCGACGTGGGAGTAGGTCTGTTGGACTTTGTCGGCGAGGACGTGGCCGAGGCGGAGGGCTTGGGCGATTTCGGGGACGCCATCGTCGATGAGCCAGGTTTTGTGGCTGTGGCGCAGGCCGTGGAAGGTCAGGCCGGGTTTGATGGGGTGGAGCCGGTGGGCGGGGTTAGTTATGTGGGTGTTGCCGTCGGCGGCGGGGCGGACGGCGCGGCGGCTGAAGTTGCTGCGGCGGTGAAGGTCGTGGTTCGGGGTGACGAATACGTGCGGGTGGCTGTGAGTGGCCAGGTGGGCGCGGAGCAGCGGTACGAGGAACGGGGGCAGGGTGATAGTGCGGGCGGACTCCTCGGTTTTGGGTGGTCCGAGGTAGAGCGGCCCCCGGTTGGGTTCGTGCAGGGCGCCGTGGTCGGGGTCGACGACGAGGAATCCGGTGTCGCCGTCGACGAGGTGCAAGTGGTGGCGTTGCAGTCCGACGAGTTCGCCCCAGCGTGCGCCCGTCCAAGCCGCGGTGACGAACAGGACGGCGCCGGCGGGGCCGTAGATCCGGGCAATCTGGTCGGCGATCTGCAGGACTTCGGCGGGCTCCGCCCACACCTTGCGTGGCGTGCGGTGGGCGCGGCGGCGGCGCCCGCGGCGGCGGGCGTGGATGGGGTTGGCGGCGATGAGTTTCTCGTCGGCGGCGTCGCCGAGGGTGAGGGAGAAGCATTTGATGATGCTGTCGACAGTGGTCTTCGCCAGGCCGGAGGCGCGGAGGTGTTTCTCCCACGTACGGACTTGTAGGTTGGTGATGTCGGCCAGCGCGGTGCTGCCCCAGCGAGGGAGGACGTGTTTGGTGAGGAAGCTGCGGTAGTTCTCCTCGGTGCGCTGATCGATGTCGAGTGAGGCGAGCCAGTCCGGCGCCCAGACGGCCACAGTGATCCGCCCGGCGGCCGGATCGATCCAGGTTCCGTGGCGTTGAGCGACCTCCATGTCGGCGATGTGGTCGTTGGCTGCGGTGCTGGTGGGGAAGCCGGGTATGGAGCCGATGGTGCCGTCGTCGCGCCGATACCGCACGCGCCAGGTGGTGTCTGCTGATTGTTCTGCCCAGGGCATGGTGAACTCTTTCGCAAAGGTGAGGGGGTCACGATCACAACGACATCCATGGACGCTCCACAACCGACAGAGAGCAACCCGATGCCGCGGAAAATCTCTGGCGTACAAGGAAAAGACTCGATGGTTGCCGCGAATCATGACCGGGATGGCCGGCGTGTCCGTCGGCCGCCACGCCGTGGGTGCGTAACGCTGGGACGGTGGCCCGCTGCGGCGATCTGCTCCAGGTCGGTTCGCGAGAAACGCAAGTGCTTCCCCAGCAACGTGCACGGAATCGCACGCATCCCAGCTTGGCGTCGTAGCCAGGACTCCTTCACAGCGAGAAGCTCACCCGCCTCAGCCGGGGTGAAGAGAAGCTGCGGACACGACGGCCAAGCCTCGCCGCCAGCGGCGGCACCGTTGCGGTCCGTCAATGCTGAGTCGGAGTCGGAGCCGGGAATTGGCAGCGACGCTCCCGGCGTAGCCGGAACGACATCACCGAACCCGTGGACGGAATTCTGGTTGTGCGGGGCAACGGGACCCGAACGGTCGATCATGACGATGGCCTCCGTGAGCGGTACAACGCCGCATGCGCGGTTGTCGGTTTCGCCGGGCAATACCGAGAAACAGCTCATTTGGAGACATGTATATGCCGAAACGTTACAAAGAGTGCGCTTGCCCTGCCGGCCAATGAAGTACCTTCACGGTGTTCGAAACGGCAGTGTCGGTGACGGCCTCCCAGGCTAGGTCTTAAGAATAAAGCCAGTGGGTCGTCGTGGGATGAGTTCCCACCGATGTGTGTGGTGTGGTGACGGGGCCGCGTTGCCTCGATCGGCGGACGACGTGGATGTCGAACCCACGACGAGCGTGCGAGGTCGCCTGCGCTCCGCGGGCGTTGCCCTGCGAATGCTCCTGGCTTCCTACGGGACGCTAGGTGTACCTGGCCAACATGTTGGTGACGGTGTGTCGGCTGGATCATGGGTGAGGTCGTTCGCTTAGGACAGAGATGCTGACGCCGGGCAGGGATGACTGCTGCCCATGTCCGGTTGCCTCTTCTGTGACCTGCTGAGACGCGCGATTGCAGCAGACCCCTCGGATCGCCACCAGCGGAGACGACGAGACGATGCTGGTGAGGAGCCTGGGGCGGGTACCGCCACGGAGGAGCGCAGCTCGTCAGATGCAGTTGCCGCGCCATCCTTCGGAGGTCGAGGCATTGTTGGGAGCCCAGTGGCGGCGCCATTCCCTCCTGTCGATTGGTGACTTCGGTACGTGCCGCCGCCCTGGCCGGACCTCGGGGAGGGCACCAACCTGCGCGAGATCGTTCTGCGGAGGGCCGGACCTCGGGGAGGGAGTACCAAGTATGGGAACAGGGATGACCAGCGGTTTCGTGCCGGCAACCTGGTAGTCGAGTCGCGTTTGGAGTTGCTCTGCGCGTGTGACGGCCACGTGGGGGCGGGAACGATGGTCCCGCCCCACGGCTGCATCGACTGCCAGAGGCGTGTCCTACTTCCGAATGGCCGGGATCACCCGCCTGTGATGACGGACCTTGTCCAGCGACAAGCCGATGAACTCCGCGATCTCCTTGTCGGACGTTCTCAGCGAAGGGAGATCCAGTCATCCAGCGTCTCACCCAAGCTCTTGGGGACGCCCGCGGTCACGGGGCCGGGGGCCGGGCTCCGACTCAATCTGATCGATGTGGATCTACGTTCTATTGGGTCAAGGTGGTCACAGGCACTTGTGACGGCATGAGGTATCGGCTTCGTCCACCAAACGACACATACGGGCTCTAGTTGGGGATGCTGAAGGCTGGTTCGTAGCCATTGGCTGCGAGGTCTTCGTAGGTCTGAGTGGTGGGGACTCGGTCCCAGATTCCGCCGAGGAGGACGGCAAATCCGGCGGGTGTGGCGAGGAAGAGATGTAGAACTGGGGGTCTGAGGGTGCGGGCGATCTCGCGGGCGAGGTCGCGGATGGCGAGTGCCACTCCGAAGGCGTGGTCCAAGCTGGCGATGCTCGTGTTGGACGTGCCGGTGGATGGCCGGACGATCAGCAGGGGAATGTCATGGCCAGTTGAGGCGAGGTGCTGGTGGACGTCGGCGGTCAGGTCGGCGGAGATGGCGACGGCTAGAGCAACATCCTGTCCGGCTGGCAGGTCGGTGAGAGGGCGGGACAGGGAGATCGCTGCGGGGGCGACGTGGCCGGTTGGGAGGGTCCAGAGTTGCCCGTCTTTGATCTTTGCCGGGGTGAACCCTGCAGTTTCCTGGAACATCACTCCGGCGGTGAACCAGGTGGGAAGCCGCATGGTGCCGGTGATGAGGATGCGGCGTGCGCGGAGGCTGCGCAGTGTGCGCTGAGCTGCAACAAGTTGTGGGCGGAGGACGGTTTCCCATTCCTGCGGGTTTTTCAAGCCGCGGCGGTTGCGGGCCTCGCTGCCGCGGAACCGGTCGACCCAGTTGACGCTGATCGCGGCGTCGGGATGTGCGGTGTGGTCGTCGAGGGAGTTGATGGCGAGGATGGTGAACGGTTCGGTGGCGTGGAGCCCGAGCCGGTCAACCGCATCCCGGACGTCACTGGCTGTTCTCTCTACCCGGTTGGTCTTGACCCATTCCCGGACTTCGGTGATACCGAGGCGGAAGGCGGTGTCGTCAGCGCGGACGCCGGCGGCGTAGCTGATCTCGGCCACATGGTCTCGCCAGACGGCTTCTGAGGCATCGGTGCGCAGCCGCAGGTCGGCGAGGAAGGCGAACAGTTCGTCGTCGGTGCAGCTCAGGTGGTCAATGAGGCGGCTGCGGGCCGCGAGTGCGTTAGCCGTCGTTGTGTGTTGGAGTCGCTCGCCAAGCCTGTCGTGGCGATCTCGCAGGGTCAGGACCGGGTCGGCGGGGTCGATGGAGCGGGTGGTGACCAGGGTCAACTGGGGGTGCGTCTCGTTCTGAGAGAGATCGGTCCATGCGTGGTGGAACCGTTGCAGAATGCTGGCCCCGCCGGTTCGGGTCGGTTCGCACAGCCAGTCGAGTGTCGCGGCTCGCTGTGCGGACACCGTCGCCTTGACCTGGAGGTAGTCGTTGGGGCCGGGGTCTTTGGTGATCACGACGTCGTCGACGTTGCCGACGTGGGCGGCTTCGACGGTGACGGCTTGGATCCCGGTGTGCGGGACCAGGGTGCGCAGGGCGGCGTGCCAGGCCACGGCGTGCTGGACGTCGTCGCCGGTCAGGCGGGCGCCGCTTGCACTTGGACGGGTGGCGGCTGGCACCTGCTTCATGACTGGGCCGTGAACGGAGGCGTTGGTGGGCAGGTGCGGACTTGCTCGGCGATGAGCTCGGCGGTGATGGGATTGTCGGGATAGGCGGCCAGGCAGGTCGCGGCGAGCACTCGGTCGACCAGGTCGGAGTAGGTGTGGCCGTATCCGCGCCCGTCTGGTCCGGTCAGCTCTACCAGGTGATCCAGGTTCGACGGGCTGAGGTGAATTCCCTCGAAAAGAGCGGTGAGAATGGCAGCGCGCTGGGCGTCGTGGGGGCGGACGAAATCGAACTCGGCTGCGGCCCTGCGACGGATCGCGGGATCGAGGGCGCCGATGCGGTTGGTGCACATGATGACCAGGACGCCGGGTGCTTCGGTGGCGATCTGGCTGATGCCGCGGATCAGCGCGTTTACCCCGGCTCGGTCCTCGTGGTGCATTTGGCTGGCTTCGCGGGATTGGGCCAGGGCGTCGGCCTCGTCGATGACGAGGATGGTGGGTCGTGTCGAACCGGCGGCGCGGGCCTCGTCGAGTACGACGTCGAATGCGGTCCCGATCAGCCGGGTCATTTCGCCGACGGCGCCGGTGCCGCGGGCGCGCAGGCTCAGCCGCTTGACGCGCACGTCGATGCGGTGCCGACGGGCGATGGTGTCGGCGAAGGTCTCCGCGAGGGTGGTTTTCCCGGTGCCGACGTCGCCAGCGAAGATGATCAGCGGCGGTCGGTGAGTCAGCCGGTCGACTGCGGGCAGCACGGTGTCGTGGGCGCGGAGACTCCACTCACGCAACAGGTGCGGTTGCAGGATCAGTTCGGCTTCTTTGGCCAGACGGGTCTTGACGTGGTCGAGCCCGATCAAGCGTGCGTAGCGCTGCTGGGCGAGGGGATCAGGGAGGTCGAGGTCGTCCTCGAACAGATCGTTGCTGGTGGTCATAGTGATCGGTAGGTGCTCCTGGTGAATCCCGTCCCGTGGGCCGAGTAGGTGCGGTCGGAGGTGTGGTAACCGCCCGTGTAGCCGGGGGCGGGGGCGTTGGCGCGAGTGAAGGGCAGCAGTTCGGTGAAGTTGTCCCGGTCGGTGCCGGTCAGTTGGGACCATTTCGAGCTGTAGTGCAGGAAGCTGGTGAACACGGTGCCGCTGGTGTCGGCGTGGCGGTCGATCCCGCCTGCGCGATCGTCTGCAACCAGGGTTCCGTTGGCGCTGGTGTACTCCAGCGTGACGGGAACCCAGGCCCCGTTACGCTGGAAGCCGTAGATGACCTTGTCGACGTAGTCGCCGTGGGACAGCAGCGCCGCCTCCAAGGCGTAGTCCGCGATGTCGGTGTCGGAGGGGCGGCCGTAGTAGCGTTGCACCTGCCGCAGATCGGTGGCGATCTTCGAGGCGACGTATTTGGCGGAGGTCAGGCTGTAGGTCGCGGACTCTGAGCGCGTGTAGGAGGTGGTCATGGCTACCCCCGGAACCTGCTGCCGAGCACGACCTGCCAACACTTCACGGCCTGGTCCTTCGTCGTGGCGAAGCTCGCCTCGGTGATGGCGTCCAGGGCGGCCTCGGCCGCGTCCACGATCCGAACACGGTCCCGGTGCTCATACAGGCGGGCGGTGTTGTTCGCCGGGTTGACCGGGTCGAAGATCTCGATCTCCCCGACCCGTGTGTTCGGCAGGTCCGACGCCGGGTAATACGTGTCGAACGCGATCCGTTCGCCGAGCTCCGTGCGTACGATGTAGTCGAAGAAGCCCTCCAACGCGGTGGCGTAGTCGGTGAAGTCGACGCGCGCGGTATCCAGAAGGTGCGCGCAGAGCAGTTCGATCATGAACGACTTGAACCGGAACTTGTCTCTCGGAGGGCTGCTCATGACCTGCTCGCGGACCCACCACTTCACCAGGCGCACCACCTGTGCCCAGTCGTCAGGACAGTCATTCTTCCGGACCTGAACGAAGTCGAGGTGCAGCCGGACGCTGGTGAGCAACCAGTCGGTCCGGTCAACGGCGTCCTTGGCGATCAGGTAACCGCGATCATCCGCGTCGCCTTCGTAGAGCACCGGCACGACATCGACATCGGTGCCGGTGGACTTGAAGTGGACGTTCACGCAGTGCGTGCCCGGCGTGATCTGGGACGGGTCGAGCAGTCCCTTGTACGCCGCACGGAGCCGTGCGCTGATCCACTCCACCAGTTCGGCTTCCTCGACGGGGGCGTCGTCGCGCTTGACGTAGATCGCCACGTCGAAGTCGTTGAATGTACGTAGCGCCGTCCCCTTGGCCACCGAGCCCGCGTGCAGCATCTTCACCAGCGAAAACCCGGGGTTGTCCGCGATGTGCGACGTCAGCCGGTCGCGCAGTGTGTTCACCTGCTTTCGCCTGTCGATCGCGGTCTGGCGCGGCAGGTTCACCGCCCGTTCCGCGAAGGCCGCCACGTCGGCATGCGTGATCGTCGGCGTCACGTCCACAACCCCCTGAAGTCCCCCGCGCACTCCTGAACCCTCACTTCTACGACTCCATCCCCCGAGTGCGATTGCCTCAGATTTGAGCATCATCTTCTTGGTTTCAGGTAGAGTACACGGCGAAGATTGCCGCCGAGTCGCCACATCTCACCCGGGCGTGTCGGCGGAAGTGGACGCAACTTGACTCAGTGGTAACCAAGGTATGCCTAAGATGCGAGCGGACCGATCAAGATCGAGAATCGTCCGCTCACCAGCGGACGTGGACTGGCGCGGAGACAAGACGTGAACGACCCGCAATTGGACCCCGGCGACATCGCGGCCCTGTTCGACCGGGCCAGACTGCGGATGGCGCGCGAGCTTCGAGGGCTTACCCAGGTGCAACTGGCTCGAGAAGTCGGCTCCGTCACGGCGGCCTCGGTCAGCCAGTTCGAGAACGGGCACACCCGGCCCGCCGCATCGACCCTGCGTCGGCTCTCGGTGGCGCTACGCGTGCCACCGTCTTTCTTCGCCGCCCCTGCCCGTCCCCCTGCTCAGGAGCAGCTCAACGGATTCTTCCGAAGCCTCAGGTCCACCTCTCCTCGAGATCGCCAACAAGCACTGGCCTACGTGCACCTCACACGGGAACTCGCACTCGAGCTCGAAAAATACGTCGCGCTGCCGGATCTCAACCTGCCGCGCGTTCCTGCCGACGAAGGACAGCCTCTACAAGCCACCGATATCGAACACGCCGCGGCACAGACGCGAAGCCACTGGAACGTGCCTCGTGGTCCAATTCAGGACGTCGTGAGACTGCTCGAAATGAACGGGATAGTCGTTGTTCGCTTCCGTGTCAGCATCGAGAAAGTCGATGCATTCTGCGTCGACTTCCCTGACAGGCCGGTGGTCGCTCTCGGAGCCGACAAGGGATTGCGCGACCGCTCACGCTTCGACGCAGCCCACGAACTAGGACATCTCGTCCTACATGGCATCAATGGCCAAATCGGCGACAAGGCTACCGAGAATCAAGCCAACGAGTTCGCCGCCGCATTCCTCATGCCAGCCGACGACATCAAACCCGAACTTCCGGCCCGACTCGACTGGCCCACATTTCTCCGCCTGAAGGCAAAGTGGCACGTCTCACTTGCGGCCCTGCTGGTCAGGGCAAAGACGCTCGGGGTCATGAGTGAGCACACTTACGCGCAGGCATGGAAAGCCTTGTCCGTGCGAGGATGGCGCAAGGTAGAGCCTGGCCCGCTGGGAAACCCGGAGGCTCCGGTACTCCTACGACGCGCGCTGGAACTCACGGAAACGACCGGCGTCTCATTCCCTGAGTTTATCCACCGCTCAGGGCTTCCCAAAGCGGACGTTCGTACTCTGCTCAACAGGGATATCAGCGAACGGCCTCGTGTGGAGTTTTGAACTTGTCGGTGTGTAACTTGCAGAGGTCGGCAGGCGATCTTCATGTCAGCAGCTCCAGCGTCAGTGCTACCTACGCTGGTCTGCCCGTGGTGGAAGATACTTCTGTGGTCGACACGACAGCGTGGGGGAGGCAGTGGGGTGACGGACGATCCCAGGCTTGCCGCTGAGCAGCGGGCGCGGGTGCTCATCGATCAACAGTTGGCTGATGCCGGATGGTTGGTCCAGGATCGGAAGCACATCAACTTGTTCGCCGGCCTGGGTATCGCGGTCCGCGAGATGATCATGGCCAAGGGGCACGGCCGTGTGGACTACCTACTTTACGTCGACAAGCGGGTAGTCGGGGTCATCGAGGCCAAGTCGGTAGGGACCACCCTGTCCGGCGTTGAGTGGCAGTCCGCCATGTACGCCGAGGGGTTGCCGCCCGAGGTGCGGCTGAAGGCGTTGACCGTGGACGGGCGCTTGCCGTTCGTCTTCGAGGCCAGCGGCACGGAGACCCACTTCACCAACGGCTACGACCCCCAGCCTCGGTCCCGGCGGCTGTTCAACGTTCCCAAGCCGGAGACACTCGCCCGCGTCCTGCGGGACGCTGAGCGCGACCCGGCCCGGCCGACCTGGCGAGCCAAGGTGCGGACACTGCCGGTGCTGGACGAGCGACCGATGCGCAAGGCTCAGGTCGCCGCGATCCGTGGGATCGAGAAGTCGCTGGCTGAGCAGCGGTTCGACCGTTCGCTGGTGCAGATGGCCACCGGCGCCGGCAAGACCTTTACGGCGGTCGCCGAGTCCTACCGGCTGCTGAAGTTCGGTGGCTTTAACCGGGTACTGTTCTTGGTGGATCGCAACAACCTCGGCGATCAGACGCTGGCGGAATTCCAGAACTACCGCACACCCGACGACGGACGCCGCTTCACCGAGATCTACAACGTCGACAAGCTCACCAGCGCGGGGATGCTTGGCTCCACCCAGGTGGCGATCTCCACGATCCAGCGGGTGTTCAAGGTGCTCAAGAACGAGGACGTGGCCGAGGGCGACGATCCCGGCCTGGATGGCTACGTCCCCGAGGCGCCGGTCACCGTCGCGTACAACCGACTGCTGCCGCCGGAGAGCTTCGACCTGGTCATCGTCGACGAGGCGCACCGCTCCATTTACGGAGTCTGGCGCGGGGTGCTGGAGTACTTCGACGTCCACGTCGTCGGCCTGACCGCCACGCCCGGCAAGCAGACCTTCGGATTCTTCCGCCAGAACCTGGTATCCGAGTACACCTACCCCGAGTCGGTGGCTGACCTGGTCAACGTCGACTTCGACCTGTACCGGATCAAGACACAGATCACCGCCGACGGCTCCGAGATCGAGGCGGGCACCGTCGTGCCGATGGTGGATCGCCGCACCCGTGTGCAACGCCTAGAGGCGCTCAACGAGGATCTCGTCTACACCAGTAGGCAGCTGGACCGCGCGGTGACCTCCACCAGTCAGATCCGGCTGGTGCTGGAGACTTTCCGCGACAAGCTGCCCGAGATCTTCCCCGGCCGCTCGGCCGTGCCCAAGACGTTGATCTTCTGCAAGGACGACAACCACGCCGAGGAGGTCGTCACGACGGTGCGGGAGGTATTTGGCAAGGGCAACGACTTCGCCGCCAAGATCACCTACAACGCGAAGGACCCCAAGGGGCGGCTCCAAGCGTTCCGCACCTCGACGGTCCTGCGGATCGCGGTCACCGTGGACATGATCGCCACAGGCACCGACGTCAAGGCGCTGGAGTGCGTGTTCTTCATGCGTGACGTGCGTTCGGCACAGTACTTCGAGCAGATGAAGGGCCGCGGAGCACGCACGATCTCCTCTGCCGACTTCCGCGCTGTCACTCCGGACGCCACCGAGAAGACCCGATTCGTCATTGTCGACGCCGTCGGGGTCACCGAGCACGACTTCGTCGACCCGCCCCTGAACCGCCAGAAGGGCATCAGCCTGAAGAAGTTGCTGGACAAGGTGGCCACGCTCACACTCACTGAGGATGAGACCGCGACTCTCGCTTCACGCTTGACGGCCTTAGAGTTGCAACTCACGCCCGCCGAGCGGGCCGAGCTGGACCTGGTTGCGGGCAACGCAGTCCAGGCCATCGTTCGCGGTCTCGTGGATGCGGTCGACCCGGACAAGCAGGCCCACGCGGTCCTGGGGGCCGCTGACCCGGCCGCTGTCGTTCAGCAGCTCCTCGATAGCGCGATCGAGCCCTTGGCGGCCAACCCCGAGCTGCGCAACCGGATCCTCGAACTCCGACGCGCTCACGACCAGATCATCGACGAGGTCAGTGTGGACGTGCTCTTGGACGCACACGGCGTGGTCGACACCGACCGCGCCCGGTCTCTCGTCGAAAGCTGGTCGCAGTACCTCGCAGAGCACCGCGACGAGATCACTGCCATTCAACTGATGACCGAGGCCCGAGAACGTCACATCTCCTTCGACGACATCCAGGAACTGGCGGACCGGATCAGCCGGCCTCCCTACAACTGGACCCCCGAGGTGCTCTGGGCCGCCTACGAGGCCATCGCGGCTGGTCGCGTCCGCCGCAGTACCCGCCACACCCTCACCGACTTGGTGTCTCTCATACGCTTCACGATCGGCGAAGACGAAGAGCTGGTCCCTTACGCTGACCGAATTCGTGAGCGCTACGCTGCGTGGCTAAACCAGCAAGAACATGCTGGAGCCAGGTTCAGTGAGACCGAGAGGTGGTGGCTCGATCGCATGGTCGAGGTAGTCGCGTCCTCGGCCGGTATCACCCCCGAAGACCTTGACCGAGCCCCCTTCACCGACCGCGGCGGTGCCGACGGCGCCCTCCGTGACCTTGGCGTGTCCCGTGCGGCCGAACTGCTGGACGAACTGAACAGGGAACTGCCTGCATGACACCTCTGCTCCCTATCCCCGACGGTTGGACGTGGGCACTGCTAGGCGAAATCGCCGATGTTGTTGGCGGTGTAACGAAAGATTCGAAGAAGCAATCGGACCCAACGATTCCCCTTGTGCCGTACTTGCGTGTCGCCAATGTTCAGCGGGGTCGCATCGATCTTTCATCGGTGACCGAAATCCGTGTGCCCGAATCTACGGCTAATAGGCTTCAGCTTCAGTCCGGCGATGTATTGCTGAATGAGGGCGGCGATCGCGACAAATTGGGGCGGGGATGGGTATGGGAGGGACAGATCCCTCGCTGTATCCATCAGAACCACGTGTTTCGGGCGCGAATTCGCAACGAAGCGCTGCGCCCAAAGCTCCTTGCTTGGTTCGCCAACGAGTGCGCAAGGGAGTGGTTCGAGAGGTACGGCAAGCAGACTACAAATCTGGCATCGATAAGTCTTTCAATGATCAAGCAGCTACCTGTTCCGATTCCTCCTTTGGATGAGCAGGAGCGACTGCAGGATTTACTTGAGGACCATCTCTCTCGCCTCGACGCGGCAGCTACGTACTTTGACCAGGCTGGCCGCCGAGCAAGGCGACTTAGGGCTGCAATCGTCTCCGCTGAGCTGGCCAAGGTCAACGGAAAACGACACCTGATCGGCGGACTATCCATTGGTGTGCGTAATGGCATCTTTGTATCGCGAGCGAAGGCGGAGCCTAACGGCACGCCAATCCTGCGAATCGGTGCTGTTCGTCCATTGGCGCTCGACCTAACCGATCTGCGCTATTCGGAGCGTGAGGCAGAGGATCTCCTGCGCAGCGACGCGCTGCTGCAACCCGGGGACTTGCTATTCACCCGTTATAATGGGAACTCGCAGTATGTCGGCGCATGTGCTGTGGTTCCCGGCGGGATCCCCGCACTCACGTATCCCGACAAATTGATTCGCGTGCGCCCAGACCCTGATCTTGCAGATCCCGGTTTCGTCGCATTGGCGTGCAGTTTCGGAGACGGTAGGAAGCAGATTCAATCGAAGATAAAGACAACATCCGGGCAGATGGGTATATCTGGAACGGACTTGAAGAACGTCGAGATAGTGCTTCCCCCGCTTAGTGAGCAGTTGCGCATCGCCGCACAAGTTCGCGAAAGTCTGGACAGCGTCAGGATGCAGGAGTCGGCACTCGAAACGGCGCAACATCGAGTGAATCGCCTACGGCGAGCACTATTTATGACTGCCTTCTCGGGTGAGCTCCTTCGAGGGCAAGTGGATACCAATTTGACATGAACCTATTGGGAGAGTTGGCCAATGTTTAACGCGCGGTCGTTGGTCGACAAGCTGTGGTCCTACTGCAACGTGTTGCGTGACGATGGCGTCGGCACGATCGAATACGTCGAGCAGCTCACCTATCTGCTCTTTCTCAAGATGGCGCATGAACGTGCAACGCGCGAACTCAATCCGCAGCAGATCGTTCCGTCGGAATACTCCTGGCAGACCCTGCTGGATGCCAGGGGTGACGCGCTGGAGACGCAGTACCGGCACATTCTGGAAGAGCTCGGGAAGCGGCCAGGCGTGTTGGGAACGATCTTCCGGAAGGCGCAGAACCGGATCCAAGATCCCGCGAAACTGAAGCGGCTCATCGTCGACCTCATCGACAAGGAGAATTGGTCGGCCACCGGCACCGACATCAAGGGCGACGCCTACGAAGCGCTCCTGTCCAAGGGAGCTGAAGACATCAAGTCCGGTGCCGGACAATACTTCACGCCCCGCGCGGTGATCCAGGCTATGGTCGACTGCGTCCAGCCTACGGTGAAGGACACCGTGGTCGATCCCGCCGCAGGGACGGCGGGCTTCCTGCTCGCAGCGCACGAGTATGCCTCCCGTGGATCGGAGTCGATGACCCGCACTGAGAGGGACCATCTCCGGCACGACTTCGCCTACGGCCACGAGCTTGTCGACGGGACGGCCCGCCTTGCCGCGATGAACTTGATTCTGCACGGCATCGGAGATCCGGCTGGGGACTCATTGATCGAGGTGCGCGACGCGCTGATCGCCGACCCCGGCCGCCGTTGGTCTGTTGTTCTGTCCAACCCTCCGTTCGGTCGTAAATCCTCGTTGACGATGGTGGGCGCCGATGGGCTGGAGGTTCGCGAAGACCGCGAGATCGAACGCCAGGACTTCGTCGTTACCACGGCAAACAAGCAGCTCAACTTCCTTCAGCACATCGCCACGATCCTGGACATCAACGGCCGCGCGGCCGTCGTACTGCCGGACAATGTGCTCTTCGAGGGCGGTGCAGGTGAGACGCTGCGGCGCAAGTTGCTCCGCGACTTCGATCTGCACACCATGTTGCGCCTGCCAAAGGGGATCTTCTACGCACAGGGCGTCAAGGCGAACGTGCTGTTTTTCGACAAGAAGCCTGCGGCCGAACGCCCCTGGACCGACAGACTCTGGATCTACGATCTGCGTACCAATCAACATTTTACGCCTAAGCAGAATCCGCTGCGCCGTCAACACTTGGACGATTTCGTCGAGTGTTACGCGCCGGGAAAGGCGCGCTCAGAGCGGATCGAGTCCGAACGATTCAAGTCGTTCACCTACGACGACCTTCTCGCACGCGACAAGGTCAACCTGGACATCACGTGGCTTGGTGACGAGTCGCTCGAAGACACCGACAACCTCCCAGCCCCACACCTCATCGCCCGCGAGATCATCGAGGACCTCACCGCCGCACTGGTCGAACTCGAAGCCGTCACCGCGGCGCTCGAGCCGTCATCCGGCGGAATGTCAGACTGAAGGCGACTCGGACACCGGGCGTCCTCCGGGCAATACTTGTCAGGCGTAAGTCGCTCTGGATTACGTGATTCGGCTGTTGATCAGGGGCAACACCGGGCTAACCTCCACCCTCGAGAAACGGCCGTGTAGTTGACCGGGGACCAGGCCCGTGAGGTCCAGCCCGGTCACGATGACGTGCCGTGGTGCGTCCGCCGGCCGGAAGAGGACGTCCAGGTCGACCCACCAGCAGTCACGCCAGCCTCGGTCGTGCCGAGCTGGACGACCAACCGTACGACGACCTCATCCACCGCGTGCGGGCGGCGATCGGTCCGAGGTAGGCAGGTGTGCCGTGATCAACAGCCCGTTCACGCGCTGGGAGGGTGATGACATCCGTCAACAGCCAGCTCGCGTCGACTCCGGGCGTCGCGGCGCAGGCGGGGCAGTCCACGCGGACCTCGCCCCCGGCAGAGATAGCTCTGTTGACTCCTGAAACGACGATGTGCCCTCCGCCTTTGCAGGTGGCAGGAAGGACGGCGATCGTCGTGCCAGCCTGACCGACTCGGTAGCGCAGCGCGCCGTCCGGCGCGGAGGTGAAGGCAGCGGAGTCACGTCGGCAAACTACCATGTTCGCACGTACGTTCGACTCGCCTGGAATCTGACGGCTCGCGCAGGGCGTCTGCGTGCGCGGGGCCATCTTCGTCGGTCACGCCGGAGGCAAGAAGTACACCGCACATGCGTGGGATGAGGGCGACAGCGTTGACGTTGTGCTGGGTGTAAACCAGCATCTTCCCCGTGCGCCGGACGCACAACGGCAGATACCTCGTCGGCGAGCCGACCCAGCAACACCAGGCCGGCGGCGACCAATCGCTCCACGTCGCCGTCCAAAGACCCGCTCTGCGCTCTGTAGGCGCGAGCGAGCAACTCGACACGCGACGAGATCGCAGCGTCCCAGGTGGCGAAACCCCGGCCCAGCCCACTGTCCGAATCGCCGAAGCACGCCACTGGAACGCCGTGCAAGCCCGCCAGAGCGGCCCCTGCGGAGTACATCACGTCGCCCATAACTGCTGAAGGCAACGAACGCGAATCCTCGGCATCGCGACCGGGCAGATACTCAGCGACAATCAACAACCGATCACCCACCGCACTGCTGGCGCCCGTGAAACCCAGCAGCCTCGGCACCGGCACACCGTGCTCCCACACCCGACGATGCTCATCGAGCCGTCTCAGCGCGACAGCTTTATCGCCATGCAGCCCTACCTTGCCGACCAGCCGCCCGAGACCGGAGTCCAATACTCATGACGTATGGCTACGCCCCTTACGCAATACGCCCACAGGACGGACGGGAACTGCCTCCGGCAACAGCCGCTCCACCGCAGCCACCACTTGATCGACCGTAAGATCCGCAACAGTCACAAGCTGGACACTAGATGGCACCAACGACACGAAAGGCCACACATGGGCGCGGCTGCCACGGAAATCATCGCGAGGGCCGTCATCCGACGGGACGGACACCTGCTGCTCGCCACGCAACGCACGAAGTCCTGGTCGTTCCTGCCCGGCGGTCATGTCGAACCCGGCGAGCGGGTCGAACCCGCCCTCATCCGCGAGATCACGGAAGAACTCGGGACCGAGGCCACGATTGCGAGGTTCCTCGGTGTCGTCGAACACGGATACATCGAAGACGACACCACCCACCACGAACTCAACTTCGTGTTCGAGGTCGACCTCGCCGACAGCGAACCCACCAGCCAGGAAGCCCACCTGGAATTTCACTGGTGTCCCGTAGACGACCTCGCTGAGTCCGACGTGCGACCACGCACACTCAAAGACGCTCTCCTGGCCCCTGCTGACGAACAAACTCCCTTCTGGCGCGCCTGGGCCAGCTAGCAATTCAGATGTCTGACGGCGCTTGCGGCTCCGCGTATCAGTCTGCGGCGGCGAACCCCTTGCTGGGGTCGTCACCAGACGTTTGCCCTGTTATCTAAGTGGGCAAGCTGGCCAACTCGGGTGAGGAGATGACCAATTGCATTGCTGCGACATTTGTTTCGTCATTCGCTTTGTAGTACAAGGCGCCGTCCACGGCCAGTGTCAGTGACCACGCCAGTACCTCGTCGTGCAGCCCAGGCACTCGTGATCGGCAGAGTCGTATCCTGGTGGCAAATTCGCCGTCTTGACGGTAGTAGACGCACCAGAACGCCCAGTCGAAAGCCGGGGAACCCACCTTGGGGTGCGGGTCGATGAAGACCGGAGTCAGGTTTGAGTCGAACAGGATGTTCTCAGCGTAGAGGTCGGCATGCAGCATCGCGCGCTGATTCGATGTCGCACATAGATCGGCGCCCAGGTCGAGGGCCAACCGAACGTTTCGTTCGCCGACAGCCTCGCCGAATCGGGACGCGCGTCGCTCAATCCTTGGCAGAACTGTTCGAACGTAGTAGCCGCGAAGGGTTGGGACCGGAGTGCAGGATTTAACTTCGACCTCGTGTAGTTGTGGCAGCGCATCTGCGATTCGTTCGATGTGATCGTCCGGCCGTGGCGATCCACCCGCCGCACTTCCGACGAGTTCAATTAGGAGGATCTGAGTCGTATCGTCGGAGCTAATCAGGCGACTTGCGCTGTGCCCTCCCCAGTGCGTGAGAGCTGCTCGTTCTTGCTGGTAGCGGTCCGAGTCGGGAATCGCCTTCAGAATGACGGGCTGTCCAGTCGTGAAGCGTCCGACGCCGACCACGGAGGCCCACCCGGCATCGTGGAATCCGTCGACGGTGATGTCGCAGCTGGAAGCAGTGGCCGCGACGTTGTCCTCGACATCGCCCAACCAGGTACGGATTGACGAGCCGTAGTGCTCGACAAGCCGCTGGCGCGCTCCCGTCGGAAGGCCCGGGCTTAGTGGGGCCATGCGGCACCGGTTGCCGAGTAGTCGAGTAATTCCGAGTCGAGGATGCGGCAGACCTCGGCCCACGGCATTGGCAGTGGGGCAATCCCGGTCCAGTAGGCATGTGCCCATCGGACGATTCGACTCAATCCAAGGCTGCCCTGGCACGTGACTTCGCGGCGGAGCAAACGGCGAATGGCGTTGCCGGGGCCGCGTGGGGCCAGGTCGATGCCGGAGCCGACAATGAGGGTCGCGGTTCGGACAGCGTCGAGGACGCGAAGGCTCACGTGCTCAGCCAGGGTGCCGTATACGACCTGGTCCCAGTCGCGTTGGGTGAGTAGCCAGGCCATCCGTTCCAGGCCGGAGCCGATATCAGTAGCCAGTTTCGACGGGTTCTCGCGGTTCCACAGCAGCACGGCGTCCCCAAGTTCCCGGCTCTCATGGTGGATCCGCAGGGTGATCCCAGCGACCGCTGCGCGATGCCAGACGGGGAGCTTGCCGCTGATGGTGAGGTGTTGGGCGTGGAAGCCGAGACGTGAGAGAACGCCGATCCAGGCGTCGATGAGGGTGGCGTGCTCGCGGACCGTTGCGATCGGCTCGACGATCGAGACGTTGACGAAGGAGGTCGCGAAACCCGGTAACAATGCGCCGTGCTCGTCACGCTCGCCGGTGAAGCGCACGACCGGTTGTGGGAGGAAGCCGTGCGCATGGACGTGATGCTGGGTGTGTTTGAGGTACGGGTCGAGAGCCTGGACAGCGGAGAAGGTCAGCTCGGCGTCCTCGAGTCCGCGAAGCGGCAGCGGGTGGTGTCGTTGGATGCCGTGGGCAGTACAGGCCTCCGTGAGGGTCGTAAGCATCTCGGGCAACGACGGCGAGCGCCGTGGTGGCCGGAACGCGTTCGTGACGCGTCCGTAGACGAGGGTCACCTGATCGCCGTCCAGGGTGCACTTCCAGGTCGGGAAGGTTTGCTGGAGTGCTGCCAGCAGTTCGGCGGAACGGCCGGTCAGCATGGGCGTGTAGCGAGTGCGTGGAAATGCGCGGCCGGGTCAAAACGGCTCAGTCCGATTTCCTGCACCTCCCGAGCGCGGGACGGTAGCACTTGTTCAATCGCGTCACTGAGCGCTTTTGCAGCGATGGCGTCGTCGGCGTCATGGTGAACCTGGGCGATGCTGCCAGTGTGCTCGCAAAGGGCGGCATGAGCGCAGGTGCCTGTCTGCCAGGCCAGTGCGGCGACTGGTGTTCCCGCGCGTAGTGCTTCACCGAACGATGCGGCTCCCGCCTCGATGTAGTTGGGGGCGCAGGTATAGACGAACGCACTCGCATCGGCCAGCAGATGCATCTTGGCCTCGCCTCCGACCTCGCCGACCATGCGCACGTGCTCCGCTCCGAACACCTCGCGGTAGGCGTCCACGTAGTCGGCATCGAACACCGGTCCGGCGACGGTGATGCGCTGCCCGAGGAGCCCGGCAGCACGGATCGCCAGGTGTGGAGCCTTCTGCCGGTCAATACGGCCCATCCACAGCAGCTCGCCCTCCCCGCGGGCCGGTAACTCGGCTTCATTCAGACCGAGATGCACAGCCAACTCTGCAATGGGCAGATGCTCCGCGTATCGCTGCCGCATCTGCTCCGAGTAGCAGTACAGCCGCGATCGCAGCCCGTCGAAGGCATCGGTGCGATGTTCGAAGTACGGCCAATGCTGGAATGTGGCGACATCGGCGTCCAGCGTCTCCCATACCGACCGCCAGGCAGGTAGCGACGGGTACTCGTGGCCGACCACGAGGAGGTCATAGCTGGCGTCGCGCAGCTTGCGGGCCTCCTGGCACCCCGGTGTCACGTCCTCCAGCCGGGTCGGCCACACGTGCCACTCGTCCGCCAGTTCCGGCCGCCAGTGCGGACCGAGCAGGTGCACGTCAGCTCCAGCGGCGCGTGCGCCTACGGCTACCGCCCACAGCCATCGCTCGATCCCGCCATAGCCAGCTGGCGGAAATGCGTAGTCGCCGGGGAAGTCGCAGACGCCGACGAGCATCGGACTACGACTCGGGAGTGCCGTCAGCTGCGAGGCGACGGAAGCCGGTGAACGGCACCAGCACCTCGGGAACGACCACCGAGCCGTCGTGCTGCTGGTTCTGCTCCAGCAGCGCGGCCAGCGTCCGCCCGATCGGCAGGCCCGACCCGTTCAACGTCGCAGCCAGCCCACGCTTACCGTCCTTCGTCTTGGTGCGAATCGCCGCTCGCCGGGCTTGGAAGGTGCCGCAGTCCGAGCACGAGCTGATCTCGCGATAGGTGCCCTGGCTAGGCAACCACACCTCGATGTCGTAAGTGAACGTGGCACCAAAGCCCAGATCTCCAGCGGCCAACGCCACAACTCGATAGGCCAGCCCGAGTTCCTTCAGGCACACTTCGGCGTGTCCGAGCATCGTCTCCAGCTCGGCACGGGACTCCTCAGGACGCACAATTCGCACCAACTCGACCTTCGAGAACTGGTGCAACCGCAGGATGCCGCGCGTGTCCCGGCCATACGACCCGGCCTCAGAACGGAAGCACGGAGTCCACGAGGTATAGGCGTAGGGCAGTGCTTCCGACGGCAGAATCTCGTCAGCGTGCAGGTTCGTCAACGGCACTTCGGCGGTCGGGATCAAAAACAGCTCCCGATCGGCCACCCCGGTACGGAACAGGTCGTCCTCGAACTTGGGCAACTGACCGGTTCCAGTCATGGTGGCCCGGTTCACCAGGTTGGGAACACCGATCTCCTGATAGTCGTGACGACCCGTATGCAGATTCAGAAAGAACGTCGCCAGCGCCCGTTCCAGCACCGCGCCGGGCCCACGCGTGACGCTGAACCGTGAACCCGAGAGTTTCGCGGCCCGACCGAAGTCGAAAATGCCCATCGCTTCACCCAAGTCCACGTGGTCTTTGGGGTCGAAGCTGAAGCTCGGCGGGGTGCCGTGTTTGCGCACCTCGACGTTGAAGTCTTCGGAGGCACCGTCGGGCACATCGTCGGCTGGGAAGTTCGGGATCGTCAGCAGGATCTCGCGCAGCTCGCCTTCGACCTTCTCCTGCTCTTCCTCGAGCTCGCGTACCCGATCCTTGAGTGCTCGGGCACGCTCCTTCAGCTCGGTCGTGTCGTCGCCGGCCTTGGCGGTCTTGCCCACCTCGGCCGCGACCTTCTTGGACTCGGCCCGCAACTCATCCGCGCTCTTGATCGAGGAGTTCCGGCGCGTGAAAAGATCCTCGATCGTGGTCAGGTCGAGTGTGTAGCCCCGCCTAGCCAAGGAGCGAACAGCGTCCTCGCCCAGGTCGAGCAGGGTGCGGGCATCATGCATGAGTTGCCTCGTCCTCGTCTCTATTTGCTGAAGCGTGTGTACCGACGGTAGCAAGTGCAGCCTGCGCTTCTCGCGGGAATACCCCGAGGTCCACATGCCAGCCGCGGTCCTGCGCCGAAGCGAGATCGCATAACAGCCAACCTGTCAGGACCTGTAGCTCCTCATCGTCGATAAGCACCGGCTTCAGGCACGGCGCCGGAGGCAGAAACACCTCAGTCAACGACTGCTGCGGGAACGCCTGCGCCCATTGGATCACCGAGACGAGCAGTCCGTGAGCAACGACAAGACGCGGCCCCGGCCGTTCCAGCACCCCCCGCAGGCCAGCAAGCATCCGCTCGATCCCCTCGGTTTGCGACTCCCCAGCGCCTGGCGGCCGAACGTGCGGGCCATGCTCGATGAGCCAACGCGCGTAGTCCAGGAAAGCAGCGCCCTCAAACGCGCCGTAGTCCAGCTCGTTCAGACGTGGATCGACATACACCTCAGCTCGTCCGGCAACAACCCACTCAGCCGTACGTATGCACCGACCAAACGCGCTGGTCACGCATGTCCCGAGATTCTCACTAGGAACCGCCCACCGTGCCACCCGACATTCGGCAACCCCGTCGCTGGTCAGGGGGACATCGACCGCTGGATCCCCGTTGACCCGGTAGTCGACGCTGTATGCACTAGGTGCGTGGCGGAGCAGGTATGTCGTGGCGGCGGGCCTTGTCATGCCGTCGCTGGTCCATCGCCCGAGATGATCTCGTCGGTGAGCAACGGGAAGGTGTCGAGAGTCTCCAACAGGAGCGCCCGCAGCTTGTCGTTGGCCAACTCATCGCCGCCCTCGGCCAGCCGGACCACAATCCGCCACGGCCGATCCAAGCGCTGCCCAGTAGCGCTGACCAGGTGCACTTCAGCCGGTGCCCCGGTCGCCTCAAACAAGCGCTGGGCGATACGGTCCGCGGCCACGTTGTAGAGCTTGCCGACGTGGTAGACGGGGTTCTTCCCGCTGACACCCTCCACGTTCATCGGGCGCAGCGGCGTGATCAGGCCGTTCACCCGGTTACCCCGGCCTACCACGCCTTCATCCCCGGACTCGATCGAGGATCCCGTGTACGTCAGATACAGCTCGTCACGCTCAGGAAGATCACGGGCGTTGAGGTGGAAACGTGCCTCTACCTCGGGCAGGCTCCGCTCCGCTATCCGTCTGCACTCAGCCAGTACGGCGTCCTTGTTCTCCAGGTACTCGGCACGACTCGTCACCTGTTCGCACTTTTGCGGCACCGCCAGCACCACATCGAGCTCCCGATCCACGCCGTGAGCCATCACCTTGACGTCAGAGCCGCACCAGGGGTGGGACGCCCGAAACCCATCCGGACTGGAGAAGTGATCAGTAAGCGTTCTTACGAAACGCTCCACCCGGTTCTCTGGCGCCCAGCCTGTACCGAGACTCGTGTCGTTGGCCAGCAACTGCCGACGCTCACGCAGGTCATCAATCGACCGCGGCGCGAACCACCGCCCCCGGTCAGTGGAACCCTGCCCGGTCAGCACAGCACCGGGACTGGGATTACTGGTCACGTTCATTTCAATGGACACGTGCCCGTCCAGCTCAGGTATACGGTCGGCGAAGAACCCACGCACCTCCCCGGCGATCAGGTCATCGACGGGGATGGACACTCCCCCACAGGAACGGGCCACGCGACCGTTGACCAGGACGCGAACTGGGTCAACCATTCGGCCCGCTCCGTATCGAACTTCGCAGGAACCGCCCAGCAAGCTCAGCTTGTCGAAGTTGTGGTGCAGCACTACCCCGAACTCCCTGCGTGTGTAGCGACCGTAGGCGCGCGAAAGAGACTCCGCCAAGTGGTCGGCCAACGTGTCCGGATGGCCCAAGCCTTTGCGTTCGACGATGGCAAGATCGCCGGGGGCGGGTACGTTTCGCTCCACAACTAGGTAGCTACCGTCGAGATCGATGTGGTCGCGGAGCATCGTCCGTTCCAGTCCTTCACTTCTCGGGTCAGCCGACAGGTCACGCAGGAGACGAAACGCTACGGATACCTGCCGCGCGTGTAAGCCACCTCCGTCCGGATCACTCGAATGGCTCACCGCAGGCGAGGATCCTGGAGACTCCTCTGAGTGTCACATGGCAGATTCTCGCCACACGCGCACAACCCCTGGTGAGCGACGGTGGGCGTCAGAGCCCGGTGCGCTACCTCCTTTTCCGGAGCCGAGATCCCGAGTTTCGCTAGGCCCTGCGCCACCGTTCGCGCGAGCAACGCACACAATGGCGGCCGACTCGCGCGAACGTCATCGCTTGCGGCTTTCAGCACGGGCCAGCGCCTCATAGAACTCAAAAGGCGTGGGTCTGTAACAGGAACGGTGTTTTCGGCGTTCGTGGTTAGTACTTCTCGGCGCCCGGCCAGCGGTCACCGAACGTGTTGGCGAACGCGTTCAATGCGGGTTTCCATCGCATGGTCCACCGGGCTTG
>NZ_PQHZ01000002.1 GCF_003385185.1 Amycolatopsis palatopharyngis | reverse complement strand
ACAAATTCATCGACCCGAACAACGCGCCGTCCTGAAACAGCACCCCGAACAACTTCCGGGTCTCATACAGCTTGCTCTCCGAACAAGTGACGATGTCCACACCGTTGATCACACAACGGCCCCGATCGGGCTTGAGCAGACCGATCATCGACTTCAGAAAGACAGACTTTCCCGTTCCCGACGGACCCAGCATCACCGACACCTCACCCGGAGGCAGGTTCAGCGTCACGTCCCGCCAGATCGCCTGCTTACCGAAGGACTTGGTCAAGCCCTGTACTTCGACCTCCACGCCCATCACGCCTCACAGACTTCTCTGGTGATGCACCGGATGCTCAGCGTCGTGCGGAGCTCGTTGCCTGGTCCGGAGACGAGTCCGCTGAGCAGACGGTCCAGGTCCTCCCGCACACCACAGCCGTCGAACGAGGGCAGATCGAAGGTGGAGATCACCTCGGTCGGCGGCGCCTCGGGGGTCAGTCCGAGGAGGCCCTTGATCCGGATGGACGCCGGAATCCTCGTGCGGCAATGCGGTCCGGCATCCAGCGGAACACCGTCCACTTCGAGGTCCCTGAGTGCGACGAACACCTTCGCGGTGACGTCGGCGTTCGCTGCGAGACCATGTTCGCCCGGCACGATCTGCACGGTGCCCGTGGCCACACCGTCAGGAATGAGCTCCACCCTGCTGGTCACCGGCATGATGCCGAAGGTGACGAAGTATCCCTTCGCGGGTGGAAGCGACAGGTTTCCCCGCAGGGTTCCCGTCGTCTCGACGAGCGCGTCGAAGCGGCCACGGGGAACCGTGAGGGTGGAGCCCAGTTTCGCGATACGGGTGACCGAGTCCACCCAGTAACCGGCGACGATGCCGTCTCCATCGGGCGCGTCCGTGGCACCAGGGGACGGCATCGTCGATGCGGACGCGGCGGCCTGCCGTGCCTCGATCCCGGCAGCAGCGGACCCAGAGCTCAGCATGGCCCCGGTCACCCCGATGACGAGAGCGACGGCGAGCGCTCGGGGCGCGATGCCCGATCGACGTGGCTTCATCTGCCGATACCTGCCCTGGGGAAATAGGAATTGTTTCGACCGCGGCCATGATTGGCGGCGAATTCGTTACCGAGCGGTACGTTACTGATCACCAACTGGTCACACAAGAAGCGGCCACGAGCGGCCGAGGAATTCCTGGCGCAAATGCGTTTTTTGTTATCCGCAGCAGCACGACGGCAACGGAAACCACTACCGGCACAACAGCCCGGACCCCGCAAGCGACCTTCGTCGCCGAGTTCACCGCGGCATATCACCGACTTAATCGGCGCCAGGCGCATAGCGGACGGCAATTGTCACACCGATGACAAGACGGGGAAACAGATTCGGCCATCAGCGATACAAAAAGGCGCCGGTGCGCGTAACGGGAGAACGTTTCGACATCTTCCTGTCAACGAGGCCCGGCCCCGAGCCACCCGTCCTCGGCCGGAGACGCCGCCCGCTCGAGGTGGTCGAAACCCTCCTACTCTCGTCGGTTCCGCCGCAGGTTACGAAGGCGTAGGTTACCCGCCCGTAGGGCCAGCAAGCGCGATAGCGGCCGGAACAGCACGAGGTCGTTGCCCAGGCAGGGGAGGTGATCGTGTGTCCGGATACGGCGAGGCGAAACCCGCCACCGAGCACGTCGGCGAGGAGTTCCGCAGTGCCAGGCTGCTCAGCTCGCTGCCACCGGACGTTGCCACGTTCCTGCGCCCGCATGCTGGCCGCATCTCCGCGGCGATCATCCAGGAGATCCAGCAGTCGGTGCCCGCCTACGCGCAACCACTGCGTGGCACCTTCGGCAGGACGCTGGTCGAGGGAGTGGAGCAGGCGGTACTGCACTGCCTCGACTGTCTCGGCAACCCCAGCGTCGGGAACGGCAGGTGGGTTGAGTTCTTCCGCGCCAGGGGACGGTTCGAGTTCCACCACCGGCACAACATGGACGCGCTGCAGGCGGCGGCCAGGGTGGGTGGCCGTGCCGCATGGCGCTACATCTCCGCCCTGATCACTCCGCAGATCATGGAGAAGGCGCCGGACCTGGTCTCCGTCTGCGCCGAGGGCATCCTCGCCTTCGTCGACGAACTCTCGGCGACGGCGCTGGAGGGCTACCACGCGGCTCAGGCCGAGGCGTCCGGAGCCGGTGAACACAGCCGAAGACAGTTGCTGGAACTCATTCTCGCCGGGACCGTCACCGCACCACTGACCATGCAGGGCCTGGCCTGCGCGGCGGGCTGGTCACTGCCGGAGCTCGCAACGGTCGTGGTCCTGCGACGCACGAACGGCAGCGGTGACCTGGCCTGGCTCGAGCACCTCGAGGACGTGCTGAGCGATACCGACTCGATGGAGCCGATCCTGCTCACCACCGATCCGCAACGGGACCTCGCCGCATTGAGCGATGGCAGGGTCACCGGCTGGCATGCGGCGGTATCGCCGCCCGTGCCACTCGCCGAATCCCCCTCCGCGCTGCGAACCGCACGGCGCGCACTGCGTCTGCTCGGCGGCGCGGCCACCGAGACGGCTCCGGTCATCTGGTGCCAGGATCATCTCGCGACGCTCTGGATCCTCGCGGAGGACTTCTTCCCCGCCGAGGTCGCGAAGCGCAGCCTCGATCCCCTCGACGCGCTCACCGAGAAGCAGCGTGAGCGACTCGGTGACACACTGCTCGCCTGGCTGGAAACCCGCGGGGGCGCGCCGGAGATCGCCAGGCGTCTGCAGGTGCATCCGCAGACGGTGCGATCCCGGATGCACCAGCTCAAGGACCTCTTCGGTGACCGCCTTGACGACGCGGACGACCGGCTGAGTATGCACCTCGCGTTGCGGGCACAACGGTTACTGCGGACGATGGCGGAAAGCTCGCCTGAGGCTCGGAGTACGGCGCGCTGAGCTGCGATTATGCATCATTGCGAGGTGATGTATTGGGCGTATAGTTGTATAAGGCGCATGCAACTATCACGTGCGGACTACCGTTCCCACCCGGAAGGGACCATCACCATATGACCGGCGTTCCCGACGTCACACTGAACAACGGCGTTGCCATGCCGCAGCTCGGCTTCGGCGTCTTCCAGATCCCGGACAAGGAGACCACCGCAGCGGTCACCTCCGCACTACAGGCGGGCTACCGCAGCATCGACACCGCCGCGATCTACGGCAACGAGGCGGGAGTGGGGGCGGCGATCGCCGACTCCGGCCTTTCCCGGGAAGAACTGTTCGTCACCAGCAAGCTGTGGAACAGCGAGCAGGGCTACGACAGCACGCTGCGCGCATTCGACGCCAGCCTGGACAAGCTCGGGCTCGAGACGCTGGATCTCTACCTGATCCACTGGCCGACCCCCGAACGTGACCGCTACGTGGACACCTGGAAGGCGTTCGGCAAGCTCCACGCCGACGGCCGCATCAGGGCCATCGGGGTGTCCAACTTTCAGCCCGCACACCTGGACCGGATCATCACCGAAACCGGGGTCGTCCCGGCCGTGAACCAGATCGAGCTGCACCCCTTCCTGCAGCAGGCCGAACTGCGGGAATTCCATGCCAAGCACGGCATCGCGACAGAGGCCTGGAGCCCGCTGGCGCAGGGCGGCGACCTGCTCGGCAACGAGACCGTCCGCGCACTCGCGGACAAGCACGAGCGCTCCGCCGCGCAGGTGATCCTGCGCTGGCACCTGCAGCTCGGCAACGTCGTCATCCCGAAGTCCGTCACCCCGTCCCGGATCAGGGAGAACTTCGCGGTGTTCGACTTCACCCTCAACGAGGGCGACCTGGCCGCACTGTCCGAACTGGACCAGGGCAAGCGGGTTGGTCCCAACCCGGACGAGTTCAACGTCGTCTGAGCCGACCGAACGCGGCGGGGCAGGGCCATCCGGCCCTGCCCCGCTTTTTGTGCCCACACAGGGAACGCATGCGGCTTCGGATATTTGACAATGAATGTCATTAACATAATCCTGGTCATCCGATAGGGCGACAGCAGCGGAAGACGGGAGGCCGAGTGACCACCACGCAGGCCAGGCAGACCTCGTACGCGGTGGACACCCGGACCGGCCTGACGGTGACGGTCCTGGCGCTCTCGGCGGTGCTGGTCGTGTCCGTGGTGATCGCGATCGCGCTCGGACCGACGGTCGTCGGGCTACCGGACACCCTGCGCTACCTCGCCTCCGCCCTCACCGGCGGCAAGCTCGACGCGAACGACATCACCGGCTACTCGATCATCTGGCAGGTGCGCACACCTCGCGTACTGCTGGCGGTCGTGGTCGGCGCGGGTCTGAGCGCCATCGGTGTGGTCGTGCAGGCGATGGTGCGAAACGCACTGGCGGATCCGTTCATCCTCGGCGTCTCCTCCGGCGCCTCCGTCGGAGCGAGTGCCGTGGTCTCCTTCGGACTGTTCGCGGGCCTCGGTGTGTACGCGCTCTCCGCCGCGGCCTTCCTTGGCGCGCTGCTCGCCTCGGCGCTGGTCTACCTCGCAGCGCACAGCAGGGCCGGACTCAGTCCACTGCGGCTCGTCCTCACCGGCGTCGCGCTTGCCTACGGGTTTCAGGCCGTGATGAGCGTGATCGTGTTCTTCGCCCCGTTCGGCGAGGCCGCTCGCACCGTGTTGTTCTGGCTGCTCGGCAGCCTCGGCGGCGCCACCTGGGGTTCGTTGCCCGTCGCGGCGGTCGTGGTGCTCGCAACCGTGGTGCTCCTGCTCCGCCGCAGTCGTTCCCTGGACGTGCTGGCGATGGGCGACGAGACCGCCGCGAGTCTCGGTGTGGACACCACATCGCTGCGGCGGTCACTGTTCCTGCTCACCGCGATCACCACCGGAGCACTGGTCGCGGTCAGCGGCGCGATCGGTTTCGTCGGCCTGGTGATGCCGCACCTCGTGCGCATTCTGGTCGGCGCAGGTCACGCCAGGGTGCTCACGATCGCACCGCTGGCCGGCGCCATCCTCCTGGTTTGGGTGGACCTCATCTCGCGGACGCTGGTCGCCCCCAGGGAGCTACCGCTCGGCGTGATCACCGCGCTGATCGGCGTTCCGGTGTTCGTCACGCTGATGCGGCGGCGCGGCTACCTCTTCGGAGGTCGCTGAGATGCGTCTCGACCTCGAGGCGATCTCCGTCGAGATCGCCGATGCGACCCTGATCCGGGCACTGGAGCTCACCGTGGGCAGCGGCGAGATCCTCGGGCTCGTCGGTCCGAACGGCAGCGGCAAGTCCACTGCGCTGCGTTGTATCTACCGCGCCCTGAGCCCGACCACCGGCGTTGTCCGGCTGGACGGCGATGACATCGCGACGCAGTCCTTGCGCACGACCGCGCAGTCCGTCGCCGCACTCACCCAGGAGAGCCACACCGAACTCGACTTCACCGTCGCGGAAGTCGTCGCGCTCGGCCGGTTTCCGCACCTGCGTGGCAACCAGGCACTCAGCGAGTCCGAACTGGAACTGTGTCACCGAGCCATGCTGCGCACCGAGGTGACCCACCTCGCCGATCGGGGCATGCTCTCGCTCTCCGGTGGCGAACGGCAGCGCGTCCTGATCGCCAGGGCACTCGTCCAGGAACCCCGGTTGCTGGTGCTGGACGAACCGACCAACCACCTCGACGTGCACCACCAGGTGCAACTCCTGACGTTCCTGCGCGAGTGCGGACTCACGGTCGTGGTGGCCCTGCACGACCTGAACCTCGCGGCCTCGACCTGCGATCGGCTCGCGGTACTGCGCCAGGGGCGGCTCGTCGCGACGGGTACGCCCGCCGACGTGCTCGAACCCGGCCTGATCCGCCAGGTGTTCGGGGTGACGCCCTCGATCGTGCCGCATCCCCGCACCGGGGTGCCTCAACTGCTCTTCGACGTCGGCGGCCCGGCCGGCAGCAGTGCACTGTCCAGCGAACTCGCCCGCACGACCTCAATCGAGTCATGACCTACACACCAAGAAGGGATGCGCCTGTGTACAGGTTGTCCGGACATCGATTCCTCGCCGTGCCCACGCTGGTGGCCTGCCTGCTGGCCACGGCCTGCGGGGCCGAGGTCGCCGAGCGTTCCGCCGAGGGGCCCGCCCCCGTCACGATCGACAACTGCGGACAGAGCATCACCTACCCGGTGCCGCAGCGAGCGGTGGCCTACGACATGAGCAGCACGGAGAAGATGTTCGCGCTGGGACTCGCTGACCGTATGCGCGGCATCGTGATGCCGTCCACAGCGGACCCGGCCGTCGCCAGATCCCCGTGGGCCGCGGACTACCGCGCCGTCGAGACACTGAGCACCGACGTGCTCAGCAGAGAGGTGGTGGTCGACGCGGAGGCCGACTGGGTGCTGGCAGGCTGGAACTCCGGATTCAGCGAAGCCCGCGGCATCACGCCGCAGCTGCTGAACGAGGTCGGTATCCAGAGCTACCAGCACACCGAGAGCTGCTTCAACTACGGCGACAACCCGGTGCGGGTTCCGCCGCTGGAGGCGCTCTACACCGACCTGACCCAGATCGGCCAGATCTTCCGGGTCGAGGACCGGGCGCGGCAGCTGGTCGCGGACCTGCGTGAGCGGGCGGACGTGCTGCGCGCCAATCGGCCCGAGGGCACACCTGCCAGGGTTTTCATCTACGACTCCGGCACCGACCAGCCGTTCACCTCAGGCGGGCAGGGCGCTCCCGACGCGCTCGTCTCCCTCGCCGGCGGCCGCAACATCTTCACCGAGCTGCCGCAACGCTGGACCACGGTCAGCTGGGAGCCCGTGGTCGATGCCGCTCCCGAGGTCATCGCTGTCGTCGACTACGGCGACCAGCCGGTCGAGGACAAGATCGAGTTCCTGAAGTCCTCCCCCTCACTGGCCTCGAGCCCCGCGGTCCGAAATGGACATTTTTATGTCCTGGATTACGGGCAGGCGGTGAGCGGGCCGCGCAACATCGAGGGCGCGGAACAGTTCGCGAAATACCTCCGCTCCATCGGTCGCTGACCGATCCCGCCCATCCCCTGTCCCGAGGACGAGAAGAGAGGAACCATGGCACAGCCGACGGCGACCGGACGCGAGCTGCTGGAGCAGCTGCCCGGCCCGCTACCCGTCCCGCAGATCATCGCCCTCAACCAACCGAAGGTGGATCTGCACACCTACCGTGACTATCAGTGGAACGGCTGGGACTTCGAGGTGCCGCCCGGCGTCTTCCTCCCCGGAGCCACCAGCCGGATGATCCATGAGCGACTGCTCGACGGCACGATCGAAGTGCGGGACAAGGTGTACGCCGCGATGGGTGCCGGTCTCGGGGTAGAGGCCGTCGTCGCAGGCTTGCGCGGTGCGCGCGAGGTGTACGCCATCGACGTGCATCCCGGCAGTGTCGAAACGACGCGACGGCACTACGAACGGCTGGTCGGGCGGCGCGCAGGAACCAGATTCGTCCCGGTCGTCGCCGACGTGTTCGACGGTTTTCCCGACGGGGTGAAGCTGGACGTCGTCACCTTCAATCCGCCCGCCGTGAGCCAGCCGGTCAGCGAAGACCCTGACATCGTGCGCAACGTATGCGTCGGTACCCCATTGCTCATCACGTTCTTCGAACAACTGACCGGCAGGAACCTGCTCGCGCCCGGCGCGGAGGTGTTCGTGGTCGCCTCCAACACCGCGGACCTGCGCGGAATCGCGCGAGCCGCGATGGCACACGGTCTGCGTCCGGAGGTGCACCACCTGCACGAATGGGACGACGCCGTGCGGACCTACGTGTTCCGGTTGCGACAGGAAGCGCGGGCATGAGCACACGATCGACCACACCACCCCACACCGTCGCCGACCTTGCCGACCGTGTACTCGCCGGATCGGAGGGCCCCGCGCCTGCCGGTCTTGTCGGAACCAGCGTCTTCTGGCTGCACCATGGCACTCGCCTCGCGGGAGGCGACACCACCTACCGCAACCGTTACGTGCTCGTCCGCTCCGGGCGCTCCTTCGGAGCTTGCGCATTCGAGGAAGGCGAACTGGACCCGGCGATCTGCGGCGCCGCCTCCGGAAGTCCACTCGCGACACTCATCGAACAGGGGCCTGCGGCGTTGCGGATCGCGGCGCTGGACGCATACCTCGCCGAGGTGCGGCCACACCAGGCCGACTCCCGCGCGGAAACGGTCCAGTTGCCCGCGGGGGATCCACTGGTACGGGCAAAGGCACGGGACGCGGCAATCGCGGGACTGCTCGACATCGGCCCCGGGGCACGGGTCGGACTCATCGGAGTGGTCAACCCGCTGGTCGCCGCGATCCGGGAGCGCGGAGGGGAATGTCTGCCCTGCGATCTCAACCTGCGCAGTACCCAGTGGGGCGACGTGGTCACCGACTCGATGACCGAGGTGCTCGACGAAGCCGACGCGATCGTCGCCACCGGGATGACGTTGAGCAATGGCAGCTTCGACGAGATCCTGCACCGGTGCGTCGAACGCGGGATCGCCCTGATCGTCTACGCACAGACCGGCAGCGCGATCGCACGCGCGTTCCTCGGATCCGGCGTGACCGCCGTGTCCGCGGAGCCGTTCCCGTTCTCCCAGTTCAGCGCCGACCCGACGACGCTGTACCGCTACCGTGAGGCACCAGGGGAGGTGGTCCGGCGGTGAGTGGCGCACGACCCGCCGCCGCGGAGGGCGACACCGACAAGGAGCCCGCGGTGCGGGAGCCGATTCCCGGAGATCTGCGGATGACGGTGGAGCTGTGGCCGGTGCTCCTCGCCTCCGCTGTCGGCCTTGTGCCGTTCACGGTGTTCAGTACCTTCCTGGTGCCGATCGCCGAAGGTGCGGGCACCAGCGTGGCCACCATGGGCAGTCTGCGGGGCCTTGGTGGGCTGGCCGCATTGGTCGTGGGTACCGCGCTGGCCCCGCTGATCGACAGGCTGCCAAGGGAATGGACGGCAGCGGGTGGGCTGGTCCTGCTCGGTGTGTCCTCGACACTCGGCGCGCTGGGCGACCTCGTGGCGCTGGCTGCGTTCTGCCTGCTGATCGGTGCCGCGACGGCCGTGCTCAACCCGGCGCTGGGTACCGCCGCCGCCGACCACTACGGCTCGGGACCCGCCGCGGGCAGGGCGGCGACCCTGGTGACCGCGACACAGTCGCTGACGGCGATGCTCGCGGCACCGTTGCTGGCACTGCCCGCGCTGCTGTGGGGATGGCAGGGTGATCTGCTCGCGGTGGGCGGTATCGCCGTGCTGCTGGCGGTCATCCTGCTGAGCAGGCGGCGTGCCCAGCCCGCGGAAGCGTCCGAGCGACCACGGCTCGGCTACCTGGCCTCCTTCCGCGCGCTGGCCGCTGTCCGTGGAGCGGTGGCACTTGTCCTGGTCGCGGCTCTGCGAACGGCCGCGTTCATGGGCTACCTGGCATACCTGGCGGCGTTCTACGACGAGCGGTTCGCGCTTGCGCCCGAGATCTTCGCGCTGGTGTGGACACTGTCGGGAGCCGCGTTCTTCCTGGGCAATCTCCTTGTGGGAAGACTGATCAATGCCGCGGGCTCCGGCGACAGGGTGGAGCGGGTGCTGGTGATCGGCCTTCTGGTCGCCCTCGTCGCGATGATCGGCTTCTATTTCTCGCCCGCACTACCCGTGGCACTGGCACTCACCGCCGTGCTTGGGCTGAGCCACGCCACCGTGGCCGCCTGCGTGGTGAGCCTCCTGGTCCGGCGATGTGGCTCGCTGCGCGGTTCGGCGCTCAGCGTGAACGCGGCCGGAATGAGTCTGGGTGTCTTCGCCGGTGCCGGCCTCGGCGTGGTCGGCCTCGCGGCCGCGGGGTATCCTGGCGCCGCGGTGGTCTTCGCAGGCCTCACCCTCATCGCGCTCGTCGCCGCGCTCACCGTGTCCCGCACGGGTTCCACACCGGCGAGCACGAACCCGGGGAGCTGACCGTGGTACGGGGCAAAGGATTCGCGCACTGTCATCACGGCGAGATCCTGCAGGGCGTTTTTCGCGACGAGAACGGGTCGCTCTGCCGTGGACTCGTCACGCTGCCGCTGAGCGCACTCGGCACACACGCCGAGTTTCTCCGCGAGCCGGGCACGTCACCGCGAACGGTGACGGTGACACCGGCCGGCAGGACCAAGGCGTCGCTTGCTGCCACCCTCGCCGTCGAACTGTGCGGCACGCTCGGACCGCACCCACCCAGCGGCGGGCACCTGCGGCTGCGCAGCGAGATTCCGATCGGCCTGGGGATGGGTTCCTCCACCAGCGACATCCTCGCCGCGGTCCGGGCGGTGGCTTCGAGCTTCGGCGTCCGGCTCGCGCCCGCGGTCATCGCCGCACTCGCCGTGCGAGCCGAGCAGGCGTCCGACCCCCTGATGTTGCCGGACGAGCCGTTGTTGTTCGCGCAGCGGGAGGGGCGGGTGATCGAGGTGCTCGGCGAGGCACTGCCCTCGGCGCTCGTCGTCGGGTGCACCACGGGGTGCGGCGATGCCGTCGACACCCTGGCACTACCCGCTCCCGACTTCGACGGTGCGGATCTCGTCGCGTTCGAGAGGCTCAGGATCGCGCTGCGGCAAGCCATCGCCGACTCCGACGTCGCGGCGCTCGGGCGAGTCAGCACCGAGAGTGCCCGGCTCAACCAACGGGTGCTACCGAAGGCGGAGTTCGAGATCCTGACCGCGATCGCGGACGCGTCCGGGGCGGCGGGCATGCAGGTCGCGCACAGCGGCAATGTGGCGGGACTGCTGTTCGACCCGTACCTGCCACGGCTGTCCCGCCGGCTGCGCGAATGTGTACACGCACTGCGCGACAACGGAATCACGGTAACCCGGATCTTCGACAGCGGTGTCAGCGAAAGGAAATGTGCGCGTGTACGACCACATCGCGGATTCGATCGGCCTGCCGGATCTGGTGCGCGCCGGCGAACGGCTCGTCTGCCTGCGGTTCGAGACGATGAAGGTGGTCTCGGCGCTGGGCGCGGTACGGCACCTGCTCGACCGGGGCGTGGTTCGTCCCGGTGACACGCTGCTGGACAGCTCCAGCGGAATCTACGCCTACGCCCTCGCTCTGGCGTGTCACCGTTACGGCCTGCATTGCCATATCGTCGGGTCCACCACTGTCGACGCGGCACTGCGGACACAGCTGGCGATCCTCGGCGCGACACTGGACCAGATGGAGCCCTCCCGCGACCTCAAGCACGATCAGCGCAGGCGGGTCGGACGGATCCAGGAGATCCTGCGGGAGAATCCGTCCTTCCACTGGATGCGCCAGTATCACGACAGTGTCCACTATCGAGGGTACGAGGCCGTGGCCGACCTGATCCGGCAGCAGATCGGGCAGTGCGGACTGACCGTGGTCGGCGGCGTCGGCTCCGGCGCGTCGACCGGGGCGCTGGCGACATTCCTGCGCAGGCACGACCCCGGCGTCCGGCTGGTCGGCGTCCAGCCCTTCGGCAGCGTCACCTTCGGCAGTGAGCACGTCGACGACCCCGAGATCATCATCGCGGGGATCGGCAGTTCGATCCCGTTCGGCAACGTGGCACACGAGTTGTACGACGTCATCCACTGGACATCCTTCGACGCGGCACTCGCGGGCAGCATCGCCCTGTTACGTGAACACGCGATCTTCGCTGGCCTGTCCAGTGGCGCCGCGTACCTCGCCGCCAGGTGGGAACGCCGCGACGACCCGGAACGAACAGTACTGTTCGTCGCGGCCGACACCGGGCACCGATATGTCGACTCGGTGTTCGGCAGGCACGAGGAGGCACCGCACCTCGCGGCGTTGCGGCCGCACCAGGTGTCCGCCGTGGAAGAGCTGGCACTCCCCTGGTCCAGGATGACCTGGAACGGCGCGGCACCCCCCGCCACCGCCACCCTCACCCAACCGGTGTGATGTCCCCAATGTGGCATTCGGGACGCTCAAGTTCCCCAATGCGGCATTCGGGACGTTGAAGTTCCCCAATGCGGCATTCGGGACGTTGGAGTTCCCGAAAGCCACATTGGGGAACTCCCACTCAGGCCGGGGACGGGTTCGGAGCCTCCCCTTCGTCGGTACCGGTGTCGGTGCCGGTGCCGGGGTCGGGGTCGGGGTCGGGGTCGGTGTGGTTGATGCGTTCGCGGGCGATTTCCGCCATCTGTACCGCGGCCGCCGTGGCCGGGACCGCGAGGAACGCGCCGAGCACACCGAGCAGCGTCGCGCCCGCACTGATCGCGACGATCACCGCGAACGGCGGCAGCCTGACCACCCGGCCCATCACGGCGGGCTCGATGAGGTTGCCCTCCACCTGCTGCACGGCCACGACGATGCCGAGCGTGGCCAGTGCCAGTGCCGGACCGCTGTCCGCGAGTGCGACCAGGGTCGCCAGCAGGCCGGTGAGCACCGCGCCGATGAACGGCAGGTACGCGCCGAAGAACACGAGCACCGCCAGCGGCAGGGCCAGTGGAACCTGTAGCAGCGCCAGACCGAGACCGATCAGCACCGCGTCGATCAGGGCCACGATGGTCTGTCCTCGCAGGAATCCGCCAATGGTCGCCCAGAGCCGCTCGGCGACCTCCCGGGCGATCCCGCGGTGCTGCCGCGGCGCGAGCCGCAGGATCCCGTGCACCATCCGGCCACCGTCGTACAGGTAGAAGAAGAGCGCCACGATCAGGAGCACGAGCCCGGTGAGCACGTTGAGCAGGTCCCGGCCCACACCGGCCGCGAGCCCGCTCCAGCTGCCCATCACCTGTTCCGCCAGTTCCGCCAGCGAGGTGTCCGAACCGACGCCGGGCAGCTTCTGGACGGTGGGCTCCAGCCGGACGAATGCCTGCCCGACGGAATCCGCCAGTCCCGGCGCCTGCGCGATGAACGGGGGAACGATCGCCGCGAAGATGCCGGACAGCACGGCGAAGCCCCCGAGCACCACCAGGAGCGCGGACAGTGCGCGGGGGACTCCGTGCGACTTCAACCATTCCGCCGCGGGGCTCAACGCCGCGGCGGGGAACAAGGCCAGCAGCAGCGGGACCACGACGATCGACAGCCGCGACAGCACGAACCAGGCCACCACGGCGATTCCGACGATGCCGAGCGCTGCCCACGAGTGCGCGCCGACGCGGCGCAACGCCGGATGATCGAGCACGTCCGTACCGCCGATCTAGGAGATCAACTGGTCGAGCTCGGCCAGTGCGGCCTTCGCGCCCTCGTCACCACTGTCGGCCAACTCGGCGACCCGGCCGCGAACGCGATCCCGCGCCTCCTGCACATTGGCCCAGTGCTCACGGTCTGGCCGGTTCTCCAGCCCGTACTCGACGACGGTGTCATAGCCGCCCCGGTTGCAGGGCTCGATGGCATAGCGGGTGCCCTCGTGATGCCACATCCAGATGGCGGTCGTCATCGTGTCAACTCCCCGGTCGGTTCGGCCGTGCTTCCTGTCGTCGGGACTACCCGATCATCGGCCGGGTGAATCTCGACGCTGTCACTTGCCCATGCCTGGGTTTGTGTGCTGCCGATCCGGGTAGCCGGGCGGCATGAGGGATTTCGCGCAGGACCGGATCGACGCGGCGCTGACCGGCATGGTGTTCCCGTGCGAACGCCAGGCGCTGATCCGGCACGCCGCCGCCCAGGGTGCGGATGATGAGGTCCTCGGCAGGTTGTCGGTGCTGCCGGAGAACACCTACGCCGATCTCGCCGACATCCACGCCGCGCTGGAGCGCACGACGCACGACAGCGCCCCCGCCCGGAGGACCGAGGTCTGATTCCCGGCAGACCCCGGTCCGCCCACCGCGGCAACGGACTCAGAAGCTGGACCTGAGCGCAGGTAGCAGGCTGTCCCTGGCGAAGTCCAGGAATCCGTCCTGCTGGTCGCCGCCGATCTGCACGAGAGCCAGGTCGGTGAATCCCGCGTCGGCGAAGGCCCGCACCTTCTCGACGATCGGATCGACGTCCGGGCCGCAGGGAATGGCCTTCGCGACATCGTCCTTGGTGACGAACTGCGTGGCCGCCGCGAAACCGCTTGGTCCCGGCAGTTCCGAGTTGACCTTCCAGCCGCCTGCGAACCAGCGGAACTGCTCGTGGGCGCGCTCGATCGCGGCCTCCCGGTCGGTTCCCCAGCTCACCGGCAGCTGGCCGATCTTGCGCGATGGGCCCTGCTCGGCGACCCGGTGTGCGTCCCATTCCTCGCACAGCTGCTTCTCCGGCTGGACCGCGATCATCGCGTCGGCGACCGGCGCGAACCGCTGCACCGACTGCCCGCCGGACACGGCGACGCCGATCGGCGTCCTGACTTCGGGCAGGTCCCAGAGTTTCGCCGAGTCGACCCGGAAGTGTTCGCCCGCGTAGTTGACGTAACCGCCGTCGAACAGGCCGTGGATCACCTGGATGGCTTCGGCCAGCATGTCGTGCCGCACGTTGACCGCCGGCCAACCCTGCCCGACCACGTGCTCGTTGAGATTCTCCCCCGCACCGAGCCCGAGGGTGAACCGCCCGTCGGAGAGCAGTTGCGTCGTCGCGGCCTTCTGGGCGATGACCGCCGGGTGGTAGCGCATCGTCGGACAGGTCACGTAGCTCATCAGCTCGACCCGCTCGGTGGCCCAAGCCGCGGCGCCGAGCACACTCCACGCGTACGGGGAATGGCCCTGTTCCACGAGCCAGGGCGAGGTGTGGTCACTGCTCACTTCGAAGTCGAAGCCCACGTCCTCGGCGTCGATCGCGAATCGGACCAGCTCCTTCGGCCCTGCCTGCTCGGTCATCAAGGTGTACCCGAAACGCATTGCGATCCCTCCTGTTCGAGACTGCCGGACAGCGGTACTTGCTCTGGCAGTTCCGGTTGTGTGGAACCGGAAACCGGCTGTAGTGCGGTGATCGTCGGGCACCCGCGGTCGAGGAGGTAGGCATCCGTTCCCGGTTCCGCTTCGCCCCCGACGAAGGTGCTGAGGACCTCTTCCTGGCCGTCGCGTTGCTTCAGCCGGGTCTGCACCGCCCCCGCCTTCGACAACGTCGCCCTGGTCAGCGGGCCGAGTTCGGCCGCCGGAACGTCGGGAACGTTGACGTTGAGCGTCGAACCGGCAGGAGCATCCCGGATCAGCGGCAACGCGGCGTGGATGACTGGATCGGCGATCGCCCAGCGCACGTGGTCCGCGTTCTCGACCGTCAGCGACACGGCCAGCCCGCTCACTCCGTTGACCGCGGCGGTGAGCACGGCACCCACGGTGCCTGAGTGGATCACCGCACGGCCCACGTTGAGTCCCCGGTTCACACCGGACAGCACCAGTTCGGGCGGATCGCCGAAGGTGCCCTCCAACGCGGCGAGGGTGATGAACGCGGGATGCGCGGAAACGCTGAAACACGGAACCTCCGGCAGCCCCGCCACGTGTTCCTCACGCACCACCTCCCTGCCTGACTCGGCCACCACGGTCAGCCCGGCACTGGCACCACTGGCCTCCTTGTGCGGCGCGGCGATCACGACGTCGAAGCCGGCGCGGACGGCGGCCACGGCCAGCGCGGCCAGTCCCGGCGACGCGATCCCGTCGTCGTTGGTGATCAGGGTTCGAGGCCCGTGCCCCATCGGCATCCTCCTCACGGTGGTGCTGTCACGGCCCGGCCCAGGTGCGCAGATCCACAAGATCCGCGAGGTCACGCACACCTTCGCCGCTGCTCGACCCGAGGCCGTGCCTGGTGACGTTGAGTGCGCCCGCCGCGGCACCCACCTTGATCGCGTCCTGCAACGACGTACCGACGGCCAATTCGGCCGCTATGGCCCCGGTCATCGAATCCCCCGCACCACGGGGATCCACCGGGTGCAGCCGGGGCATATGCGCCTCCCACACCTCGTCCCCGGCCAGAATCAGCGCGGGTTCGCCCGCCCTGGACAGCACGACCGTCTCCGCGCCCTCCTCCCGCAGGGTGCGCATTCCGCGGACCAGTGATTCCGCGTCGTCGGACTCGGCCCTGCCGTCGTCCAGCAGTTCCTCATGACTCACCTTGACCAGCTCGAGGCCGCCCTCGAGCACCGCGTTGAGCCGCTCCCCCGCGAGGTCCGCGACGACGACGCAGCCGTTGGATCTGAGGTCCGCGGCCAGCCGCCGGTACACCTCCGCGGGCACAGTGCGGCGATCCGAAGGACCACTGAGGATGGAGACCGTGCTCTTGATGCCCTGCAACAGCGCGGTTTCGTACACCGCGTCCAGTTCGTGCCTGGAGAGCGGATCACCTGGAATGTCGGCTATCTCCTGCCGTTCGACCCCCCGCCGGTCGTGCACGTAAGCCCCGTTGCGTGCCGTGACCGGCTCCTGGACGTGCTCGATACCGCTTTCGTCCAGCAGGTGCCGCAGCACCTGCCCCACCTCACCGCCCAGTGCGGCGCACAACGCCACCGGGACCCCGAGCGAGGCGATCATCCGTGCCTGCCATACCCCCTGGCCACCCGCGTGCAGGTGCAGATCCGGCGCGCCGCCGAGATCCTCCACGGTCACGGTCAGCAGAGGCGAGGGCGCGAACACCATGACACGTCCGTCCATGACGACCGCATACCCACAGATCGCCCTGGCTAGTCATCGCGTTCTACGTACTGGCGTTCGCCTTCCGCGCCATGCGCTCACGCTGCGGCACGACCACGTACTTCGGGTCCTTGGTGGACTCGACCCCGGCCGAGTAGACACCGAACCTGGTGCACAAACCCGCGGCGAGGTACGCCGATCCCGCGATCGCTGAGGCGATCCGGTTGCGCCTGCCGAACACGGACAGTGCCGCGCCCGCCACCGTCAACGCCTTACTCGCCTTGAGCAAGGCCCCCGCCCTGCCCGTGCGGTAGGGCTCGGATACGACACCGAGCCCGTGCTCCAGCCGGGACGAGGCGACGAGTTCCGCCGCCGCACCCACAAGCCCGAGCCTGCGCGCCGGTACTGCCTCCGCTGGAGTGACGGCGAGCAGCGCCACACCCGCTCCCCCGGTCAACGCACTTCCGGCGAACAGCACGGGCAGCTGCCGGTGTCCCTCGTGCCAGGCCGGCGTCGCGGTGTCGGCGAGCAGCACGGCCGTGTAGGTGCACATCGCCGGGCCGAGCAGGCCGGCGCTCACGCCCGCGAGCGCTCCGAGCCTGGGCAGGCGGCCGGTGATCGTGCTCAGCGCGGCAGCGCTGGCCAGTCCGGAGAACGGCGCGAGTATCCACGACCCCACCGAAAGCGGTGAGGTCGGTTTGAACACGCGCAACATGTTCAGAAAACGTTCGGGCCTGCCCAGGTCGTGGATCAGCGCTGCCACGCTGGCCACCGATGTGGCACCCGCCGCCACCGTGGCCACCCTGGCCAGATTCGCGTGGCCTGCGGGTCGCGCGACGATGGCCATCGATGCGGAGGCACCGGCCACGCCGCCGAGGAAGAGGTACAGTGGAACGTCAGGCTGCTTCCACGCAGGTTCCTTGAGGATCGGTTTGCCGTAGTACGAACGGAACTCCGCGGGCTCGGCCATCTCCCGCTCGCGCCGCGGGCTCACCGGCCGGCCCCGAGGAACGACGCCACGACGGCGGCCGCGACCCCGAGTGCGGTGGCGGCGGCTCCCTTCCACATGGCAGGCAGATCCCTTGTGGTCACCACCGGGTCCGGTGGGAGTCCGTACACCTCGGGCTCGTCGAGCAGCAGGAAGAACGCGCCGTCACCGCCGACCCCGTCGTCCGGGTCGTGCCCGTACAGCCGGGCCTCACTGACCCCGGCGTCGTGCAGCGTTCGTTGCCGCTGCGCGGCCCGCTCCCGCAGTTCGTCCAGCTCCCCGAACTGGATGGAATCGGTGGGACATGCCTTGGCGCAGGCGGGTTCCATACCCGCGCCGAGCCGGTCATAGCACAGTGTGCACTTGAACGCCCTGCCATCGCTCTCCCGCTTCTCGATCACCCCGTAGGGACAGGCGGGAACGCAGTAACCGCAACCGTTGCAGATGTCCTCCTGCACCACCACCGTGCCGAACTCGGTGCGGAACAGCGAGCCTGTCGGGCAGACGTCGAGGCAGGCGGCACTGGTGCAGTGCTTACAGACGTCCGAGGACATCAGCCAGCGAACTCCGGAGTCGGCATCGACGACGTCCTGCCGGGGAGCACCGATCGTCGGCATGCCGAGATCGTCGCCGCGCACGCTCTCCGCTGTGCTCGACGACGGCGCGCCGGTGCCGGGATCGGCGGTGCCCACACTCGCGGCGGCCAGCACGTCCATGTCGTCGTGCATCGACCGGGCGGGCACCCGTTGCTCGATGAAGGCCACATGCCGCCAGCTGTTGGCGCCGAGATCGCCGGTGTTGTCGTACGAGGTGCCGAGCAGGTCCATGTCCCCCGGGCCGTCGGCGGGCACCAGGTTCCACTCCTTGCAGGCGACCTCACAGGCCTTGCAACCGATACACACCGAGGTGTCGGTGAAGAACCCCATACGAGGTTGCGGGTTCGCGTAGCCCATCTCGGTCACGTCTCGCTCCCTTCGGTTCCCGCCCGACGCTGGTACTCGTGCACCAGGTCCGGCAGGGCCGGGCCACGGGGTCGCCTGCCCGGCCGGATGTCACATGTGGCGGCCTTCGCCTCCTGGATGTGCACGTTCGGATCGAGCACCACGGAGAGCAGGTCGTTCGCCGAATCTCCTGTGGACAGTCCGTTCTGGCCCCAGTGATACGGAAGGCCCACCTGGTGCATGGTCCGGCCGCGCACCCGCAGCGGTTTCATCCGCTCGGTCACGAGCACTCTGGCCTCGATCGCCGCACGTGCCGAGACGATCGTGGCCCAGCCGAGATGTTCGAGACCGCGTTCCGTCGCGAGTTCCGGAGAAACCTCGCAAAAGAACTCGGGTTGCAGTTCGGACAAATAGGCCAGGCTCCGGCTCATTCCGCCCGCGGTGTGATGCTCGGTGAGCCGGTAGGTGGTGAACACGTACGGATACACCTCGCTGCGCGCCGGGTTGTACCGGTTGTGCGGGCCACCGAAAACCTGACGGGCGGGGTTCTCCTGCTGGCCGTACAGCGGGTTGTCGAACGGCGACTCGAACGGCTCGTAGTGGGTGGGCAGCGGACCGTCAGCGAGTCCGGCAGGCGCGAACAGCCAGGCCCGGCCGTCGGTCTGCATGATGAACGGCTCGGTCCCCGACAGTGCGTGCTGTGCCTTGGCGTCCTCCGGTGGTTCGTAGTCCGGGGACTTGGTGGCCTCGAAGTCGGGCACGTCCGCACCGACCCACTTACCCTGTTCCGCGTCCCACCAGACGTAACGCTTGCGCTCGCTCCACGGTCTGCCTTCCGGGTCGGCGGAGGCGCGATTGTACAGGATCCTGCGGTTGGCAGGCCATGCCCAGCCCCAGCCGGAGGCCACCCAGCTCTGTTCGTCCCCAGGTCGCCTATTCGCCGCGTGGTTGTGGCCGTCGGCATACACCCCGCAATAGATCCAGCAACCGCAGGAGGTCGAACCGTCCTCCTTCAGTTCCGGATACCCGGACAACGGCCCATTGGGGCCACTGCCGTTGATCTCGGCCAGCACCGATTCCGCGCTCGGCTCGGCGATCTCTCCCTCCGTCGGGTAGGACCAGGTGAGTTCCTGCACCGGCAGGTCGCGCGGATCAGTACTCGTCCGCAGCTTCTCCCGGATCATCCGGCCGAGGTGGTAGTAGAACCACAGTTCGCTGCGCGCGTCCCCGGAAGGTTCCACCGCCTTGTGGTGCCATTGCAGCAGTCGTTGCGTGTTGGTGAAGGTTCCGTCCTTCTCGGTGTGCGACGCGGCGGGCAGGAAGAAGACCTCGGTACCGATTTCCTCGGTCCGCAGCTCGCCGGTCTCGATCTCCGGTCCGTCCTTCCAGAACGTCGCGCTCTCGATCATTTGCAGGTCCCGGACCACCAGCCAGTCCAAATTGGCCATACCGAGCCGCTGCAACTTGCCGTTGGCCGACCCGACGGCAGGGTTCTCCCCGACGAGAAAGTAGCCCTTGCACTCGCCCTTGAGCTGGTTGTAGACGGTCTGGTACGTCCCGTGGTCGCCGGTTATCCGGGGCAGGTGGTCGAAGCGGAAGTCGTTGTCCGCTGTCGCGTGCTCACCCCAGTAAGCCTTGAGCAGGCTGACCACATAGGACTTCATATTGCCCCAGAAGCCGGTTTTGCCCGCGTCGGAACCGACGAACGAGTCGATGTCCAGCTCCGCCTTGGCGTGGGGCATCGGGATGTAGCCGGGCAGGATGTTGAACAGCGTCGGGATGTCGGTGGAGCCCTGAATGCTGGCGTGCCCGCGCAGGGCCAGGATTCCGCCGCCAGGCCTGCCCATGTTGCCGAGCAGCGCCTGCAGGATCGACGCGGTCCGGATGTACTGCACGCCGACCGTGTGCTGTGTCCAGCCGACGGAGTACACCCACGCCGTGGTCCGCTCGCGCCCCGAGTTCGCCGTAACCGCCTCGGCGACGTCGAGGAACTGCTCGACGGGAACGCCACAGACGTCGGCGACCACCTCCGGGGTGTAGCGGGCGAAGTGGCGCTTGAGCACCTGGTAGACGCAACGTGGGTGTTCCAGCGTCGGGTCGATCTTCGGCTTGGCGCCCACGCTCGCACCGCCACTGCCGTAGCTGTCCCCGTGCGCGGTCTGCTTGTGCTGCTGGCCGCCACCCTGTTGCTGCTGGTCGCGCCGCATCTCCTCCTCGGCCGGGATCCAGGCCTCCCGCTTACCCGCCGCGGGCGCGACCTCCGCACCTTCGTAGGACCAGCTGGCCACGTCGTACTGGCGGCCCTCAGGGTCGTAGCCGGAGAACAGCCCGTCGAGGTCCTCTGTGTCGGCGAAGTCCTCGCGCAGGATCGCCCCTGCGTTGGTGTAGGCCACGATGTAGTCGCGGAACTCGAGGCCGTTCTGCAGTACGTGGTTGATCAGGCCGCCGAGGAAGGCGATGTCACTGCCCGCGCGCAGCGCCACATGCGAGTCGGCGAGCGCACTGGTCCTGGTGAACCGCGGATCGACGTGGATGATCTTCGCCCCGCGCTTCTTCGCCTCCATCACCCATTGGAAGCCGACCGGATGACACTCGGCCATGTTCGAACCCTGGATGACGATGCAGTCGGAGTTCGCGAGGTCCTGCTGGAACGTCGTGGCGCCGCCGCGACCGAAGGAGGTCCCCAGACCGGGAACCGTGGAGGAGTGTCAAATACGGGCCTGATTCTCGATCTGTACCGCGCCGAGCGCCGTGTACAGCTTCTTCATCAGGTAGTTCTCTTCGTTGTCCAGCGTGGCCCCGCCCAGACTCGCGAAGCCCTCGGTGCGGTTGAGCCGAACCCCGTGCTCGTCGGTGTCCTGCCAGGTCTCCCTGCGCGTGGCGAGGACCCTGTCGGCGATCATCTCCATCGCATCGTCGAGCGACAGCGACTCCCAGTCGCGAGCGTAGGGACGCCGGTACAGGACGCGGTCGACACGGCTTGGACTGGTCACGAGCTGTTTGCTCGCCGCACCCTTCGGGCACAGCCTGCCGCGGGAGATCGGCGAGTCGGGATCGCCCTCGATCTGGGAGACCTCGCCGTCCTTGACGTAGATTCGCTGTCCGCAACCCACCGCGCAGTACGGGCAGATCGACTTGACGACCTTGTCCGCGTCCTCGACTCGCGCCCGCAGGTGCTGCGACCCATCGGACTTGGCCGCGGCGCCGAGACCGAGCCGGTCCTTGCCGGTGAGCTGCCGGATCACCGGCCAGCCCTCGATCCACTGCCGCACACTCATCACCGCTTCCGGTCGCCGTTCCCGCCGACCTCACCAACGTTAAGGTCTCACTGCCGCACCCGCAGTGTGGCGCTCAGCCGTCCCACTCCTGGGGCGGAGTTGCGGTACGCGACCAGCGATGGAGGCCGGCGAGGAAAGTCCTGCTGCGACAGACGGTCTCCACCGCTCGCGGATGCTCGGCCGGGGGCACACTCAGGCCGAGTGCGCCGGACAGGGCGCGGTCGACTCCGGCCACGGCAGTGCGATCCCGAGCCGTCGGTTCAGGCTCGGCGAGCTGTGCCGAGATCCGGCCATCGAGGTAGGTCTGCGCGATCGTGGACTGCAGTCGCGTGAGTGCTGAGCACAATGCCTCCGCGCTCTGGCGCAGGCCCGGCTCGTAACCGGCCGCGACCAGTGCCGTCACCGTCGCCTCGGCGACGTGCCGCAGCGCGGGCTCCGGGTCGTACTCGTGCCTGCGGGAGCGATAGGTGAAGGCGACCAGCGGATACCGGTGCACCATCTCGTCGACGGCACGCAGGTGCTCGGTCCAGCTCTGGCAGCGCTGCCTCGCCTCACCCGCGCCCGCCTCGGCGAGACAGTCGGCCAGCACAGTGACACCCCCGCCGTCCCGGACGTCGTCGTGCATGGCAAGGGTGAACCGGTTCCTGGTGGTGACACCACTGACGATCTCGATCACGTAGGTCGCCATTCCGGTGAACATGGTGAAACCGACCGCCGCACCGAATACCGAGACCAGTTGGGCGCTGGTCGACAACGGGGTCACGTCACCGTATCCGAGCACGGTGGTCGTGCCTGCCGCGAAGTACATGGCGTCGAGGAAGCTGGGCGGCCCGAGCGAGGTCTGCAACGCGAAGTCGGTGCCCAGCATGGGCCAGACCGCCAATGCGACGCCCAGGGTGCTCAGCACGATCCAGCTGAGGAAGGTGAGCGCCACGATCAGCGGCCCGGCGAGCCCGAGTACGTGCCTGCCGGAACGGGCCAGCCGCGCACTCAGCAGTGCGGTCGCCCGCCACACCGTCCGCCGTATCGTCGTGGCGACCAGCCCTTCGGCGTCCGGGTGGAGCACGGTCACGGCGGCGTCCAGCGCCACCAGCACGATCAACCCGAGGCCCAGGAGTTGTACGACGGTCATGGGAGCGAAGTACCCGTTGCGAGCGGAACTGACGCCGCTCGGCCGGCTGGCGCGGGTTCAGGCGCCCGGCGCACAGCTGCGGGTGCCGTTGGCGGCCCGCACGGTTACACCTGCCCCGTCGAGGTGCTCCAGCAGCGGCACGGCGACCCTGCGGGTGGTGTCGAGGGCCCGGCGGGCCTGACTCACGGTGAACGGCTGCTCCAGCCCTCGCAGCACCTGCGCGGCCCTGGTCACCGCGTCCGGGCCGAGCACGACGCCGTCGGCGATCCTGCACAGCCGCCCGACGCGAACGGCGGCAGCCAGCTCACGGGGACCGAGATCCAGCTCCACCAGTTCGTCGGCCTCCGGGGCACGGAAGGGCTCGGCGGCGAACCGGGACTCCAGGACACCAACCGGCCGTTCGAGCTCACGGGGCAGTCCGGCGCCCGCGCGTCGCACGACACCGCCGGAGACTTCCAGCCCGGTGTCGGCGAGCACCCGGGTGAGCAGGTCGGCGGCGGGCAGCCCGAGTTCGCGGCGCAATGCCTCAGCAGGCATCCCCGCGGTCACCGGGTCCCGCCCGTACCAGGCCCGCACGACGTCCTCCGCCCGCGCCGCCAGTTCCTTCCAGCGCGCTTCGTCGGCGAGCCAGCCGCCCACACGACGGCCGGTTTCGGGCAGACCGGCCGCTCGCAGTTCGTCCGCGCGAACGTACCCGCGCCGCTCGAGCAGCATGCGGCTCAGTTCAGCTGGTCCAGCGCCGTCGAGTTCCACTGCTCGCGCCCGCGCCGCCCCGCGCCGGTCGAGCCGGGGCGGGTCGACGTCGAGTACGTCCACACCTGCGGCGACGCGATGCTGTCCCGGATCGCGCAGCAGGCCGATATCGCCGACCCGCAGCGGCAACCGGTGCGCGAGGGTGAGCCGGGCGGTGTCCACACCGAGCGGCCGGATGCGGGCGGACGTGGCTGCCGAACCGACATGCAGCACGAGTTCGCGGGGTAACGCGGCGGATTCGTCGCCACGCAGGCGCACATCCAGCTCGCCGGTGTACGGCCACGCGCCAGGCGTGAGCAGTGCGTCGCCCCTGCCGACCCGGCCGCGGTCGGTGCCCCGCAGATTGATCGCGATCCGTGACACGGCGGCGGCTTCGGTGACGTCCGTGCCGAGCGCCTGCAGGCCGCGAACCCGGACGGTCTCCCCACTGCTCGCGACGGTCAACGAGGTACCGGCGCGCAGCGTTCCGGCCGCGAGCGTGCCGGTCACCACGGTGCCTGCCCCCCGGACTGTGAACGCCCGGTCGATCCAGAGGCGGACGCCGGCATCGCGCTCCGGTGCGGACAGCCGTCGGACGAGCGCCGCGAGTTCGGTGTGCAGATCGTCGAATCCTTCGCCGGTACGACCACTGACCACGACCGCCGGAGTCGCGCCGAGGCTCGTCGCGGCGAGCCTGCCCAGTGCCTCCTCCTTCGCGGGTCCGGGGTCCGCCCTGTCCGCCTTGGTGACGACCAGCAGGCCGTGGCGGACGCCGAGCGCGTCCACCGCGGCGAGATGCTCTTCCGACTGCGGCATCCAGCCCTCGTCCGCGGCGACCACGAACATCACCGCGGGCACGGGACCGACCCCCGCGAGCATGTTGGGCACGAACCGCTCGTGCCCAGGAACGTCCACAAAGGCCAGTGTTTCACCTTCGAGTTCGGTCCAGGCGAACCCGAGGTCGATGGTGAGCCCCCTGGCCTTTTCCTCGGCCAGCCGGTCCGGCTGCATACCGGTCAGCCGTTGAACCAATGTGGACTTTCCGTGGTCCACATGGCCCGCGGTGGCTACGACGTGCATCGGCGAACGGCCTCCAGCAGCTGCTCGTCGTACTCCTCCGGCACGGTGCGCAGGTCGAGCAGGCACCGGCCGCGCTCGATCCGGCCGACGACCGCGGGTTCCGCGACGCGCAGGACGGCGGCGTAGGTTCCTGGCAGGCTGACAGCGGCGCTGGGCAGACGCACGCCGGGGGCACCGCCCCCGCCTACGGCCGCCGTCGATTCGACGGCCACGGCGTCGACGCCCTCAGCGAGAAGCTTGTCCGCGATCCGGTCGGCCCGGTCGCGCAACGGGGTCAGCTCGGTGTCCAGCGCGGCCCGCACCGGCGGCGCCGGACCGCGCAGCGTCGCTTCCAGCGCCGCGAGGGTCAGCTTGTCCACCCGCAGGGCACGGGCGGCAGGGTGTCTGCGTAGGCGGCGCACGAGGTCGGCTTCGCCGAGCAGCAGCCCGGCCTGCGGGCCACCCAGCAACTTGTCGCCGCTGGCCGTCACCAGGTGGGCGCCCTCGCGCAACGCGCTGGTCGCGTCCGGCTCGTCGGGTAGCGCCGGATGTGGAGCCAGCAGCCCGGAGCCGATATCGGCGACGACGGGCACCCCGAGACCGCTGAGCTCGGCCAGCGGGACCTCGGAGGTGAAGCCGGAGACCAGAAAGTTCGACGGGTGCACCTTGAGCACGAACGCCGTGGCCGGGCCGATCGCATCGGCGTAGTCGGCGAGGTGTGTGCGGTTGGTCGTGCCCACCTCCCGCAGCCTGGCCCCGGTGGAGGCGAGCAGTTCGGGGATCCGGAAGCCGTCGCCGATCTCCACCAGCTCGCCCCTGCTGATCACGATCTCGCCGCCTTCGGCGGCCAGTGCGAGGGCGCAGAGCAGGAGCGCGGCGGCGTTGTTGTTCACGACGTGCACGTCGCCTGCCGACGGCACGGCCTCGGCGAGTGCCGCCAGCGCTTCCCTGCCCCGCCGTGCGCGTGTTCCGGTGCTCAGGTCGAACTCGACGTCGGTGTTGCCTGCCGAGGTCACGACCGCCTGGACCGCGGCCTGCGACAACGGCGCCCTGCCGAGGTTGGTGTGCACGAGCACCCCGGTGGCATTGAGCACCGCGCGAGCACCGGTGGCCACGGACGGCAGGGCGGCCAGCGCGGCGCCGGGCACCTCGTCCGGTGCGATCTCACCCGCTCGCGCCCTTTCCTGCGCCGTCACCACGACGGATTTCACCAGCGTCCGGCCGAGAAGCCGCTCGGCCTCGGCCAGTCCGGGATGCGCGAGCACGGCGTCGGTACGCGGGATCCGCCTGCGCGGATCGTCATCCGGCTCACCGGCCATGCGGGCATGCCTCCCGTGGGGCGGTTGGCGGAGGCGGACGGGAATCGAACCCGCCAACGGCAGTGCCTGCCGTTCAACGGTGTTGAAGACCGCGCCGGCCACCAGACCGGATACGCCTCCCTGAAAACGGACACAGCCCTGCCATCCTCGCAAGGAAGAGCGGGATGCGCGACCGATAGGGCAGCATGGGGACATGGGTTACCGACTGACGCAGTACGCGCACGGCGGTGGTTGTGCGTGCAAGATTCCGCCCGGCGAACTGGAAGATGTGGTCAGCGGCCTGTCCCGGCCCGTGCAGGGCACGGCTGCGGGCGAGTTGCTGGTCGGCCTCGAGCACGGTGACGACGCGGCTGCGGTGCGCATCGCCGACGGCATCGCGGTGATCGCCACGACAGACTTCTTCACCCCGGTGGTGGACGATCCGTACGACTGGGGCCGGATCGCGGCGGCGAACGCGTTGTCCGACGTCTACGCGATGGGCGGGCGGCCGGTAGTCGCGGTGAACCTGCTCGGCTGGCCGCGCGACGTGCTGCCGTTCGAACTGGCCGGCGAGGTGCTGCGCGGCGGTTCGGATGTATGCGCCGAAGCGGGCTGTCACCTCGCGGGCGGGCACAGCGTCGATGACCCCGAACCAAAGTACGGACTGGCGGTGACCGGCACCGCCGATCCGGAGCGGCTGCTGCGCAACGACGCGGGCAGGCCGGGCGTGCCGCTGTCGCTGACGAAGCCGCTGGGCATCGGCGTGCTCAACACCAGGCACAAGGCGACCGGTGAACGGCATGAGCAGGCGATCGAGACCATGGCTTCGCTCAACGCGGCCGCCGCGACGGCCGCGCTGGCCGCCGGGGTTCGGTGCGCCACAGACATCACCGGGTTCGGTCTGCTCGGCCACCTGCACAAGCTGGCGAGGGCCAGCGGCGTCACGGCGGTGCTGAACTCCGCCGCGGTGCCCTACCTCGACGGCGCCCGCGAGGCGCTGCGCGAAGGTCACGTCAGCGGCGGCACCCGCCGAAACCTCGACTGGGTCCGCCCGCACGTCGACCTGACGGCGATCTCCGAGGAGGAGGCCCTCCTGCTGGCCGACGCCCAAACCTCCGGCGGCCTACTGGTAGCGGGCGAAATCCCCGGCGCCCCGGTCATCGGCGAACTCATCCCGCAAACCCCCCACACCATCCAAGTCCACTGACTTAGCAGTTCCCGGGCCCGACTTAGCAGTTCCCGGGCCCGACTTAGCAGTTCCCGGGCCCGAGTTGGCAGTTCCCGGGCCCGAGTTGGCAGTTCCGGGGCCCGACTTTGCAGTTCTGGTGTCCCGGGGAAGTGGTTGCCGTGCAGAGCGACCTGCAGGGGCTGTTGGCACGGCCGGCTGACCTCAAAGGACGGCAGCGGAGGGCGGCACAGCAGGTGTTGCGGGGCGCCCGGTTGAGCAAGCCGAGGCATTGCCAGCGACGAGGCATTTACTGTCCTGAGCGAACCGGCGGAGAACGACGACACCGGCCGGATGCGGACGCGGCGTTGCTCGTCTGGGAGAAGAGGCGAGGAGCAGAGGTCGCTAACTGCGGACCCTTTGGTGCGTGGTTAGACGTCGACCAATGGCCACTCTGATTTCCTTTCCGCCGCGTGCCTGCACTTCATGCCCCATTCCACTGCCGCACGCCGCACAGCTCGGTTCCGTGAGCGGAATCCGCACACCGGGCTGCTTCTGTTTGCCAGCAAAACGGCGAGAGCGCGCGAGTTCCCAGCACCTCCGGTTCCGGCGATCGCCGGGTGACATCGAGACCAACGGCGGCCAGACCGGCCGCTGAGCCGTCCCGTGCATCCGGTCCCTTGACACGCCCACCGAACATTCATACGTTAGCTGTCACTTTGTATGAATGAGTGGAGTTGATCCGCATGCGGCTTGGCAAGACCGCCGTCGTCCTTGGCGGCAGTGCCGCCGGTCTGTGCACCGCGGGGGCGCTCGCCCCGCACTTCGACCAGGTACTGGTGCTGGACCGCGATGAGCTTCCGGCAGAGGCCGAGCACCGGCGTGGCGTGCCGCAGAGCAAACACCCGCACTTCCTGCTGAATTCGGGGCGTCGAGCGATCGGGGAGCTGTTCCCCGGTTTCGAGGACGACCTCATCGCCGCGGGCGGGCTGCATCTGATGCCGTCCATGGACGCCGCATACCTCGACGGGGAGGGCTGGTCGGCACGCAAGCGCAGCTCGATGACGATGATCTACGGTTCGCGGATCCTCATCGAGCGGGTGTTGCGCGACCAGGTGCGAGGTCTGGCCAACGTCGTCATCCGCGAAGGTGCCGCGGTGAGCGGCCTGACCGTGCGGGGTGGCGGCACCCGCGACGGGGCGGTCACCGGGGTCGACTTCGCCACGTCCACCGGCGACGAGCACGTCGACGCCGACTTCGTGGTGGACGCGATGGGCCGCGGCTCCTCGGTCGGCAAGTGGCTGGCGGCGGCGGGCTGGCCCGAGCCCGAGGTGCGGACGCTCGACGCCAAGGTCACCTACACCTCGCGCTGGTATGACCTGCCCTCACCCGCGCAGCGGCCTGGGTCCTGGTGGTGGCAGCACCTGGTGATCATGCCAACCCCGGACAAGGGTGAGCACCCCGCCGAGCACGAATTCCTGGTCAACTTCTTCCCCATCGAGGGCAACCGGGTGATCGCCTGCATGGGCTCATGGGGACTCGAGATGCCGCGCACCACCGACGCGTTCGTCGGATCGGCCCGCCGGGTGCGGACACCGTTGTTCGCGGCCGCGATGGACCAGTGCGCTCCCACCTCGGAGGTGCACCTGACCCGGTCGACCGGCAACAAGTGGCGACGCTACGACCGTCTGCGCACGCCTGCGCGGGGTCTGGTGTTCATCGGCGACTCGATCTGCGCGTTCAACCCGTTCTACGCACAGGGCATCAGCTCCGCGTCGGGTTCGGCACTGTTGCTGCGCGAGCACCTCTCCCGCGCCGAGCGGCTCGACGCGGGGTTCTTCTCGCGGTTCCTCAAAGCACAGCGCAAACTGCTCAGCGTGCCGTGGCGCCTGGTGATGGCCAGGGACCAGAGCTACGAATGTGCGGTGGGTACGGAGAAGGTGCCCGAGTGGCGACGTCGCATCCTGGCGGCCGTGTCTGTCCCGGCGTTCAGTCTCATCGTCGGTGCCGCCCGTGAGGACGATGTTGTCGATGAGCACTTCGCCAAGGTGTTCAATCTCGACGAGTCGCTGGGGGACATGCTGCGGAACCCGCGGGTGATCGCGGGACTCGTGCGTTACCGCATCCGCGCTGCGTTGGGCCGGCACCGGATCCCCTTCGGGTTCGATCCGCAAGCCGAACCACCTGCCACCGACTACTCACCGGAGGGCACCGGCAGTGCCATGACATCGACCGTCGCACGATGAGCGCCGTGTGCGGCCCGGACGCGGAGGAACTCACCCGCGACCTCGGTTTCGACTGCCACGACGTCGCCCCGGTGGTCTCGATCCGCTCCCCCTGGGAGCTCGCACACTGGACGATGCCGCTGCTCGAGCTGCTCATCATCGGCGGCGCCGTTTTCGCCCTGGTGCACGCCGTCCGCCGGCACCGCGCGGGCGATCCGGTCAACCTGGCACTGTGGTGCGCCTCGCTTGTCTACCTCTTCGTGACCGAACCACCGCTGTACTTCCCGGAGTGGTTCGGCCTGGACGAGCTGTACGGTTTCATCTTTGCCCACAACCAGTTCACCGTGCAGTTCATGGGGGACCGGCTGCCGCTCTACATCATCGCGTTCTACCCGGTGATCAGTCAGCTCGCCTACGAACTCGTGCGGTCGCTCGGAATCTTCCGGCGCCGTGGCCCGATGGCCGGGTCGGTGGCCGTCGCGTTCGTCTGCCACGTGTTCTACGAGGTTTTCGATCACCTTGGCCCACAGCTGAAGTGGTGGTCCTGGAACATGGACAACCACATCGTCAACCACCCCGCCATGGCGGCAGTGCCGCTGAACAGCATGCTGCTGTTCGCCTCCGTCTCGATGGCGGCCATGACCTATCTGGTCGTGCGTCTGACCGGTGGCCCGGCGCCCGACGGTGGCCCACGGCGCGGGTGGTCACTGGTGCTGCGCACCGCGGTGGCCGGTGTCCTCACACCGCCGACCATGGCGGTCGCCGGCATCCCGTCGAGCTTCTTCGGCGGGGACAATCCCAACACAACCGCACAGGCCTGGGTTCTCGGCGTCGAACTGGCCCTGATCTGGCTGGCCGGCGCCTGGATCGTCGTCTCGCACCTGAGGTCTCCAGACCCTGGGACGGACGAGCCCCTGTCCACCTTCGCCCGGTTCTACCCCGCCGCCTACCTGAGTGGAATGGCTGTGTTCTGGATCAGTGCCCTGCCCGCGTACTTCGCCGCGGACGACGGCATCACCGCTGACGGCACCCCGGTCGGAAGCGGGCCTTACGCGTTCGCCTGCTTCCTCGGGGCTGGCCTGTTGCTGACCGCGCTGTACCGGAAGGATCTCGCGCGCCGTTGGGCACCTGCCCCGGTGTGAGCTATCCGGGCTCGGGGGAGGATGGAGCGCATGGGGCATCACGGATGGCAGGGCAACCCGCCCGGCACCGAGGACGAGGCACGCTGTCGGATCGTCGCGGCGGCAACAACGTGCCTCGACCGCGTGGGGCTCGCCAAAACCAACCTTTCCGACGTCGCCGCCGAGGCCGGTGTGACCCGGCAGACCGTCTACCGTTACTTCCCGGGCCTGAAAGACATTCTCCGTGCCGTTGCCCTGGCCGGTGTCGAGGAGTTCGCCGAGCGGATGGAACGCCACCTGGCTTCGTCTGGCAGCCCCGCGGAAGCTGCCGCGGAATCGGTGGTGTTCGCCGTCCGGACGATTCCCGACGAGCCCTATCTGGGCCTGCTCTTGCAGGCGGGCGAGGCCGACTTCTTCACCGACGGAGTCATCTCTTCCTTGTCCTTCTCCTATGGCGCGCGGATTCTGCGCAACGTGCCGGTCGACTGGTCCGCCGTCGGCGTCACCACCGACGAGGACCTCCAGGGACTCGCCGAGGTCCTGATGCGACTCTTCATGTCCTTTCTGCAGTACCCCTCGACGCCAGCACTCAGCGAAGACGAACTGCGGACTCTCGTCCGGCGCTGGATCGGACCAGCCCTCGGCGGCTAGCCAACTCGACGGCAAAGAGCCGAGTCAGCGAACAGCTTTCCTGGGCCCGGTTCCGCGCTGCCGAGGTTATCCACAGGCGAGGTTGCCCTCCGCTATCCGTTTCCGGATCCGCGCCGTTGCGATACCCTACCCTCTTAAGAGAGTCTCTCTCACATTAAGAGGCTCTGTCTTCGGGAGGGTTCATGTTGCGCGTTGCCCGATGGGCTACCGGCGGAGTTGGCAAGGCGGCGATCGAAGCGGATCTGGGTGACGCGCGTGGCTGAATCATTGCGGGACCGGCAGAAGGCACTGATCCGTCAGGACATTCAACGGGCAGCGTTGCGACTGTTCGCCGAGCGCGGTTTCGATGCGGTGACCACCGAGGAAATCGCGGCGGCCGCAGGTATCGGGCACAGCACCTACTTCCGGTATGTGACCAGCAAAGAGGATCTGCTGTTGGGCACTCTTCGCCGGGCCGGCACGGCCCTCGTCGACAACCTGCAGGCACGGCCGCGCAGTGAGTCGCCCGAAGAAGCGCTGTGCCAGGCCAGCCTGCAGTGGAGCCGAGCGTTCATCGCCGATGAGGAGGCACTGGGCAACTGGCGCGCCGCGATTCGGGCAGCACCGCATGTACTCGACCGAGTCGCACTGATCGGCCCGTTCGAGCGCGCGCAGCTGACCAAACTCCTCGGCGACCGGATGGGCGCGGGACCCGACGAGGACCTCCGGCCCGGCCTGCTCGTCCACACAGTGCTCGCTGCCGCCGAGTTCGCCTTCCTGCGCTGGCTCGAACGCGACGATCCCCGTGGCCCGACCTTGCATCAGCTCACCGAACAAGCTCTCGAAGGAGCCCGGACCCAATGCTGGAAGTAACCGAGTCCACAGCGGCACATCCTGTTCGCAGCGCCGGTGTTCTTCGTGTCTGGATGGTGGTTGCCGCGTTCGTCGTGGCCGGCGCCGCGATACCGATCGCCCTGCATATCGCGCGATACGGCCTCAACATCGGGCAGATCATTCTGGTCACGTTCACCTGGATCAACGTGATGATCGCACTGTGGGAGATCTCGCTGAATCTGCGCATCTCACTGGTCGAGCGGCAGCACAAGCAGTTCGTCGCGGACTACCGCGGACGCGAACTCGACCGGGTGCGCGACTTCTTCACCGCGCCCATCCGACTCCGTGAGATCGCGCGGCCAAGTACCTGGGCGCAGGTCTGGTCGTCGTACTCGCTGTTCGATCCCGCCTATGCCAACCGCAAGTCGTTCGGGTTCTGGATCGACTCCGGCAACGGGTACGTGACGCTGATCCCGTCGCTGCTGTTCATTTACGGTCTCACCTTCGACATCATGCCGGCACGCACGTTGGGGATCATGGGCCTGATCGTCTTCTGGATGATGTTCTACGGCACGGTCCTCTACTACGTCGCCTACTTCTTCAACAAGGAACACGTCGGGCACACCAAACGCGACCTCGCGATCTTCATCGGCGGAACGAACAGCCTGTGGATCCTCGCACCGGCATGGGGCATGGTCGCCAGCATCATCCTGATCAACACCGACGCCTACGGATTCCTCCGATGAGCACGAACCCCACCACCACGCGTCCAAAGCCGCGCAAGCACCTCACCGAACTACGCACCCGCCGCGACGAAGCCAAAACCCCATACGTCATTTCGGCAGATGCCGAAATCCCCGGGCACCCGAAGCAAAGGCCGACAGGACTTCGGTGCGAAAGGTTCGCACTGATATGGATGGGTGGGCGCAGCAGGGTTCGAACCTGCGACCCCCTCGTTGTAAGCGAGGTGCTCTTCCGCTGAGCTATGCGCCCTGGCTGTGACGTCCGGAATGGCCGGACGTCACCTGGTACCGATCATCCCAGATCGGCGACCGCCTTCTTCCATGCCTGCTGGTCGCGGGCCTCGCCGGGCTGGTTGATCTCGGCGAACCGGACCACGCCTTCCTTGTCGATCAGGAAGGTGCCCCGGTTGGCAAGTCCCGCCTTCTCGTTGAACACGCCGTAGGCCTGCGCGACCTCGCCGTGCGGCCAGAAGTCCGACAGCAGCGGGAACTGGTACCCCTGCTGCTCGGCCCAAGCCTTCAGCGAGAACGGGGTGTCGACGGAAACGCCGAGCACCTGCACGCCCTTGTCGCTGTAGTCAGCGAACTCGTCGCGCAGCTGGCACAACTCGCCCTGGCAGATCCCACTGAACGCGAAGGGGTAGAAGACCAGTAGCACCGGCTTGTCGCCCTGGAAGGACGACAGTGTCACGTCCTGCTTGTTGAAGTCCTTGAGCGTGAAGTCCGGAGCCTGCGAACCGATCTCGACCGCCATACCGCGAATCCTCTCCCTGGTGAGCGCTGCTGCGTCCTACCGTGCCAGATCACCCTATCTCGCAGGGTTCACCCGTTGATGGCCCACTTGCTGATCGACTACTTGGACCTCGGCACCAGACGCACACCTGCCCAACTCGGGCTGATGCTCACGTTGGAGGTCAGCGAAAGGCCCACTGTGGGGACCGCTTCGGCGATATCACTCGGTTCGACGTGCCCCGGCTGCCCGGTCTTGGGTGTGAACACCCAGATCACGCCGTTGTCGTCGAGTGGTCCACGGGCGTCGACCAGCGCGTCACCGAGGTCACCGTCGTCCTCGCGCCACCACAGCAGCACGACGTCGATGACCTCGTCGGCATCCTCGTCGAGGAGTTCCGCACCGATCTGTTCCTCGATCGCTGCGCGGACGTCGTCGTCGACGTCCTCATCCCAGCCGATCTCCTGGACCACCATGTCCGGCTTGATCCCAAGCCTCTCGGCGACGCCGTTGTGTTCAGCGTCTCCCGCGGCGACCACGACTTCACTCCTCCAACTGCAGCCGAGTGCGACGTGTCACTCCAGACGGTCTGGCCGCCGCACGTTTGTACAAAGATGGGGTAAGCGAACACTGGTGAGGCCGACGACGCAACCGGCCACACCGGATCGTCGACAAGTCGTGTCTCACGCCGCGCCACGCCGGACGTCACTCGGCGGTATCAGATCCGGCCGCAGTGGCGGCTGTCCGGCGGCCCCAGCACCGGCTCGCCCGTTCCGCCGACAGCGGTCTGGCCTAGGGTGGAGGGTGTGCCCCGAACGGGGCGGGAGCAGCCGAAACGCGCCGCAGCGGGGTAGGCGAACGTTACCGCTCAGTAGCGGTGACGGGAGCCGCGTTTGCGACGACGATGGCAGGCGAACGACATTTCGCCGCCGTCGAAACGGCGACTGTGTCACGACCACAAGGCAACAGCTAGCAACACGGCTACAACCGGCGAGGAGATCCCTTGGCCCCGCAGAACAACGCCGACGGCCAGCAGGCCCCGGCTCGCGTCCGCGTCATTCGTGACGGACTGGCGGCGCACCTGCCCGACATCGACCCGGAGGAGACAGCCGAGTGGCTGGACTCCTTCGACGCCGCGCTGGCCCGCGGCGGCCAGCAGCGCGCGCGTTATCTGATGCTGCGGCTGCTGGAGCGGGCCAGGGAGAGCAGGATCGGCGTCCCGCCGCTGTCGACGACGGACTATGTCAACACGATCCCCACGGAGAACGAGCCCTGGTTCCCCGGCGACGAGGAGATCGAACGGCGCTACCGCGCGTACATCAGGTGGAACGCGGCGGTCATGGTGCACCGCGCGCAGCGGCCCGGTGTGGGCGTCGGCGGGCACATCTCGACCTACGCCTCGTCCGCCGCGCTGTACGAAGTCGGTTTCAACCACTTCTTCCGCGGCAAGGACCACTCGGGCGGTGGCGACCAGATCTTCATCCAGGGACACGCCTCCCCCGGTATCTACGCCCGTGCCTACCTCGAGGGCAGGCTCACCGCCGATCAGTTGGACGGCTTCCGCCAGGAGTACTCGCACGCGGGCCCGGGCGGCGGGTTGCCGTCCTACCCCCACCCCAGGCTGATGCCGGACTTCTGGGAGTACCCGACGGTGTCGATGGGCATCGGCCCGATGAACGCCATCTACCAGGCGCGGTTCAACCGCTACATGCACGACCGCGGCATCAAGGACACCAGTGACCAGCACGTCTGGGCGTTCCTCGGCGACGGCGAGATGGACGAGCCGGAGTCGCGCGGCCTGATCCACGTGGCCGCGGGCGAGGGCCTGGACAACCTCACGTTCGTGATCAACTGCAACCTGCAGCGCCTGGACGGGCCGGTGCGCGGCAACGGCAAGATCATTCAGGAGCTGGAGTCGTACTTCCGCGGCGCGGGCTGGAACGTGATCAAGGTCATCTGGGGCCGGGAGTGGGACGCGCTCCTGCATGCCGACCGCGACGGTGCACTAGTGAACGTGATGAACACCACACCGGACGGTGACTTCCAGACGTACAAGGCGAACGACGGCGCGTTCGTCCGCGAGCACTTCTTCGGCCGCGACCCGCGGACCAAGGAACTGGTCAAGGATCTCTCCGACGCCGACATCTGGAACCTCAAGCGCGGCGGGCACGACTACCGCAAGGTCTACGCGGCCTACAAGGCGGCGCTAGAGCACAACGGCCAGCCGACGGTGATCCTGGCGCACACCATCAAGGGCTACGGGCTCGGTTCCTCCTTCGAGGGTCGTAACGCCACGCACCAGATGAAGAAGCTGACCCTCGACGACCTCAAGCTCCTCCGCGACGCCCAGCGCATCCCGATCAGCGACGAGGAACTCGAACGCGACCCGAAGCTGCCGCCGTACTACCACCCCGGCGAGGACTCACCGGAGATCGAGTACCTGCTCAGCCGCAGGCGCACGCTCGGTGGCTTCCTGCCCGAGCGCCGCGCCAAGTCGAAGCCGCTGGTACTGCCCGGCGACTCGACGTACGACTCGATCCGCAAGGGCTCCGGCAAGCAGGAGGTCGCCACCACGATGGCGTTCGTCCGGCTGATCCGGGAACTGGCCAAGGACGCCGAGATCGGCAAGCGGATCGTGCCGATCATCCCGGACGAGGCCAGGACCTTCGGCCTCGACTCGATGTTCCCGACGGCCAAGATCTACAACCCGCACGGGCAGAGCTACACATCGGTCGACGCGCAGCTGATGCTGGCCTACAAGGAGTCCGAGCAAGGCCAGTTGCTGCACGAGGGCATCAACGAGGCCGGGTCCACGGCGTCGTTCACCGCGGTGGGCACGTCCTACGCCACCCACGGCGAGCCGATGATCCCGATCTACATCTTCTACTCGATGTTCGGCTTCCAGCGCACGGGTGACTCGCTCTACGCCGCGGCCGACCAGATGACCAGGGGATTCGTGCTCGGCGCCACCGCGGGCCGCACCACACTGACCGGTGAGGGGCTGCAGCACGCGGACGGACACTCGATCCTGCTCTCGGCGACCAACCCCGCGGCCGTGACCTATGACCCCGCGTGGTCGTTCGAAATCGCGCACATCGTGCGTGACGGACTCCGCCGGATGTACGGCGAGACCGGTCCGGACGGCAACGGCGAGAACATCTTCTACTACATCACCATCTACAACGACCCGTACCAGCACCCGGCGGAGCCGGAGAACCTGGACGTCGACGGCCTGCTGCGCGGTCTGTACCGCTACGCGGACGCTCCGGAGGGCGACGGACCCGAGGCCCAGATCATGGTCTCCGGCGTCACGATGCCCGATGCGCTGAAGGCACAGCGGATGCTGGCCGAGGAGTGGGGCGTACGGGCTTCGGTGTGGTCGGCCACGTCGTGGACCGAGCTGCGCAGGGAGGCGGTGGATGTCGACCGGGACAACCTGCTCTACCCAGGCGACACCCCGCGCGTGCCGTACGTGACCTCGGCGCTGCAGGACGTACAGGGCCCGATCGTCGCCGTGTCGGACTGGATGCGCGCGGTACCGGACCTCATCCGGCCGTGGGTGCCCACCGACATGCTGACGCTGGGCACAGACGGGTTCGGGTTCTCCGACACCCGTCCCGCGGCGCGCAGGCACTTCCTGGTCGACGCCGAGTCGATCACGGTCGGCGTGCTGACCGCGTTGGCCCGTCGAGGCGAGATCGAGCAGTCGAAGGCGGCCGAGGCAGCTCGCAAGTACCGCATCGACGACGTCTCCGCCGCTGGTCCCCAGACCTCGGATTCCGGCGTCGCCTGACCGCGGTCTCGAAGTTCCCCAATGTGGCATTGGGGACGTTGGATGTCCCCAATGCCACATTGGGGACGCTCAAGTACCCGAATGCCACATTGGGGAACAACCGACGTGGAGATGAAGGCATGACCCAGCGCCGTGTGCCCCGCCCTGCCGAGTTGGCAGAGATCCTGCGGCCCCGGCCGATCGTGCTCAACCCGACCGAGCGCAGGCTCGCGAAGGCGCACACGATCGCCGACCTACGCACGATCGCCCGTAAACGGAGCCCACGGGCGGTCTTCGACTACACCGACGGCGCGGCCGAACTCGAGGACAGCCTGCGCCGCGCCCGGCAGGCGTTCCGCAACATCGAGTTCCGGCCAAACGTGCTGCGCGGTGTCGCCGAGGTGGACACCGGTACGGACATCCTCGGGGTCCGCTCCGCCCTGCCGTTCGCCTTCGCCCCCACCGGTTTCACCCGGATGATGAACCACGAGGGAGAACGCGCGGTCGCCACGGTCGCCCAGCGCGAGGGCATTCCATACGCGTTGTCCACAATGGGCACGACGTCGATCGAGGACGTGGCCGCGGCCGCCCCGCGGGCCCGCAAGTGGTTCCAGCTCTACGTGTGGCGCGATCGCTCCGCGGGCAAGGACCTGATGCAGCGAGCCTGGGAGTCGGGCTACGACACGCTCATGCTCACCGTCGACACCCCGGTCGGCGGTGCACGGATGCGCGATGTCCGCAACGGACTGACCATCCCGCCCGCGCTGACCCTGCGCACCTTCCTCGACGGCGCCATGCACCCTGCCTGGTGGATCAACCTGCTCACCACCGAGCCGCTGACCTTCGCCTCACTGAGCTCGTGGGGTGGCACAGTGGCCGACCTGATCAACAAGATGTTCGACCCGACGCTGGACTACGAAGCACTCGACTGGGTGCGGGCGAGCTGGCCGGGCAAGCTCGTCGTCAAGGGCATCCAGAACCCCGACGACGCCGCCGAGATCGTCAAACACGGCGCCGAGGCCGTCGTACTGTCCAATCACGGAGGCCGTCAGCTGGACAGGGCGCCGACGCCGCTGGAACTGCTGCCACCGACGCTGGACGCGGTCGGCGACGACGCCGAGGTCTGGCTGGACACCGGCATCCTCTCCGGCGGGGACATCGTGGCCGCCCTCGCCAGGGGCGCACAGACCTGTCTCATCGGCCGCGCGTACCTGTACGGACTGATGGCCGGCGGCGAGCGCGGAGTACAGCGCACGGTGGACATCCTGCGTGCCGAGATCGTCCGGACGATGCAACTGCTCGGAGTGCGCTCGATCGCCGAACTAAGCCCGACCCACGCGACCCTTCGCTGACGAGCGTCCCCCGACTGGAAGTTCCCCAATGTGGCATTGGGGTCGTTGGATGTCCCCAATGCCACATTGGGGACATCCAACGACCCGGGGTCCGGAGCCGCTAGGCGATCAGACCTCTCCCCTTGGGGTGGACTCCGACGAGGTGGCCGCACTTCCGGTACCGGTGCCCACCGAGGTCCTGCCGGTCTGGTCGGCACCCTTGCCGAGCTGACCCTGCAGGTTGTTCAGCCAGCCTTCCCAGCGCTGCTGGGCCGGCTTCACCAGACCGCCGCCGAAGCCGACGACGATGACACCGCCGATAGTGGCCAGCACGGTGATCAGCACCGGCGTGGTCACCGTGGTCGCGATGTTCACCTGATTCAGTGCCGCGATGATGCCCAGCGCCATGATCAGCCAGTAGGCGATCGTGCCGAGCAGGCCGCCTGCGGGCCGTGCACCGAGTGCGCTGGTGACCATGTCGCGGACGACCTTGGCGATCGCCGCCGCCACGATGAGCAGCACGATGCCGACCACGATCCGCGGCAGGAACGCGATTACCTGGTTGAGCAGTTGGCTCACCGGATTGCTCGGCCCGAACACGCCGAAGGCGAGTTGCAGGGCGATCAGCAGAATGAAGTAATAGGCCAGCTTGCCGATGATGTTCACGGCGTCGAGGTTCGACTCCCGGAGCATCCCCTTCAGGCCCGTCTTGTCGATCAGAGTGCGGAACCCGAGCTTGCCGAGCACCATGGTCAGCGCCTTGGACACCGCCTTCGCGATGAGCCAGCCGATGAGCAGGATGATCAGGAAGCCGATGAGTTTCGGTACGAATGTCGCAACCAGACTCCAGGCCTGGCCCAGCCCGTCCTTGAGCTGCTCGCCCACTATCTCCTCCTAGGTCGAGCTGTGAGTTCTTCAGTGCCGGGATCGTTGTGCACTTGCGCCACTCCAGCAACTCGAGCACCCCACGAACGAGTGAGCCCGCTGGCGCGGAAGATCCACTCGGTCCATAGTGGAAGTACCGGTGGGGACCGGGGAGACGAGGCCGTCCGGCGCAGCGAGAACCGCAGCGCGCCGGGCGGCCTCGGGTTTTTCCCCGTGACGAGCGGCGGCACCCTCGTTCCCGGCCGAGCGACGTACGATCGACCACGTCATGACACAGACCAACTCCCGCGGTCAGGCCCCCAAACAACACGGCCTCTCGGCGAAGACACTCCGCGATCTCGAACGCGCATCGGGCAGGCTCGCCTCGGCGAGCGTGGCCGCGATGGAGGAGCGGCTTCCCTGGTTCAACCGGATGCCCGCCGATCAACGTGCGGGAGTCCTGCTGATCACTCAAACGGGTGCCGCCGGATTCGTCGGCTGGCTCCGGGATTCGAAAGAAGCACTCAACCTCACCACCGAGGCGTTCCGGGGGGCACCACAGGAACTGTCCCGGTGGATCAGCCTGCGGCAGACGGTCGGACTGGTCCGGCTGGCGATCGAGGTCTTCGAGGAGCAACTGCCGGAGTTCGCGGCGAACGAGACGGAACGGGCAGCCCTGATCGAGGGCATCCTCCGCTACGGCCGGGAGATCGCCTTCGCCGCTGCGAACTCCTACGCGGCGGCGGCCGAGGCCCGCGGAGCCTGGGACGCGCGACTCGAGGCCCTCGTGGTGGACGGCGTTGTTCGCGGTGACGCCGAGGAATCGGTGCTCTCCCGGGCCGCTGCGCTCGGCTGGGACCCGGCGGCCAAGGCGACCGTGCTCGTCGGCAACCCGCCCTCGGAAGATCCGCCGACCGTCGTGTTCGAGGTACGCAGCCGCGCCGCCCGTGTCGGCAGGCCGGTACTGCTGGGGGTACAGGGTTCCCGGCTGGTCGTCGTGGTGGCCGGCCCCACCGAGGGAACGGCGAAGGACCGCGAGATGCTGGCGTCCTTGTCGGTCGCCTTCGGCGAGGGTCCTGTGGTCGCCGGGCCGACAGCGACCAGTCTCGCCGATGCCCACCAGAGCGCGGTGGAGGCACTGTCCGGTCTGCGTGCGGTGGTCGGCTGGCCGTCCGCGCCCCGGCCCGTCCGGTCGGTGGAACTGCTACCCGAGCGCGCACTCTCCGGCGACGCCGAAGCCGAACGGCTGCTCATCGAAGAGATCGCGCGCCCGTTGGAAGAGGCAGGCCCCGCGCTGCTGCAGACCGTCGAGACCTACCTGGAGAGCGGTGGCGTGCTGGAGACCTGCGCCCGCATCCTGTTCGTCCACCCCAACACCGTCAGATACCGGCTGCGTAAGGCCGCGGAACTGACCGGCAGGCACGCCGCCGAACCACGAGACGCGCTGGTGCTGCGGATCGCGCTCACGGTCGGCAGGCTCGCGCGCGGCCGGGGCCTGTGGTGAGCTGGGTCACCGAAAACTACCCGAACCCGACAACCTGGCGTCGTTACGACCGTTCATCTCGACGTAACTTTTGTAGGATCCCTCCAATTCCACACGGCGGACTTGGTGACCGGCGGCATCACGGGAACCCCGCTTCACCGTGTTCCCTAGAGGGGTGATTGCCCTCCTCTCCCCCGGACAGGGGTCCCAGGCCCCCGGCATGTTCGCGCCCTGGCTCGAGGTCGACGGCGCACGGGCTCGTCTCGACGAGTGGTCGCAGCGCAGCGGACTCGATCTCGTCCACCTCGGCACCGAGGCGGGTGCGGAGGAAATCCAGGACACGGCCGTCGCGCAGCCCCTGATCGTCGCGCTGTCGTTGCTCGCGTTCGATCAGCTGAGCACACAGGTCGACCTCCCGGCCGACGCCCCCGTCGCAGGGCACTCCGTGGGTGAGCTCGCGGCCGCCGCCGTCGCCGGCGTGCTTTCACCGGCCGAGGCCGTCGCGCTCGCCGCGGTCCGTGGCGCGGAGATGGCGAAGGCCTGCGCGGCCGAACCGACCAGCATGGCCGCTGTAATGCTCGGCGACCCGCAGGAGGTCGTCGCCTGGCTGGAGAGCCACGGGCTGATCGCGGCGAACCAGAACGGTGCGGGTCAGATCGTCGCCTCGGGTTCCGCCGCTGCGATCGAACGCATCGTCGCCGAACCGATGGAGGGCACCAAGGTTCGCGCCCTCAAGGTCGCGGGCGCCTTCCACACCAGTTACATGGCCCCCGCCGAGGAGGCGCTGCGGGCACATGTGGCGGACATCTCCCCCGGCGACCCGACCCGGCCGCTGCTGTCCAATTCCGACGGTACGGTGGTGGACACCGGCGCGGAGTACCTGGAGCGCCTGGTCGCGCAGGTGACCCGCCCGGTCCGCTGGGATCTCACCATGCGGGGCCTCGCCTCGATGGGCGTCACCGCCACCGTGGAGCTACCGCCCGCGGGCACGCTCACCGGCCTGGTCAAACGTGAGCTCAAGGGCACGGTCACCGCGACCGTGGCGGTGAAGACACCCGAGAACCTCGGCGCGGCGGCAGAGCTGACCGACAACGATCAGGAGAACGCGCGATGAGCCCTGCACTTCGCCTCAAGCAGGGTCCCGCGGCCACTCGCGTGCTCGGTCTCGGTAGCGCGCAACCCGAGCGGATCGTCACGAACGACGACCTTTCCAAGATCATGGAGACCACCGACCAGTGGATCCGGGACAGGGTCGGCATCATCGAACGCCGATTCGCCGACAAGGACGAGTCGCTGCCGGACATGGCGGTCACCGCGGGCGTGCGGGCGCTGGCTGACGCGGGTCTCGAACCGGGCGACGTGGACACCGTGATCGTGCCGAACTGCACGATGCCCTCGCCCATCCCGAACGCCGCGGCGCAGGTCGCCGACCGGCTCGGCATCACGGCGGCAGGCGCGTTCGACCTGAACGCCGCATGCGCCGGATTCTGCTACGGCCTCGCGGTGGCATCCGACCTGATCCGTTCCGGATCCTCGGGCCGGGTGCTGGTCATCGGCGCGGAGAAACTCACCGATGTCGTCGACCCGGTGGACAGGTCCAACGCGATCATCTTCGCCGACGGTGCGGGCGCCGCCGTGGTCGGTCCTGCCGAAGAGCCAGGCATCGGGCCGGTGGCCTGGGGCAGCGCCGGTGATCTGGTGGACACGATCTACATGCGCGAACACAAGTACATTTACCAGGAGGGGCAGGCGGTGTTCCGCTGGGCGACGACGCAGATAGCGCCGATCGCCCTGCGTGCACTGGAGCTGGCCGGACTCGAGCCCGCCGACGTCGACGTGCTCGTACCGCACCAGGCGAACCTGCGCATCGTCGAGGCGATCGCCAAACGGCTGCGGGCCAAGGGAGCGCGGGAGGACATGGTGGTCGCCGACGACATCAAGTACTCCGGCAATACCTCCTCGGCCTCGATCCCGCTGGCGCTGGATCACATGCGCGCCGAGGGCAGGGCGAAGCGGGGCGACGTCGTGCTCGCGGTCGGCTCCGGCGCCGGACTGTCCTACGCGGGCCAGGTCATCATCTGCCCGTGATACCACTTACCCCGGCGGGCACCGTGCCCACCGGACCGAGCAGGACCAGTAATCAGGAAGGAACACCCCAGTGGCTGACAAGCAAGAGATCCTCTCCGGCCTCGCCGAGATCGTGGAGGAGGTCGCCGGAGTCGCACAGGACGACGTGACGACCGAGAAGTCCTTCGTGGACGACCTCGACATCGACTCGCTGTCGATGGTCGAGATCGCCGTGCAGGCGGAGGACAAGTTCGGGGTGAAGATTCCGGACGACGAGCTCGCGAACCTGAAGACGGTCGGCGACGCGGTCGACTACGTCTCCAACAACTCGAAGTAACCGAAGTAGCAAACACCGCTGGCAAACCCTCGGGGAGAATGCAATGAGCAACATCGACGTCGTGATCACCGGGCTCGGCGCCACCACGCCGCTCGGCGGAGACGTCGCGTCCACCTGGGACGGACTGCTCGACGGCCGAAGTGGTATCCGCCCGATCGAGGCCGACTGGGTCGAGCGATTCGACCTGCCGGTACGGATCGGTGCCACCCTCGCCGAGGACCCAGCGGAGAAGATCCCGCGCGTGCAGGCGCGCCGCCTGGACCGCTGCGAGCAGGTCGCGCTCATCGCCGCGCGACAGGCATGGGCGGACGCGGGCTACACCGAGCCGACGGAGGAGCACACCGACGTCGACCCGGAGCGGCTCGGCGTCTCGATCGGTACCGGCATCGGTGGCCCGCTGACCCTGCTGGCTCAGGACGATCTGCTGGAGGAGCACGGCATCCGCAAGGTGTCTCCGCTGACCGTCCCGATGCTGATGCCGAACGGCCCTGCCGCGCACGTCGGGATCGACCTCAGGGCCCGTGCCGGAGTGCACTCGCCGGCTTCGGCGTGTGCCTCCGGTGCGGAGGGGATCGCGAACGGTGTCCAGATGATCCAGTCCGGTCGCGCGGACGTGGTGATCGCGGGCGGGGCCGAGTCCTGCATCCACCCGATCACCATCGCCGGATTCGCCCAGGCCCGCACGGTCTCCACCCGCAACGACGCTCCCGAACTCGCCTCACGGCCGTTCGACACCGACCGGGACGGCTTCGTCCTCGGTGAGGGTGCGGGCGTGGTGATCCTGGAGCGCGCCGACCTCGCGGCGCAGCGCGGAGCGCGGGTGTACGCGAAGCTCGGCGGGTACGGCATCACCTCCGACGCCCACCACATCACCGGCAACCACCCGGAGGGCATCGGCCAGATCTCGGCGATGCGCAACGCCATCCGGATGGCCGGGCTCGAGGCCACCGACGTGGGCCACGTCAACGCCCACGCCACCTCGACCGTCGTCGGTGACGTAGGTGAGGCCGCCGCGATCCGTTCGGCGATCGGCAGGCATCCGGTGGTCACCGCCCCGAAGGGTGCCCTCGGCCACCTGGTCGGCGGTGCGGGTGCGGTCGAGGGAATCGCCACCATTCTGGCGCTGTACCACGGCATCGTCCCGGCGACGCTGAACCTCGAGAACCTCGACCCGAAGGTCGACCTCGACGTCGTGGCAGGCAGTCCGCGCAAGGTCGAACTGAGCGCGGCCATCAGCAACTCGTTCGGATTCGGCGGGCACAACACGGCCCTGCTGTTCACCACCGCCTGAGCACCCCTCCCTCGCACTTTCCCGGGAAAGTGCGCGGGAGCAAGCCCGTGAGCTGGGACGGGACCTCGGCGATGTCGCGCTTTCCCGGGAAAGTGCGATACCGCGCGCGTGCAACCATCGCGCTTTCCCGGGAAAGTGCGAGGGGGTCAGCAGGCCTCGCGGTGCGGGATCGTGCCCGCGGGTACCGCCGCGATCCTGAGCTGACCGTTCTCCCGTTGCAGGGGCAGGGTCAGGTTCCAGCGGATACACCCGACCGGCAGGGCCAGCGGCGCGTCCTCGGGATCCTGAGTGCTTGTGAACCCGACCAGCACCTGTAGCCGCTGGTCGGGCCTGGTCTCGATCCGCCGGACGATGATGCTGCCATCCCTGGTGGAGCGGTAGTCGACGAGCCATTCACGCCGAGGCTGCGCCTGGATCCGGTCGGCGGTCACCGTCGTCTTCCACCGCTCGTAACTGCGCCCGTTGATGGCGTCGAAGTAGGTCTGCAGCAACTGACGCACCGGCTCATGTGCCGGATGCGCCGCCGCACCGGGAGTAAGCTCGACGGTCGGCGATCCCGGCTGCTCGGCGGGGGCCAGCGAGGTGGTACTCGGCACGGTCACCGGCGGTACGGTCACGTCCGCGGGCAACCGGTACAGCTCGCGCGCCAGCAGCCCGGCGCCCACCGTCAGCGACACGACGACGATCAGCACCGGCACCAGCCATCGCGGGCGGCCCGGCACGGTCGTCGGAGTGCTGCTCACCCGCCAACCCTAAACAACCGCCTCCGTCGTGCGCGGTGCCCAGGCTCCATGGACGGATGGGTGCCGATTCGCTCAGCCCACCTGATGCAGCCAGGTCACCGGTGCGCCGTCACCGGCGTGCCGGAACGGCTCCAGCGCCTCGTCCCAATTGGCGCCGAGCAACTCGTCGAGCTTGTGCGCGAGCGCCTCACCCGCCCTGCTCCTGGCCACCAACGACCGCAACTGATCCTCGCCGACGACGATGTCTCCGTTGGCGCTGGTCCGGCCGTGCCACAGTCCGAGACCCGGCGCATAGCAGAATCGCTCACCGTCCACTCCGGGACTCGGTTCCTCGGCGACTTCGAACCGCACCATCGGCCATGCCTTCAGCGCGCCGGCGAGCTTGCCACCGGTACCTGCGGGCGCGCGCCAGCTGCACTCTGCGCGCAACTGACCGGGGGCGGCGGGTTGCGCCGTCCATTGTAGATCTGCACGGGTACCTAGGGTGCCCGAAATAGCCCACTCGACGTGCGGACATACCGCAGACGGCGACGAGTGGACGTACACCACGCCACGGGTGTTGCCACGGGTGCTCACTGCTGACCTCCGCTACTCGACGAGGGGCGTCTTCCCCTACGACCTCGCGAGCATCGGATGCACTCGTAGCGACTCCACGCACATTGTGCACCGCAATCATGCCTTTTGGCCACACGAACCCCAGAAGTCTCACTCCTGTTCGGTCCGCATAACGCCGGCGGCGACCCGGCAGCGGCATTTCGCCGCAGCGGGTCGCCGCCGGATCACACACCGTTGCCGGTCAGGAAGTGGCGCCGAGCGAGTTGGCCGCGGCGACGACGTCGACGAGGCCGGTGCCCTTGTCAAAGCTGGACGTGTACGGGCCGGCCGGTTCGTAGGCCGCGCCGTCACTGAACTTGTAGGCCGTTGACTTGAGCGCGTCCTCGATCTCCGCGGGAGTCGCGTTCGGCTTGGCCTGGAACAGTTGCGCCACGATGCCGGTGATCTGCGGTGCGGCCATCGAGGTGCCGCTGATCACGTTGTACGTCCCCAGGTCGAGCAGCCCGGGCCCGTTCTTCGGCTGCAGACCGGTCGAGCAGATCGGCAGGTAGACGCGGCAAGAGGAGAGGATCTCCTCGCCAGGAGCCGAAATGTCCGGCCAGCTCTGCTGCTCCGTGGCCGAACCGCGGGAGGAGAAGTCCGAAACGGAGCCGTCCCGGGTTCCGGTGCCCTGGTCGAAATAGGACGCCACGGACAACACGCCGGGAGTCGGGTCCTGCCCGGGCGGGTTGGACAGGTTCTGCGAGCCGTCGCCACCGTCGTTGCCGTTGGCCCAGACGGTCACCACGCCCTCGTCAGCCAGTGCTCGCTGCAGCTTGACCGTGGCCGAGTTCGGGTCGAACTCACCTCCGCCACTGGGCCCATAGGAGTTGTTCACCGCCTTGATCGGCGGGCAGGTGGTGGCGGGAACACCCGCACCACAGGGGGCGGCGTGGTTCTCCAGGACCCAGTTGAGCGCGGCGTCACTGCCGAGCACCACCAGTGCGGCACCGGTGGAGATGGAGACGATCTTCGAACCGGGGGCCGAGCCGCCGACCTTGCTGCCGTCGCTCAGAGACAGGGTGTTGCCCGCGGCGATCCCGGTGACGTGTGTGCCGTGACCACCGAGGGAAAGTGTGTCGGTGTCGACCGAGTTCGGTACCGACACGATGCAGCCGGTGTCGGTGCCCTGCTGGCAGAGGCTCTTGAGATTGCGTACGACCCGGCTGGAACCGTCGGCGCCACGGAACGCTGGGTGGGTGGGATCGACGCCGGTGTCGATGACCGCAACGGAAACACCACTGCCGTCGAGCGGGGCACCGTTCGCGCCGGTCAGCGTGCTGCGGGCCTCGGCGCTGCGGGTCGCCTCGGTGCCCGAGGTCCCGAACATGGTGATCGGGTCGTTGTTCTCCAGATAGGTCACACCGTCGGCCGCGCGCACCTGACGCACCTGGTCGGCGGTGCCCTTGGCGGCTACGACGCCGATCTTGCGGAAGCTGGTGATCCGCTGCATCCCCGCTTCGCTCACCGCTCGCTCCGCGGCGGCGAGATCGGTGCCGTGCACGAGCGTGGTCACACTGGCCGAGCCCGCCGCGGACGACAGCAGCGCGCCGAGCGTGTCCGAAACTGGAGTGAGCGATTCCTGGGTGTCGGCCGTTGCGGGCACGGCGCCCGTAACCGGGAGAACTACGACGGCGGCGGCGATCGCGAATGATCGCCGCAGCCGCGCGGATCGTGTGCGCATCTTGCGTCTCCTGTTTCTGACAGCCCCCGTGTACTGACGAGTAGCCACTCAACTAGGTGATAGCAATCACTGTCAACAACTACGTTCCGCTCATCGAACTTCTGCTACCCCTCATTCGGGTGATACCTGAGTAGGTGAGCACCTCTCTGAAGTGCGAAAAAGACCGGCGCACTAGCGTGTAGAGACAACAACCGATTTGGGAGGCTCGGGTGCGACTGGTCCGGCTCGCCCGACGATCAGCGGTGGTCTCCGAGGACGTTCGTGCCGCACTGACCGCGCTCGGGCGGGGAAGCACGGTGATCGGCGGCATCGCGCTCATCGGCGCACGCCCCGAGGGCTGTACCGAACCGGTGGACGCGATCGTGTTGCGCCCGGACGGAATCGTGATCGTGGTCGGGGTGGACCTGCCGGATCCCGCCGTCCGCCTCGACGCCCCACTGCGGGACAGGTGGAAGGCCGACGGCTGGCCGCTCGTGCGCACCGACGACGCCGTCAATCCGGCCACCGACGCCCTGGCGATCGCGGCGGCCGTCGAGGAGCGGATACGGGCGGTGGCTGGCGCCTCCCCCGCCATCGGCACGGTCGTGGCGGTCGGGCCGTACGTCGGGAAGGTGGAGCAACCCGCTGCCGACCTTGCCGGCAGAGTCCGCGTGCTGCACCCGACACCGGCCAGCATGCTGGCCGCGATCGTGTCGTTGACCACCGCGCGGGAGCCGATGCCGGTGCCCGTGGTTCGGCAACTGCTGAACACACTTGCCCCGGACACGCAGGAACAGGAAGCGAACCTGCTGATCGCCGAGGGCTTCCCCGCGCAGGCGTCGGCACAGGTTTCACATCCGGCTCCCCAGCCGCGGCCGAACGCGGAGGAGCAGGCCCCGGCGCCGGCCCCACCCGCTCCTCGTCCGCCGGGCGACCCCGCCGCCGCCACCACCTCGGCGACGCCCGGCCCATTGGCCGCTCCACGGCCACCACAACTGTCCACCCCCGGTGCCGAGAAACCCGCCATCGCGCGCTGGCTGCCGTTCGCCGCGTTCGGACTGCTCCTGGCGCTCGTGGTCGTGGCCGTCGTGCTGGCGGCCACCAGCGGTGGCGATGAGGCTGCGGATGCCTCCGACCAGCAGGCCGAACCGGTTGTGCGGATGATCGACGGTCTGCCACTGACCACGGTGGCGGTTGCCGAGTCCACCACCTGCGCGCCGCACGCGACCGGCGAACTCCAGCGAGCACTGCGCTCACAGGAGTGCGCCGGCCTGACCAGGGGGAGCTTCACCACGACGAAAAACGGCAGGCGCATCGCCGTGTCCGTCGCCGAACTCAGATTCTCCGGAGAGGTTCGGCCGGAGGAGATCAGGCGCCTGTCCGACACTCCCGGCAACGGCGCGATGGTGGACCTCGCTGCCGAGACCGGCCAGTGGGCACCACCAGAGCCGGGTTTCGCCGGCGCCGCCTACGCGAGCGAGACCGGCGCGACCGATGTGCGCATCGTTCAGGCGGGCTGGGCGGACGGTGCCTCGGACCCGCTCGACCCGGCTCTCGCGCGGGCCGCCGACGCCGGGCTCGTCGTCCCGCTCACCCCCTGAGCCCCCGGCTCCTGCCGGCACGGTCCCCTACCCTGTCCAATTAGGACACATCTCCGGCGGGACCTTCGATGTGGGCTGCCGCACCTCTGACGCGAATCCGGCTCCCCACACGGGATTCGGGAGACAGGGAGGTATCCTTTCGCAGGAAGCTGGAAATTCGGCGGTTGTACTTCGACGAGGTCGTAACCGTGCCGGTTACCATGATCAACAATCGAGCACGGGGGAGGTCTTCGTGGCCAAGAGCAAGGCGGTTCACGTCCTGGACGATCTCGACGGTGAGCCTGCCGCAGAGTCCGTCCGATTCGCACTGGACGGTGTCCAGTACGACATCGACCTCTCCGGCGCGAACGCCAAGGCGCTGCGCGCGGTGTTCGACGACTACGTCGAGCACGGAAGGCGCGTCGGTGGCCGTAAACGTGCACCGCGCGCCTACGCCAAGCCCCGCAGCCGTGGCACGCGGGCAGGCACCTCGAAGACGAGCACGGCGAAGGCGAGCACCGAAAAGCCGACGGCGAAGGCAGGGAACAAGACCGCCGCGCGCAAGTCCACAGCGGTCAAGGCCGCACCCGCGAAGACGGCCAAGAAAACCGCGTCCGTGAAGACGTCCTCAACGAAGACGTCCGCCACGAAGGCACCGGCCGCGAAAGCTCCGTCCGCGAAGGCGTCCGCCACCAAGACGTCGGCCACCAAGCGCGCCGCCACTCAGGGCGCTGCCACGAAGCCGGCCGCCAAGGACGCCAAGGCCTCGAAGACTCCGAAGGCGCCGAAGACCACGAAGGCCAGTCCCGCGAAGACCTCAAAGTCCGCAAAGGCCTCGATGTCCGCCGCGGCAACACCGGCGAAGGCGGCACAGCCGCCAAAGGCGCGGCGGACGCCCCGAAAGGCGCCGCCGGTCACCTTCTCCGCGGCGAACCTGGCCTGAGCGGCTCACTCGCTCAGGCCGGCTCCGCCGGGCGGTTCACAGGCCCTTGAGCTCCTCGACGATCTCACCGACCGAGGACTTGGCGTCCCCGAAGAGCATGCTCGTCCTGGCGTCGTAGAAGAGATCGTTGTCGATCCCGGCGAAACCGGAACTCATCGAACGCTTCAGCACGATCACCGACCTGCTGGTGTTCACCTTGAGGATCGGCATGCCGTAGATGGGCGAGCCCGGATCCGTCTCGGCCGCGGGGTTGGTCACGTCGTTGGCGCCGATCACCAGTGCGACGTCGGTCTGGGGAAACTCGGAGTTGCTCTCGTCCATCTCCTTGAGCTGGTCGTAGGGCACGTCGGCCTCGGCGAGCAACACGTTCATATGCCCCGGCATCCGGCCGGCGACCGGATGGATCGCATAGGACACCGTGATCCCCTTGGCCTCCAGCAGGTCGGCCATCTCCCGCACCGCGTGCTGCGCCTGCGCCACCGCCATCCCGTATCCGGGCACGACCACGACCCGGCCCGCGTAGGCCATCTGGATCGCGGTGTCGGCAGCGCTCGTCCGGCGAACCGGCCTGTCCTCCGTCTTGGTCCCGCCCGTCGTGCCGGTCGTTCCGCCGAAGCCACCGCCGACGATCGCCGGAATCGAACGATTCATCGCCTTGGCCATGAGATTGGTCAGGATCGAACCCGAAGCACCCACGATCATGCCGGCGACGATCAACGCAGTGTTGTCCAGCGCCAGCCCCATCGCCGCGGCCGACAGCCCGGTGAGGGCGTTGAGCAGCGAGATCACCACGGGCATGTCCGCGCCGCCGATCGGCAGCACGACCATGACGCCGAAAGCCGCTGCGGCGAGCAACAGGACGATCATCAGCAGCTCGCCGTCACCGCCTGCGGCGATCACCACCGCGCAGGCCAGTGCCGCGAGCAGCAGTAGCGCGTTGAGCGGCTGCTGCAACCTGCCGAGGGTGACGGAACGGCCGGGAATGAGCTCCTGCAGTTTGCCGAACGCGATGTTGGAGCCCCAGAAGGACACCGAGCCGACGATCGCGGCGAACAACGACGCGATGGCCACGTAGCGGGGTTCGTGCGCGTAAGCGTCGGTGGTCCGGAACTCCACCCACGCGATGAGTGCGACGGCCCCGCCGCCGACCCCGTTGAAGAGCGCCACCATCTGTGGCATCGCGGTCATCTTGACCTTACGGGCCGCGGGCACTCCGACCAGCGCACCGATCGCGATACCCAGTGCGATCAGCCACCAGTTGCCCATGCCGGGCAGCAACAGTGTGGCGATCACCGCGATGGCCATGCCCACCGCGGCTATCCAGTTGCCACGTACGGCCGTACGTGGCCCGGTCAGGCCCATCAATCCGTAGATGAACAGGGCGAACGCGATGATGTACAGGACACCGACGGCACTGCTCATGAGCCTGCCCCGTCCTCGGGCTTCTTCTGTTTGAACATCGCCAGCATCCGGTCGGTCACCAGGAACCCGCCGACGACATTAATCGTGCCGAAGGCGATCGCGATCACCAGCAACACCTTGTTCAGCACCCCCTCGGCGCCGAGTCCCAGCACGATCAACCCGCCGAGCAGCACGATCCCGTGGATCGCGTTGGTGCCCGACATCAAGGGTGTGTGCAGGGTGTTGGGCACCTTGGAGATCACGGCGAAGCCGACGAAGCCGGCCAGCACCAGGATCGCGAGATTCTGGATGAGCATCAGTCGTTCCCCTTCGTCTCGGGCACCTCGGGGGCCGCACCAGCGACACAGGCACCCGCGACGACCTCATCGGAGAAGTCCAGCGAGAGTCCGCCCTCGGCGTCGACGAGCAATTCGAGCAGCTCGGTCAGGTTCCTGGAGTACAGCTCGCTGGCGTGTTCGGGCATCTCGGCGGGCAGGTTCAGCGGCGCGCAGATCGTGACGTCATGCGCGACGATCTCGGCGCCGGGTTCGGTGAGTTCGCAGTTGCCACCGGACTCACCCGCGAGGTCGACCACGACACTGCCCGGCCGCATACCCCGCACGGCGTCGGCGGTGACCAAGGTGGGAGCCGTGCGGCCGGGAACAAGGGCAGTGGTGACGACCGCGTCGAACCCGGTGATCGCCTCGCTCAGCCTGCGCTTTTGCTCGGCTCGCTCCTCCTCGGTGAGTTCGCGGGCGTAGCCACCCTCGCCAACGGCTTCGATCCCCAGATCGAGCCACTGGGCACCCACCGAGCGCACCTGTTCGGCGACCTCCGGCCGGACGTCGTATCCGGTGGGCCGGGCACCGAGGCGTTTGGCCGTCGCGAGTGCCTGCAAACCGGCCACTCCCGCGCCGAGCACCAGTACCTTCGCCGGCGGCACGGTCCCCGCGGCTGTGGTGAGCATCGGGAAGAACCGGGGCAATCGCTGTGCGGCGAGCAGCACGGCGCGGTAGCCGGAGACACTGCTCTGTGAGGACAGGGCGTCCATCGCCTGTGCCCTGGAGATCCGTGGAATCGACTCCACCGCGAACGCGGTCACGCCCGCCTCCTCCAGAGCGCGCACCCCTTCTACATCGGACAGTGGCGCGAGGAATCCGATCAGGACGGTTCCTCGCGAAAGCTTGCCCACCTCGTCCGGGGTCGGCGGAGCGACTTTGAGCACGACGTCAGCGGCCCACGCGTCGCCGATGCTCGCCCCCGCCTGCTCGTAGAGTTCGTCCGCCAGCCGGGCACTTGCCCCCGCTCCGGACTCCACGACAATGCGAAGACCCCGGCCGCGCAGCCGTTCGACGAGTTTGGGCACGAGTGCGACGCGCGTTTCGCCCGATCTTGACTCGCGTACCACCCCGACCGTGAGCGAGCCGGTATCCACCACCACGAGACCTCCGTCACTGTAATCGCGATCACCAGGTTTACCACGACGACACCGGCTCGCGGCAGCGACTCAAGGGCTGTTTGCGAACTCTGTCAGGGCTTACTGCGCCAGCTGGCGGCGCCGAGCACGATGAGCCGGAGGCGTTTGCGGGCGGTGCGCACGATCCGTTCGTCGGTCTCCGCGTCGCGGGGCCGCGCCTCGATCAGTTCGACCACGGTCGACAGCATGGCCGTGACGATCAGGTCGGCCATCATGTGCAGGTCCTCGGTGGTCCACTCGCGCAGGTAGTCGAAGCGGGCCAGATCGACCGCGAGTTCGCTGGCGAACAGCCTGAGTTCGGTGCTGATCGCCTGCTGCACGGGACCGGCCCCGCCGTAGCGTTCCCTGGTGAGGAAGCGGAAGTGCTCCTCGTGCGCGCGGACGTGCTCGAACAGGATGGCCACGGAGGCGTGGATCAGCCCGGCGTAACTGGTGACGTCGTCGCGGGCCGCCCGGATCATCCTGCGCAGGGTCCGCATGGCCTCCTCGACCAGCGCCACGCCGAGCTCGTCCATCGACTCGAAGTGCCGGTAGAACGCGGTGGGCACGATTCCGGCCCGTTTGGTGACCTCGCGCAGGCTCAAGCTGGCGAACCCACGGTCCGCCAGCAGCTCCAGCGCCGAGTTCAGCAGCGCCTGTCTGGTGCGCTGCTTACGTTCCTGACGGCTCACGGACTCGGTGGACACGACCGCAACCGTACTTGCGGTATTGCTCACGTCACATCACCTCCCTCTCCGGTTGACAGCTGTCGTGGACATACACTCCACTAGTGAGTGTACAAGTGTTCACTGTAATACAAGGACGCCTGCCAACCCGGGCACCGATGTGGGAGATGTCATGACAGCGCTGCTGCCGAAACGGACACGGCGGGGAGCGGGCAAGCTGGCCTCGATCGCCGAGGCGCTGCTCACCCCGCACGGAATGGACCGTTACCTCGAACTCCTCGACCCGATGCTGGTGCGCAGGGAGATCCGCGGGGTCGTCACCGAGGTACGGCACCAGACGGCCGACACCGTCACCCTCACGATCCGCCCCAGCCGGGCCTGGCGCGGCTTCAGCGCGGGGCAGTACGTGCGCGTCTCGGTGGACATCGACGGTGTGCGCCGGACCCGCTGCTACTCCCCAGCCTGTTCCGAGCGGCGCCCCGACGGCAGGCTCGAACTCACGATCAAGGCGGATCCCCAGGGACTGGTCTCCCGCCACCTGCAAGAGAACGCCGCGCCAGGAATGGTCCTCGGACTCTCCCAGCCCGACGGCGGCTTCACGATGCCGCAGCCGCGACCGGAGAAGGTGCTGCTGATCAGCGGCGGCAGCGGAATCACGCCGGTGCTGTCGATGCTGCGCACACTGGTGGACGAGGGGTATCCGGGGGAGATCACCTTCCTGCACTACGCCAACACGGCCGACAACGTGCTCTACCGGCGGGAACTGGCCGCGCTGGCGACCGAGCACGGCAGGACGCGGGTCGCCATCGCCTACACCCACGCGAAGCGGGGCGCCGATCTGCACGGGTTCTTCTCCGCGCGGCATCTGCGCAGCGCCGCACCCTGGTACACCGAGGCGCAGACCTACCTGTGCGGACCCACTCCACTGATGGACTCCGTCCGCTCGGTATTCGCCAAGGAGGGTTTGAGCGAACACCTGCACACCGAAGAGTTCACCCCGCCCAAACTCATGCTCGACACCGGCGACGCCGTCGGCACGCTTCGCTTCGCCCACAGTGGCGCCGAGGCACAGAACTCCGGCAAGCCGATCCTCGAACAGGCCGAGGACGCCGGCCTCCGCCCGGAGCACGGCTGCCGGATGGGGATCTGCTTTTCCTGCACCAAGGTGAAGACCACTGGCTGCGTACGCAACGCCCTCTCCGGCGAGATGTCCGAAGAGGAGAACGAAGAGATTCAGCTGTGTATCTCCGTTCCCGTCGGGGACGTCGAGATCAACGCCTGAGTACGGCGTGGCGAGAACTGGACAGCACACCGAGTACTCGACGACGACCGACTACTGCGAAGAAGGGCCCACCATGACTGGACTGCAGGACCGACTCACCCCCGAACAGGTCGAGGAATTCGGCCGCGAACTGGACACCATCCGGCAGCGGGTCGTGGCCGACCTCGGCAAGGAGGATGTCGACTACATCCACAACGTCATCAAGACCCAGCGCGGACTGGAGATCCTCGGCAGAGGTCTGCTGTTCGCCGGCTTCTTCCCGCCCGCGTGGATCGCCGGGGTCGGCGCGCTCTCGCTGTCCAAGATCCTGGACAACATGGAGATCGGCCACAACGTCATGCACGGCCAGTACGACTGGACGCGGGACCCGGCGCTGAGTTCACAGAAGTTCGAGTGGGACACGGTGGCCCCCGCGGAGAACTGGCGGCATTCGCACAACTACATCCACCACACCTACACGAACATCCTCGACAAAGACCGCGACATCGGCTACGGCGTTCTGCGGATCGATCCCGAGCAGAAGTGGCACCCGTACTACCTCGGCAATCCGGTGTACGCGGTACTGCTCGCGGTGTTCTTCCAGTGGGGCGTCATGCTGCACGACCTGGAGTTCGAGCGGATCGTCAAGGGTGAGCGCACCTGGGCCGACACCAAGGAGGCGCGGGAGAAGATGATCCGCAAGGCCTCCCGGCAGATCGGTAAGGACTACGTCCTGTTCCCGCTGCTGACCGGCCCGCTCGCGCCGCTGACCTTCCTCGGCAACGCGACGGCGAACCTGACGCGCAACCTGTGGGCGTTCTCGATCATCTTCTGCGGCCACTTCCCCGCGGATGTCGAAAGTTTCACCGAGGAGGAGACCGAGAACGAGACACGGGGTCAGTGGTATCTCCGGCAGATTCTCGGTTCGGCCAACATTTCCGGAGGAAAGCTGTTCCACATCCTCTCCGGCAACCTCTCGCACCAGATCGAGCACCACCTGTTCCCCGACATCCCGGCACGGCGGTACCCGCAGATCGCCGACGAGGTGCGGGCGATCTGCGAGAAGTACGGCCTGCCGTACAACACCGGCTCGCTGGGCAGGCAGCTCGGCTCGGTGGCGAAGAAACTCGTCAAGCTCGCGCTGCCGGGCGTTCGCGGGAACGTCGCTCCGAGCGGACCGGACGACGCTGGCTCTACCCTGGACCGCGACAAGGCACGCACGGCTGCGTAAGGATTACGAACATGGTGGGTCGGTTCGAGAGCCAGAAGGACACCGTGCAGGAGCTGACCGAGTCGGCAGCGACGCACATCGGCAACATCGCGACCATCGTGACCGGCGCGGTCCGCGACGTCGCCAGGGAGACCGGCGACTGGCTGACCGACCTGATCGAGATGCGCGAGGCTGCTCAGCGCGCCCAAGCCGACGAGCTGCGCGCCCCTCGCGAGTCCCCCGACCAAGGCTGAGGATGTCCCCAATGTGGCATTGGGGACGTTGAAGTACCCCAATGCCACATTGGGGACATGTTCCCTACCCTAACCTACTGGCGAGTAGGTTAGGGTAGGGAGATGAGCGAGCCGTTTCCGCACCTGTCGCAGCCGCTGGATCTGGGTTTCACCACGCTGCGCAATCGCGTGGTCATGGGGTCGATGCACACCGGTCTCGAGGACCGCGCCAGGGATACCGGACGCCTCGCCGAGTACTTCGCCGAACGCGCCCGCGGCGGTACGGGGCTGATCATCACCGGCGGGTACTCCCCCAACCGCACGGGCTGGCTGCTGCCGTTCGGTGCCTCCCTGACCTCGGAGCGAGAGGCGCGGACACACCGGCGGGTGACCTCGGCCGTGCAAGCGGCGGGCGGCAAGATCGCGCTGCAGATCCTGCATGCCGGGCGATATGCCTACCACCCGCTGAGTGTTTCGGCGTCCACGGTGAAGTCCCCGATCACACCTTTTCGTCCACGAGCCCTCAGCGGGCGCGGGATCCGCGCCACGATCGCCGACTTCGCCCGCTGCGCCGCGCTGGCCAGGAAGGCCGGCTACGACGGCGTCGAGATCATGGGCTCCGAGGGGTACCTGATCAACCAGTTCCTCGCCGCCCGCACGAACCGTCGCCGCGACGAGTGGGGCGGTAGCTGGGCGAACCGGATGCGGCTGCCCGTGGAGATCGTCCGGCAGGTGCGGGCCGCGGTCGGCGAGGACTTCATCATCGTCTACCGGCTCTCCCTGCTCGACCTCGTACCCAGCGGACAGAGCTGGGACGAGGTGGTGGAGCTGGCACTGGCCGTGCAGAACGCGGGCGCCACCCTGATCAACAGCGGCATCGGCTGGCATGAGGCGAGGGTGCCGACGATCGTCACCTCCGTCCCGCGCGCCGCGTTCGCCGACCTCACCGGCAAGCTGCGCCCACACCTGTCGATCCCGGTGATCGCCTCGAACCGGATCAACATGCCGGATGTCGCCGAGGGCGTACTCGCACGCGGCGAGGCCGACCTGGTGTCGCTGGCCCGCCCGCTGCTGGCAGATCCGGAATGGGTGGCCAAGTCCACCGAGGGCCGCGCTGACGAGATCAACACGTGCATCGCCTGCAACCAGGCCTGCCTGGACCACGTTTTCCGGCACCGCACGGCGACCTGCCTGGTCAATCCCCGGGCGGCTCACGAGACACAGCTGGTGCTGCGCCCCGCGACGCCGCCGCGCCGGATCGCGGTCGTCGGCGCGGGACCCGCTGGGCTCGCCGCCGCGACCACCCTGGCGCGGCGTGGCCACACGGTGACCCTGTTCGAGGCCGCCGAGGAGATCGGCGGCCAGTTCAACCTCGCGAAACGCATTCCCGGCAAGGAGGAGTTCCACGAAACCGTGCGGTACTTCGCCAGGCAGCTGGACCTGCTCGGAGTCAGCCTGCGGCTCGGTCACAGAGTGGATACCTCGCAGCTACGCGAAGACGGTTTCGACGAGGTACTGCTCGCTACCGGCGTCGTACCCCGCACGCCCGCGATCCCCGGGGTCGACCACCCGACCGTCTTGTCCTATGTGGATGTTCTACGTGGTGCGCGGGTGGGCCGCAGGGTGGCCGTCATCGGCGCGGGTGGTATCGGCTTCGACGTCTGTGAGTTTCTCACCAGCACGGACAGTTCCGCACTCGACGTCAAACGGTGGCGTGCGGACTGGGGTGTCGGCGATCCGGAGATGGCCAGGGGCGGTGTCGAAGGGGTGACGCGGGCGGCGCCGTCCTCGCCACGCCAGGTGTATCTGATTCAGCGAAAGACCAGCAAGATGGGCGCGGGACTGGGCAAGACCTCGGGATGGGTGCACCGGACGACGCTGCGGAACAAGCAGGTCGAGATGATCACCGGCGCCGGTTACCGCCGGATCGACGACGAGGGTCTGCATCTGGAGGTCGGGGCGGAGCAGCGCGTACTCGCCGTCGACAACGTCGTGGTCTGCACGGGCCAGGAGCCGCTGCGCGATCTGGCCGGGGATCTGCGAGCCGCCGGGGTGCGCACGCATCTCGTGGGTGGCGCCGACGTGGCCGCCGAACTGGACGCGAAGCGGGCGATCGACCAGGCGACCCGGCTCGCGATCACGCTGTAGGGCAGCGGCTCAGTAGGCCACGGCCCTCGCCGCGAACCGCTCGGCGGGCGATCCGGTGCCCTCCGGATAGGAAATGACCTTCGGGTCCCCATCGGAGGTGTAGCGGCCGCCGGGATCGGCCTCGAGTTCGTCGAGCCAGACCGTCGAGCCGTACTTCGCCTCCTCGCCGTCCGCGCCCTGGGATCGAATCCGCGGGATGGCCTCCGGATCGAAGTCCACCGAGTACGGCGAAGGAGCCGGGTTCGCGCCGACGAGCAGCGCACCGGCGTAGTCGTACCCCGTCCCGCGCAGCACGAGTCCGTCCGTCCCGGACCGCGCGCCGAACGGCAGTGCCAGCGTGGTGGGGCGGTAGCCGGGCAGCGCCTGCCGAATCGCCTCGTCACCGCGTGCGATGTCCTGCCGTGCTTCGCCGTCCGAGACCGAGCTCAGATTCGTGTGCCCGTATGTGTGGTTGCCGATCTCGAAGCCGTGGCCGTGCAACCAGGCCAGTGCCTCTCGGCCCGCGGCACCGCCTCCGAACGGATCGGCGTTGATGTAGAAGCTCGCGACGGGACGAAAACCCGGATTCGCGGCGGCCACCTCCTGGAGGATTCGCACGGCCGTTCCCTTCGCGGGCTCGCCGTCCTGGCCGAGGGCGAACGTACTGGGGTCACCGTCGTCGAATGTCAGCACCACGGGGTGCTTGCCGGCGGGAATGTCGATCTTTCCAGTGACGAAGTCCGCTGTGGTGATCGGCACGTAGTCCGTCCGCGCCAGCCGTTCGAGTTCGGCCCTGAAATCCGCGGGCGTGCGGTCGTAGACCGAACTCGGTTTCGCGATGATCCGGTGGTACATCAGCACCGGAACCACACCGAGTTCGTTCGCTCGTACGTCCGCGGGTCGCACGGCGGCGACCGGAGGCTGTTGGTCCCCGGAGGCCGGCGCGGGGCTGCTGGATCCGACCAGCTCCTCGACCGGTGGGGACAGGCCTCCGCCGCAGCCGGTCAGGAGCAGCACTGTCGTCGCCGAGGCGATCAGCCGAGGAATGCCCATACCAGCAACGTAAGAGCGGGACCTCCGCCACGCAGTCCAATCACTCGACCGGGGGGATCTCGCCGATCGGTGGGAAAACGTCGTCCTACGGGTACTCGGACAGCACGACCGCGCGAGACCGGAGGTGGAGTGATGGCGTCGAGTTCCTTTGTCCGGAGCACCCTGCTCGTTCTCGCCGCCGCGGTACTGGCCGCCGCGGCGGCCGTCGTGTCGGTGGCGATCACGATGCGACCCGACGTCTCCGTGACCGCGCTCGGCAACGGCGACATCGTCACCCCGGCTGTGCTGGACGAGGTCACCATCAGCACGAGCGGCGACATCGAACGCGCCGAGGTCCTGCTCGACGGAGCGGCGGCACCGGTCGAGCGGGAAGGCGATCTGCTGCGGCTGAACGCACCGGAACTCGCCGAGGGCGTGCACACCCTCGTGGTGCGGCTCCCGCACCGGATCGCCGCACTTCCAGCAGGCGAGTCGCTGCGCATCTTCTCCGTGGACAGGACTCCACCCGAACTGTCGGTCAACCCCGTGGAACCGGTAGAACCGAACGTCGCGGCCCAGGTCCACGGCAGCGCGGGTAAGGCTTCCTCCGTACACGTACAGGGCAAACCGGTGCCCCTGGCCGAGGACGGCACCTTCACCGCGCGCACCGAACCCGGAACCACCACCGTCACCGTCGAGGCCAGGGACAAGGCCGGCAACGCCGCGACCGAGGAGATGGGCATTCCCGTACGCCACCCCGGAATGCGCGCCGTGCACATGAGCGCGAGCGCATGGAGTGCCCCTTCGCTGCGCGACCCGGTACTGCAGCTGGCCAGGGAGAAGCGCATCGACACGGTCCAACTGGACATCAAGGACGAGAGCGGGGAGATCGGCTACCAGTCCGCGGTCCCGCTCGCACGGGAGATCGGCGCGACCCGCGACCACTACGACGCCAGGGCCGCACTCGACCAGCTGCACCAGGCCGGCGTCCGGGTGGTGGGCAGGATAGTGGCGTTCCGGGATCCGATTCTCGGCAAGCACTCCTGGGAGAACGGGCACCGGGACCGGGTCGTGCAACGGGCGAACGGCACCCCGTGGACGGGCGGGTACGGCGAGTACGCGTTCACCAACTTCGCCAACCCCGACGTGCGCGCGTACAACGTGGCGATCGCCGAGGAGGCCGCCAAACTGGGATTCGACGAGATCCTGTACGACTACATCCGCCGCCCGGACGGCGCGATCGCGCAGATGCGCTTCCCAGGGATCACCACGACTCCCGAACAGGCGGTCGCGGACTTCGTCGGGCAGACCCGCCCCGTCGTCCACCGGCACGGGGCGCTGCTCGGTGTCTCGGTCTTCGGAATCGCCGCCACCCGCCCGACCCAGATAGCCCAGGACATTCCAGCCATGTCCGAGCACGCCGACTACGTCGCGCCCATGGTGTACCCGTCGCATTGGGGCCCGGGCGAGTACGGAGTCGCCAACCCGGAAAGCGAGCCGTACGCGATCACCAAACGGTCGCTGCAGGACTTCGCCAAGCTGGCGGCCAAGGGGGACGGCTCGACGGCCGTCATCCCGTGGCTGCAGGCGTTCAGTCTCGGTGAGGCCTACGGTCCGGAGGAGATCAGGGCACAGATCAAGGCGGCGGCGGACGCCGGGATCCAGTCGTTCCTGCTGTGGGACGCGAGCTGCCGTTACGATCCGGAGGCACTCGTCCCACGGTAGGCCCGCCAGTCCCCGTAGGCCGTGATGTCCACCAGCTCCGGACTGTCCACGAACGACTGACGCAGTACGGTGGCGAGACACGAAGCGCCATCGGAGAGTTCGATGACACCGATCTCCAGTTCGGGCGGCTCGGCCGGAATCAGGTGCTCCCGCAGAACGGCCAGGGGCAGGTCGTAGACCTCGCCGAGCACACTGCCCCCGCCCTCGGCGACCTCGTACATGGCCGGGAACCGGTCGCCGACGGAGAAGTACCGGTACCTGGGCGCACTGCGCGCGACACACAGCAGGGGCGCGCCCTGCAACTGTTCGTGCAGCGGCCCACCGCGCATCCCGCCACCGTTGAGGAACATCAGTGCCATCACGAGCCCTTTCTCGAGCGTCTTGGTCAAGAGTCGGGTGATGCGGTCACCGGTTCGCCCGCTGTTCGTGCCTCACGGGCACACCCCCTCGGCACGAAACGCGGTCCCGTGGCCCGGCATCATCGCACCGCGGCGGTGATGCCCTCCACGGCGAAGTACAGGAAGAACACCAGTGCCAGCGAGCCGAGTATCCAGCCCACCTCACCCAGCCTGCGCTTGGCCACCTTGATCAGTACGAAGGAAACCAGTCCCGCGCCGATACCGTTGGTGATCGAGTAGGTGAAGGGGATTATCGCGATCGTCAGGAACACCGGGATCGCGAAGTCCATGTCCTGCCACGGGACCTTGGCGCACTGCGCCATCATCATCCCGCCGATCACCACGAGCGCGGGGGCGGCGGCCTGCGCCGGCACTACCGCGGCGATCGGGGTGAGGAACAGGGTCGCGGTGAACAGGCCACCGGTGACCACACTCGCCACACCTGTCCTCGCCCCTTCACCGACACCTGCCGCCGACTCGAGGAAGACGGTGTTCGGTGAGGAACCAGTGACGCCGCCGGCCAGTGCGCCGAACCCGTCGACCATCAGGATCCGGCCCATTCCCTGTACCCGGCCGTTCCGGACCAGCCCGGCCTCCTCCGACACGCTGGTGATCGTCCCCATCGCGTCGAAGAACCCGGACAGAACCAGGGTGAACAGGAACACGGTCGCGGTGACCGCCCCGGCCGAGGCGAACCCGCCGAACAGGTCCACCTGCCCCAGCAACCCGAAGTCCGGGCTGGCCACCAGGTGATCCGGAATGGACGGTTCCACCAGACCCCATCCACTCACCGCGAAGATCTCGTTGACCGCCACGGCGAGCACGGTGGCGGCAGCGATGCTGATCAGCACCGCACCGGCCACTCCCCGGCTCACCAGCACGACCATCAGCAGCAGGCCGATACAGAACACCGCGATCGGCCAGCCGATCAGGTGCCCGCCCTCGCCCATCCGGACCGGTACGGTCGAATTCGCCGAGTCCGGCGTCCTGGTCACGAACCCGGCACTGACCAGGCCCACCAGGGCGATGTAGAGACCGATACCGACGGTGATAGCGGTCTTCAACGGCATCGGTATCGCGTTGATGATCTTCTCGCGAATGCCCGAGACAGCCATCAGCACGATGCAGACACCTTCCAGCACCACGAGCCCGAACGCCTGTGCCCAGGTCATCGTGGGAGCGAGCTGGAAGGCGACGATGCCGTTGACGCCGAGTCCCGCGGCGAGCGCGAGCGGGGCGTTGCCGACGATGCCCATCAGGATCGTGGTGACGCCCGCGGCCAGAGCGGTCGCGGTGGTGATCTCCTCGGTGGTCAGCCTGGCACCGGTGATGTCGGCCGACGCCCCGAGGATGAGCGGGTTGAGCAGCACGATGTAGCACATGGCGACGAAGGTGGTGATTCCTCCACGCACCTCTCGGCCAAACGTACTGCCCCTGACAGATACCTTGAAATAGCGGTCGATGGCCGAAGCTCGTCCTCGCCCGGGTTCGGGCGGTTGATGCGGCCGTTGCGTGCGCAGCTCGGTCACGGCAGTCCTCCACGTCGTTGTGGCCTGGATTCTGGGCGTGCTGCATCGCCAGCCCTGCCGGAGCCGGGCTGTCGCGCGGGTGATCTGGTGCGGTTCGCGTGCGGTGGCGCGAGCGGTCAGTACTCGCGCTTGTCCGGCTTCTCCTGCCACGCGGTGAACGGGGCGATATGCCCCAACTGCTCTGTTGTGGACAGCTGGCCGACCGGCATCGGCCATTGCTCCCTCGGCTTACCGAAGAGGTCGTAGAACTCGCGATCGTCGAAGCCGGCCGCCGCGGCGTCGTCGCGGTCCGCGCCGTAGAGCACCCGGTCCACCCGGGCCCACAGCGCGGCCGAGAGACACAGCGGACACGGTTCACAGGAAGAGACGAGTACACAACCGTTCAGCCGGAAGTCTCCGACGGCGGCACAGGCGGCGCGGATGGCGACCACCTCGGCGTGCGCCGTCGGGTCCAGTGTGGAGGTCACCTCGTTGGTGCCGGTGGCGATGACCCGCCCGCCGGACACGACGACGGCACCGAAAGGTCCACCGCCCTTTGCCACGCTGGCCGTGGCGAGCCGCACCGCCTCGTCGAGCCATTCCCGCTCGGCGGACTGGGTACTGGGCAGGCTTACACCCATGGATGTGCTCCTTGCTCTGCTGGGATCTGGTCTGTTCTGGTTCCGGCCGCTGCCGCTCATTACGCGCCGTCGAGTCCGGTGATGTGCTCGGGTCGAACCGGCACCCTGGGCAGCGCCCTGCCGGTGGCCGCCCTGATCGCGGCGACGATGGCTGGGGTGGAAGAGATCGTCGGTGGCTCGCCGACACCACGCAGTCCGTACGGGGCGTGCGGGTCGGCCCGTTCCAGTACGTCGATGTCCATCGGTGGCATGTCGAGCACCGTCGGGATCAGGTAGTCGGTGAAGGACGGGTTGCGGATGACCCCGTCCTTGATCTGGATCTCCTCCATCACGGCGAGACCAAGCCCCTGTGCGGACCCGCCCTGGATCTGACCGAGGACCGCCTGCGGATTCATCGCTTTGCCGACATCCTGCGCGCAGTCCAGCGCGATCACCTTCACCAGACCCAGCTCCGTGTCCACGTCGACCACGGCCCGGTGGGCGGCGAAGCCGTACTGCACGTGGGCGTCGCCCTGCCCGGTCTCCGGGTCGAGTTCGCGGGTGGGCCGGTGCCGCCACTCGACCGTCTCGTCGAGCACCTCCGAGCCGAGCACCTCGGCCAGTTCGGCCAGGACGGCACCCTGCGAGTTGACCAGCTTTCCCCCGGTGACGTCGAGTTCGCCACCACCCTCGCCGAACTCCGCCCTGGCACGGGCGAACAGCCCGGTGCGGACCGCGAGGCAGGCGGCTCGCACGGCACCTCCGGTGACATAGGTCTGCCTGGAGGCCGAGGTGGAGCCCGCGTTCCCGATCGTGGTGTCCATCGGCTGGATCGTCACCTGTTCCACACCGAGTTCGGTACGCACGATCTGCTGCATGACGGTCACCAGGCCCTGCCCGACCTCGCATGCGGCGGTGTGGACGGTGGCGGCCGGCTCCCCGCCGACCACCTCCAACCGCACCCGTGCCGTGGAGTAGTCGTCGAAGCTCTCCGAGAAGCAGATGTTCTTGATGCCGACCGCGTAGCCGACCCCGCGTACCACTCCCTCGCCGTGCGTGGTGTTGGAAACCCCGCCTGGCATGCGGCGCAGGTCCACGGTGCCCACCGATTCTCGTGTGTCCGAGTCTGCTGTCGACGATTCGGCGGGCAGCGGCTTGCGCTGCACCCTGCGCAGGAGTTCTTCGACCGGGGCCGCGGAGTCGACCACCTGTCCGGTGGGCATCACCGTGCCCTCGCTCATGGCATTACGCACCCGGACCTCGACCGGGTCGAGTCCACAGGCAGCAGCCAGACGATCCATCTGCGACTCGTACGCGAACGCGGCCTGCACCGCACCGAAACCTCGCATGGCACCGCAGGGCGGGTTGTTCGTGTAGACACCCCAGCAGTCCACGGTGACGTTCGGAACGTCGTAGGGCCCCACACCGAGAGTCGCCGCGTTGGCGACCACCGCGCCGGTGGAGGAGGCGTATGCGCCACCGTCGAGGAAGATCCGGGCCTTGACGTAGCGCAGCCGCCCATCGGCGTCCGCGCCGTGCTCGTAGTGCAACGTCGCCGGATGCCGGTGCACGTGGCCGTAGAAGGACTCCTCGCGGTTGTAGACCATCTTCACCGGTTTCCCGGTGTGCAGGGCCAGCAGGCAGGCGTGCACCTGGATGGAAAGGTCCTCGCGGCCACCGAAAGCGCCACCGACCCCGCCGAGAGTGAGGCGGACCTTCTCCGCGGGCAGCCCGAGCGCCGCGACGATCTGCTGCTGGTCCACGTGCAGCCACTGCGTCGCGACGTACAGGTCGACGCCGCCGTCCTCGGCGGGCACCGCCATTCCCGACTCCGGCCCGAGGAACGCCTGGTCCTGCATCCCCACCTCGTAGGAGCCGGTCACCACGACGTCCGCCTCGACGCTCTGCTCTCCCCTGCGGATCGGCACGTGGCGTACGACGTTGCCGCCGGGATGCAGGTCAGGGCCCTCCTCGTCGGTGACCGCCCGCTCGGCGTCGGTCACCGGCTCGAGCACCTCGTAGGAAACCTGGATCCGTTCCATCGCCCTGCGAGCGGTCTCCGGATGATCGGCGGCCACGATCGCCACCGGCTCCCCCTGGTACCTGACGACCTCGGCGGCGAGCACCGGCTGGTCGGGATGTTCCAGCCCGTACCGATTGACCCCGGGGACGTCCTCGTGGGTCAGCACGGCGTACACACCGGGCACGGCCAGCGCCTTACTGATGTCGATTCCGCCGATGCGGGCGTAGGGATGCGGACTGCGCAGCGTCGCGCCCCACAGCATGTCCTCGTGCCAGAGGTCGGATGAGTAGGCGAACTCACCCCGAACCTTGATCACACCGTCCGGCCGTTGTGGACTTCCGCCGATACCGCTCGCGGTGTTCGTCGCGGTGTCAGTCTGGGTGGGCGCGTTCATGTCCCCTGCCTCATTCGACGGCGGGCCGCACATCGCTTGGTGCCGTACCCGATCTGGTCACGGTGACAGTCGCTCATTCCGACTCCCTAGACGTTGCCAGCCGCGCGCTCGCGGCGCGCAGCTCGTTGCTGATCACGGACTCGTCCACGGTGCGCAGTTCTCCTTCGGCGACGACGGTCTCCCCACCGACCAGCAGCAGCGCCAGCGGCGGGAGCGTGCCGAGCACGAGTGCGGCAACCGGGTCGGCGATTCCGCTGTGTGCCAGCCCATCGAGGCGCCAGACGGCGAGATCGGCGAGCTTGCCCGGCTCCAGCGAGCCCAGTTCGCGTTCCCTGCCGAGGCACCGCGCTCCGCCCATGGTGCCCAGCCGCAGTGCCTCGCGGACGGTGAGCGCGCTCGGCCCGCCACGCTGGCGTGCCTGCAGCAGCGCCTGGTGCAGTTCCTCCCCGAGCCCGCCGGACTCGTTCGAGGCCGCGCCGTCGACGCCTAGCCCCACCGGTGCCCCGGCGTCGAGCAGATCGCGGACCGGTGCGATTCCGGTGCCCAGCCTGCCGTTGGAGGTGGGGCAGTGCGCCGAGCCGGTACCGGTGGCGCCGAGCCGCAGGATCGCGTCCGGTGCCAGGTGCACGGTGTGCGCGAGCCAGACGTCCGGGCCGAGCCAGCCGAGTTTCTCGGCGTACTCGGCAGGCGAACAACCGTTCTCCGCGCGGCACTGCCGTTCCTCGTCAAGGGTCTCGGCAAGGTGGGTGTGCAGGCGGACGCCATGGGCGCGGGCCAGTTCGGCGGCGCCGGTCATCAACCGCTCAGTGACCGAGAACGGCGAACACGGGCCAACCGCGATCCGGACCCTGGCGGTGGGCTCCGGATCGTGCCAGGTGCTGATTGCCCGCTCCGTGCCGAGCAGGGCGCTCTCTGTGTCCTCGACCAGGTTGTCCGGCGGTAGTCCGCCGTCGGACTCCCCCCGGTCCATCGATCCGCGCACCAGGTGAGCGCGCACCCCGATCCGGTGCGTCGCCGAAACCAGCGCGTCGAGCTGGTCGCCGCCATCTGACGGAAAGACGTAATGGTGATCGGCAACGGTGGTGCAACCGGTCGTGGCGAGCCGGGCGAGTCCGGCGGACGCCGCGGTATGCGTGATCTCGGCGTCCAGCCCACCCCACACCGGGTACAGCTCGACCAGCCACTCGAACAGTGTGGAGTCGGCCGCGAGCCCCCTGGTCGCCCACTGGTAGAGATGATGGTGGGTGTTCACCAGGCCCGGGGTGACCAGGCAGCCGCCGGCATCGACGCGCCGGTCGGCGGCACCGGGTGCGGGTCCTGGACCGACCGAGACGATCCGGTCGTCCTCGACGAGCACGTGGCCCGACGGGTACTCCGTGTCCTGATCGTCCACAGTGCAAACGGCGGCGTTCTCGATCGCGACGCGGGTCACGACTTACCCGCCTTCTCCGCCGCCGCATGGCGGACGGCGTCCAGGATCTTCTCGTACCCGGTACAGCGGCAGAGGTTGCCGGCCAGTGCCTCGCGAATCTCCTCGTCGGCCGGTTCGGGCACGCGGTTCAGCAGATCGTGCGCCGCCACCACCAGTCCCGGTGTGCAGAAGCCGCACTGCACGGCGCCACAATCTACAAAGGACTGCTGCACCGGATCGAGGCGGTCCCCCTCGGCCAGCCCCTCGACCGTGCGTACCTCTCGCCCCCGCACCTGCCCCGCAGCGACCAGACAGGAGCACACCGGAACCTCGTCCAGATACACCGTGCACGAGCCGCACTCGCCCTGTTCGCAGGCGTTCTTCGAGCCGGGGAGGCCGAGCCGCTCGCGCAACACGTACAGCAGGCTCTCGCCCTCCCAGACGTCGTCAGCCTGCCTGGTCTCACCGTTGACCGTCACGTTCACGCGCATGCTCTGCCTCCAGTTTGGAATTCCGACCAGGCCCAGCCGAGCGTGCGCCTGGCGAGAACGCTCAGTGCGTGTTTGCGGTAGTCCGCGCTGCCGCGCACGTCGTCGATGGGATTCGCGGCGGCTGCGACGAGCTCACCGAAGCGTCTGCGCACGGAGTCGGAAATACCGGCGCGGGTCTCCCACAAACCCGAGGCGGTGAGTTCACCGGTGAGGAACTCCTCCGCTTCGGAAGCGTGGCGCGGTGTCGGTGCGGCGGAGCCGACGGCCGCGGCCACCCTGGCCTCATCCGGGTGCAGGGCGATCGCGAAGGAACACACCGCGATGACCATCGCGTTGCGGGTGCCCACCTTCGCGAACTGTTGTGGGCCGGCTGTTGCGGGCAGGTGCACCGCGGTGATCAACTCGTCCGGCTCCAACGCATGCCGCTTCACCCCGAGGTAGAACTGCTCGGCGGGGACAAGCCTGGTCCCCCTTGTCGATGCCGCCTCCACCTTCGCGCCCGCGACCAGCAGCACCGGGTGTGTATCGCCCGCGGGCGAGGCCGCACCGAGGTTGCCGCCGACGGTCCCCCTGTTGCGGATCTGCGGGGAGCCGACCGTCCTCGACGCCATCGCCAGCGCGGGCAGCGTGGCACCGAGTTCGTCGATCACCCTCGTGTAGGGCACCCCGGATCCGAGCCGGATGAGCCCATCGGTCTGCTCCCACTCGGCCAGTTCGCCGATCCCGGTGAGATCGAGCAGCGTCTCCGGACGTCGATGGTCGAAGTTGAGTTCGACCATCACGTCCGTGCCGCCCGCGATCGGCACCGCGTCCGGCCGTTCGGCCTTGACGGCGAGTGCCTCGCCGAGTGTGGCGGGACGGAGAAACTCCACCGTTGCTCCCCTTCGTCGGGTTCGCACTTTCCCGGGAAAGTGCGGTTCAGGAGGTCGCACTTTCCCGGGAAAGCGCCGGTCCGGCTGGTGTGTGACCTGCTGCACAAGTAGACACAGTCGGACCCGCACCCGGCAACGGCGCCGCAGTATGAAACCGCGGCTGGTCAAGGCCCTTCCCTTTGTGCTTTTCTACAAACCTGATGACGCCGGTGCGAACGCTGCTCGAGATCCCCGAACTCCGGCTGCGGCTGCGCAGCGGGGCCACACTGCTGGACCGGGAGGTCAGCCGGATCTACGGGACCGAACTCCCGGACCCCAGCCGCTACCTCTCTGCGGGTGAACTCGTGCTCACCGGGCTGCTCTGGTGGCGCGACGAAGACGACGCTGAACCGTTCGTCAGCGCCCTGGCCGACGCGGGCGCCACCGCCCTCGCGGCGTCCGGCGCGGACACGGATGGGATTCCCACCGAACTCGTGCGCGCGTGCGAGCGGCACCGCATCCCGCTGCTCGAGGTGCCACCCGATCTGTCGTTCGCCGTCATCACCGAACGGGTGGTGCTCGCGCTGGCCGGCGACCGCGAGGACAGTCCCGGTGCGCGCAAACGGTTGCTGTCGGCGGCGACCGAGCACGCGTCACTTCCCGAGCTGCTGCGGCACGGGGCCGCCGAACTGGACGCACCGTGCTGGGTGCTGTCGGCCACCGGCCGGATCGTGGCGTCCGGCGGCCCGGAACCGCTCGACGCGACCTCCGCCGCACGAGCGTTTGTCGAGGCGGGCGGTCGCACGGTCGTCCAGAATGGACTCACGTCGCTACCGCTCGGCGACCGCTCGCCCCTGCCCTGGCTGCTGGTCGTGGGAGGCGACCGGGCCGACCGGCCACCCGCGCGGGCCGCGGTCGCGGAGGAACTCGCGAGTCTGGTGGCGCTGGATCGCTCCCGGAGCGAGCAGATCCGCGGGGTCACCGACCGGCTGGCCGCGCCTTTGCTCCGTCTGGTCGGCGGGGCCGCGCTGAGTGAAGGCGAACTCTCCGGCGGTCTCGGCGCCACCGGGCTGACCACGGACACGGCACTGCGGGTCCTGCTGCTCCGCGCACCGGAACCGGTGCGCGGACTCGGCGTGCAACTGCTGGTGGAGCTGCTCGCCGAGCACCCCGGCCGGTCGTTCGTCGGCGAGCTCACCCAGCAAGGCGATCAGGCGTGCGCGCTGGTCGAGGCGGACGAGTGGCCGCAGGACTGGGCGGAGACGGCGACCGCGGCACTGTCGGCTGTGGAACCGCTGCTACGCGGGGGCCAGGTCCTGGTCGGCATCGGTGGTCCGGCCACGATCGCCGGTTTGCGCGGGGCGAGCGAGGAGGCCCGCCACGCGTTGGCGCTGGCAGCGCGAGGCACCGACCGGATCGCCGTGGTTTCGGGTGAGCAGATCGGCACGCACCAACTGCTGCTCGCCGGAGTGGCCGACGAGCTGAGGCACTCCGTCCGCAGGCGGACGCTCGGCCCGCTACTCGCCTACGACGAGGCCCAGCAGGGCGATCTCGTCCGCACGGTGCGGGTGTTTCTGGAGTGCTCCGGTTCCCCTGGCGCGGCGGCGAAGGCGTTGCATGTGCACGTCAACACGCTGCGCTACCGCATCACACGGGCCAGCGAGCTGCTCGGCAAGGACCTCACCGACTTCCCCACGCAGGTGGACGTCTACCTCGCGCTGTGCATCTCCGACCGGGAGGCGTAGGCGTCGAGATCGTTCCTGCCCAGGTTGGTGGCCTCGGCGACCTCTGCGGGATCGAACGCACCACAGTCCAGACCGCGGACGAGGAAGCGCGCCAGTGCCTGTGCCGTGGCCGGCTCGTCGAGGACGCCACCGCCTGCCTGCTCCGCGTACGCCCGCAATCGTTGTGCCGCAGCGGAAAAGCCGTCGCGGAAGAACCCGTAGGTGGCCGCGAACCGGCTCGGGAGCTGATGCGGATGTAGATCCCAGCCCTGGTAAAAGCCGTTGCCGAGGCTGCGTCGCACCAGCCGGACGTGCTCTGCCCACCCGGCGTGCACGTCCACTGCCGCACCGACTGGAAGCCTGTTAGTGGAGCCGTCGGACAGCCGCACCCCCGTACCCGCGGCGGCGACCTGCATGAACGCCTTCGCGAAGTCCGCGGCCGAATGGTCCATACGCTGATCCGCCGCGCTGATGCCAAGAGCCGCGCTGTAGTCGTAGGTGCCGTAGTGCAGACCGGTGCATCGGCCCTGGGCCGCACGGAGCACGGCAGCGACGGCGACCGTGCCGTCCGGGGTGAGGATCGACTGCGGTGTCTCGATCTGCACCTCGAACCGTAGTGCCCCTTCAGCCAGCGAGTGTGCCTGTTCGAGCGCGGCCAGCACCTCTACGGCCGCGACCACCTGTGCCACGGCCGTCACCTTGGGCAGGGTCACCACGAACCCGTCCGGCAGACCCGAATCCCGCAGCAGTCCCTCGAGGAAGAGGTCCAGTGTGCGAATGCCGCGATGGCGGGTGGCCGCCTCGAAGCTCTTGAACCGGATTCCGGTGAACGGCGGCGCCGACCCGGCAGCGACCAGCCCGGCGAGGACGCGTCCCGCGTCCCGAGCCGCGGAGTCCTCCTCCTCGTCGGGCCGATTGCCGTAGCCGTCCTCGAAGTCGATCCGCAAATCCTCGACAGGCTCGGCGCGCAGCTTCTCCCGCACCCGCTCGGCCACGGCCGCGTCCATGGCCAGCCCGTCGCCGTGCTGCTCCAGCACGTCGCGGGCCTGCGCGCCCCACTTCTCGACCACGTCGGCCGAGAAGTGGGGCGCGGGCACATAGACGGTGTGTACCGGCTGGCGCCCTGCTGGCTCACCGGGATACAGCGCGGCCACCTGGGCGTCCGCCTCCGCGAGGCGGGCGTCGGCGGCCGCGTAAACGCTGTGCGGGAGCCGGCCTGCCGGTGCCACCTACTGGATCCGCTCGTAGGCGGCCAGTGTCAGGAAGTCGACGTACTCCTCGGCCAGAGCGACCTGCTCGAACAGCTCGACGGCCGGTTCGAGCAACTCGGCCGGGACCTCACCGGCGAGTTCCTTGTGCACGTCCTCGATCACCGAGCGGACCACCGGCTCGGTGACCTTCTCACCGTTGTCGAGCTCGGTGCCGTTGCGCACCCACTGCCAGACCTGCGAGCGGGAGATCTCCGCGGTGGCGGCGTCCTCCATCAGGTTGTGGATACCGGCCGCACCATTGCCGCCCAGCCAGGACGCGAGGTAGCGAATGCCGACGTCAACGGCCGCACGCAGCCCGGCCGCGGTCGCGCTGCCCTCGGTGGAGGCGACGTCGAGCAGCTGCGCTGCGGTCACCTGCACGTCCTCGCGGGTCCGATCGAGCTGGTTCGGCTTGTCGCCGAGGACCCGGTCGAACTCCTCGCGGCAGATGTCGACCATGCCGGGGTGCGCCACCCAGGAACCGTCGAAACCGTCACCGGCCTCGCGGCTCTTGTCGTCGCGCACCTTGGCGAGCGCCTTCTCCGTGACCTCGGGGTCGCGCCGGTTCGGGATGAACGCGGCCATGCCGCCGATCGCGAAGGCGCCGCGCTTGTGGCAGGTCCGCACCAGCAGCTCGGTGTACGCGCGCATGAACGGCGCGGTCATGGTCACGCTGTTGCGGTCCGGCAGCACGAACTTCTCGCCCGCGTCGCGGAAGTACTTGATCACGCTGAACAGGTAGTCCCAGCGACCGGCGTTCAGCCCGGAGGCGTGCTCGCGCAGCTCGTAGAGGATCTCCTCCATCTCGAACGCCGCGGGGATCGTCTCGATCAGCACGGTGGCCCTGATCGTGCCGTGGTCGATGCCCAGCTCGGCCTCGGCGTGGCTGAACACGTCGTTCCACAGCCGCGCCTCGAGGTGGCTCTCCATCTTCGGCAGGTAGAAGTACGGACCTGCGTCGTTCGCCAGCAGGGCGCGGACGTTGTGGAAGAAGTAGAGGCCGAAGTCGACCAGCGCACCGACGGCCCTGCGCCCACCGAAGGTCAGGTTCCGCTCGTCGAGATGCCAGCCACGGGGGCGGACCACGATCGTGGCGTGCTCCACGTCGTCGCGCAGCTGGTAGCTCTTGCCCTCCGGGGTGGTGAGCTCGACCGTCTTGCGCACCGCGTCGTGCAGGTTCACCTGCCCGGACACCACGTTGTCCCAGTGCGGGGTGTTGGCGTCCTCGAGGTCGGCGAGCCAGACCTTGGCGCCGGAGTTGAGGGCGTTGATCGTCATCTTGCGGTCGGTCGGGCCGGTGATCTCCACCCGCCGGTCACGCAGCGCGGGCGGGGCCTCGGCCACCTGCCAGTCCGACTCGCGGACCTCGCGTGTCTCGGGCAGGAAGTCCAGCTTCCCGGTGCGCGCGGCCTCCTCACGCTTATGGGTGCGCGCCTGGAGCAGCTCGTCGCGCCGGGCGGCGAACTTGTCGTGCAGATCGGCAAGGAACTGCAGCGCCTCGGGCGTCAGGATCTCGTCGCCGCGCTCCACCGAGCCGCCCAGCACCTGCACTTCGGACATGCGAACACCCCACTGTGACTTTTCAAAAAGACGTCCATACGTTTTTACATCTCGGACTATAGTTTCTGCATAGCGGAAGCTCAACGGCGGTGTGATATCAACAGCGTTGTGACGAAGGGAGCAGCCTGTGGCGCCGCAGAAGTCCACCCGTGACGGTAGTACCGGCGTTCAGTCCCTGCAGCGGGCGTTTGAGCTGCTCGAGCACCTGGCCGACACCGGCGGCGAGGCGAGTCTTTCCGAGCTCGCGTCGACATCGGGGCTGCCGATGCCCACCATCCACCGACTGATCCGCACACTGGTGGCCCTGGGATATGTGCGGCAGAACACCAACCGGCGCTACGCGCTGGGCGCACGACTGATCCGGCTCGGGGAGAACGCGAGCCTGCAGTTCGGCAGCTGGGCGCGCCCGTTGCTGACCGAACTGGTCGACGAGGTCGGCGAGACCGCGAACCTGGCCGTGCTGGAGCGCGACGAGGTGGTGTACGTCGCGCAGGTGCCTTCACGGCACTCGATGCGGATGTTCACCGAGGTCGGCCGCAGGCTGTTGCCGCACGGCACAGGGGTCGGCAAGGCGATCCTGTCCGTGCTGCCGCCGGAGCAGACTCGGGCGCTGCTCGCCCGCACCGGCATGCCCGCGTACACCGAGCACACCTTCACCGAGCCGGACACACTGCTGCGCCATCTCGCCACCGTCGCGAAGCAGGGGTACGCCCTGGACGAGAGCGAGCAGGAGCTGGGCGTGCGCTGTGTCGCGGTGCCGATCGACGGGGCGCCGACACCCGCCGCAGTTTCGGTGTCCGGCCCGGAGGGCAGGCTCACCAAGGAGGCTGTCAGCCGGATCGCCCCGGTGGTGCAGCGCATCGCCAGAGACCTTTCGGCCCAGCTGGGCACGGACGCCGCCAGCGCGTAGCGATCCGGATTCGCTCAGCCGAGCAGGGCGTCCACGAACGCGGCGGGCTCGAACGGCGCGAGGTCGTCGGGCCCCTCGCCGAGGCCGACCAGCTTGACCGGGACACCGAGCTCACGCTGCACCTGGAAGACGATGCCGCCCTTGGCCGTGCCGTCGAGCTTGGTCAGCACGATGCCGGTCACGTTCACGACCTCGGCGAACACCCGCGCCTGCGCGAGCCCGTTCTGTCCGGTGGTGGCGTCGAGTACCAGCAGCACCTCGTCCACCTCGGCCTGCTTCTCCACCACCCGCTTGACCTTGCCGAGCTCGTCCATCAGGCCGGTCTTCGTGTGCAACCGGCCCGCGGTGTCGATCAGCACGGCATCAACGCCGGTGTCGATACCGCGTTTGACGGCGTCGTAGGCCACGGCGGCGGGATCGGCACCTTCCTTGCCCCGGACAACCTCGGCGCCGACGCGCTCCGACCAGGTCTGCAACTGCTCCGCGGCCGCGGCACGGAACGTGTCGGCCGCACCAAGCAGCACCTGCCTGCCCTGGACCACGAGCACGCGGGCCAGCTTGCCGGTCGTGGTGGTCTTGCCGGTGCCGTTCACGCCGGCGATCAGGACGACCGCAGGACGCTTCCCTTCGGGGCCGCCGGTGTGCGGAAGCGCGCGCACCGAGCGGTCGTCGTCGCGGCCGAGCGCGTCGGTGAGGACGTCCTTGAGCACGACGCGTGCCTGTTCGGAGCTGCGTACCCCACGACTGGACAGTTCGGTGCGCAGCTTCTCGACGATCTCGGTGGTGGTCGCGGAACCGAGGTCGGCGATCAGCAGCGTGTCCTCGACGTCCTGCCAGGAATCCTCGTCGAGGTCGCCCGCGCCGAGCAGGCCGAGCAGGCCCTGCCCGAGAGAGGAACGTGATTTGGACAGCCTGCCGCGCAGGCGTTCGATCCGCCCGCTCGCGGGCTCGATCTCCTCCACGGGCTCCGTGGGCCCAGCGGGCTCGGTGAGCTCAGTGGGCTCTGCGGGAGCAGCGGGCGGCTCCACCTCGGTGGACGCCGGCGGCGCGGGTTGAGCAGGTACTGCGGGCGGTGCCGGCTCAGCCGCCTCGACGGTGGCCGGATCCTGTGTCGCCGTATCGTCGGACGCCGGTTCCTGCTCGACCTGGTCCGGCAGGCCCACGTCGACGATGCCACGGCGGGGCGCGTCCCTCGGCACGGAGGCGTCGTCGCCGACGCCGGGCTGTCCGTCGACCTCGGTGCGATCCCCCGCGGGGTGCGGTGGCGCGGCGGGAGGGGCGGTGTCCTCCTCGGTGGCGCGTTCGGTTCCCCCCGGAGCGAGACTGATCCCGCCGCCCGCCTGGTACCCGCCGCCCTTCGGCTTCTCCCGCTCGGGGCGGTCCGGCTCATCGAGGCTGATCTTGCGCTTACGGGCGATCGTCAGCCCTGCGACAAGGGCGATCGCGAGCAGCACGACGACCGCGACAATGATCCAGAACCACAGGTTGCTCGACACGCGGCCATCCTCGCATCCGACCGGCGCGGGAGCAGGATGCCCCCAATGTGGCATTGGGGAACTCCAACGTCCCGAATGCCGCATTGGGGAACTCCAACGTCCCCAATGCCACATTGGGGAACTTCCCCGACACGCCAAGTGAACGCGTAACTCCTTGCAACTCTTTTCGGACAAAAATCAACGAAACATCTTGTGCTACGACGGGGCGGTGGACTAGACCACATCTCGTGACGAACCCCGATGAAGGCCTGCGGGTCGTCGGACTCATCTCCGGCACCTCCATCGACGGCATCGACGTGGCGGCCGCCGAGTTCCGGGCCGACGGCGAAGAGCTGATCCTCGTTCCGCTCGGCTGCCTCGAAATCGACTATCCGGAACAGCTGCGGGACGACCTGCTCGCCGCCCTTCCTCCCGCCGCCAGCAGCGTCGAGCGACTCACCCGGCTCGACACCGAGGTAGGCCAGGCCTTCGCCGCGGCCGCCCGCACCGGGATCGACCAGCTCGCCGGTGGACACGCCGACCTGGTGGCCTCACTGGGACAGACGGTGTTCCACTGGGTCGAGGACGGTTCGGCCAAGGGCACACTGCAACTCGGCCAGCCCGCATGGATCGCCGAGCGAACCGGACTGCCGGTGGTCGCGGATCTCCGGGCCCGGGATGTCGCCGCGGGCGGCCACGGCGCACCGCTGGCCAGCACACTCGACTCGCTCTGGCTGCGCCCGCTCGTGGACGAGACCGGGCGCGCGGGGGCGGCGGTGAACGTCGGCGGCATCGCGAACATCACCGTGGTCACCGCCGAGGGTGAGACCCTGGCTTACGACACCGGTCCCGGAAACGCCCTGCTCGATCTCGCCGCGGCGCGGGTCAGCGGTGGCAGCCTGCGCAGCGACCTCGACGGTGCACTCGCCGCGCGCGGCCAGGTGCGCACGGACCTGCTGGATCGCCTGCTGAGCGATCCTTACTATCTCGCGCCGCCGCCCAAGTCCACCGGCAAGGAGCATTTCCACCAGTCGTACCTGGACGAGGCATTGGCCGGACTGCCAAGCGTCGGCGACCACGATCTGCTCGCAACCCTCACCGAGCTGACCGCGACCACGATCGCCGCGGCCTGCAGGGAACACAAGGTGGACACGGTCGTCTGCTCCGGCGGCGGCGTCGCCAACCCGATCCTGTTGGCGGCCGTGCGCGCCGCCCTCGACGGGAGCACGGTGACCACCAGTGGCGAGATCGGCCTCTCCAGCGCGGGCAAGGAGGCCTACCTGACGGCTCTGCTGGGATGGCTGACCTGGCAGGGACTTCCGGCGAACGTACCGGGCGCCACCGGCGCTCGCGGCACACGGCTGCTGGGCAGCATCACTCCCGGCGCGGACGCCCTTCGCCTCCCACAGCCACGACAGACGGCAATCAGCCGCTTGCGGGTAGCGGCCGATCCCACGGACACGGTAGGAGATAGCCATGCGCGCCCTTGACCTCGCGATCATCGTGGTGTTCCTGGTGGGAACACCACTACTCGGCATAGCAATCGCCGGGAAACAGCAGTCCTCCTCCGATTACTTCGTGGGCAGCAGGAAGGTTCCCTGGTGGGCGGTCACCTTCTCGGTGGTCGCCACCGAGACGTCCACGCTGACCGTGATCAGCGTGCCGACCGTGGCCTACCTCGGCAACATCACCTACCTCCAGCTGGCCATCGGTTATCTGATCGGCCGGGTACTGGTGGCGTTCGTGCTGTTGCCCAAGTACTACGCGGGCGACCTGGTCAGCGCGTACGGGTTCCTCGGCAAACGGTTCGGCAGCAGCATGCAGGGCACGGCATCGGTGACCTTCCTGGTCACCAGGCTGCTCGCCGACGGAGTCCGGCTCTTCGCGACCGCGATCCCCGTCAAGGTGATGCTGGCTGTGTTCGGAGTGGACGCGCCGTACTGGATCATCGTCGCGGCGATCGCGCTCATGGCGGTCATCTACACCACCCTCGGCGGGATCAAGGCCGTCATCTGGATCGACGTCATCCAGATGGGCATCTACGTCCTCGGCGCGGTGTTCGCCCTGGTGATCCTGACCGGGAAGCTGCCGGACGGCTGGCTCGGCGCCGCGTTCGACGCGGGCAAGTTCCAGCTCTTCGACTTCTCCTCCGACGTCGTCACATCGCACTACGCCTTCATCACGGCGGTGGTCGGTGGCGCACTGTTCGCCATGGCCTCACACGGCGCGGACCAGCTGATGGTGCAGCGACTGCTGGCCTGCCGCAACGTCAAGGAAAGCCAGAAGGCCATCATCGCCAGCGGTGTCGTGGTGTTCTTCCAGTTCGCCCTGTTCCTCGTCGTCGGCACGGCGCTGTGGTCGTTCTACAAGGGACTGGCACCCGCGGACATGGGGATGGAGGCCAGCGACGAACTCTTCCCCACGTTCATCGTCAACGAGCTGCCTTCCGGTCTCTCCGGACTGCTGGTCGCCGGCATCCTGGCCGCCGCGATGAGCACGATCTCGTCCTCGCTGAACTCGCTGTCCACCTCCACGGTCAGCGACCTGTACCAGCGCTTCTCCAAGCGCAAGCTGGCGGACAGCGCGATCCTGAAGCACGCGAGGGTGTGGACCGTGGTCTGGGCGTTCGTCTTCATCGGGTTCGCGTCGCTGTTCACCACGACCGAGCAGCCCGTGGTCGAGCTTGGCCTGAGCATCGCCAGCTACACCTACGGCGCACTGCTGGGCGCGTTCTTCCTCGGCATGCTGGTGAAGCGGGCGAGGGAGGCCGACGCGATCGTGGCCTTCCTGTCGACCGTCGTCGTGGTCGCCGTGTTCATCCTCGGCGTGGAGTTCACTGTGGATGGTGAACAGAAGACACTGGCGTTCCCGTGGTATGTACCGCTCGGCGTGATCGTGTCGCTGGTCGTCGGCGGGCTGCTGTCGCTGCGCCACCCCAAGGACACCCCGGATCCGACCCAGCCTGAGCAAGCCCGCGCCGCCTGATCCACCGCGCACCCCCTCGCGCTTTCCCGGGAAAGTGCGATGGGGTGCGCGTCGCACTTTCCCGGGAAAGTGCGAGGGGGGTTGAAGACCTCAGGCGGGAGCGGGTTCGGGCTCCGGTTCGATGACCACGCCGTCATTGCGCAGGCGCTGGGAGATCACCTTGGTGATGCCGTCCCCCTGCATGCTCACGCCGTACAACGCGTCGGCGATCTCCATCGTCGGCTTCTGGTGGGTGATGATGATGAGCTGCGAGCTCTGCCTGAGCTGCTCCAGCAAGCCGATGAGCCTGCGCATGTTCGTGTCGTCCAGCGCGGCCTCGACCTCGTCCATCACGTAGAACGGCGAAGGGCGAGCTCGGAAGATCGCCACCAGCATCGCGACCGCGACCAGCGACTTCTCCCCGCCGGAGAGCAGCGAGAGCCGCTTCACCTTCTTGCCAGGGGGGCGAGCCTCGACGTCGACGCCGGTGGCAAGCAGGTCGTTCGGCTCGGTCAGCACCATGCGCCCCTCGCCGCCGGGGAACAGAACCGAGAAGACGATCTCGAACTCCCGCGCGACGTCCTCGTAGGCACCCGCGAACACCTCGAGGATCTTGTCGTCGACCTCCTTGATGACGGTCAGCAGATCCTTGCGGGTCGCCTTCAGGTCCTCCAGCTGCGTGGACAGGAACTTGTACCGTTCCTCCAGCGCGGCGAACTCCTCCAGCGCCAGCGGGTTGACCTTGCCCAGCAGGGCCAGGTCCTTCTCCGCCCGCTTCGCGCGCCGGGTCTGCGTATCGCGGTCGTACGGAATCGGCTGCGGGGCCATGACGGTCTCCCCGCGCTCCTTCGCGGCTTCGTACTCGGCCATCTCGCCCGCACCGGGGGGCACCGGGACATCCGGGCCGTACTCCGCGATCAGGTCGTCGAGTCCCATGCCGAAGTCCTCGGCGATCTTGGTCTCCAACTGCTCCAGCCGCAGCCGTTGCTCGGCCCGCAGCACCTCGTCACGGTGCACGGCGTCGGTCAGCTTCTCCAGCTCACCGGACAGTTCCCTGACCTTGCTCCGCACCTGGCTCAGCGCCGACTCCCGCCGCAGCCGCTGGCTCTGGATCTCGTCGCGCTCGGCGGCGGCACGCTGCAGTGACACCTCGATGCGCTCGAGTGCGGTCTCCCCGCCGTTCACCACGGCCGCGGCGATCTCGGCGCCACGAGCCCGAGCGATCCTGGCCTTCTCCGCCCGCTCCCGTGCCTGCTGCTCGGCCTGCGCGGCGCGGCGCAGCGCATCGGCCCTGCCGGCGATACCCCTCGCCCGTTCCTCCGCGGTGCGCAGCGCCAGCCTGGCGTCGACCTCCTCCTGGCGCACGGTGGCCAGCGCACCGGCCGCCTCGTCCCGCTCACTGGTGTCGGGATCCTCGTCGACCGGCTGCTCGGCGACCGCGGCGAGTCGCTCCTCCAGCTCACCGAGCTGCTCCAGCGCCTGCTCCCGGCTTTGCTCGACCTTCATGCGCTGGCTACGCAACCGCTCCACATCGGCCTCGGCCGAGCGGGCGGCCTGCTGCATCCGGCTCAGTCGCTCGGAGGAGCGCGCCTTGCGCACCTTGGCCTCGCTCAGCGCTTCCTTGGCCTGGCCGACCTCGTCCCTGCGGTCCTGCTGTTCGGCGCGAGCGCCCTCCAGTTCGGCGGCCGTGCGTTCCAGCAGCCGTTCCGCGGCCAGCATGCGGTCCTGCGCCTCGTCGACGGCGGCCTGCACCTCGATGACGCTCTCGCTGCGAGCCGATCCACCGACCGCCCAGTTCGCGCCGTAAACATCACCGTCCTGGGTGACGGTGCTCAGTTCCGGGTGGGCGAGGACCAAGTCCTGTGCCCGCTCCAGAGTGTCCACAATGACCACCCGATCCAGCGCACGCTCGACGGCGGGGCGCAACGCCTCGGGTGCCGTGACCACCTCCCTGGCCCAGCGCGCCCCGGTAGGCAGCGCGGGCCAGGTGGCAGTGTCCACTGTGTACTGCTGTGCGGCGGGCAGAACGCCCGCGCGACCGGACTCGTTGTCCTTCAGGTACTTCAGCGCCGCGACCGCGTCGTCGCCCGCGCTGACAGCCACCGCGTCGGCGACCGGGCCCAGGGCCGCGGCCAGCGCGACCTCGTAACCGGCGTCCACTGTGAGCAGTGCGGCGACCGAGCCGATCAGGCCGGGCAGGTCGTCGGCCGCCCCGAGCAGCGCACCGGCGCCGTCCTTGCGTTTGAGGCCCATGGACAGTGCGTCCACCCTGGCCTTCTCGGACGCGATCTCCCGCTCCGCGGTCCGCTCCGCCAGGACAAGTTCCTCAACCCTGGCCTTGGCGGCTTCGTTGGCCCGCACCGCCCGGTCATGGCGATCCTGCAGGTCCGCGTCGTCGGACTCCTCGACCCCGCCCTCCGCGCGGGCCTGCTCGAGTTCCTCGGCGGCCTCCTCGGCGCGCGCGGAGGCCTCCTCGATACCCATGGTGAGGCGGTCGATCTCCTCCGCTGTCGCACCTGTCTTACTGCGCAGCGCCTCCACCTGGCCGGTCAGCTTCGCCAGACCCTCCCTGCGGTCGGCGATGGCACGGACGGCGGCCATATGGGCCTTCTCCGCGGCCTGTACCTCGCGCTCCAGCTGCTCCCGGCTCTGCACGGTGGCCGACAACATCGACCGGGCCTCGGTGACCACATCGGTCAGCTCTCGCTCCCGCTCGGCCACCCGATCGGCCTCGGCGAGCATCTCCTCGGGGTCGCGTCCAGCCGTACCGGTTTCCACCTCGCTGGACAGGTGCCGCTGGCGCTCCACCGCCAATCGCACGGTGCCGCGCAGCCGCTCGGCTAGCGCGGAGAGCTTGTACCAGGTGTCCTGGGCCGCGGTGAGCTTCGGCGCGTCCTCGGCCAGCGACGCCTCGAGGTCGGTCTGCTCCGAGGTCACCACCTCCAGAGCCTGCTCCACCTCAGCCCGCCGAGCCCGCGCCGCGTTCTCGTCGGCTTCCTCCCTGGCCAGCTCGGTCCGCTGGGTCACGAGGTCGTCGGCGTGCAGCCGCAGCCGGGAGTCCCGCAGCTCGGACTGCACGGCCTGCGCCTTGCGCGCGATCTCGGCCTGCTTGCCCAGCGGTTTGAGCTGCCTGCGCAGCTCGGTAGTGAGATCACCGAGGCGGTCGAGGTTCGCCTGCATGCCGTTGAGCTTGCGCAGCGCCTTTTCCTTGCGCTTGCGGTGCTTCAGCACCCCGGCGGCCTCCTCGATGAAGGCCCTGCGCTCCTCCGGCTTGGCCTCGAGGATCTGCGAGAGCTGCCCCTGCCCGACGATCACGTGCATCTCCCGGCCGATACCGGAGTCGGACAGTAGTTCCTGCACGTCGAGCAGCCTGCAGTTGCTGCCGTTGATCTCGTATTCGCTGGCGCCGTCCCGGAACATGCGCCGGGTGATGGAGACCTCGGCGTAGTCGATCGGCAACGCACCGTCGGAGTTGTCGATCGTCAGCGTGACCTCGGCGCGGCCCAGCGGAGCCCGGCCCGCGGTACCGGCGAAGATGACGTCCTCCATCTTGCCGCCGCGCAGGTCCTTCGCCCCCTGGGTACCCATGACCCAGCGCAGGGCGTCGAGGACGTTCGACTTACCCGATCCGTTGGGGCCGACGACACAGGTGATGCCCGGCTCGAAACGCAGGGTGGTCGCCGAGGCGAAGGACTTGAAGCCCCTGAGCGTCAAGCTTTTCAGGTGCACTTGGTGCTGACCTCTCCGCTGCCGGTTCGCAAAGTTCGGTGTCGGCGGAGTTTACCCGCCAGGCCCTGGAGACCGTGGGACCTGGGGCGTGATCCGGCTGTGGCTCATCGCGACCCTTGCCGAACTCAACGCTCGACGAAGCCCTCGATACCGCCCTTGGCCGCCGACCACCGCTCCACGACACGATCCACTCGTCCGGGTGACGTTCCGGAGCGCAACGCCGTCAGTAGACGCTCACAGTGTGCCTTCGGCCCCTCCGCGACGACCTCCACCCGGCCGTCGGCGAGATTGCGTGCGCTGCCCACCAACCCGAGTTCCAACGCCCTGCTCCGCGTCCACCAGCGGAAACCGACCCCCTGAACGGATCCGTGCACCCAGGCGGTCAGACGTTCGTGCGCTGTCTCGTCGGTCATGGCTCTCACGGCGTCCATGGTGCCTGACGCCTGGCGTGCGCGGAGAGTGAACAGCGAGCGCACAGCCACTCGCCCATAGTTACCCGACAGTGGTAGCGTGCCGCCGTCCGCCATTCGGGCTCACCCGTCCGAGTGCAATTGCTGCGGTCGCGGCGCTCGGAAGACGCCGAGGACCCGCACCGCTGAAGGACACGAACCGGACTGAGGATCTGCCAGCCACCACGAGCTGTACCAAGGAGCCATGCATGACGCCTGTGCCCGGGTCAGGACCGAGCCAACGGGGTGAGACCAAGCCACCCGTCGCGCCGACGGAGAAGCTCCAGCGCTCCGGCTACGCGATGCTCGCGGTGAGCGGCCTCGTCGTGGCCACCGCGTTCGCGGGTGTCGCCGAGCTGGCGGGGGGCGGCAACGCCGCGGCTGGAGGGCCGCCCGCGCAGGGCACCGCCCCGGCCGGGGGCGCCCAGCTGGTCCCCGGCAACGGTGTGCCGGGAACGGACACGATGACCGTCACCGGTGTGGCGGAAGCGGGCGAGTTGCCCTCCTCCGCCGCCACCGCTGCCCCGACCACCGTCGTGAGCATCGGTCCTGACGGCACCCCGACCACGACTGTGCTGCCGCCGAGGGCGCCGGGAACCTCGGGCGCACCTGGGACGACGCAGCAGCCGGGCACGTCCGGTCGTTCCGATCTGCCCGGCTCGACCACTAACCCGGGCGACGGCGGCGGCACCGTACTGCCGCCGTCGAGCAACGATTCGACAGAGCCCAGCAGCCCACCCCCAGAGACTTCGAGCTCCGAGCCGACGACTCCCCCGGAGTCGAGCGAACCGTCGTCAAGCGAGCCGCCATCCTCGCCTCCCGACGATGGCAGTGAGACCTCCGGGACCTCTTCCGCGACGTCGTCCTCCAGCACCACAACCGACTGACGCTCAGGGCTCGAAGCGGTAGCCCATTCCCGGCTCGGTCAACAGATGCCGCGGCCGGGACGGCTCGCGTTCCAGTTTCCTGCGCAACTGCGCCAGGTAAACCCGCAGGTAGTGCGACTCGGAGTCGTAGGTCGGTCCCCAGACCTCGTGCAGCAGCTGCTTCTGGGCGACCAGTCTGCCGCGGTTGCGGATCAGCAGTTCGAGCACACCCCATTCGGTCTTGGTCAGGTGCACCTCCGCACCGTCCCTGATGACCTTCTTCGCCGCGAGATCCACCGTGAACGAGCTGGTCTCCACGACCGAATTGGCCTCGTCCAGCGCGCTGCCCGCCGAACGGCGGACTGCCGCACGCAGCCGGGCGAGCAGCTCGTCCATCCCGAAGGGCTTGGTCACGTAGTCATCGGCGCCCGCGTCGAGTGCCTCGACCTTGTCCGCCGAGTCACCGCGCGCCGAGAGCACGATGATCGGCACGGTCGTCCAGCCGCGCAGGCCGCCGATCACCTCGGTCCCGTCCATATCGGGCAGGCCGAGGTCCAGCACGACGACGTCCGGCTTGTTCTCCGAGACAGCGCGCAGGGCCGCGGTGCCGTCGTGCGCGGTGATCACCCGGTAACCCCTGGCGGACAGGTTGATCCGCAGGGCACGAACGATCTGCGGCTCGTCGTCCACCACCAGCACCGTGCTGTTCTGGCCCGGCTGGTGTCCCTTCGTCGAGTTCACGACACCTTTCCTCCCGCCCGATAGCGTGCCGGCAGTGAGATCACCACCGTGAGGCCTCCCCCCGGTGTGTCCTCGGCACTGATCGTTCCGCCCATGGCCTCCGTGAACCCCTTCGCGACGGAGAGTCCCAGCCCGACGCCGGGAGTGCCACCCCGGTCGCCGAGGCGCTGGAACGGGGCGAAGGCCGACTCGGCCCTGCCCTTGGCCAGTCCGCGTCCGTAGTCCACGACCCGCAGTTCCACCTGGCCGGAGTGGGCGCTCGCGCGCACCGCGATCGGCCGCGCGGATCGCCCGTGCCGCAGTGCGTTGTCGACGACATTGGCCACCACGCGTTCCAGCAGTCCCGGGTCCGCCAGCACGACCGGCAAACTGTCGTCGATCTCCACGGCCACCGACTCCGTCCCGTCCACATTGGACAGCGCGTGGGCGACGACCTCCTCGTAGCCGACCGGGCGCAACAGGGGCTTGACCGCCCCGGTCGCCAACCGGGAGGAGTCGAGCAGGTTGTCCACCAGGCCGGCGAGCCGATCGGCGGACTGTTCGATCGTCTCCAGCAGTTCCTCGGTGTCCTCCATGGACAGTTCGATGTCCTGTGCGCGCAGGCTCCCAGCGGCCGCCTTGATCGACGTCAGCGGGGTCCGCAGGTCGTGACCGACGGCGGACAGCAGTGCCGTACGCAGTTCGGTGGCCTCGGCCTTGCGCTCCGCCTTCGCCGTCGCCTGCGCGAGACGCTGTTGACGCAGGACGAGCAACGCCTGCCCGGCGGCGGTTTCCAGTGCCCTTCGATCGGACGCGGGCAGGGCCCGCCCGCTCATCGTGAGGTGGACATCGGCCGTGACCGGAACATCGGCGTCGGCCTCGTCCGGTTCCGCGCAGGGCGTCACTCCAGCGTGGGCGATCCGGTGCCAGCGACCGTCACGCTTCTCCAGCAGCGCGACGGACTTCAGGCCGAAGTTCTCCCTCACCTTCTCCAGCAGCCGCTCCAGAGGCCGAGGATCGCTCAACACCGTCCTGGCATAGGTGGCGAGCAGGGCCGCCTCGGTGCGAGCGCGGGAGGCCTGCACAGCGCGCCGGGCGGCGAGATCGACCACCACCGACACCAGCAGCGCAACGACCACCATGGCGATCAGGGTGATGACGTCGCTCTGCGCGTCGACCGTGAATGTGTAGTAGGGCTGGGTGAAGAAGAAGTTGAGCAGCAGCGCCGACAACAACGACGTCAGCAGGGCGGGTCCGAGGCCGCCGACGAGCGCCACGACGACGCTGGCGAGAAAGTAGCCCACCACGGCGGTGGAGAAGTCGAGTTCGGCGCGCAGTAGCACTCCGATGCCCGTCACGACAGCGGGAAACAGCACCGCCAGTAGCCAGCCCAGACTCAGCCGCGACGGTGCCAGTTCACTTCGGACGAACCTGCGGCGACGGCGCCCACCCGCCTGCTCGTGGGTGACCATGTGCACGTCGATCGGCCCCGAGTCCTGCACGACCGCCGCACCGATGCCCTCGTCGAACAGCCTGGCGAGCCTCGACCGGCGAGAGGTGCCGAGCACCAGTTGTGTCGCGTTCACGCCTCTGGCGAAGTCCAGCAGGGCATGGCGCACGTCGTCGCCGACAACAGTGTGGAAGGTGGCACCGAGCTCGTCGGCGAGCCTGCGGCAGCGGGTCAGGGACGCGGGCCAGTCGGGAACCGCCCCCGATCCGGAAAGACCGTCCCCACGCAGGACATGCAACACGAGCAGTTCGGCGCCCGCTCTGGCCGCGATCCGGCTGGCGCGGCGGATCAGGGTCTCGCTCTCCGGCCCGCCGGTGACCGAAACGACCACCCGCTCCCTGGCCTCCCAGGTGTCGGTGATGCGCTGCTCGGCTCGATAGCGCTGCAGTGCGACATCGACCTGGTCGGCGACCCAGAGCAACGCCAGCTCCCTGAGTGCGGTCAGGTTGCCCGGCCGGAAGTAACTGGCCAGCGCCGCGTCCACCCGGGCTGCCGGGTACACGTTGCCGTGCGCCAGCCTGCGGCGCAGCGCCTCCGGGGTGATGTCGACCAGTTCGATCTGCCCCGCCGCCCGCACCGCCTCGTCCGGGATGGTCTCCAGCTCGCGCACGCCCGTGATCCGCTCGACCACGTCGTTCATGCTCTGCAGATGCTGGACGTTGACCGTCGAGATGACGTCGATCCCGGCCTCCAGCAGCCGGGTGACGTCTTGCCACCGTTTGCCGTACCGGGAACCGGGGGCGTTGGTGTGGGCCAGCTCGTCGACGACCACGACCTCGGGCGCGCGGGCGAGCACCGCGTCTGTGTCCAGTTCGGTGCGCTCGTGCCCGCGGTGCGCGACCGTACGCCTCGGCAGCACCTCGAGGCCGGCGAGCGCATCGGCCGTTAGCGGCCTTTCGTACGTCTCCACGAATCCGACGACGACGTCAGTGCCACGTTCCAGCCGCCTGCGTGCCTCGCCGAGCATCGCGAAGGTCTTGCCGACCCCCGGCGCCGCACCGAGATAGATGCGCAGCTCACCCCGGCGCGATCCGGCGCGCGCGTCCTCAGCAGGCTCCACGATCTCAGTGTGCTCCCGTCGAATGATTCGCATCGGCACGACTCGCGGCTAACTGCCCGGCGCGGCCCACCACCATCCCGAGCCGCTCACAGTCGCTCCAGCCCGCGCAGGGCGAGCGCCAGCGTCAGGAACACGCCGATCAGCAGAACGGCGAAGAGCAAGTCGGCCATGTCGTTTCGGTGCCTCTCGGTGAGCCGGTCCGATGTCGTGGACCTGGTGCGTCCGATCGTGTGGCCGATGGACCGCCGGACCCACCCGCCCTGACGACTTCTTAACGCGCCCCCGCTGCCCCCTAACGCCCCGCTGACATCCCCTACCTTCGGCTGGTTTTTTCCGGCGTAATGTCGTTCGTAAACGTAAGTAACGTCACAGGAGGTATATGATTGGACCAACCACACAGAAGGGGGCACCCGTATGGACACCAGGCCGGTTCCAGAGGCCCCGAGCACCGAGCTGCTCGACAGCTACACGAAGCTGCTGGAACTCGTCCGTACCGGTGAGGCCGAGACGAGACCAGCGCTCAGCCTCCGCACCGGCCTCGGCCGTACCGCGATCACCCAGCGCACCACCACGTTGCTGGAGGCGGGCCTGCTCGAGGAGGGCGACCTGAACCCCTCCACCGGGGGGCGGCAGGCCCGAACACTGCGCTTCCGCAAGGACGCGGGCCGGATCCTGACGGCCGAACTCGGCGCGACCGGGTTCATGGCCGGTATCACCGACCTGCTCGGCAACGTTCTCACCTTGCGCCATCGCGACTGCGACATCGCATTGGGTCCTGACCCGGTGCTCGCCGAGGTCGAGGCGACGCTGGACGAGATCCTGCGGGACACCGGCACGTCCCCCGCCCAGGTGTGGGGGGTGGGCCTCGGCCTGCCCGGCCCGGTGGAGTTCGCGACGGGACGGCCGTCCGAACCGCCGATCATGCCCGGCTGGAACAACCACCCCGTCCGGGACCGGCTGGCCCGGCACTACCAGGCGCCGGTGTGGATAGACAACGAGGTGAACCTGCTCTGCCTCGGGGAGCTGCGTACTCCAGGACTACCGCTGGGCGGCGATCTGCTCTACATCAAGATCGGTACCGGCATCGGCGCGGGCATCAGCAACGGAGGCAGGCTGCACCGGGGCGCCCAGGGCTGCGCCGGCGACATCGGGCACGCGGCGGCCTCCGACGACAGCAGTGTGGTGTGCCGCTGCGGAAAGACCGGGTGCCTCGAGGCGCTTGCCGGGGGTGCGGCTCTCGCCAGGGACGGCACGACGCTGGGGCGCTCCGGCGCGAGTGAGCTGCTCGCGGAGGTACTCACCGACCGCGGCGCGATCACCGGGGAGGACGTGACGGCAGCGGCCCGAGCCGGAGATCACCACGCCGTACAGCTGCTCGTCCAGGCCGGTAGGCGGATCGGCACGATGCTGGCGACGATGGTCAACTTCTACAATCCGTCGACCATACTGCTGGGCGGCCAGGTCGCCGACGCGGGAGATCTCTTCCTCGCGACGATCCGGGAGACCATCTATCGGCGCTCACTGCCGTTGTCCACCAGAGAGCTGCGAATCGACCGTGCGCGCCTCGGCGAGGAAGGCGGGCTGGTCGGCGCCGCCTACATGGTGCTCGACGAACTGTTCTCCAGCCGTCACTTCGGCCAGTGGCTGCCGAGCGGGACACCCGCGGGCATGCCGGAGATGCATACGACGAACGGCAGGAGCGGAATTCTCGCCTGAGAGGGCATGGTGAGAACGGCGGATGCCGAGGTCACAGCGATCCGAATGCACAGACAAGCGCACAGACAAGCGCACAGACAAGCGCACAGACAAGCACTGAACCTGAGCATCGGCTGATAGTCGACTGTGAAGTTCCGGCAGCGGGCACAGATACGGGCAGTCTCGACGTTGACCAAGGTGTAACACCCACAGATGTAGTTGCCGAGGTGAGGACCATGACCGCCGCATTCAGCCGGACCGCGTTCGCCGGACCGTCGAAGGGGCCGACACTGCCGACCCTGCCCGAGGGCTGGCCCATCGGCTCCTACAACTCCTACGCCGAGGCGCAGCGAGCCGTGGATCATCTCGCGGACAACGCCTTCCCGGTCGAGGATGTGACGATCGTCGGCGTTGAGCCGATGCTGGTCGAACGGGTCAAAGGCCGGCTCACCTGGGCCAAGGTGCTGACCGGAGGAGCGGCATCGGGTGCCTGGTTCGGGCTTTTCGTCGGACTTCTGCTCAGCCTGTTCACCCCGGACGGTGGCCTGCTGCCGATCGTGATCGGCCTCGTCGCAGGTGTCGGCTTCGGGCTGGCGTCCTCGGCGATGGGGTACGCCGCCACTCGCGGCAGGCGCGATTTCGTGTCCCACAGCCAGCTGGTCGCCAGCCGCTATGACGTGCTCTCGATGCCGCGCAACGCCGAGCACGGGCGCGAAATGCTCGCGCGGCTCTCGATGAGCTCGGCGGCGGTGAACTAGCAACGCCGAGCGGAACGAGGAGCGAGCGGCCCCCGACGCCACTCGCTCCTCGCCCCTGCTACTTCCCGGCCGGCGGCTGGGGCGTCACCTGTTTGGGGATGACCGCGGAGAACGGCACCCCGGTGTCCTCCCTGCACGTCGGCCGATAGGCGTTGTAGCCGTTGTAATAACCCTGGTCGTCGTACGCGCCGTACTCGATGTGCGGGCGCGGGAAGCGATTGTCCTCACCGAGCTGCATCTGGCTACCGGTGCTCTTGTCACAGCCGTAGCGGGCCGTCGTGATGGGATTGCCTTCGCCGTCGTAGAGGTAAACGCCGGTCAGCGGCTTGCCCTCGGAATCGAACACGTAGATGTTCTCGACCAGTTCATTGCCATAGGTCAGTTCGTTCGGCCCTGAGGAGTACGTACCCGTGGAGTAGTACGGGTCACCGGAGATGCTCCTCGCGTACACCAGTTCCACGAACTGGCCCGAAAGTCCAAGCAGGCTGCCCACCACGAACGCGGACACCGGCAGGCTCACCCAGAGCAGGCGGCGGTCGGTCGCGGACTTCGGCCCGGCCCACAACACGGCCACTCCGACGGCCAGGAACACCGGCAGCGCGAGCACCGCACTCACGCTTCCCAGCAACAGCAGCACGCCAAGTCCGACCAGGACGGCGGCGCACAGCAGCCACCACGCGGGCCGCAACGACGCGAGGTAGCGCAGGACCGACCCGCCCTTGCTGCTCTCGCCCCGGCCCACGGCGGTACTGATCCGGCGCATCTCGGGAAGGTCCTCCATAGGACGAATACCGTGCTGCCACACGTACCACGCGCTCGCACCCAGCACGGGCAGCAGGACGATGAACGGGAACAGGTAGTCGTCGGCCAGGTTGACGGCGACCGCGAAGCCGGTGAGCAGCACGCCGAACACCCCGAGCACGAGGCCCCACAGCGCCAGCCGGGCACCCAGCTGGCGCTTCGGCTCCGCCGCGGCCCGCGCCGTCTCCTCCACGGGAGCGGCGGGGTAGCCACCGGCTGCCCGCAGCTCCGCGGCGTAACTCTCCGGCGAGCCGAGCCGCTCGATCAGCGCGGCCAGCGTCGCGGACTCCCCCAGCTCCGTGCCGATGTCCTGCAGGTGCGGGCGGACGTCCTCCAGGATCTCTTCCACCTCGACAGCTGGCAGGTCGGCCAGCGACGTCCTGACCCGCGCCAGGTAGTCGCGCACCCCACCCGAGTTCTGTGTGCTCATGTGTTTACCCCTGTGTCGTGTTGCGGACGTTCATGCCGCCTCGCCCAGCAGGTCGTCCATCGTCTTGGCGAACGAGTGCCAGGTCCTGCCCGACTCCGCCAGTCTCTGGCGCCCCAACTCGTTCAAGCTGTAGTACTTGCGGTGCGGGCCTTCCTCGCTCGGCACGACGTACGACGTCAGCACGCCTGCCTTGTACAGCCGCCGCAGCGTTCCGTACACCGAGGCGTCGCCCACCTCGTCCAGCCCGGCCTGCCTCAGCCTGCGCAGTACGTCGTAGCCGTAACCGTCCTGCTCGCGCAGCACCGCCAGCACCGCGAGATCGAGCACACCCTTGAGTAGCTGACTGATCTCCACGTGTTCCTCCCGACTTGCGTTCTGGACAGTACCACGCATTCCGCAGTAGCGCGCACAGCACTGGCTCGCAGACCGTAACGGGGGAGTTCAGCGAGTGCGGCGCGGCCTCGGCTGGCAGCGCGGGCAGGAGAACGAAGACCGGTTCATGAACGGGTCACGCCGGATCGGTGTGCCGCAACGGCGGCAGGGCAGACCCTCCTGCCCGTAGGCGTCCAGCGCTCGGTCGAAGTACCCGGACTGCCCGTTGACGTTGACGTAGAGCGCGTCGAAGGAGGTACCACCGGCACGCAAGGCTTCGTTCATCACCTCGGTCGCGGACTCCAGCAGTGTCCGAGCCTGGGCCGCCGTGAGCCGATCGGCCGGGCGGGCCCAGTGCAGCCGCGAGCGCCACAGCGCCTCGTCGGCGTAGATGTTGCCGACACCCGAGACGAGGGTCTGGTCGAGCAACGCCCGCTTCACCTCTGTCCTGCGTGAGCGCAGTGCCCGAACGCCGTGGCGGGGATCGAACGCCGGATCCATCGGATCGCGTGCGATATGGGCGATTGTCTCCGGCAGCAGTGTGCCGTCGGACTCGACGAGATCGGCGAGCGCGAGACCACCGAAGGTCCGCTGGTCGACGAAACGCAACTCAGGACCGTCGTCGTCGAACCGCATCCGGACCCGCAGATGCTTCTCGTCAGCCGCGGTCTCGGGCTGGACCCGCATCTGACCGCTCATTCCTAGGTGCGCGAGAACCGCGGAGTGATCGGCGAGTTCGAGCCACAGGTACTTGCCCCGCCGACGAGCTGCCACGATCCGAACGCCGGCAAGGCGGCCGGTGAAATCCGCCGCACCGAGCACATGGCGGCGGATTGCCCTGGGATGAAGTACCTCGACCTCGGCGATCGTGCGGCCGGCGACGTGCTCCTGCAAACCGGCCCTGACGACCTCCACCTCGGGAAGCTCAGGCACTCGCGCTTACCCCTGAGCCGCGCCGTCGGACCCCAGTTCCGCGGACAATGCGCGCCACGCGGACTCGGCGGCTTTCTGCTCGGCTTCCTTCTTGGTGCTGCCGTCACCGTGTCCGAGGTCGCGACCCGCGACCAGCACGATGGCGGTGAACTCCTTGCGGTGGTCAGGTCCGGTGTCCTCGACCTTGTACTCCGGCACACCGAGCCCGGCCGAAGCCGTGAGTTCCTGCAGACTGGTCTTCCAATCCAGACCTGCCCCGCGCAGCGGCGCCTCGGCCAGCAACCCGTCGAACAACCGGTGCACGAGCATGCGGGCGGTGTCGATGCCGTGAGCCAGATAGGCAGCACCGATCACGGCCTCGAGACCGTCAGCGAGAATGCTCGCCTTGTCCCGGCCACCGGTGAGCTCCTCACCCTTGCCCAGCAGCAGGTGTGCACCCAGCCCACCCTCGCCGAGACCCCTTGCCACCCCGGCCAGCGCGTGCATGTTCACCACGCTGGCCCGCAACTTGGCGAGCTGTCCCTCGGGCAGGTCGGGATGCTGGTTGTACAGGTGGTCGGTGACGACCAGACCGAGCACCGCGTCCCCGAGAAACTCCAGCCGCTCGTTCGGCGGCAGGCCACCGTTCTCGTACGCATACGAACGGTGCGTGAGCGCAAGGGTCAGCAGCTCGGCGTCGAAATCGACGCCGAGCGCCTCGAGCAATGGCGTGGGGTCAGCTGCCGGACCGCCGTGTGACGACTTTCCCCCCATTATCTGTGAACCGGCCGTCTCAGGCGGGCTCGACGACCTGGCGACCGTCGTACTGACCGCAGGTGGGGCAGGCGGTGTGCTGCGGCTTCGGCTGCTTGCACGCGCGGTTGGAGCACGGCACCAGGTGCACGGCGCTCGTCTTCCACTGGGCGCGGCGCGAGCGGGTGTTGGAACGCGACATCTTCCGCTTCGGGACGGCCACGACTGGTTCTCCTCATCAACATTTGCTCGCGGACGCGAGCGTTTTCGTCATCACCGGCGCGGACGGTTACCCGTGCACGGCTGCTCTCTCAAGCGTTGTCGTCGGCACCGCTCGCCGGAGTCTCATCGTCGGTCCCATTCGAGGTACCTTCGAGACGTTCGACCAGCGCGGCCCACCGAGGATCTATGGTCTCATGCCCGTGTCCGGGCTCGAGATCGGCCCACTTCACGCCGCACTCGGCGCATAGACCTGGGCAGTCCTCGGTGCACAGCGGCACCTGGGGCAGTGCGAGCACCAGCGCGTCCCGCACCGCGGGCTCGAGGTCGATCCGGTCGTCGACCAGCCTGCTGACCTCGTCCTCGTCGGTGGTGGCCTCGGTCGTCGAGTCCGGGTACGCGAACAGTTCGGTCAGTTCGACCTCGACCTCATCGCCGATGGGATCCAGGCAACGTGAGCAGTGCCCTGTGGTCGGCGCCATCGCGGTCCCCGTCACCAGCACGCCCTCGACGACCGATTCCAGCAGGAGGTCGAGATCGATCTCCGCACCCTTGGGCACGATGATCACGTCGGGCACACCGAGCGAGACGTCGAACGGCGCCTGACGCTGCAGGGTGCGACTGAGGCCGGCACGGCGGCCGAGTTCGCGGGTGTCGACGACCCACGGGCTGCGCGCATCGAGGTGGCCGGTGGCAGTTCTGTTCTCGGGCATCGTTCTCTTCACGCGTGTCGGGTGGTACTGGCGCAACCCGTCCAGCGTACGCGAGTTCGAACCGGACGCCCACGGCGCGGTTACGGTCCGGATCGACCAACTACTACTGGTAGTCGTACACCGGTGTGCGCTGTCCTGCCGCGACACCGGGGGCGCGCAGGTGGTTGCGGCCCGAATCGACCGTGCGCAGTGTCGTCGCCAGCAACTCGGAGAACTCGGCCAGCTTGCCGTCTACATAGGCGTCGCACTCGGTCCGTTGCCGGTCCGCCTCGCTGTGCGCCTCGTCGACGATGCGGGCGGACTCGGCGTGGGCGGCCTGCACGATCTCGGTCTGGGAGACCAGTCGCGCCTGCTCACCCCTGCCCTCGTCCACCGCGCGGTCGTAGGCGTCCCGGCCCGCCTGGATCATCCGCTCGGACTCGTGGCGCGAACGCTCGGTCAGGTTCTGGTACTCGGCCTGCCCGGCCGCCACGGCGCGGTCGGCCTCGGCGTGCGCATCGGCGACGACCTGCTCCGCACGTGCCTGCGCCTCGGCGACCATCCGCTCCGCCTCGGCCTGGGAGTCCGCGAGCAGCCGCTCCGCCTCGGCGCCGGCACCGCCCACGGTCGACTCGGCCTCGGCGCGGGCTTTCGTCAGGATCTCGTCGCGCTTGTCGAGCACGTCCTGGGCGTCGTCGACCTCGCCGGGCAGCGCATCCCGCACGTCGTCCAGCAACTCGAGGACGTCGCCACGCGGCACGACGCAACTGGAGGTCATCGGCACCCCGCGTGCCTCTTCCACGATCGTGACGAGCTCGTCCAGAGCTTCGAACACCCGGTACACGGCAACTCCCTAGTGGCCATTCATCCCCGTACGGCTGTGACCAGTTTGCCTGGTCACCCCCGTAATTCCGGGCAGGCGGCGACTACCGGGCGTGTCTGTCGCAGTCAGGCGCCGAGGTCCACCGCGAGGAAGCTGCGGTAGTGGTCCGGGGTGTAGGCGAACTCGCCGCCCTCGCCCGAGATGACCCTGTCGTCGTCGCCGACCCGGTGCAGCTCGTAGTAGCCGGAGTCACAGGAGGGCAGCACACCTTCCCGGTTCTCGTAGGTGATGCCGGTGGCGCCTTCGCGGACGTCGTCGATGACAGCCCGTGCGGCGGCGGACAGCGCGGAGTAGGCGACGCTGTCCAGTCCGGACAGGTCACCGCACGAGCTTCCGGGCTCTCCTTCGACGTCGATCAGGACGAAGCTGGCGTAGTGATCTGCGGTGTAGAAGTACTCGCCGCCCGAACCCGTCACGATCCGGCGGGCGCCGCGATCCGGGCTGCCCGGCGTCGACACGGTGTACTCGTGGTAGTAGCCGGACGAGCAGTCCGGAAGCAGGCCCTCCCGGTTCTGGAACACCGTGCCGTCCCGGTCCGGGTACGGGAACGGTCCACCGGACTGGATGAGGTCGTAGGTCTGCCCGGCCTCCGGCGGGAGCGCCGAGAGCGGAGTCGTTTCGAAGCCCGAGGTGTCGCCACACTCCGCCTGGGAGCCCACAGCCGGAGCCTGGGCCGGCAGGGCTTGCGCGGCGGCACCGAAACCGCCGAACAGGGCGACGAGAAGCACGAGCAGGGTCGCGGCTGAACGTGTCCTTATGTTGGCCATTTTCCGACCGTAAGCCACAACAGTGATCGCCCGATAGCGCTCAGGTGAATTCTGCGACAGCCTGCTGGGCAACGCTTGCCGTGGCGATGGTGCCCCGGAGAACGCGCGCGGCGGAGCCCACGAGCGGGGAGGCGGGGCGTGTGACGTGCGGTGGTGATGTCTCGGACTCCAGGTCCGAGCCCCGCCGAGTCGATCGTGACGCGCGTTTGCCAACCGACACCGACGAACGGAGGGGTCAGCCGCGCTCCGCGAGCCGCTCGGTCAGACGCTCGTGCACGTATTCCGGCACCATCTGCGCGACATCCCCGCCGTAGGTGGCGACCTCCTTGACCAGTGAGCTGGACAGGAAGCTGTAGGACGGATTGTTCGACATCAGCAGGGTCTCGACGCCGGACAGTTCCCGGTTCATCTGAGCCATCTGCAGCTCGTAGTCGAAGTCACTGACCGAGCGCAGGCCCTTCGCGATCGCCGCGATGTCGTGCTGCCTGCAGTAGTCGACCAGGAGCCCGTGCCAGGAGTCCACCCGCACGTTGGGCAGCTTGGCGGTCACCTCGCGCAGCATCTCCATCCGCTCTTCGATGGAGAACAGGCCCTTCTTGCTCTTGTTGATCAGCACGGCGACCACGACCTCGTCGAAGAGGTTGGACGCGCGCTCGATGATGTCCAAATGACCGTTGGTCGCCGGGTCGTAAGAGCCGGGGCACACCGCTCGCCGCATGGCGCGGACGCTACCAAGCCGGGCGCACGGCTGCGCGGTTTGTGATGAACCTGTCCCTCTCCGGCCCGCCGCCGAATCGCTCAGCCCGCGTACTCGGCGCGGAACAGCGCGGTGTCGCCATAACGTCTGCTGCGCAGCGGCTCGAAGCCGGTGGGCCAGTCCGGCTCGCCATCGCGCTCGGCGCGTTCGACGACGACGAGCCCGCCCGCCGCGATCCAGCCGCCGCGGGACAACGCGCCGAGTGCGGCGGCCAGTTCCGGCCCCTCTACCGCATAAGGCGGGTCGGCGAGCACCAGATCGAACGGCGCGGCCGGGTCCGTCCCCGACTCGGCCAGCACCTGGTCCACCCGCCCGTGCCGCACCCTGCCGCCGAGACCGACCGTCGCGACGTTGCCACGCAGTACCTCGGCGGCCACGCGGTCCGCCTCCACGAACAGCGCGTCCGCGGCGCCGCGCGACAACGCCTCCAGCCCCAGCGCACCGGAGCCGGCGTACAGATCGAGCACCCGTGCCCCGTCCAGTTCGCCCGCGACCTCCAGTGCGTTGAAGAGCGCCTCGCGGACCCGCTCGGAGGTGGGCCGGGTACCGCGCGGCGGCACCCGCAGCCGCCTGCCACCCGCCTGTCCGGCCACGATCCTGGTCACCCCGACATCTTGACTCATGGACGGCCAGGAGGTTTGCGGGCATTACGGCCGGCAGGGGCCGGTCGGAGCTTGCCCCCGCTGTGACAACGCTCTTCCGCCACCGCAGGGGCGGCTCGTGGCGGGCGTATGCGAGGGAGACACCAACGGCAGGCGAACCAGCGACTGTGCGCCACCCGGCATCGAACAGGGCGGCAGGTGTGTTTTTAGCCGGGACCTGGTGAAGTGCCCGCGCGAGTTGCGTATTGTCGTTCTTCCCCCTCCCGACTTGAGCTGCTAGGAGCCTGCGTGTCGGAACCTCGGGTCAGAAGAGCCGAGATCGCTGTCGAACAGAACCACGTCGATCGCGTCTACGCCCGTCTCGCGGAACTGCGGACGCAGGCGGAGTCGATGCGCACGAAGGGCTACGAGATCGGCCACGGCGCACAGCGGGAGGCCGTGTTCGAGCAGGCGTCGATGCTCTTCGAGCGCGACATGATGGTGTTCCACGCCACCCAGACACTGCAGACCCTCGATGCCGAGTACGAGGGCCTGGTTTTCGGCAAGCTGGACTACTCCGGGGCCGACGCCTCCCAGGACACCGAGCCGCTCTACGTCGGCAGGCTCGGCATCAGGGACGCCGACTTCGACAACCTCGTCACCGACTGGCGCGCCCCCGCCGCCGCCGCCTTCTACCAGGCGACGGCCGAGGAACCGATGGACGTCGTGCGCCGCAGGGTGATCCGGTGTTCCGGCCAGAAGGTGCTCGACGTCGACGACGACGTGTTGATGGCGGACGCCGTGCCCGAGGACATGCGGATCGTCGGCGAGGGCGCGCTGATGGCCGCACTGGGCCGGGCCCGTGGCGAGAAGATGCGCGACATCGTGGCCACCATCCAGCGTGAGCAGGACGAGGTGATCCGCGCACCATGGCGCGGGGTGACCGAGATCACCGGCGGCCCCGGCACCGGCAAAACGGCGGTCGCGCTGCATCGCGCCGCCTATCTGCTGTACCGGTACCGCAAGCAGCTCGGCGGGGCGGGCGTGCTGGTCATCGGCCCTTCAGGGGTGTTCACCACCTACATCTCCAGGGTGCTGCCCTCGATGGGCGAGACCAACGTGGAGCTGCGCGCGCTGGGTGAGGTACTCGACGGCATCGAGGCGACCCGGCAGGACGCCGCCCCGCTCGCCGCGATCAAGGGCTCCCTGCGCATGCGCAAGGTGCTGCTGAAGGCACTGCGGGCCATGCCGCCGGAGGCACCGGACGAGATGCGGATCGTCTACCGGGGCGAGGTGCTCAGGCTGGATGCGCGGGAGCTGGACAAGGTGCGGCGCAAGGTACACACCCAGGGGGGTCCGCCGAACCGATCCAGGATCCGGGCGGCCGAGTCCCTGCTCAACGCCCTCGCCGACAAGGCCGAGGAGTACGCGAGCGCCGACGGCAGGACCATCGAGCGTGCCGAGCTGATCAACGACCTCGGCGAGCGGATCGACTTCCACCGGTTCCTCGTGACGTGGTGGCCGGTGCTCTACCCGGCCCAGGTGCTGGGCTGGCTGGGTGACGAGCGCAGACTCGCCAAGGCGAGCAAGCACGTGCTCTCGCGGGACGAGATCAGCCTGTTGGCCGCTTCCATGAGCGATCGCACGCGCGGCTGGTCGGTGGCCGACATCGCACTGCTGGACGAGCTGCGCGTGCTGCTCGGTCCCCCGCCGAAGCGTCGCAGGCGGGACAGCAGGCTCGAGCTGGACGCCGAGCAGACTCGCGACAGCACGACAGTCCGGGACCGTCACCGTCCCGAGCACTACGACGAGTACTCCCACATCGTGGTGGACGAGTCGCAGGACCTCTCGCCCATGCAGTGGCGGATGATCGGCCGGAGGGGGCGATACGCGAGCTGGACCGTGGTGGGCGATCCCGTGCAGAGCTCGTGGCCGGACCCGGAGGAAGCCGCGCAGGCCCGGGACACGGCGTTCGGCTCGCGGACCGCGCGCAGGCGCTACACGCTGCGGACCAACTACCGGAACTCGGCGGAGATCTTCGAACTCGCCGCGAAGGTGGTCGCCGGGCACGCCGAGGCAGGCGACCTCCCCCACGCCGTACGCACGACCGGGCTCGTACCGGAGGTCCGCACCATCGAACGGGGCACGGCCGAGGGCGCCGTGCAGGCCGCGGTGAAGGAGCTCCTCGGCTCGGTCGAGGGCACGGTCGGCGTGATCTGCGCCATGGACCGGGTCGGCGAACTGCGGCGGTGGTTGCGCGGCCAAGCCGACGAACGCCTCAAGATCGTCGGCAGCCTGGACTCGAAGGGACTCGAGTACGACGCGGTGGTCCTGCTCGAACCCACCGAACTGATCACCGAGTCGACGACCGGTCGCAGGGTGCTCTATGTCGCCCTGACCCGGGCCACCCAGCAACTCACCGTGCTGGCCTCGGATCCGGACTGGCTGCCGGATCAGGACTGAACTCCACAGCGGACGGCCCGGCCGGCAACAGAGAGCACAAAGGCAACTACGCGCGTTTTCAGGCCGGAGTTGGTTTGTCACCGACTATTCGGCTCGATGAATTGGACGACACCACCGTTCGGAATTCACCCCAAAGTGCGTACCATTCACGACGGCCGTATTCCGTGAGCGGCTCCGCTCAAGCAGCCCGTCGATGCAGATCCATCAGGCGGGCGAACATCGCAAGCCGAGATGGAGTGTGTCTCGATGACACTGTTGACTTCCATGCTGTCCCCGTCCGCGCGCCGCGGTTCAGCGCGCCGGGTGCGGACCGCCGTCGGCGCTGTCCTCGTACTGGTGGCCGTCGCCGCCTGCACGTCGGAGCCGGCGCAGCAAGCTCCGAGCGAGGACGCTTCGTCAGGTGCTCCCAGCCTGCTGGACCTGGCACCCGTTGCCACCGCGGAGGAACTCGGCTCCTCCAGTACGGCGCAGGCGATCAAGCGCCGCGGGGAACTCCTCGTCGGCGGCGAGGTGAACATGCCGTTGCTGTCGCAGCGGAATCCGACGACGGGACAGACCGAAGGCTTCGACGCCGCGCTCAGCAAGATGCTCGCGAAGTACATCATCGGCGAACCGAACACGAAGATCATCAAGTCCACTCCGGAGACACGCGAGGCACTGCTGCAGATCAACACGGTCGACGTGGTGATCCGGATCTACTCGATCACCCCGGCACGAGCGGAAAAGGTTTCGTTCGCGGGCCCCTACCTCACCTCGGGCCAGGCCATTGCCACGTTGAAATCGGAAACGAACATCACCGAGCCGGAAGACCTCAACGGCAAGACGGTGCTCGCGGTCAACGGTGCCACCAGCGTTGCGGCCATTCGGGAGTACGCCCCTGAGGCCGAGATCAAGACCTTCGACACGGCGCCGGAGTGCATCCAGGCACTGGAGGACGGTACCGGTGACGCTTACGTGCACGACCTGACTCTGCTGGCGGGATTCGCGTTCCTGAACGAGAAGATCCAGGTGGTCGGCGAGCCGTTCACCAGCGAGCCCTACGGAATCGGTCTGCGCCACGGCGACCAGGAGTTCAAGCAGTTCATCAACACCTGGCTGCAGAAGATCGAGGACGCCGGGCTGTGGGAGCAGGCATGGCAGCAGTCGCTCGGCACCGTGGTCGCGGGTGACCCGCCCGCGCCGCCCGCGATCGGCTCGGCAGCCGGTTCCTGAGCGACCAGAGCCTGGTCGCAAGGGCTGCCCACGGACGGGAAGCAACGCAGGTACTTTCGCGTTACACACAGGCGTGACTTCCGAGCCGAGCACCAGCCTGCCCGAAATACCGCTGTCCGTTCTGGACCTTTCGCCGATCAACAGCGGCTCCGACGCCGCGACCTCCTTTCGTAACACGGTGGATCTCGCGCGGCACACGGAGTCGCTCGGCTATCGCCGGTACTGGCTCGCCGAGCATCACAACATGCCGGGCATCGCCAGTTCGGCGACCGCTGTCCTGATCGCCCAGGTCGCCTCGGCCACCGAGCGCATCAGGGTCGGCTCCGGCGGAGTGATGCTGCCCAACCACGCGCCGCTCGTCGTGGCCGAGCAGTTCGGCACCCTGGAGGCGTTCCACCCCGGCCGCATCGACCTCGGGATCGGCAGGGCCCCGGGGACCGACCAGCGCACGGCGGTCGCGTTGCGCGGCTCGGCCGCGGCACTGTCCGCCCAGGAGTTCCCCCAGCAGCTGACGGAGCTGATGGAGTACTTCGAGCCGGAAGAAGGCCGGGCGGTTCGCGCCGCGGTCGCCGAGGGCAACCGCCCGCCGGTCTGGCTGCTGGGTTCGAGCGGTTTCAGTGCACAGCTCGCGGGGATGCTCGGTCTGCCGTTCTCCTTCGCCCACCACTTCAGCGCGCAGAACACCGGTCCGGCACTGCGGATCTACCGGGATGCGTTTCAGCCGTCCACCGTGCTGGACGAGCCGTACGTGATGCTCGGAGCCTCGGTGATCTGCGCCGAAACCGACGAGCACGCACAGTGGATCGCCGGGCCGTCGGGGGTGACGTTCCTCAGCCTGCGACACGGCAGGCCGATCCCGCTGCCAAGTCCGCAGGAGGCCGCCGACTACCCGTACACGGATCTGGACCGGATGTTCATCGAGGAGCGGATGGCGAGCAATATCGTCGGCTCCCCGGAGACGGTCCGCAAGGGTCTCGACGACCTACTGGCCGAAACCGGCGCGAACGAGCTGATGATCACCACGATGGTCCACGGCCACGAAGACCGGCGCCGCTCCTACGAACTGGTCTCCGCCCTGGCCGGCTGACCCCCGGCCGGGGGTCATCTCGCACTTTCCCGGGAAAGTGCGGGAGTTTCGGTCACCGGGGCCGCGACGCGGGTGGGCTCGGTGCGGCCGCGCAGGGTGGTCTCGTCGATCGGCGTCCAGCGCCCTGCCTCCGCCTGGTCCGCGTGTTCGACCGCACGCATCGAGGCCACCACCCTCCCCGGAACGGACTTGGCCAGCTCGGTGAGCCGCGCCGCCTCGTTCACGGGGTCGCCGATCACGGTGTACTCGTATCGGTTCTCCTCGCCGATGTTGCCCGCGACGGCCGGGCCTGCCGCTACGCCGATCCCGGCCTCACATTCGGTCACCTCGGCCCGCAACCGCCTGCCCATGGACCTTGCCGCGGCCAGTGCCTGTCCCTCGGGGTCGGGCACGCTCGTGGGAGCGCCGAAGACGGCGAGTGCGGCGTCGCCCTCGAATTTGTTCACCGAGCCGCCGTGCTCGTGCACCTCGGCCACCACCACCGCGAAGAAGCGGTTGAGCACGGCGACCACCTCGGCAGGCGGGTGTGTTGCGGCCAGCGTGGTTGACCCGATGACGTCTACGAACAGCACGGCGACCTCCCGCACCTCCCCGCCGAGTTCGATGTCCTTCGCCAGCAACGCCTCCGTGGCGACCTCGTGACCGACGTGCCTGCCGAACAGGTCGCGGATGCGTTCGCGCTCCCGCAGCCCGTCCACCATCCGGTTGAAGCCCGCCTGCAGGAGTCCGAGTTCGGTCCCGTCGAACACCACCACTTCGGCGCCGAGGTCCCCGCCCTGCACGCGGGCCAGCGCGGAGCGCACGGTCCGGATCGGCGCCACGGTCGCCCGCGCCATCAGCAGCACGATCAGGAAGCCGAACACCAGGATGATGCCGCCGAGCACGAGGATGTTGATCGAGAGCCGGGTGGCCGAGACGTCACCCCTCGCGAGGGCGAACAGCGCGACCAGCATGAGTCCGGTCAGTGGCACCCCGGAGCCGAGCGCCCAGGCCATCAGCACTCGCATGGTCACTCCGGCGACCATCCGCCTGCGCGGGGCTGGGCCGCTGGAGAGGGCCCTGGCGGCGATCGGCCGGAGGGCGAACTCGCTGAGCAGATAGGCGTTCGCGCAAACGACGAGCCCGCCGAGGCCGACGGTGAAGCCGACCTTGAACACCGCGTCGGGAAGTTCGAAGGCGTAGATCGTGGTGAACAGGATCGTGCCGCCGAACCAGAGGGCGGCCTGCAGCCGGAACAGACGGATCGGCACACGCAGCGTCGCCCTGCGTTCCCGTTCGGTAGGCAGCCTGCCCTCCAGCACCCACCGCAGCGTGCGCAGGGCCCTTCTGGTTCCCCAGACGACGCCGATCACCAGCGCGAACACGATGTAGGCAGGCAGCGCGACGAAGTGGACCAGCGTGAGGTCCCCGACGAAGACGCTGGGGCCCGGAAGCACGATCGTCACCAGCGTCACGACGGCGACGATGCCGACCAGGTTGGCGATCACCAGTGACGCGGTGAGCAGCAACTGCACCCGCAGGCGCAGCACGGAGTCCCGCTGGTGCACCGACCCCAGCAGCCAGGACCCGAGCGGGCTCACGCTCATGCTTCCGGTGCCACCCCGCTCACGCCGGCACCGCCCAGGGGAGTTCCCCAATGTGGCTTTCGGGAACTTCAACGTCCCCAATGCCACATTGGGGAACCTCAACGTCCCCAATGCCACATTGGGGAACTTCTACCGGCGCCGTGCTCACTCCAGCACCACCAGCAGGTCTCCACCCTCGACCTGCTGGACGGAGTTGATGGCCAGGCGGGAGACCTTGCCGGCCTCGGACGCGGTGATCGCGGCCTCCATCTTCATCGCCTCGATGGTCGCGACCGTCGCGCCTGCCTCGACCTCGTCGCCCTCCCCGACCGAAAGGGTGACCACTCCGGCGAACGGCGCGGCGATCTGCTTGGGATCGGACTTGTCCGCCTTCTCCGCCGCCGGCAGGTCGGCGGCCACCGAGGTGTCACGGATCTGGATCGGCCGCATCTGACCGTTCAGCGTCGCCATCACCGTGCGGATACCCCGCTCGTCGGCCTCACCGATCGCCTCGAGCTCGATCAGCAGCCGTACGCCCTGCTCGAGGTCGACGGCATGCTCCTCACCGGGGCGCAGCCCGTAGAAGAAGTCCTTGCTCGGCAGCACGCTGGTGTCGCCGTACGCGGCCCGATGCGTTTCGAAGTCCTTGGTGGGGCCAGGGAACAACAGGCGGTTCAGCGTTGCCCTCCGGTCCGACGCCAGGCTCTTGTTGTCCTCTTCGGACAGCTCGACCACCGGCTTGGGTTCGGCACGGCCCTCCAGAGCCTTGGTCCGGAACGGCTCCGGCCAGCCACCGGGTGGGTCGCCGAGCTCGCCACGCAGGAAGCCGATCACCGAGTCCGGGATGTCGTACTTGTTCGGCTCCGCCTCGAACTCCTCGGGCGAGACACCCGCACCGACGAGATGCAGGGCGAGGTCCCCGACCACTTTGGACGACGGCGTGACCTTGACCAGGTGTCCGAGGATCCGGTCGGCCGCCGCATACATCGCCTCGATGTCGGTGAACCGGTCACCGAGGCCGAGTGCGATGGCCTGGGTGCGGAGGTTGGACAGCTGACCGCCGGGGATCTCGTGGTGGTAGACGCGGCCGGTCGGCGACGCCAGTCCCGCTTCGAACGGCGCGTAGATCTTGCGCACGATCTCCCAGTAGGGCTCGAGATCGCCGATTGCCTGCAGGTCCAGGCCGGTGGGCCGGTCGGAGTGATCGGTCGCGGCAACGATCGCCGAAAGGGATGGCTGCGAGGTGGTTCCCGCCATCGAGGCCACGGCCCCGTCGACCGCGTCCGCGCCTGCCTGCACCGCGGCGAGGTAGGTGGCCAGCTGACCACCGGCAGTGTCGTGAGTGTGGATATGCACCGGGAGGTCGAACTCCTTGCGCAGCGCGGAGACCAGCCGTGCCGCCGCGGGTGCGCGCAGCAACCCCGCCATATCCTTCACCGCGAGCACGTGCGCTCCGGCGTCGACGATCTGTTCGGCGAGGCGCAGGTAGTAGTCCAGTGTGTACAGCTTCTCGCCGGGATCGGAGAGGTCCGAGGTGTAGCAGAGCGCCACCTCGGCCACTGCCGACCCGGTCTCCCGCACGGCCTCGATCGCGGGCCGCATCTGGGAGACGTCGTTGAGCGCGTCGAAAATGCGGAAGATATCGATTCCCGTCGCGGTCGCCTCCTCGACGAAGGCGTTCGTCACCTCCGTGGGATACGGCGTGTAGCCGACCGTGTTCCGGCCACGCAACAGCATCTGCAGACAGATGTTGGGCACGGCCTTGCGCAGTGCGGCCAGCCGCTCCCACGGATCCTCCGCGAGGAAGCGCAGCGCCACGTCGTAGGTCGCGCCGCCCCAGCACTCGAGGGAGAGCAGTTGCGGCACGGTGTGGGCCACCACAGGCGCGACCGCGAGCAGGTCCTTGGTGCGGACCCGGGTGGCCAGCAGGGACTGGTGCGCGTCACGGAAGGTGGTGTCGGTGACCCCGATCGTCGGGGATTCACGCAGCCAGCGGGCGAACCCCTCGGGGCCCAGTTCGAGCAGCCGCTGCCGGGAGCCGGCAGGGGGTTCCTGATCCGCGATCTCCGGCAGCTTCTCCGCCGGGTTGATCAGCCGGGGCCGTTCGCCGTTCGGCTTGTTCACCGTCACGTCGGCGAGGTAGGTCAGCAGCCGCGTGCCGCGGTCGGCGGAGTGCCGCGCGGTCAGCAGGTGCGGGCGCTGCTCGATGAACGACGTGGTGACCCGGCCCTGCTGGAAGTCCGGATCGTCCAGCACCGCCTGCAGGAACGGGATGTTCGTCGCCACACCGCGGATGCGGAACTCGGCGAGGGCTCGGCGGGCCCGCCCGACCGCGGTCTTCAGGTCCCGGCCGCGGCAGCTGAGCTTGACCAGCATGGAGTCGAAGTGCGCGCTGATCTCGGTGCCGGCGAAGGCGGTACCGCCGTCGAGGCGGATACCCGAGCCGCCGGGTGAGCGGTACGCGCTGATCATCCCGGTGTCCGGCCGGAAGCCGTTGGCGGGATCCTCGGTGGTGATCCGGCACTGCAGAGCCGCGCCGCGCAGATAGATCCGGTCCTGGGAGAGACCGAGGTCCGCGAGTGTCTCGCCCGCGGCGATCCGCATCTGCGACTGCACCAGGTCCACGTCGGTGACCTCCTCGGTCACGGTGTGCTCGACCTGGATGCGGGGGTTCATCTCGATGAAGACGTGGTTGCCCTCGGGGTCGAGCAGGAATTCGACCGTGCCCGCGTTGCGGTAGCCGATCTGCTCGGCAAAGGCGACCGCGTCGGAGCAGATCCGGTCCCGGAGTTCGGGATCGAGGTTCGGGGCAGGTGCGAGCTCGATGACCTTCTGGTGCCTGCGCTGCACAGAGCAGTCCCGCTCGTACAGGTGGATGACGTTGCCCTCGCCGTCGGCGAGGATCTGCACCTCGATATGCCGCGGATCCACCACGGCCTTCTCCAGGAACACCGTCGGGTCACCGAACGCGGACTCGGCCTCACGCGCGGCGGCCTCGATGGACTCGCGCAGCACCTTCGGCTCGCTGACCCGGCGCATGCCCCGCCCGCCACCACCGGCGACCGCCTTCACGAACAGCGGGTAGCCCAGCTCCTCCGCGTCCGCCATCAGCTGGTCGATGTCCGAGGACGGCTGCGAGGACCCGAGTACGGGCACACCCGCGGCGCGCGCCGCGGCCACCGCCCTGGCCTTGTTGCCGGTCAGCTCGAGGATCTCCGCGCTGGGCCCGACGAATGTGATTCCTGCCTCTTGGCAAGCGCGAGCGAGGTCGGGGTTCTCCGAGAGGAACCCGTAACCCGGGTAGACGGCGTCGGCACCGGCCTTGCGGGCCGCTTCGACGATCTCCTCGACAGACAGATAGGCACGGACCGGGTGTCCTTCTTCCCCGATCTCGTAGGCCTCGTCGGCCTTCAGCCGGTGCAGCGAGTTGCGGTCCTCGTGCGGGAACACGGCGACGGTGCCTGCGCCGAGTTCGTAGCCTGCACGGAACGCACGGATGGCGATCTCACCACGGTTGGCGACGAGTACCTTGCGGAACATGCCGGTCCTTCCCTTGTACGGATCGGTAGATGGCGCACGTTACCGTCTGACTCCCGGTGGGCGGGAGTTCCGTACCAAGTGATGGACATCATTGCGGTGTGTCCTACGGCTGCACACTCCCGGTGAACAGCAGGCGGTTGGCCGTTCCGTCCGGCACATCCGTGAGCGCATCCTCCGTCGCCGCGGCCACGATCGCCGCGCTGACCTCGGCAGGTGTGGCGTCCGGATGCTGCGCCCGGTAGAGCGCCGCCGCGCCCGCGACATGCGCCGCAGCCGTCGAGGTACCCGACTGCACGGAGACGGCGCCGCCGGTGCTCGGCGCGGGAATCTCCGCACCAGGGGCGAAGAGGTCCACCGCGGAGCCGGAGTTCGACCGCGCGATCGCGGCGTCGTCACGGTCGGCCGCCGCGACGGTCAACGCCTCGGCCACCCTGCCCGGCGAGAATTCGGCTGCCGACGCTCCGGAGCTACCCGCGGGCACCGCGACCGGCATCACTGTGGCGAGTTCGCGGACGGCCTCGTCGAGCGCCTCCTCCGGCGGACCACCGATACCGAACACCGCGACGGCCGGCTGGGTGGCGTTCACCGTGACCCACTCGATTCCGGCCAGGATGTCCAGGAGATTCCCGGCACCGTTGTCGTCGAGCACCCGGACCGGCATGATCCGCACGTCCTTGGCGATACCGTGCCGCTCGGCGCCGATCACTCCTGCCAGGTGGGTGCCGTGCCCGTTGCCGTCGGTAGCGTGATTGTCGTCGTCGACGAAGTCCTTGCCAGGCCACACCCGCCCGTCGAACTCCGGATTGGTGCCGTCGACACCGGTGTCGATGACGTAGACGGTCACCTCGCCCGCTCTCGCCGGGTAGCGGTACAGCTGGTCGAGACCTTCACGCTGATCGATCCGATCCAGGCCCCAGCTCGGCGGATCCGCCTGCTCCCCCGGCTCCGTCACCGGGGGTTCGACGGGCACCGCTGCCGCCGATGGCACCACCAGCCCCGTCCCCGACGTCACAAGAACAACCGCCGTCGTCGCGAGCACGGCCCGTGCGCCTCGAAGTCCCATGCGAAGGGCTTACCCGCTGTGGGCTGGCCCGGCAACGCGAGCGTTCCCCCGATCGGGGCCTGCGACATCGAGCAATGTGGCGGGCTGCCCCCAAAATAAAGCCAAAATCTTTCCGGCGTTGATTGTCTCCAGTATCCGGTTGTACGATCAACGCATTCAGCCGAAATTGATTCGGCAGATTCTTCGTCGTCTCGCGTACGAAACGAGAAAAACATGTCCGAGATCGAGCGTTCGAGGCGTGCGTTTTTCGCCTCGGCCGGAAAGACACTGACCGCGGCAACCGCACTGTCCCTGCTTCCGGCAACTGCTTTCGCGGCGGCCCCGGCCGGCCGCACGGCAGGAGTCGACGCCGCGACCGGCGAGCCGCTCGACGCCGGAATCGACTGCGACCGGGAGCGCCAGCTATGACGACCGTCGTGACCAGGGCACAGTGGGGAGCGCGCGCGCCGCGCAACGTGTCGAACAACATCACTCCCGCAAACGGCGGTGTGGCGATCCATCATGTCGGCACCGGCTCGGTCGCCAGGCCCGACCATTCGCAATGCGCGGCACAGGTGCGCGGCATCCAGAATTTTCACATGGACGAAAAGACCTGGTCCGATATCGCGTACACCTACCTGGTCTGCGCGCACGATCACATTTTCGTCGGCCGGGGAAAGAATGTGCGAACGGCCGCGAACGGATCGAGTTCCGGAAATCAGAACTGGTACGCGGTATGTGGCCTGGTGGGCGACGGGGACGCGATCGGCGAAAAACTGGTCGACGCCTACAAGTCAGCCATCGTCGACCTGCGTACCTCCGGCGGCGCAGGACGAGGAGTCACCGGCCACCGGGATCACGTCGCGACGACCTGTCCCGGCGAGAAGCTGTACGAGATGGTCACCGAAGGGACGCTGACCCCCGGCCCCGGCGTCGCGCCGCCGTGGCCGGGGATCTACCTGAGCTATCCGCCGATCATGCGCGGCAGCAGCGTCACGACGTGGCAGAAACAGATGCGAGTACGCGGCTGGTCCATCACCGCCGACGGAGCGTACGGCCCCGCTTCGAAATCCGCGTGTACCTCGTTCCAGCGCGACAACGGCCTCACCGCCGACGGCATCGTCGGACCGGCCACCTGGGACGCCACCTGGGCCTGACGGCGGCGAGCCAGCACGCTGTCAGGTCTTCTCCAGGTACTCGGCGCGGTCGGCGTCCACGACGTCGGCCACCAGGTGCGCGAGGCCGAGGTGCTCACCCAGCGCCGGGTCCTCTGCGACGATCCGCTGGGCGCACTCCCGCGCCTCGGCGATCACGTCCTCGTCGCGCAGCAGCGACAGCTGCTTAAGCCCCGACCGCTTCCCGGACTGTGCCGCGCCGAGGATGTCGCCCTCCCTGCGCAGTTCGAGGTCCAGTCTGGACAGCTCGAAGCCGTCCAGTGTGGATTCCACCGCCGCGAGCCGTTCCCGGGTCGCGGTACCGTCCAGTGCTTCGGTGACCAGCAGACACAGTCCGGGAACCGAACCGCGGCCGACCCGCCCACGCAGCTGGTGCAGCTGGCTTACCCCGAAGCGATCCGCGTCCATGATCACCATCACGGTCGCGTTGGGCACGTTCACGCCGACCTCGATGACCGTCGTGGCGACCAGCACGTCCACCTCGCCCGCGGCGAACGCCCGCATCACCGCGTCCTTCTCGTCACTGGGCAGCCTGCCGTGCAGCACCCCGACGCGCAGCCCCTTCAGCGGGCCCTCGGCCAGTTCCGGCGCGATGTCCAGCACGGCCAGCGCCGGACGTTTCTCGGACTTGTCCGAGGCCGGTTCGTCGCCGATCCTGGGACAGACCACATAGGCCTGATGTCCCTTGCGGACCTCCTCGGCCACCCGCTGCCACGCCCGGTCCAGCCAGGTCGGCTTCTCGGCGGTCGGAACAACCGTGGTGGAGATCGGCGAACGGCCGGCGGGTAGCTCGCGCAGGGCGGAGATCTCCAGATCCCCGTAAACGGTCATGGCGACCGTGCGCGGGATCGGCGTCGCGGTCATCACCAGCACGTGCGGGCTGGTGAAGTCCGCTCCCCTCGAGCGCAACGCGTCCCGCTGCTCGACGCCGAACCGATGCTGCTCGTCCACCACGACGAAGCCGAGATCGGCGAAGGAAACGGTTTCCTGGATCAGTGCGTGCGTTCCGACGACGATGCCAGCCGCCCCACCTGCGATGTCCAGCAGCGCCTGCTTGCGTTCTTTCGCCGACATCGAGCCCGTGAGCAGGGTGATCCTCGTGGCGATATCAGCACCACCGAGTTCGCCCGCCATGGCGAGGTCGCCGAGTAGTTCGCGCAGGGAACGCGCGTGCTGCGCGGCCAGTACCTCGGTCGGCGCCAGCATCGCGGCCTGCCTGCCCGCGTCGACCGCCTGCAGCATCGCCCGCAGCGCGACGATGGTCTTACCGCTACCCACCTCGCCCTGCAGGAGCCGATTCATCGGATGCTCGCCCGTGAGGTCGGTGGCGATCTTCGCGCCGACCTCGCGCTGGCCCTCGGTGAGTTCGAACGGCAGGCGCTTGTCGAAGGTGTCGGCGAGTCCGCCCGGCTTGGGCGGGCACGCCGGCGCGGGCCGGGACACGGCCGAGTACCTGCGCTGGGCGAAGATCAGCTGGACGGCCATCGCCTCGTCCCACTTCAGCCTCGTGCGCGCCGACTCGAGTGCCGCCCAGTTCTCCGGCCGGTGGATATTACGCAGCGCCGGGTGCAGGTGGTCGAGGTCGTACCGCATACGCAGCCAGTCCGGTAGCGGGTCCTCCTCGGGTTCGAACGTTCCGAGTACCTGCTGCACAGCCCTGCCGATCGACCACGACGGCATTCCCTGCGCCGCCGGATACACCGGGATGATCTCGGCGAGAAAGCTGTCCACCGAGGACATGTCGTCGTCGTCGATGAGCTCGTACTCGGGATTGGCCAGCTGCAGGGTGTTGCGGAAGGCGGTGACCTTTCCGGCGAACAACCCGGTGCGGCCGGGCCGCAGCTCCCGTTCCCGCCACGCCTGGTTGAAGAACGCGCAGGACAGCCTGCGGTGGCCGTCGGTGATGGTCATCTCCAGGATCGAGCCGGGACGCGCGCGCATCCTGCGCTTGCTCACGTGCTCGATCCTGGCCATCACCGTCGCGTGCTCACCGATCTCGAGACCCGCGATATCGGTGAGTTCCCCACGTGCGGCGTAGCGCCTCGGGTAGTGCCGCAGCAGGTCACCCACGGTGTGAATGTCCAGTGCGGACGCCAGCGCCTTCGCGGTCTTGTCGCCGACCAGTGAGGTCAACTTGTCGCGCAGCCCGCTCATTGTCCGATCTGCCTCGCTCGTCGCTCCAGGATGTGCACAGTGTCATATTCAGCTGAGGGTGTTCCACACGACGCACGTCACCGCCGCACGCAGCTCACCTGGGCCACCCCCGTCCGGCCGATCGTGAACAACCCTCACGGCCCCGATCACTCCACGCCGATCAGCAACACCGCATCGGTCGCACCACTGGAATAGCACACCAGTTCGACTTCCGGTCGTTCGGCACGCAGGCGAAGACCGAGGACGGCGCCGATGTCCGGCGGTGCCGCCGTCCCGGTGAGGACGGTGACGAGTTCGCCACCGAGGTCCAGCATCCGGCCCAGCACGTCCATCGCGGCGGCGAGGACGTTGTCCGCCGTGGCGGGGCCCGGCCCGATCAGCTGGACCTCCCCGTCGACCAGGCCCAGCACATCGCCGGTGTGTGCCCGTCCCACCCAGGTGATCGCCTCGGAGTCAGCCACCCGCAGCTCACCGCGCCGGGTCGCCGCTGCCGCCTCGGCCATGGCGACGACATCATCGTTGGTCCGCCTGGCGATGTCATGCACGGCCAGCGCGGCCAGCACCTGCACGGGCGAGGCACACGGGACCACGACGATGTCGCGTTCCTCCAGCATCGCGTGCCCGGCGATCCGGTCGGCTGCCGCGGTGAGTTCCATCCCGCCAGGCAGCACGGTGACGTGCGCCGCGCCCGTACCGGTGATCAGGCCGAGCAACTCCTCCGCATTCGGCACCTCCCCGGTACCCACGGCGAGTACCCGCACGCCCTCGGCATGGATCAGCGCGGCGAGCTCGTCCCCGTGCACGACGGCCACCACCGCCCGGTCCCTGCCGGGCTCGGCGGGTTCGGGCGGCGGATGTGCGAGCAGTGGCTCGACGCGGATCCGGTGTGGCCTTCCCGCGGAAAGACCCGCCTCGATCGCGGCCCCGATATCCCCGCAGTGCACGTGGACGGCGTAACTGCCCGCGCCGTCCCCCGCCACGGTGACGCTGTCCCCCAGTTCGCTCAGCGCCGCCCGCAACCTCGCCAGGGGGTCAGGTGCGGTGCCGCCGGTGCCGTTGACGTCGTCGAGGCTGTTGACGCCGTCGAGCAGGTACATGACCTCCCACGCTTGCACGGTCATCAATTCCAGCGGGGCAGCGGGGACGTTCGCCATGCCCCTTGGCGCGGTCAGTGTGTGCTGCGGCTCGGTGGTCCGCCCGGTGAGGACGCACACCAGCGCGTCCAGCACGGCGAGCAGCCCTCGGCCACCGGCGTCGACCACACCCGCCGACGCGAGCACCGGCAGCTGCGCCGGGGTGCGTTCGAGGGCCGTCGCCGCGGCGGCCGCGGCCGTTGCCGCGACCTCGGCGGCCGTAGCGGCCGCAGCGGAGGGCTCGGACACCGTCACCGACACCGCATGCAGCACGGTGAGCATGGTGCCCTCGACCGGCCTGGCGACCGCCGCCGTCGCCACGCTGTCGGCCCTCGTCAGGGCATCGGCCAGTGCGGGACCATCAAGGCTTTCCCGGCCGGGACCTGCCGACTCCGCGAGCCCGCGCAGCACCTGCGACAGGATCACGCCGGAGTTTCCCCTCGCGGCACGAACCGCTCCACGCGCCAGCACGCCCAGGGCCGCGCCCACATCGGCCGACACGGTTTCCGCGCGAAGCGCGTCCCTGGCCCCGGTGACGGTGTACAGCAGATTCGAGCCGGTGTCGGAATCGGCGACGGGATAGACATTGATGCCGTTGATGTCCGCACACAGCACATCGAGGCTGCGCACGCACGCGTCGGCCCATTTCGCCACCGCCGCCGCGTCCACCCTCGCCACCGCCTGTCATCATTGCCGGGCAGCACCCGGTTCGTTTGAAGTCTTCGAGGTCCACGGCGAGGGTATCGACCCCGTTTCGACCTCTGAGAGCGCACCGGCTACGCTGTTCGAGTTGCCCGGCGCCGCCGGGTCAGCGCTAGTAAGAGCTCAGCGTTTCCCCAGATTTCGAGGAGTGTTCGACGTGGCTGCCGTGTGCGACGTCTGTGGCAAGGGGCCCGGCTTCGGCAAGTCGGTCTCACACTCCCACCGGCGTACCAACCGTCGGTGGAACCCGAACATCCAGACCGTGCACGCCAAGATTGGCATCTCGCAGCGCAAGCGGATGAACGTGTGCACATCCTGCCTCAAGGCAGGTAAGGTCGTTCGCGGCTGAACCCCAGACTCTCCAATGGCCCGGTGGATCTCGATCCGCCGGGCCATTGTTGTATCTCGGCGTGGTTGTGTCCCGGAGTGGTTGCGTCCAGGCGTGGTCGTGCCGGAGTCAGGGCAGCTTCCAGTCCAGCGGCTGCGCGCCCTGTTCGGTGAGCAGGGCGTTCGCCCGGCTGAACGGCTTCGACCCGAAGAAACCGTTGTACGCCGACAGCGGGCTCGGATGCACCGACTCGATGCAGGGCACCGGCGCCAGCAGCGGCTTGAGTTTGCGCGCGTTGCTGCCCCACAGGATCGCGACGAGCGGGCCACCGCGCGCCGCGAGGGCCTTGATGGCCTGTTCGGTGACCTCCTCCCAGCCCTTGCCCTGATGTGAGTTCGGCGTTCCGGGGCGAACGGTGAGGGCGCGGTTGAGCAGCAGCGCCCCCTGCTCGGTCCACGGGGTGAGGTCACCGTTGGACGGCAGTGGGTGGCCGAGGTCGTCGGCGTACTCCTTGTAGATGTTGACCAGGCTCTTCGGCAGCGGCCGGACGTCCGGCGCGACCGCGAAACACAGGCCGATGGGGTGTCCGGGCGTCGGATAGGGGTCCTGGCCGACGATCAGCACCCGGACATCGGCGAACGGCTGCTGGAACGCACGCAGCACGTGCTCGCCCGCCGGTAGATAGCGGCGTCCCGCCGCGATCTCGGCGCGGAGGAAATCCCCCATCGCGGAGATCCGGTCCGCCACCGGTTCGAGGGCCTGCGCCCAGCCTGCTTCGACGATCTCGTGCAGCGGTCGTGCGGTCACGGGCAGCGACTCTAGCGCACCGGCGACGGGAGTCAGTCCAGGCGCCGGAGTTCGGTTCGGAACCACTCGCCGCGCTTGACGTAGCTCTCCACCACCGCCTGGATCTTGTCCGGCCCGAACGAGGTGTTCGGCCGGTTCTTCGCTGGCACGCCGAGTGCCACCTCGCCAGGCCCGACCCTGCCGCCGTAGGACAGCACCGCGCCCGCACCGACCATGCCGCCATCGGCGACGACGCTGCCGTTCAGCACGACCGCCCCGGAGGCGATCAGGCAGCCGCTACCGATACGAGCGCCCTCGACGTGCACCGCGTGGCCGATCGCCGAGTTCGGCCCCAGCACCAGCGGGTCCCGCTCGGTGCAGTGCAGCACGCTGCCGTCCTGCACGTTGGACCGCTCACCGATCTCGATGTACCCGTGATCTCCACGCAGCACCGCCTGCGGCCACACCGAAGCGCCGGGCCCGATCCGCACGTCGCCGATCACGGTCGCGTCGGGATGCACATAGGACTCGGGGTGGATACTCGGTCGCAGCTCACCCAGTGCGTAGATCGGCATCGTCTCTCCTCATATCGATCCGGCCACGCCTCAGTCCACCAAGGACTTCGCGAGACAGAGACTGCGTTCGTCGTTCTTGTACAGCCCGAACTTCTGCATGTCCCGGTAGCCGCAGGAACGGTAGAGCGCGATGGCCTCGGGCTGTTCGGTCCCGGTCTCCAGCACGGCTCGCGACCGGCCGGCCCGCACCGCCGTCCGCTCGAGTTCCGCCAGCACCGCACGGGCGTAACCGCGGCCCCGCGCGGCAAGCGCGACGTACATCCGCTTCAGTTCGGCGTCACCCGGCTGAAGCGCGGGTGGCGGGCCGTCGTGGGCTCGCCACGCCCCCGTAGCGACCGGAGTGCCGTCCTCGTACCCGACGAGGAACAGCCCTCGGGGCGGGGCGAATTCGGCTGGGTCCATCGGACTGATGTCGGGTTCGCCGTAGCGGCGGACGTACTCCTGCTGGACCTCGTCCATCAGCTTCCGGGCATCCGGATCGTCGTAGGGCACCACGCGAATCTCCACCCGGTCACGATAACCGGCAGGATCAGCGCCAGTGCTCCCAGCCGGAGACGCCCTCGTAGGGTTGCCCGTCGACGGTCACGCCGGTGTCCGGCAGCAGCACCGTGCCGATCTGCACCCATCCTTCCGGTAAGTCCGTGTACGAAGGGAACGTCGCCGCCAGCGCGTGATCCTCGCCACCGGTGAGCACCCAGCGCAGCGGATCGGCGCCAAGGGCCGTCCCGACGTCGACAAGCCGCTGGTCGACGGTCAGCCGCGCGGTCTGCACGTCGAGGCCCACCTCGGAGGCCGACGCGAGATGGCCGAGATCGGCCAGCAGCCCGTCGGACACGTCGATCATCGACGTCGCGCCCGCGACCGCCGCCGCCGGACCTGCCTGGTACGCCGGTTGCGGGTATCGCTGTGCGTTGACGACCCCCACTGGCGAACGGAATCCACGCCCGAGCACCGCGAGCCCGGCGGCCGCCCAGCCCAGCCTGCCGCAGACGGCGAGGATGTCGCCCGGCCGCGCGCCGGACCGGGTCACCGGTGGTCTTCCGCCGAGGTCGCCGAGCGCCGTAACGCTCAGTACGAGCTGATCCGCTCGGACGACGTCGCCGCCGATGATGCCCGCGCGGGCCCGTTCGGCCTCGGCCCACATGCCGTCGGTCAGCGCCGCGAGCATCCTCGTCTCGGTGTCCGGCGGGCAGGCGATTCCGACCAACACGGAGGTTGGCACGGCACCCATCGCGGCGAGGTCGGCGAGGTTCACCGCGACGGCCTTGCGGCCGATGTGCTCCGGATCGGACCAGTCCAGGCGAAAATGCACCCCCTGCACAAGGACATCGGTGGTCGCCACGACCCGCCCGTCGGGCGCCGCCACCACGGCCGCGTCGTCGCCGGGGCCGAGCAACGTGGTCGAGGGCTGTGTCCTGCCCGTGGTCAACGTGCGGATGAGACCGAACTCACCTGCCGCGGCCACTGTGCCAGGGCGAGGCGAGCCCGGCTGGGCCTCCTCCTGCTGGGGTCTACCGTGCGTCGACACCACACCACCTTCGAATCACCGATAGTCGGATGCCCGATGTTTGCCCGACTGGGGTACGTTGCTGCTGGTTACCGTCCAATGAAACACCGAGCCGATCGATCCAGACGAAGGGGCGCGCCGTGGTCCACGCATACATCCTGATCCAGACCGAGGTCGGCAAGGCGGCTTCGGTCGCTGCCGAGATCGCCGGCATTTCGGGTGTCACCAGCTCCGAGGACGTGACCGGCCCCTACGACGTCATCGTGCGCGCTGCCGCGGACAACGTCGACCAGCTGGGCCAGCTCGTGGTGGCGAAGGTGCAGAACGTCGAGGGGATCACACGGACGCTGACCTGCCCGGTCGTGCACCTGTAGGACGTGCTTCAGTGAAGCCGTGGCTGACACCGAGAGCGGGGCGCCGCCCCGGATACTGATCGTCGTCGCCGCGGTGATCGCGGTGGCACTGGCCGTCGCCGTCGCGATCGCGGGCCTGACAGCGGGTTCCGTCGAAGATTCATCGGCGAATGAGACCGGGCCGTTGCCGCTGGTTCCCGTACCCGCCCCACAGGCGGGCCGACCGGCGTGCGGGACTCTTGTCGACGCATTGCCCGGCGAGCTGATCTCGGCCGGCGAGACGTTGGCGCGGCGCGAGCTGGCGAAACCCGCTCCGGAGGCCACGGCGGCCTGGGGTGGCGCTGAGCCCGTGGTGCTGCGCTGCGGGCTGAACCAGCCGCCAGAGCTGACCGAGACGTCGCAGTTGCGGGTGATCAACGGCGTGCAGTGGCTCCAGGTTCCGGGGGAAGGCAGCGCCACTTGGTTCGTCGTGGACCGGCCGGTGATCGTCGCCCTGACCGTGCCGGACAGCGCGGGCACCGGCCCGCTGCAGCAGATCTCGGACGTGGTTTCCGCGAACCTCGAGCCGGCTCCCCCACGCACCTGACCCCCACCTCCTCGCACTTTCCCGGGAAAGTGCGAGGTTCGGGCGCTGAGGCCGGTTACCTGAGGCCGGTGCCGCGAGCCAGCGCCGTGTCCACGAGGGTGGCGAGCAGGGTCGGGTAGTCGACGCCGGTCACCTCCCACATCTTCGGATAGGCCGAAGTGGTGGTGAAGCCCGGCATCGTGTTCACCTCGTTGATGGTCGGGCGACCGTCGGCGCCGATGAAGAAGTCCACCCTGGCCAGCCCCTGGCAGTCCAGCGCGACGAACGCCCGGACGGCCATCTCTCGCAGCCGCTCGACGGTGACATCGTCCAGCTTGGCCGGAATGTCCAGCTCGGCGGCGTCACCGAGATACTTGGTCTCGAAGTCGTACCAGGCCGACTCGTCGTCAGCCAGCACCCGGATCTCCGCCGGGAGCGAGGCTTCCACCCTGGCGTCCGGGAATTCCAGGACACCGCACTCGATCTCCCTGCCGACTACCGCGGCCTCGACGAGAACCTTCGGATCCGTCTCGCGCGCCAGCGCGATGGCGGCGTCGAGTTCGGCCCAGTCGGTGACCTTGCTGATGCCGATCGAGGAGCCCGCGCGGGCCGGCTTGACGAACACCGGCAGACCGAGGCGCTGCCGCTCCGTATCCGGCAGAGTGGACTGTCCACGACGGATCGTCGCGTACTCCCCGACCGGAAGTCCTTCTGCGGCAAGGAGCTTCTTCGCGTACTCCTTGTCCATAGCGGCCGCACTCGCCAGCACGCCCGCGCCGACGTAGGGCAGCCCTGCCATCTCGAGCAGCCCCTGAACAGTGCCGTCCTCCCCGAAGGCACCGTGCAGCACGGGAAAGACGACGTCGACGCCGGTGAGGGTTTCCAGGTTCGCGCCCGGCTCCAGACTGACCAGCTCGCGTTGCGTGGGATCGCCTGCGAGGACAAGGGACTTGCCGTCCTCAACGGAGGGCAATGCCGTTCCGCGGATCTCCAGCGCCTTCGGATCACTCGTGCCGAGGACCCAGCCGCCCTCCCTGGTGATGCCGATCGGGAGGATCTCGAACCGCTCGGGGTCGAGGTTGGCCAGTACGCTTCCCGCGGATACACACGAGATTGTGTGCTCGGTGCTACGGCCACCGAACACGACGGCGACTCGTGTCTTCCGTTCACTCATGGGCCGTCACCCTACCGGGCGCTTGCGGCCGCGGGGTCAGCGCAGTATCTCGACCAGATCCCCGAGCGCGTCGCGCAACGCGTCCTGGGAACACCCCGCATAAGCGATGGCGATCCCGTGTGCGGAGGGGACTCCCGCGAAGTGCCTGCCGAGGCCGTCGAGCTGAATACCTCTCGCCCTGCCCTCCGCCAGGCGAGCGTGCTCGTCCTCAGGGGACGAGCAGGGCACCACCAGATGTGCCCCCGCGTCGTCCCCGAGTACCGGCACACCTGCCGCTCGCAGCGCGTCGACGAGCAGGGTGCGCCGCTCGGAGAGCTCCCTGCGCAGCCTGCGCAGGTGCCGCCCGAGGTCACCGTTGCGCGCGAGTTCGACCAGCACTCGCTGTCCCGCGGGCGACGGCCGTGTTCCTGTGCGCTCCCGGAACTCCAGCACCGCCGAGGTGACCGGCTGTGGTGCGACCATCCAACCCGCGCCCAGTGTCGGAGTGAGGATCTTGCTGGTGGTCCCGAGATGGGCGACGACATCCGGAGCCAGCGCGGCGAGCAGCGGCAACGGCGCGACGTCGAACCGCAGCTCACCGTCGTAGTCGTCCTCGATGAGCAGGAAGTCCTCAGCGCGTGCCCGCTCCACCAGCTCAACCCGTCGCGAAGCACTCATCCGGCTGCCCATCGGATACTGGTGCGCGGGCGAGCAGTAAACGGCGCGGACACCGGTGGGCACGGAGTCCGGAACTAGTCCCTCTCCGTCGACCGGCAACGGGATAACCTCGATACCCGCCGCTCGGAACGCCTGCACGGCCCGCTGGTATCCGGGCTCCTCGACGGCGACCCGGTCACCCGGCTCCAGGACCGCGCCGGCGAGTTCGACCACCGCTGCCGTCGTACCCCCGGTGGCGAGCACGGACTCCGTGCCGACCGCCAGTCCGCGGTGGCGCAGCAGGTGCTCGGCGATCGCGGCGCGATACTCGGGCAGGCCCGCCCGGTGCGCGGCGGACAACGGCGGTGCGTCCGCCGCCGCTCGCCAGGCCCGCCGCCACGCCGCCCTGTCGAGACCTTCCGCCCAGGGCACACCCGGGGTCAGGTCGAGCAGGCCCGGTGGCGGTCCCTCGCGGCCGACCACCGCCCTTCCCCGCGGGCGCTCCGCGGGCGGTGAGGTGGTGACGTAGGTCCCGGAACCGTGCTTGCCCGCGATCCAGCCCTCGGCGTGCAGCTGTTCGTAGGCGGCCGAGGTGACCGTGCGACTCACCCCGAGCCTGGTGGCCAGCGCGCGGGTGGAGGGCAACCGGTCCCCGCCGCGCAGGTGGCCGGTGGCGGCGGACTCGCGCAGTGCGTCGGCGAGCTGCACCGCCAGCGGTATCGCGGACTCCCGGTCGAGACTGACCGGAAGGGCGGTCGCGCTTCGCGTCGAACTCGGTTGCAGCACAGGCTTGCCCTCGCTTTGGCCATTCACGGCAGTGGCCTTCCAATTCTTTCGAGTAGTGGCCGTTCCATGATGCCACCTGGTCTCGGATGCTGCCTACATGACCGAGACAACCACCACCGGCCTCTCGTCCACCGCCCGCACGACACTGAACCGCAAGAAGGACAGGGCGGCCACCGACCGCGCGAACCTGTACGCGGTTCTCGACGAAGGACTGGTCTGCCACCTCGGCCTGGTGAACGCGGGAGGGGCCCCCATGGTGATCCCGACGGGGTACGGCCGCGATGGAGACACGCTCTACCTGCACGGGTCAACCGGGGCGACCACCATGCGGGCGGGTACGGAGGGGCCCGAGGTCTGCGTGACCGTCACCCTGCTCGACGCCATCATCTACGCCCGCTCGGTGAACAACCATTCGATGAACTACCGCAGTGCCGTCATCTACGGGCGGCTCCGGCAGCCGGTCGACCGCGCGGAGAAACTGCACGGGCTCCGGATGATCACCGACCATCTCGCGCCCGGCTCCTGGGAGCACGCACGTGATGTCAACGAGAAGGAGCTGGCGGCGGTGACGGTGCTGGCACTCGACCTCACCGAAGCCTCGGTGAAGATGCGTTCGGCCGGTGTCATCGACGATCCGGACGATGTGGCTGCCGGGAACGCCTGGGCCGGGGTGCTGCCGGTCCACACCGGATTCGGCGAGCCGCGGCCTGATCCGCAGCTTCCCGAGGGCATCGCCCTGCCGGAGCACGTCAGCCAGCGGCGTCAGGTTCGCCGACCCGACCCGGCCTGAATCCGGCCCACAACAGGCTGTTCAGCCCATTTCCGGCCTCACACGCCGGCCAGGGTCGCCGGGCTCAAAGCCGCGCCCCGGTGGTTCATTGTCCGGGTCGCGCGGTCCTCTGGCCTCACACGCCGGCCGGGCTCCACCGCGCTCAGTGCCGTACCCACATTGTTCACGGTGCGGGTCGCGCGATCCTCTGGCCTCACACGCCGGCCGGGCTCCACCGCGCTCAGTGCCGTACCCACATTGTTCACGGTGCGGGTCGCGCGATACACGTGCACGCTCACTACCGGATCGGTCCCCCGGTTGCTGACCTCATGGACGTAACCGGGACCGAAGACCCGCGACTGGCCAACCGAGACCGTATGCGGTTCCCGCAGGGCCGCGCCATCGGCGGTCCGGCGGGCGACCGACTCCGACAGTTCGCCGGTGACCACGGTGAACGCGCCGGTCGACGGCCCGTGGTCATGCAGGTCGGTGCCCTGACCGGGAAGCCAGCTCATCAACCAGACCTCCTCGTCGGCGGAGCGGGCGATCAGGGCGGCGAATCGGCGATCGGGGTCGTAGCGCAGCAGGTGGCGCCATTGGTCGCGATCCGCGGCGAACTGGAGTGCGACGCGCACCGGATGGCGCAGGATGGGGTTCTCGGCGATGGCGACAGTGTTGTCCGGAACGGCGAACATGAAGGTGTCCTCGAGTTGCGATGACGGCAGGCGGGTGGGTTGGATCACCGGCAACAGCGACACCGCACGCCAGCGGCCCGGCGCAGGTCGAGGCGACCTCGCAGCACGGGGGCATCTGGCGTCAGCACAGGACAAGGAAACCAGCGGCCCTCGCCGCGGTCAATTCATCTCACAAGGTGGACGGCGCCGGTCGCCGTGGCCACGCTCAGGACCACTCGTGCTTGCGTTCCCGGCCGAGCAGTTCGGCACCCAGCGATCTGGGATCGCCGCCCTCATGACACACCCGGTACATCGCGTCCGTGATCGGCATGTCGACACCGAGGCCACCGGCCAGTTCGCGGATCGACGAACAGGACATCACGCCCTCCGCGACCTGGCCACCCGCCGCTGCCTGCGCCTGCTCCACCGTCTCGCCCCTGCCGAGCCGTTCGCCGAAAGTCCGATTTCGCGACAGCGGTGAGGAACAGGTCGCCACCAGGTCACCGACACCGGCCAGGCCGGCGAACGTGAGGGGGTCGGCGCCGATTCGGCTGCCGAGCCGCGCCATCTCGGCCAGACCGCGGGTGATCAGAGTCGCCACCGTGTTGGTGCCGAACCCCATGCCGACGGCCATCCCGCAGCTCAGGGCGATGACGTTCTTGCACGCGCCGCCGAGCTCGCAGCCCGCCACGTCCGTGTTGGTGTAGGGCCGGAAGTAGGAGTTCGAGCACGCGTGCTGCACGGCGACAGCCCGCTCGTGGTCCGTGCAGGCCAGCACCGCTGCCGAGGGCTGCCGCAACGCGATCTCCTTGGCGAGGTTGGGCCCGGAGACCACCACCACCCGCTCCGGTGCGCACTCCGCGACCTCGGCGATGACCTCGCTCATTCGCTTCAGGGTGCCCAGTTCGACGCCCTTGGCGAGACTGACCAGTGGGACATCGGCAGGCAGCAGCTCGCGCCAGTACGCCAGGTTGTCCCGCAGCCGCTGGCTGGGCACGGCGAGAACGACCGCGTGGGCCCCGTCGAGCGCGGCTGCCGCGTCCGTGGTCGCCGTCAGGTTGTCCGGCAATCGGACGTCCGGCAGGTACGCCGTGTTCTTGTGTGCCCTCGCGATCTCGTCCGCGACCTCGGTCCTGCGTGCCCAGACCGTGACGTCACGTCCCGCGTCGGCGAGCACCTTCGCGAAGGTCGTGCCCCACGAGCCCGCCCCGAGCACGACGATGCGCTGGAGTCCTTCGCTCATGCCAGTTGCCTCACTCGCCGGCAGGCTGCACATCGCTCAATGCCGTACCCAACTAACACACGGTGCCGGTCGCTCATGCCCCTTGCCTCACTCGCCGGCAGGCTGCACATCGCTCAATGCCGTACCCGACTAACACACGGTGCCGGTCGCTCATGCCAGTTGCCTCACTCGCCATCGGTCGGGGCGTCGTCCCGGGCGGGTGGACGCTCCCCGCGTACGTCGGAGAGCAGGTCGACGACCTCGCGCATCAGCAGCTCCGTGACCTCACGCAGGACGGCGGGACTGGCCGTGCCGCCCTCCTCGCGATAGCCGGAGAGGTCCACCGGCCTGCCGACCGCGTGCACGACCTTCTTGCGCGGGAACGGGCGGAACTTCTTGTCGTAGCCGTTCCAGATCGCCTGGGTGCCCCAGCGGGCCACCGGGATCACCGGCACGTCGTTCTCCAGCGCCAGCCGGGCGACGCCCGTGTAGGAACGCTTCGGCCAGCCTTCGGGGTCCCTGGTGATCGTGCCCTCCGGGTAGATCACCACGATCTTGCCCTCCTGCAGTGTGCGGTGGGCGGCCCGCAGGCTGTCTCCGGCCGAGCTGGATCCACGGTAGACCGGGATGCCGCCGGAGCCGAGGAAGATCCGGCCGAAGATGGGGGCCTTCGCGACGGTGTCCTTGGCCAGGAACCTCGGCACGCGCTTGTTGCGATGCACGAACACCGCGTCCACCGCCGGGTCAAGGTGGGACACGTGGTTGAGCACGAGCAGTGCTGCTCCTTCGCGGGGAACCCGGTCCGCGTCCACGTACACACGCTTCCCGATCCAGCTCAGCGGGTAGAACAGCGCGGCAGCGGCGCCGACCCAGAACCCGCCCTTCTCCCGATCAGCCACAACTCCTCCTCCATGTCCAACCCACTTTTCGCCTCACTCGCCAGCGGGGCTGCACCACGCTCGATGCCGTTCCCGAGTCGGTCACGGCGCCGGTCGCGCGAGAGTGATCCTCCCTCGCCCCCCATCACGGTCCAACAAGGGGTCCGAGGACGCGGTGGCGCGAAAGGGACCCCAGCCGGTAATGATGGTGACGTGGCTCGCGAGGTGGACCTGATCGTCCCGATGAAACCTCCCCATGCCGGAAAGTCCCGGCTGCGGGGGGCCGCGGGCACACCCCCCGGCGCGGGCGGGCATGCCGAACTGGTGCTCGCGCTGGCCGTGGACACCCTGAACGCGGCGATCGGAGCCGCCGGAGTACGCCGGGTACTGGTGGTCGGCACCGACCCCACCGCACTCGCCGAACTCACCGAACTGGGCGCCGAAGTGGTCCGTGAACGGGGTGCGGGCGGGCTCAACGCCGCGCTGCGGCACGGCGAGACCCTGCTGCGACGCGACGACCCCTGGTCCGTCGTCGCGGCGCTGCAGGCCGACCTGCCCGCGCTGCGCTCGGTCGAACTGGCCGAGGCACTGGCCGAGGCCGACGAGCGCCGCGCGTTCCTCGCCGATCGGCACGGCACCGGCACCACCCTGCTCGTCTCCGCACCTGGCGCCCCCCTCGGGCCGCTCTTCGGTACCGGCTCCGCCCTGGCGCATCTGGAGTCCGGGGCGGTCGCGCTCGACCTGCCCGCCGCGACCCTGCGCAGTGACGTGGACACCCCCGCCGACCTGGTCCACGCCCGTACGCTCGGTCTGGGCAGCCGGACCACGCAACTGGTCGGCGCCCCCTGCTGCGTGACGTAACATTCACTCCCGGGTCGGATCCGGGAAGCGCATCACCCGCCCGAGTGCGGAACAATGCAGGGTGTGAGCAGCGACGAGATCACCACCGCCCAACCGTCATCCACGACCGATGGTCAGTCCCGGCGGATGCCCTCGGCGAACGACAGGGCCCAGGAGAAGCACGCGGTCCCCTCGGCTCCGCCCGCCGTGACGGCGGCGAGCGCCCAGCTCACCGACTCGCTGCCCGACGATCGCTACTTCAACCGGGAACTCTCCTGGCAGGATTTCAACGCGCGCGTGCTCGCCCTCTCGGAGGACCCGTCGCAGCCCCTGCTCGAACGCACCAAGTTCATCGCGATCTTCGCGTCCAATCTGGACGAGTTCTACATGGTCCGGGTCGCCGGCCTCAAACGCAGGGACGAGACGGGGCTGTCGGTGCGCAGCGCGGACGGGCTCACGCCGCGCGAGCAACTGGCGTACATCGCCAAGCGCAATCAGGACCTGGTGGAGCGTCAGACCGAGGCGTTCGAGGAGAACGTTCGGCCCGCGCTCGCCGACGAGGGCATCCGCATCGTGCGCTGGGCGGATCTGGACGCGGCGGACAAGGTTCGCCTGTCGAGCTACTTCAGCGAGCAGATCTTCCCTGTGCTGACTCCGCTCGCGGTGGACCCGGCGCATCCGTTTCCCTACATTTCCGGCCTTTCGCTCAATCTGGCCGTCACGGTTCGCGACCCGGAGGGCGGCACCGAGCGGTTCGCCAGGGTCAAGGTGCCGAACAACGTGCACCGGCTGATCCGGATCGAGCAGCAACGGCAGAGCCGGACCGCGACGTTCCTTCCGCTGGAGGAGCTGATCTCCGCTCACCTCGGCGAACTCTTCACCGGGATGGAAGTCATCGAACACCACGTGTTCAGGGTCACCCGGAACGCGGATTTCGAGGTCGAGGAGGATCGCGACGAGGACCTGTTGCAAGCACTCGAACGCGAACTCGCCCAGCGAAGGTTCGGCCCTCCGGTACGCCTTGAGGTCGCCAGCGACATGAGCGAGCACATGCTCGAGTTGCTGCTGCGCGAACTCGAGGTCGATCCGCACGATGTCGTCGAGGTTCCCGGCCTGCTCGACCTCAGCTGCCTGCACCAGCTCTCCAGTGTGGACCGCAAGGAACTCAAGGACCCACCGTTCGTGCCCGCGACCCACCCGGCGTTCGGGGAGCGGGAGACACCGAAGAGCGTTTTCGCCACCCTCCGCGAGGGCGACGTCCTCGTCCACCATCCCTACGACTCGTTCTCCACGAGCGTGCAGCGATTCATCGAACAAGCGGCGGCCGACAACAAGGTCCTCGCCATCAAACAGACGCTGTACCGAACCTCGGGTGACTCCCCGGTGGTGGACGCGCTCATCGATGCGGCGCAGGCGGGCAAGCAGGTGGTCGCCCTCGTGGAGATCAAGGCACGGTTCGACGAACTGGCCAACATCAGCTGGGCGCGCACACTGGAACGCGCGGGCGTGCACGTGGTCTACGGCCTGGTGGGGCTGAAGACCCACTGCAAGGTCGCGATGGTGGTGCGCCAGGAGGGCTCCACGATCCGCCGCTACTGCCATATCGGAACCGGCAACTACAACCCGAAGACGGCCAGGATCTACGAGGATATGGGCCTGCTCACCGCGGATCCGACGATCGGGGCCGACCTGACCGACCTGTTCAACGTGCTCACCGGCTACTCCAGGCAGGACACCTACCGCAACATCCTGACCTCTCCGCACGGCATCCGGCGCGGCATCCTGCATTGCATCTCACAGGAAATCGAGCAGCAGAAGGCGGGCGGACGAGCCGGGATTCGGATCAAGTGCAACTCACTGGTCGACGAACAGATCATCGACGCCCTGTATCGCGCTTCCCAGGCGGGAGTTCCGGTGGAGATCGTCGTTCGTGGTATCTGCTCACTCAAACCGGGTGTCCCAGGGCTCAGCGACAATATCGTCGTCCGCTCCATTCTCGGGCGATTCCTGGAGCACTCACGTGTCTTTCACTTCAGAGCGGGTAGCTCGTATTGGATCGGCAGTGCGGACATGATGCACCGAAATCTGGACCGGAGGATCGAGGCACTGGTGCGGGTGAAGGATCCGAAACTGACCGCGCAACTGGACGAGGTGCTGGATTCGGCGCTCGACCCGGCGACTCGTTGCTGGGTACTCACCGGCAACGGGGAGTGGGAGCCCTCACCAGCCGACGGATCGCAGGTTCGCGACCACCAGGTCGAGACGCTCGCGAAACATCGGGCCGCCGGATGAGCCGGGCGGATCGTGCTCCGGCGATCAGGGCCGCGGGCGCTGTGTTGTGGCGAAACCGGGAAGCAGGCACGGACAGCGCCATCGAGGTAGCCGTCGTGCACCGGCCGCGCTACGACGACTGGTCGCTGCCGAAGGGAAAGCTGGATCCCGGCGAGACCGTACCGGTGGCGGCGGTTCGTGAACTTCGGGAGGAGACCGGGTTCGAAGCGGTGCTCGGGAGATACCTGCTCCAGGTCGATTACGAGGTCGACCACCGTGGCGTCCGGTCTGACAAGATCGTGGACTTCTTCAGTGCCAGGGCAGTATTCGGCGGGTTCGCGGCGAATGACGAGGTCGATGACCTGCGCTGGCTACCGGTGCGCGAGGCCGAGGCGATGCTGACCTATCACGCGGACGTGGCCGTACTACGTGAGTTCTGCGCACTTCCCGCCCAACTCACGACGGTCCTGTTGATCCGCCACGCCAAAGCGGGCAAGCGGGAGGAATGGACCGGCGACGACGATCTTCGTCCACTCTCGGATGCGGGTCAGCGGCAGGCGGAGGCCGTCCGGACCATGGTGCGCGCGTTCCACCCCGATCGGGTCCTGGCCGCGCCCCGCCTGCGCTGCGTGCAGACCGTGCAGGGCGTCGCGGAGGATCTGGGCACCGAGGTACGACACGAGTCCCTGCTCGCGGAGGAGGGCTACTGGCGGGATCCGGTCCTGGGCACCGCCAGACTGCTCGCCATCGTCGGTGACGGCGGCACCCCGCTGATCTCCAGTCAGGGAGGGGTCATCCCCGCCGTCGTCACGGCCCTGGCCGAACGCGATGGTGTGGCGCTGGCCTCCGGCAAATCCGGGACGGTGTCGGCGAAGAAGGGCTCGCTCTGGTTGTTGTCGTTCCGGCCGCCGACCGAAGCGGACGGGCCACGACTCGTAGCGGCGACCTACTTTCCCAGTCCGCTACCCGCTCCCGCCACCGCGAGGTCCTGACCGGAGACTCCGTCCGGCCTTCCACTGTGGATCACCCGGCTGCCGCAGGGCGGTGACGACGAACTCGGGCAACGAAGGTACGTACATGCGGCAGGGCCCCGCGCGGGTGTGCGCGGGGCCCTGCCGAGAAGCCACCGTAGTGACGAAATCACCAGCTCACAGGCTGGTCACTTCTTTTTCTTGGCTGCGGCGGTGGTCTTCTTCGGAGCCGACTTGGCCGAAGTCTTCGCGGCCGCCTTCGGCGCGGCCTTGGCGGCCGGCTTCTTTGCGGCGGAGCTCTTTGTCGCCGATGACGTCGACGCGGCCTTCGTCGTCTTGGCCGCGGCCTTCGGCGCTGCCTTGGCCGTCGACTTGGTGGCCGCCGTCTTCGGCGCCGCCTTGGTGGCGGTCCGGCTCGCGGTGGTGCTCCGGCTCGACGCCGCACGGGTCGTCGTCGAACGCGGCGTGGTGGCCTTGGTCCGCGAGGTGGTGCTCCGGGTCGTGCTGGGGCGGCTGGCGGTCGCCCTCGTCGCCGCGGTGCGGGTGCCGGTGCTACGCGAGGCGGTCGTGCCCGTGCTACGCGCGGCCGGGGTGGCCCGCTTCACGGCCGTTGCCTTCGGCAGCTTCTTCGCGCCGCTGACAACGTCCTTGAAGGTCGTACCGGCCCGGAAAGCCGGAACGTTGGTCTTCTTCACGCGCACGGTCTCGCCCGTACGCGGGTTGCGAGCGGTGCGAGCGGCACGCGCACGCTTCTCGAACACACCGAAACCGGTGATGTTCACCTTCTCGCCCTTGTTGACCGTCCGGATGATGATGTCGACGAGACCGTCGACAGCTTCCGACGCAACCTTTTTGTCGCCCAAACGCTCGGAGAGCGCTTCGATCAGCTGGGCCTTGTTGGCCATTCCAGTCCTCCAAGAAGAACTACTTGTACACGGCCACGTCGGCCGACTTGCGCACACGGTATTACCAATGCAGCACAAATTCCAAACGGCGCGCGGAAGTTTTCGTTGCCGGAGCGGGATGTTCCGCCCTCTGAGGGACCTCTGGAGTGGTCTCCAGGCCCTTTTCCGGTGCCGTTCGGCGTGGTTTCACCGACCTTCGGCCGGTGCCGGATCCCCTTGCTGAGCAGGGAATCCGTGTCTCCGCCTTCGCTGCGGTGTCAGCCGGGAGTGGTGACCGGCTTCCACGATGGCCTGTCCGACTCGAACTTGTCGATGTCGGCGGCGTGTCGCAGAGTCAGCGCGATGTCGTCGAGTCCCTCCAGCAGGCGCCAGCGGGTGTAGTCATCGATCGTGAAGGGTGCGGTGAAGTCCTTGGCTCGTACCGTCTTCTCCGTGAGGTCCACGGTGACCTCGGTGCCCGGCTCGTTCTCCAGGATCTTCCACAGCTGTTCGACGTCCGACTGCTCACACTCGGCGGCCAGCAGCCCCTGCTTCCCAGAGTTGCCCCGGAAGATGTCCGCGAAGCGGGACGAGATGACCACGCGGAAGCCGTAGTTCATCAGCGCCCAGACGGCGTGCTCCCTGGACGAGCCCGTGCCGAAGTCGGCACCGGCGACCAGCACGCTGCCGGACTTGTAGGGCTCGGAATTGAGCACGAAGTGTTCGTCGGCCCGCCAGGCCGCGAACAGCCCGTCTTCGAAGCCGGTGCGGGTGACCCGCTTGAGGTAGACGGCCGGGATGATCTGGTCAGTGTCCACGTTGGACCTGCGCAGCGGCACTCCGATCCCGGTGTGGGAGGTGAAGGGTTCCATGCTGAGTGGCTCCTGTGTCAGTACGAGGTGAAGGGTCGCGACCTGTGCGTCAACGGGCGCTGTCGGCGGCTGCCGCGGTGCTTGCCGTGCTGGCGGAGTGCGGCAACAGGTCCTCAGGCGAGGACAGGGTGCCGCGAACGGCCGTGGCAGCGGCCACGAGCGGCGACACCAGATGGGTACGCCCGCCCTTGCCCTGCCTGCCCTCGAAGTTCCTGTTGGAGGTCGAGGCACTGCGCTCCCCCGGCTTGAGCTGATCCGGGTTCATCCCGAGGCACATCGAGCACCCCGCCTGCCGCCATTCGGCGCCTGCCGCGGTGAACACCTCGTCGAGCCCCTCGGCCTCAGCGGCCTTGCGTACCCGCATCGAACCAGGGACCACGAGCATGCGAACCCCCTCCGCGACCTGATGCCCGCGAAGTACCTCGGCTGCCGACCGCAGGTCCTCGATCCGCCCGTTCGTGCAGGAACCGAGGAAGACCGTGTCCACCGAAATCTCCCGCAGCGGGGTCCCCGGTTGCAGATCCATGTAGGACAGAGCCTTCTCCGCGGCGAACCGCTCACTCTCGTCGGCGATCTGCTCGGGGTCCGGGATCCTGGCGTGCAGCGGAAGGCCCTGGCCGGGGTTCGTACCCCAGGTCACGAACGGTGTGAGTTCGGCCGCATCCAGGTGAACCTCCGCGTCGAACTCGGCGCCGGAATCGGTTCGCAGCTCACGCCAGTTGGCCACAGCGGTGTCCCAATCGGCTCCGGACGGGGCGTGCGGCTTGCCCTTCAGGTACTCGAAGGTGACCTCGTCCGGTGCAATCATGCCCGCGCGGGCGCCCGCCTCGATCGACATATTGCAGATCGTCATCCTGGCTTCCATCGAAAGGGCTTCGATCGCACTGCCGCGATACTCCAGAACGTAGCCCTGTCCACCACCGGTACCGATCTTCGCGATCACCGCCAGGATGATGTCCTTCGCCGTGACTCCCGGCCGCAACTCGCCGTCCACGGTGATCGCCATCGTCTTGAAGGGACGCAGGGGCAGCGTCTGCGTGGCGAGCACATGCTCCACCTCGGAGGTGCCGATACCGAAGGCCATCGCCCCGAACGCGCCATGCGTGGAGGTGTGGCTGTCGCCGCAAACCACGGTCATCCCGGGCTGGGTCAGGCCGAGCTGTGGACCGATGACGTGCACGATTCCCTGTTCGGCATCGCCCATCGGGTGCAGCCGGACCCCGAACTCCTTGCAGTTGCGCCGGAGTGTGTCCACCTGGGTACGCGAAACGGGATCGGCGATCGGCAGGTCGATATCGATCGTCGGCACGTTGTGGTCTTCGGTGGCGATCGTCAGATCCGGCCTGCGCACGGGCCTGCCCGCGAGGCGGAGACCGTCGAATGCCTGCGGGCTGGTGACCTCGTGCACGAGGTGCAGGTCGATGTAGAGCAGGTCCGGCTCCGCACCCTCACCGCGGCGCACCGTGTGGGAGTCCCACACCTTCTCCGCGAGCGTCTTCGCCTTCGCACCCTGGGTGGTGGTCATCAGGGCTCCTCCCAAAAAGTTGTGGGAGCAAAGGAACTCGGTCGAGCCGACGGGCACGAGCCGGCTGGCGACTCGAGTTCGATTTGTCCCAGGATCTGGACATCCCAAAGTTCGGGAATGTAGTATCGCTACGTGGGACAGCATAGCCCTTCAAACCAGCACAGCGGTATCGGCGTCCTGGACAAGGCCGTGGCCGTTCTCCAAGCGGTGGCCGACGATCCTTGCGGACTCGCCGAACTCTGCGCACGCACGGGACTGCCACGCGCGACCGCACACCGTCTCGCCGTGGGTCTCGAGGTGCACCGGCTCCTGCGCCGGGGCGCCGACGGCAGATGGCGCCCCGGCAGCGCGCTGGCGGAACTGTCGGGCGGCACGACCGACCCATTACTCGACGCCGCGAGTTCGATCCTGCCGAAGCTGCGCGACATCACCGGCGAAAGCGTGCAGCTGTACCGCAGGGACGGCGTACAGCGCATCTGTGTGTCCACTGCGGAGCCGCCAAGCGGACTCCGGGACACCGTCCCGATCGGCTCCCGGCTGCCGATGACGGCAGGCTCAGGGGCCAAAGTGCTCGCCGCGTGGTCCGACCCGCACACACAGCGCACGATCCTGACCGACGCCGTCTACGGCGAGCGGACATTGCTCGAAGTACGCAGGCGTGGCTGGGCACAGAGTGTCGCCGAGCGCGAGCCGGGCGTCGCGAGTGTCTCCGCGCCGGTGCGGGACTCCTCCGGCTCGGTTGTCGCCGCGGTATCGGTGTCCGGCCCGATCGAGCGGATCGGCCGCAAGCCGGGCTCCCGCTGGGCCGCCGATCTCCTCGCGGCCGCCGAAGCCCTCCAGGATCGCTTGTAAGCCCCCCGAGACACGCAAAAACACCGGAGGCCCATCCGCCGGAACGGATGGGCCTCCGGTGTTCTTCTTCGCGTACCCCCGATGGGATTCGAACCCACGCTACCGGCGTGAGAGGCCGGCGTCCTAGGCCGCTAGACGACGGGGGCTTGCCTTGTTGCGAGAGAGAACTTACCAGACTGAAATTTTCCCTCTGCAGCTGGGGTACCAGGACTCGAACCTAGACTAACTGAACCAGAATCAGTCGTGCTGCCGATTACACCATACCCCAATACTCGGCGCTCTCCGGGAGAACTCCTGTCGAACACCGCCGGGAAGAAATACTAGACCACCCCGAATTCGGGGTCGCAGGCGGCCCCGGCACACGCCCCTTGATCATCGCTGTATCGGCACTCCCACGCTGGCGAACTCGCAGATCAGCAGCTCGGGAAGCTCGGCGAGGCTGTCGATCTCGTGCACCCCCGTTGGCACGTCCTCGGTTACCGCGCGCCGGTTCAGCCAGACACCGCCGAGACCGGCGTCCCGGGCCCCGATCGCATCGGTGTCGAGTTTGTCCCCCACATGCGCCGCCTCGGACGGGTCACAACCCATTGTCAGGCAAACAGTGTGAAACATCACTGGATCGGGTTTCGCGGTTCCCATTTCGCCTGCGATCGCCACGTGATCAAAGAACCGCGCCAGTCCGAGGTCCGCCAGCTTCGCCCGCTGGTGCCCGCCAGAGGCGTTGGTCACCGCGGCGAGCTGCACGCCGGCCGCGTTCAGCCAGTCGAGACAGGGCAACACATCGTCGAACAGCCGCCACGAGCGGCGCAGCAACTCCCGTCGCCTGGCCTCGAAACCGACGACGTCACCGGTGTCCATCTCCGCGCCGAGTTCGGCGAGAAAGCACCGGCTGCGAGTGAGGTGCATATCGGCGTATGCGAGGTCGCCTGCGACGACCTTGGCCACATGCTCGTCGGTGATCCGCTCCCAGAGCGACCACATGTCGGCCCTGCCGATCAGCTCGGCCAGCGCACGGCTGCCTGCCGAGGTGAAGTCGATCAGGGTGTCGTCGATGTCGAGACAGACCAGCCGGAGCGCCGGAGGGGACCAGGGCCCAGGAGGGGCGGCCCGTTCGGCCGTTGCCTGCGATGCCGTCGGGGTAGCGAACGCAAAATCCACTCAGCGAGGCTAGGCCACTTTCGGCCGTACCGATTCGACTATCGAGGTGATTAGTGCTGCTCTGTTCCGGTGTATGTCTTCTACCCTGCGTTGGACGGGAGGGCGCGACGCAGCCGTCCGAGCGATTTGTCCCGGCCGAGCAGCTCCATCGATTCGTACAACGGTGGCGACACCGTACGCCCCGTGACGGCCACCCGAACAGGGGCGAACGCCTTGCGGGGCTTCAGCCCGAGGCCTTCGACCAGCGCGTCCTTGAGCGCCTGCTCGATGGCGCCGGTCTCCCAGGAATCCAGTGCCTCCAACGACTCGAGCGCGGACCGCAGCACGGGCTCGGAGTCCGGCCCCAGCGCCTTCGTCGCGGACGCCTCCTCCGGGGCGAAGCTTTCCTCATCGATAAAGAGAAAGCGCAGCATGTCGGTGGCGTCGGAGAGCACGGTCACCCGCTCCTGCACCAGTGGCGCGATCTCCCGCAGCGCGGCGAGCTGCTCCTCCCCCGGCGTCTCCGGCAGCACTCCCGCGGCTGTGAGGTAGGGCACCACCCGGCTCGCGAAGTCCGCGTTGTCCAGTGCGCGGACATGCGTACCGTTGATCGCCTCGGCCTTTTTGACGTCGAACCGCGCAGGATTGGCGCTCACCTTGGTGATCTCGAAAGCGGCCACGAGTTCGTCGACACCGAACACGTCCCGGTCGTCGGCGATCGACCAGCCGAGCAGCGCCAGATAGTTGAGCAGCCCCTCCGGGATGAAGCCCCGGTCGCGGTAGTTGAAAAGATTCGAGGAGGGGTCGCGTTTGGACAACTTCTTGTTGCCCTCGCCCATCACGTACGGCAGGTGGCCGAACTCGGGCACGAACTCCGCGACGCCGATGCGCCGCAACGCCTGGTACAACGCGATCTGGCGTGGAGTGGAGGGCAGGAGGTCCTCGCCGCGCAGCACGTGGGTGATGCGCATCATCGCGTCGTCGACGGGATTGGTCAGTGTGTACAGCGGATCGCCGTTGCCACGCACCAGAACGGGATCGGGAATGGTTCCTGCCGGGAAACTGATCTCACCACGCACCAGGTCGGTCCAGGCGAGGTCCTCGCCGGGCATCCGCAACCGCAGCACCGGAGAACGGCCCTGCGCGCGGAACTCCTCCCGCTGCTGCTCGGTCAGTTCGCGGTCGAAGTTGTCGTAGCCGAGCTTCGGGTCCTGCCCCGCCGCCTTGCGCCGCGCCTCCACCTCATCGTTCGTGGAGAACGCCTCGTACAGCTCGCCTGCCTCCAGCAACCGGCGAGCCACGTCGGCGTAGATGTCGCCCCGCAGGCTCTGTCGGTACGGGCCGAAGTCGCCACCGATCTCGGGACCCTCGTCCCAGTCGAGGCCGAGCCAGCGCAGCGCGTCGAGCAGCGCCTCGTAGGACTCCTCCGAATCCCGCGCGGCGTCGGTGTCCTCGATCCGGAACACCAGGCTTCCGCCGTGATGCCGGGCGAAGGCCCAGTTGAACAACGCCGTTCGGATCAACCCGACATGCGGGGTTCCGGTCGGCGAGGGACAGAAGCGGGCGCGCACTGGCGAAGGCATCTCAGTCATAGCCCGATCAGCGTATCGGGCCGCCCGCAAGCTCGAAACGCGAGCGCCTCCCCTTGACGTCGGAACTCCGGCGGGCCACAGTTGAAGTTATTCAACACGCGCTGAAAAAGGGGTGGTAGCGATGTCCGACCGGACGACCTGTGCCGTCATCGGTGGCGGTCCCGCTGGAATGGTGCTCGGCCTGTTGCTCGCCAGGGCCGGGATCGAGGTCACGGTGCTGGAGAAGCACGGGGACTTTCTCCGGGACTTCCGGGGCGACACGGTGCACCCGACCACGCTGGATCTGCTGGACGAGCTCGGCCTCGGCGAGAAGTTCGCCGCACTGCCGCAAAGCAGACTCGAAGAGGTGGCCTTCCCGATCGACGACACCCGCCGCGTCGTCGTCGGTGACCTCCGCAGGCTCAAGGTCCGCCACCCGTACATCGCGATGGTGCCCCAGTGGGATCTGCTCAATCTGCTCGCCGAAGCGGGCAGCGCGGAACCGGCCTTCACCCTGCGCATGCGGACCGAGGCGACCGGCCTGATCCGGGAAGCGGGCAAGGTCGCCGGAGTGCGCTATCGCACCGCGGACGGCGGTGAAGGCGAGTTGCGGGCGGATCTCACAGTGGCCTGCGACGGACGTACCTCGATGGCCAGAAGTGCGGCAGATCTTCGCCCGAAAGAGTTCTCCGTGCCCATCGACGCGTGGTGGTTCCGGCTGCCCCGGAAACCACAGGAGCAGGCTTCCGCGCTGACTCCGCGAATGCGACGGGGCAGCTTCGCCATCGTCATCCCCCGTGAAGGCTTCTTCCAGATCGCCTACATCGCCCGCAAGGGCGTCGACGCCCGGTTCCGGGCCGAAGGCATCGAGCGATTCCGGCAGGGGCTGACCGAACTGATCCCGGCACTGGCCGACCGGGTGGACCAGCTCGAGTCGATGGACGAGGTCAAACACCTCGACATCCGGTTGAACCGGCTGAACCACTGGCACGTCGACGGGCTGCTGTGCATCGGTGACGCCGCACACGCGATGTCACCGATCGGCGGCGTGGGAATCAATCTGGCGGTTCAGGACGCCGTCGCGACCGCGACCCTGCTCGCCACGGCCCTGCGCGGCGGCAGAGTGGACACCGCGCAGTTGGCGAAGGTCCGGCGGAGGCGGCTGCTGCCGACGATCCTTGTCCAAGGCCTGCAACGGCTGCTGCACAGGGCCGTGGTGGCACCGGTGGTCAATGGCCGGAAGGCGGGACCGCCGAAGCCGGTCATCGCCCTGATGCGCGTTGTCCCCAAGGCCTCGTTCATCCCGGCCTATCTCATCGGCGTCGGGTTCCGCCCCGAGCACGCGCCCGAATTCGCCCGCAGGCAGCCCGGATAGCGCTCAGCCCGCGGCCACGGGGTTCGACAGTGTGCCGATGCCCTCGACAGTGATCGACACCTGCTGTCCCGCCGTCATCGGACCGACGCCCTCCGGGGTGCCGGTGATGATGACATCGCCCGGCAGCAGGGTCATCACCGAGGACACGAACTCGATCAGGTCCGGAATCTTGTGCACCAGAGCCGAGGTGCGCGAATCCTGCCGGACCTCACCGTCCAGTTCGGTGCGCAGCGCGAGGTCACTGGGGTCCAATGAGGTCTCGATCCACGGACCGAGCGGGCAGAAGGTGTCGTACCCCTTGGCCCTGCCCCACTGCCCGTCGGACTTCTGCTGATCGCGCGCGCTGACGTCGTTGGCGATGGTGTAACCGAGGATCGCCGCACTCGCGCGGGCCGCGGGCACGTTCTTCACCGGCTGTCCGATGACGATGGCGAGCTCGCCCTCGAAGTCCACTCGGGACGAACTCGGCGGAAGCTTGATGGCGGCGTTGGGGCCGATGACGCTCGTGGACGGCTTGATGAAGATCATCGGTTCGGCCGGCACCTCGTTGCCGAACTCACCCGCGTGCGCGGCGTAGTTGCGCCCGACAGCGATGATCTTCGAAGGCAGGATGGGTGCGAGCAGCCGGACATCGGCCAGCGGCCAGCGGCGACCGGTGAAGTTGGGCTGACCGAACGGGTGTTCGGCGATCTCCAGAACCTGGGCGTCCGCGTCATCCCCCTCGATGGCGGCGAAAGCGACGCCACCGGCCGGATGAGCAATTCGAGCAAGTCGCATGACCACACCCTACGGTAAGCAACCCCAGTCACCCCCAACCGCACTTTCCCGGGAAAGCGCGCTGGGACAAGCCCGGCTACCTCGACAGCGACGTCCGCCGCCTCGCACTTTCCCGGGAAAGTGCGAGGGGCGGAACGGGGGTAAACCCTGAGGAGCGGGTAGGGACAACACCAGGAAGGAATCGGGAGGATGCCCGATGGTTTCGTGGCCTCCCGCGGACCAACGTTGTCCACATGGCGAATGTCGCGATTGCACCAGCCGGGCCGAAGAGTTCTGGGCCGGAGATCTCCGTCCTCCAGTTGGCTTCGAGCCTCGGAATCGGCGGCGCCGCACTGGCCATGCTGACGATGGCCCTCCTGCACCTCGGCGGAAGCGGCCGGATCGACCCGATGTCCACAACGCTGTCCGACTACATCTTCCTGGACGGGGTGGGCTGGCTGTTCAACGCCAGTGTGCTGAGTATCGCCGTCGCGGGCATCGGGATCATCCTCGGACTCCACGTGACCGGCCGGGCGCGGGATCCACTGCTACTGGGGACACTGTGGCTGGCAGTCGCCGGTTCGGTGCTGGTGGCCGCGTTTCCCACCGACCCCGGCGAGTCGGTTTCGCTGTCCGCGCAGATTCACCGTTACGCCGCTGGGGTCGTCTTCTTCTGCCTGCCGATCGCCGCGGCGCTAATGGCGTCCCGGCTGGGTCGCGATGGCGGATCAGCGGGACAACGCGGGCGCCTGCTGGGCGGCATCGCCTGCACCTGCCTGGCGCTCGCGGTGTTCCTCACGAGCCAGTCGGCAGCCGCCCCTGCGGATCTGTACGCCACTCTCGGTCTGTGGCAACGGGTGTTGTTCATGACCGAGTTGCTCCTGCTGGTACAGCTCACATCGCTCACCACCCGGCTGTCCCCGGGCCGCGACTCACGCGCGCAGACTCTTGTGCACCAGCGCATCGCACAGCGCGAGCCAGCTCGCCTCGACGATGTTCTCGTGCACGCCGACGGTCGTCCACTCACCCCGGCCGTCCGAGGACTCGACGAGCACCCTGGTGACCGCGTCGGTACCGGGATGCCCCGGCAGGATCCGCACCTTGTAGTCAGCCAGTTCCACACTGTCCAACCAGGACAGATGCGGCGCGAGCGCCTCGCGCAGGGCCGCGTCGAGCGCGTGCACAGGACCGTTTCCCTCCGCGGTGGCGATCACGCGGTGCCCGGCGACGTGCACCTTGACGGTGGCCTCCGAACTCACCTCGCCGTCGGCGCGATGGTCGAGCACGACACGGTAGGACTCGAGCACGAACGGCGGCTCGTCGAGAACGTCTCGCTGCGGTCCGTCGATCTCCCTGCGCAGCAACAGTTCCAGTGAGGCATCGGCGGCCTCGAAGGACCAGCCCTGCGCCTCGAGGCTCTTTACCTTGCGCACTGCGCTGGTCAATGCGTCGGGTTGGCCGGCGAGGTCAACCCCGAGCTCACGTCCCTTGAGCTCGAGGCTGGCCCTGCCGGCCATTTCGGTGACCAGTACCCGCATGTCATTGCCGACAGAAGCTGGATCGATGTGGTTGTACAACAACGGATCCACCTTGATCGCGCTCGCGTGCAGCCCCGCCTTGTGAGCGAAGGCCGAATGCCCGACATAAGCCTGGTGGGTGTCGGGTGCGATATTCGCGATTTCGGCAAGGGCATGGGAGACGCGGGTGAGCTCGGCCGCGCCCCCTGTGGGGAGCACCTCCATGCCGAGCTTGGCCACCAGGTTTCCCGTTACGGCGAAGAGGTCGGCATTACCTGCCCGCTCGCCGTAACCGTTCGCGGTGCACTGCACATGCGTGGCACCGGCCTGCACAGCGGCGACACTGTTGGCCACCGCGCAGGACGTGTCGTCCTGACAGTGAATGCCCAGCCGCAGCCCCGTGCGCTCGGCCACCTCCCGCACGGTGTCGGCGAGCTGCAGGGGCAGCTGCCCGCCGTTGGTGTCGCACAGCACCACCACGTCGGCCCCGGCCTCGCCACCGGCCTCCAGCACACGCAGTGCCGTGTCCGGATCGAAGGCGTAGCCGTCGAAGAAGTGTTCCGCGTCAAGAAAGACCCGCCTGCCCTCGCCGACGAGAAAGGCCACTGTGTCCCGCACCATGGCGCAGGCTTCGTCCACGTCCACCCGTAGCGCACGCTCGATATGCCTGCGGTCCGATTTGGCCACGAGCGTCACGACCGGCGCGAGCGAGTCGAGCAGCCCGCGTACCTGCGAGTCCTCGGCGGCGCTGGTGCCCGCCTTCCTCGTCGATCCGAACGCGACCAATGCCGCGTGTTTCAGTGCCAGCTCTCCCCGAGCCGCCCGCGCGAAGAACTCGGTGTCCTTCGGCATCGCCCCGGGCCAGCCGCCCTCGATGAATCCCACTCCGAGCTCGTCCAGCAACCGTGCCACCGCGAGCTTGTCGGTGACCGAGTAGGAAATGCCCTCACGCTGCGCACCATCGCGCAGTGTCGTGTCGTAGAGGTGGAAATCATCGCCGAGTGGGGTGTCGGCCGGTTCCGTGCGAGTCACGGTCACTCCTGTGTCTTGGAAAAGACGTCTCTGAAAAGAGCTGTACCAAACAAAAAGACCCCCCGCGGATGCGAGAGGTCTGCGCGCCGGGTGCTCGATGAGCTCTATCCGGCGCGCCTGCCGATAATGATCACGGCACGAGAAGTCATGCCAGCCATCATGCCACAACGCCGCCCGACTTCCAAAGCCTGGGCGGGTTCTCCCACCATCTGGTCAAGTCCCCTCGCACTTTCCCGGGAAAGTGCGAGGGGACTTGACCAGATGGTGGGAGAACCCGCCCAGGCTTTGGAAGTCGGGCGGCGTTGTGGCATGATGGCTGGCATGACTTCTCGTGCCGTGATCATTATCGGCAGGCGCGCCGGATAGAGCTCATCGAGCACCCGGCGCGCAGACCTCTCGCATCCGCGGGGGGTCTTTTTGTTTGGTACAGCTCTTTTCAGAGACGTCTTTTCCAAGACACAGGAGTGACCGTGACTCGCACGGAACCGGCCGACACCCCACTCGGCGATGATTTCCACCTCTACGACACGACACTGCGCGATGGTGCGCAGCGTGAGGGCATTTCCTACTCGGTCACCGACAAGCTCGCGGTGGCACGGTTGCTGGACGAGCTCGGAGTGGGATTCATCGAGGGCGGCTGGCCCGGGGCGATGCCGAAGGACACCGAGTTCTTCGCGCGGGCGGCTCGGGGAGAGCTGGCACTGAAACACGCGGCATTGGTCGCGTTCGGATCGACGAGGAAGGCGGGCACCAGCGCCGCCGAGGACTCGCAGGTACGCGGGCTGCTCGACTCGCTCGCGCCGGTCGTGACGCTCGTGGCCAAATCGGACCGCAGGCATATCGAGCGTGCGCTACGGGTGGACGTGGACGAAGCCTGCGCCATGGTGCGGGACACAGTGGCCTTTCTCGTCGGCGAGGGCAGGCGGGTCTTTCTTGACGCGGAACACTTCTTCGACGGCTACGCCTTCGATCCGGACACGGCACTGCGTGTGCTGGAGGCCGGTGGCGAGGCCGGGGCCGACGTGGTGGTGCTGTGCGACACCAACGGCGGGCAGCTGCCCCTGCAGCTCGCCGACACCGTGCGGGAGGTGGCCGAGCGCACGGGGCTGCGGCTGGGCATTCACTGTCAGGACGACACGTCCTGCGCGGTGGCCAACAGTGTCGCCGCTGTGCAGGCCGGTGCCACGCATGTGCAGTGCACCGCGAACGGTTACGGCGAGCGGGCAGGTAATGCCGACCTCTTCGCCGTAACGGGAAACCTGGTGGCCAAGCTCGGCATGGAGGTGCTCCCCACAGGGGGCGCGGCCGAGCTCACCCGCGTCTCCCATGCCCTTGCCGAAATCGCGAATATCGCACCCGACACCCACCAGGCTTATGTCGGGCATTCGGCCTTCGCTCACAAGGCGGGGCTGCACGCGAGCGCGATCAAGGTGGATCCGTTGTTGTACAACCACATCGATCCAGCTTCTGTCGGCAATGACATGCGGGTACTGGTCACCGAAATGGCCGGCAGGGCCAGCCTCGAGCTCAAGGGACGTGAGCTCGGGGTTGACCTCGCCGGCCAACCCGACGCATTGACCAGCGCAGTGCGCAAGGTAAAGAGCCTCGAGGCGCAGGGCTGGTCCTTCGAGGCCGCCGATGCCTCACTGGAACTGTTGCTGCGCAGGGAGATCGACGGACCGCAGCGAGACGTTCTCGACGAGCCGCCGTTCGTGCTCGAGTCCTACCGTGTCGTGCTCGACCATCGCGCCGACGGCGAGGTGAGTTCGGAGGCCACCGTCAAGGTGCACGTCGCCGGGCACCGCGTGATCGCCACCGCGGAGGGAAACGGTCCTGTGCACGCGCTCGACGCGGCCCTGCGCGAGGCGCTCGCGCCGCATCTGTCCTGGTTGGACAGTGTGGAACTGGCTGACTACAAGGTGCGGATCCTGCCGGGGCATCCCGGTACCGACGCGGTCACCAGGGTGCTCGTCGAGTCCTCGGACGGCCGGGGTGAGTGGACGACCGTCGGCGTGCACGAGAACATCGTCGAGGCGAGCTGGCTCGCGCTGTGCGATGCGCTGGTGCACAAGAGTCTGCGCGCGTGAGTCGCGGCCCGGGGACAGCCGGGTGGTGAGCGATGTGAGCTGTACCAGCAGGAGCAACTCGGTCATGAACAACACCCGTTGCCACAGACCGAGAGTGGCGTACAGATCCGCAGGGGCGGCTGCCGACTGGCTCGTGAGGAACACCGCGAGCGCCAGGCAGGTGCAGGCGATGCCGCCCAGCAGGCGCCCGCGTTGTCCCGCTGATCCGCCATCGCGACCCAGCCGGGACGCCATTAGCGCCGCGGCGATCGGCAGGCAGAAGAAGACGACCCCAGCGGCGTAACGGTGAATCTGCGCGGACAGCGAAACCGACTCGCCGGGGTCGGTGGGAAACGCGGCCACCAGCACCGAACCGGCGACTGCCAGCCACAGTGTCCCCAGTAGCAGTGGATCCCGCGCCCGGCCGGTCACGTGGAGTCCGAGGATGATCCCGATGCCCGCGACGGCGATACTCAGCACACTGGCGTTGAACAGCCAGCCCACCCCGTCCAGGAAGATGTAGTCGGACAGCGTTGTGGACATCGGGTCGATCCGGCCGCTTCCGCCGAGGTGCAGGAGGGCCATCGTCAGCATGGCCAGTGCGGCGCCGCCGATTCCGAGGCTCGAAGCCAACTGGAGGACGGAGATCTCCGGCCCAGAACTCTTCGGCCCGGCTGGTGCAATCGCGACATTCGCCATGTGGACAACGTTGGTCCGCGGGAGGCCACGAAACCATCGGGCATCCTCCCGATTCCTTCCTGGTGTTGTCCCTACCCGCTCCTCAGGGTTTACCCCCGTTCCGCCCCTCGCACTTTCCCGGGAAAGTGCGAGGCGGCGGACGTCGCTGTCGAGGTAGCCGGGCTTGTCCCAGCGCGCTTTCCCGGGAAAGTGCGGTTGGGGGTGACTGGGGTTGCTTACCGTAGGGTGTGGTCATGCGACTTGCTCGAATTGCTCATCCGGCCGGTGGCGTCGCTTTCGCCGCCATCGAGGGGGATGACGCGGACGCCCAGGTTCTGGAGATCGCCGAACACCCGTTCGGTCAGCCCAACTTCACCGGTCGCCGCTGGCCGCTGGCCGATGTCCGGCTGCTCGCACCCATCCTGCCTTCGAAGATCATCGCTGTCGGGCGCAACTACGCCGCGCACGCGGGTGAGTTCGGCAACGAGGTGCCGGCCGAACCGATGATCTTCATCAAGCCGTCCACGAGCGTCATCGGCCCCAACGCCGCCATCAAGCTTCCGCCGAGTTCGTCCCGAGTGGACTTCGAGGGCGAGCTCGCCATCGTCATCGGACAGCCGGTGAAGAACGTGCCCGCGGCCCGCGCGAGTGCGGCGATCCTCGGTTACACCATCGCCAACGACGTCAGCGCGCGCGATCAGCAGAAGTCCGACGGGCAGTGGGGCAGGGCCAAGGGGTACGACACCTTCTGCCCGCTCGGTCCGTGGATCGAGACCTCATTGGACCCCAGTGACCTCGCGCTGCGCACCGAACTGGACGGTGAGGTCCGGCAGGATTCGCGCACCTCGGCTCTGGTGCACAAGATTCCGGACCTGATCGAGTTCGTGTCCTCGGTGATGACCCTGCTGCCGGGCGATGTCATCATCACCGGCACCCCGGAGGGCGTCGGTCCGATGACGGCGGGACAGCAGGTGTCGATCACTGTCGAGGGCATCGGCACACTGTCGAACCCCGTGGCCGCGGGCTGAGCGCTATCCGGGCTGCCTGCGGGCGAATTCGGGCGCGTGCTCGGGGCGGAACCCGACGCCGATGAGATAGGCCGGGATGAACGAGGCCTTGGGGACAACGCGCATCAGGGCGATGACCGGCTTCGGCGGTCCCGCCTTCCGGCCATTGACCACCGGTGCCACCACGGCCCTGTGCAGCAGCCGTTGCAGGCCTTGGACAAGGATCGTCGGCAGCAGCCGCCTCCGCCGGACCTTCGCCAACTGCGCGGTGTCCACTCTGCCGCCGCGCAGGGCCGTGGCGAGCAGGGTCGCGGTCGCGACGGCGTCCTGAACCGCCAGATTGATTCCCACGCCGCCGATCGGTGACATCGCGTGTGCGGCGTCACCGATGCACAGCAGCCCGTCGACGTGCCAGTGGTTCAGCCGGTTCAACCGGATGTCGAGGTGTTTGACCTCGTCCATCGACTCGAGCTGGTCCACCCGGTCGGCCAGTGCCGGGATCAGTTCGGTCAGCCCCTGCCGGAATCGCTCGATGCCTTCGGCCCGGAACCGGGCGTCGACGCCCTTGCGGGCGATGTAGGCGATCTGGAAGAAGCCTTCACGGGGGATGACGATGGCGAAGCTGCCCCGTCGCATTCGCGGAGTCAGCGCGGAAGCCTGCTCCTGTGGTTTCCGGGGCAGCCGGAACCACCACGCGTCGATGGGCACGGAGAACTCTTTCGGGCGAAGATCTGCCGCACTTCTGGCCATCGAGGTACGTCCGTCGCAGGCCACTGTGAGATCCGCCCGCAACTCGCCTTCACCGCCGTCCGCGGTGCGATAGCGCACTCCGGCGACCTTGCCCGCTTCCCGGATCAGGCCGGTCGCCTCGGTCCGCATGCGCAGGGTGAAGGCCGGTTCCGCGCTGCCCGCTTCGGCGAGCAGATTGAGCAGATCCCACTGGGGCACCATCGCGATGTACGGGTGGCGGACCTTGAGCCTGCGGAGGTCACCGACGACGACGCGGCGGGTGTCGTCGATCGGGAAGGCCACCTCTTCGAGTCTGCTTTGCGGCAGTGCGGCGAACTTCTCGCCGAGGCCGAGCTCGTCCAGCAGATCCAGCGTGGTCGGGTGCACCGTGTCGCCCCGGAAGTCCCGGAGAAAGTCCCCGTGCTTCTCCAGCACCGTGACCTCGATCCCGGCCCTGGCGAGCAACAGGCCGAGCACCATTCCAGCGGGACCGCCACCGATGACGGCACAGGTCGTCCGGTCGGACATCGCTACCACCCCTTTTTCAGCGCGTGTTGAATAACTTCAACTGTGGCCCGCCGGAGTTCCGACGTCAAGGGGAGGCGCTCGCGTTTCGAGCTTGCGGGCGGCCCGATACGCTGATCGGGCTATGACTGAGATGCCTTCGCCAGTGCGCGCCCGCTTCTGTCCCTCGCCGACCGGAACCCCGCATGTCGGGTTGATCCGAACGGCGTTGTTCAACTGGGCCTTCGCCCGGCATCACGGCGGAAGCCTGGTGTTCCGGATCGAGGACACCGACGCCGCGCGGGATTCGGAGGAGTCCTACGAGGCGCTGCTCGACGCGCTGCGCTGGCTCGGCCTCGACTGGGACGAGGGTCCCGAGATCGGTGGCGACTTCGGCCCGTACCGACAGAGCCTGCGGGGCGACATCTACGCCGACGTGGCTCGCCGGTTGCTGGAGGCAGGCGAGCTGTACGAGGCGTTCTCCACGAACGATGAGGTGGAGGCGCGGCGCAAGGCGGCGGGGCAGGACCCGAAGCTCGGCTACGACAACTTCGACCGCGAACTGACCGAGCAGCAGCGGGAGGAGTTCCGCGCGCAGGGCCGTTCTCCGGTGCTGCGGTTGCGGATGCCCGGCGAGGACCTCGCCTGGACCGACCTGGTGCGTGGTGAGATCAGTTTCCCGGCAGGAACCATTCCCGATCCCGTTCTGGTGCGTGGCAACGGCGATCCGCTGTACACACTGACCAATCCCGTCGACGACGCGATGATGCGCATCACCCACGTGCTGCGCGGCGAGGACCTCCTGCCCTCCACTCCACGCCAGATCGCGTTGTACCAGGCGTTGCGGCGCATCGGCGTCGCGGAGTTCGTGCCCGAGTTCGGCCACCTGCCGTACGTGATGGGCGAGGGCAACAAGAAGTTGTCCAAACGCGACCCCTCCTCGAATCTTTTCAACTACCGCGACCGGGGCTTCATCCCGGAGGGGCTGCTCAACTATCTGGCGCTGCTCGGCTGGTCGATCGCCGACGACCGGGACGTGTTCGGTGTCGACGAACTCGTGGCCGCTTTCGAGATCACCAAGGTGAGCGCCAATCCTGCGCGGTTCGACGTCAAAAAGGCCGAGGCGATCAACGGTACGCATGTCCGCGCACTGGACAACGCGGACTTCGCGAGCCGGGTGGTGCCCTACCTCACAGCCGCGGGAGTGCTGCCGGAGACGCCGGGGGAGGAGCAGCTCGCCGCGCTGCGGGAGATCGCGCCACTGGTGCAGGAGCGGGTGACCGTGCTCTCCGACGCCACCGACATGCTGCGCTTTCTCTTTATCGATGAGGAAAGCTTCGCCCCGGAGGAGGCGTCCGCGACGAAGGCGCTGGGGCCGGACTCCGAGCCCGTGCTGCGGTCCGCGCTCGAGTCGTTGGAGGCACTGGATTCCTGGGAGACCGGCGCCATCGAGCAGGCGCTCAAGGACGCGCTGGTCGAAGGCCTCGGGCTGAAGCCCCGCAAGGCGTTCGCCCCTGTTCGGGTGGCCGTCACGGGGCGTACGGTGTCGCCACCGTTGTACGAATCGATGGAGCTGCTCGGCCGGGACAAATCGCTCGGACGGCTGCGTCGCGCCCTCCCGTCCAACGCAGGGTAGAAGACATACACCGGAACAGAGCAGCACTAATCACCTCGATAGTCGAATCGGTACGGCCGAAAGTGGCCTAGCCTCGCTGAGTGGATTTTGCGTTCGCTACCCCGACGGCATCGCAGGCAACGGCCGAACGGGCCGCCCCTCCTGGGCCCTGGTCCCCTCCGGCGCTCCGGCTGGTCTGTCTCGACATCGACGACACCCTGATCGACTTCACCTCGGCAGGCAGCCGTGCGCTGGCCGAGCTGATCGGCAGGGCCGACATGTGGTCGCTCTGGGAGCGGATCACCGACGAGCATGTGGCCAAGGTCGTCGCAGGCGACCTCGCATACGCCGATATGCACCTCACTCGCAGCCGGTGCTTTCTCGCCGAACTCGGCGCGGAGATGGACACCGGTGACGTCGTCGGTTTCGAGGCCAGGCGACGGGAGTTGCTGCGCCGCTCGTGGCGGCTGTTCGACGATGTGTTGCCCTGTCTCGACTGGCTGAACGCGGCCGGCGTGCAGCTCGCCGCGGTGACCAACGCCTCTGGCGGGCACCAGCGGGCGAAGCTGGCGGACCTCGGACTGGCGCGGTTCTTTGATCACGTGGCGATCGCAGGCGAAATGGGAACCGCGAAACCCGATCCAGTGATGTTTCACACTGTTTGCCTGACAATGGGTTGTGACCCGTCCGAGGCGGCGCATGTGGGGGACAAACTCGACACCGATGCGATCGGGGCCCGGGACGCCGGTCTCGGCGGTGTCTGGCTGAACCGGCGCGCGGTAACCGAGGACGTGCCAACGGGGGTGCACGAGATCGACAGCCTCGCCGAGCTTCCCGAGCTGCTGATCTGCGAGTTCGCCAGCGTGGGAGTGCCGATACAGCGATGATCAAGGGGCGTGTGCCGGGGCCGCCTGCGACCCCGAATTCGGGGTGGTCTAGTATTTCTTCCCGGCGGTGTTCGACAGGAGTTCTCCCGGAGAGCGCCGAGTATTGGGGTATGGTGTAATCGGCAGCACGACTGATTCTGGTTCAGTTAGTCTAGGTTCGAGTCCTGGTACCCCAGCTGCAGAGGGAAAATTTCAGTCTGGTAAGTTCTCTCTCGCAACAAGGCAAGCCCCCGTCGTCTAGCGGCCTAGGACGCCGGCCTCTCACGCCGGTAGCGTGGGTTCGAATCCCATCGGGGGTACGCGAAGAAGAACACCGGAGGCCCATCCGTTCCGGCGGATGGGCCTCCGGTGTTTTTGCGTGTCTCGGGGGGCTTACAAGCGATCCTGGAGGGCTTCGGCGGCCGCGAGGAGATCGGCGGCCCAGCGGGAGCCCGGCTTGCGGCCGATCCGCTCGATCGGGCCGGACACCGATACCGCGGCGACAACCGAGCCGGAGGAGTCCCGCACCGGCGCGGAGACACTCGCGACGCCCGGCTCGCGCTCGGCGACACTCTGTGCCCAGCCACGCCTGCGTACTTCGAGCAATGTCCGCTCGCCGTAGACGGCGTCGGTCAGGATCGTGCGCTGTGTGTGCGGGTCGGACCACGCGGCGAGCACTTTGGCCCCTGAGCCTGCCGTCATCGGCAGCCGGGAGCCGATCGGGACGGTGTCCCGGAGTCCGCTTGGCGGCTCCGCAGTGGACACACAGATGCGCTGTACGCCGTCCCTGCGGTACAGCTGCACGCTTTCGCCGGTGATGTCGCGCAGCTTCGGCAGGATCGAACTCGCGGCGTCGAGTAATGGGTCGGTCGTGCCGCCCGACAGTTCCGCCAGCGCGCTGCCGGGGCGCCATCTGCCGTCGGCGCCCCGGCGCAGGAGCCGGTGCACCTCGAGACCCACGGCGAGACGGTGTGCGGTCGCGCGTGGCAGTCCCGTGCGTGCGCAGAGTTCGGCGAGTCCGCAAGGATCGTCGGCCACCGCTTGGAGAACGGCCACGGCCTTGTCCAGGACGCCGATACCGCTGTGCTGGTTTGAAGGGCTATGCTGTCCCACGTAGCGATACTACATTCCCGAACTTTGGGATGTCCAGATCCTGGGACAAATCGAACTCGAGTCGCCAGCCGGCTCGTGCCCGTCGGCTCGACCGAGTTCCTTTGCTCCCACAACTTTTTGGGAGGAGCCCTGATGACCACCACCCAGGGTGCGAAGGCGAAGACGCTCGCGGAGAAGGTGTGGGACTCCCACACGGTGCGCCGCGGTGAGGGTGCGGAGCCGGACCTGCTCTACATCGACCTGCACCTCGTGCACGAGGTCACCAGCCCGCAGGCATTCGACGGTCTCCGCCTCGCGGGCAGGCCCGTGCGCAGGCCGGATCTGACGATCGCCACCGAAGACCACAACGTGCCGACGATCGATATCGACCTGCCGATCGCCGATCCCGTTTCGCGTACCCAGGTGGACACACTCCGGCGCAACTGCAAGGAGTTCGGGGTCCGGCTGCACCCGATGGGCGATGCCGAACAGGGAATCGTGCACGTCATCGGTCCACAGCTCGGCCTGACCCAGCCCGGGATGACCGTGGTTTGCGGCGACAGCCACACCTCCACGCATGGCGCGTTCGGGGCGATGGCCTTCGGTATCGGCACCTCCGAGGTGGAGCATGTGCTCGCCACGCAGACGCTGCCCCTGCGTCCCTTCAAGACGATGGCGATCACCGTGGACGGCGAGTTGCGGCCGGGAGTCACGGCGAAGGACATCATCCTGGCGGTGATCGCGAAGATCGGTACCGGTGGTGGACAGGGCTACGTTCTGGAGTATCGCGGCAGTGCGATCGAAGCCCTTTCGATGGAAGCCAGGATGACGATCTGCAATATGTCGATCGAGGCGGGCGCCCGCGCGGGCATGATTGCACCGGACGAGGTCACCTTCGAGTACCTGAAGGGCAAGCCGCACGCCCCGTCCGGAGCCGATTGGGACACCGCTGTGGCCAACTGGCGTGAGCTGCGAACCGATTCCGGCGCCGAGTTCGACGCGGAGGTTCACCTGGATGCGGCCGAACTCACACCGTTCGTGACCTGGGGTACGAACCCCGGCCAGGGCCTTCCGCTGCACGCCAGGATCCCGGACCCCGAGCAGATCGCCGACGAGAGTGAGCGGTTCGCCGCGGAGAAGGCTCTGTCCTACATGGATCTGCAACCGGGGACCCCGCTGCGGGAGATTTCGGTGGACACGGTCTTCCTCGGTTCCTGCACGAACGGGCGGATCGAGGACCTGCGGTCGGCAGCCGAGGTACTTCGCGGGCATCAGGTCGCGGAGGGGGTTCGCATGCTCGTGGTCCCTGGTTCGATGCGGGTACGCAAGGCCGCTGAGGCCGAGGGGCTCGACGAGGTGTTCACCGCGGCAGGCGCCGAATGGCGGCAGGCGGGGTGCTCGATGTGCCTCGGGATGAACCCGGATCAGCTCAAGCCGGGGGAGCGCAGTGCCTCGACCTCCAACAGGAACTTCGAGGGCAGGCAGGGCAAGGGCGGGCGTACCCATCTGGTGTCGCCGCTCGTGGCCGCTGCCACGGCCGTTCGCGGCACCCTGTCCTCGCCTGAGGACCTGTTGCCGCACTCCGCCAGCACGGCAAGCACCGCGGCAGCCGCCGACAGCGCCCGTTGACGCACAGGTCGCGACCCTTCACCTCGTACTGACACAGGAGCCACTCAGCATGGAACCCTTCACCTCCCACACCGGGATCGGAGTGCCGCTGCGCAGGTCCAACGTGGACACTGACCAGATCATCCCGGCCGTCTACCTCAAGCGGGTCACCCGCACCGGCTTCGAAGACGGGCTGTTCGCGGCCTGGCGGGCCGACGAACACTTCGTGCTCAATTCCGAGCCCTACAAGTCCGGCAGCGTGCTGGTCGCCGGTGCCGACTTCGGCACGGGCTCGTCCAGGGAGCACGCCGTCTGGGCGCTGATGAACTACGGCTTCCGCGTGGTCATCTCGTCCCGCTTCGCGGACATCTTCCGGGGCAACTCTGGGAAGCAGGGGCTGCTGGCCGCCGAGTGTGAGCAGTCGGACGTCGAACAGCTGTGGAAGATCCTGGAGAACGAGCCGGGCACCGAGGTCACCGTGGACCTCACGGAGAAGACGGTACGAGCCAAGGACTTCACCGCACCCTTCACGATCGATGACTACACCCGCTGGCGCCTGCTGGAGGGACTCGACGACATCGCGCTGACTCTGCGACACGCCGCCGACATCGACAAGTTCGAGTCGGACAGGCCATCGTGGAAGCCGGTCACCACTCCCGGCTGACACCGCAGCGAAGGCGGAGACACGGATTCCCTGCTCAGCAAGGGGATCCGGCACCGGCCGAAGGTCGGTGAAACCACGCCGAACGGCACCGGAAAAGGGCCTGGAGACCACTCCAGAGGTCCCTCAGAGGGCGGAACATCCCGCTCCGGCAACGAAAACTTCCGCGCGCCGTTTGGAATTTGTGCTGCATTGGTAATACCGTGTGCGCAAGTCGGCCGACGTGGCCGTGTACAAGTAGTTCTTCTTGGAGGACTGGAATGGCCAACAAGGCCCAGCTGATCGAAGCGCTCTCCGAGCGTTTGGGCGACAAAAAGGTTGCGTCGGAAGCTGTCGACGGTCTCGTCGACATCATCATCCGGACGGTCAACAAGGGCGAGAAGGTGAACATCACCGGTTTCGGTGTGTTCGAGAAGCGTGCGCGTGCCGCTCGCACCGCTCGCAACCCGCGTACGGGCGAGACCGTGCGCGTGAAGAAGACCAACGTTCCGGCTTTCCGGGCCGGTACGACCTTCAAGGACGTTGTCAGCGGCGCGAAGAAGCTGCCGAAGGCAACGGCCGTGAAGCGGGCCACCCCGGCCGCGCGTAGCACGGGCACGACCGCCTCGCGTAGCACCGGCACCCGCACCGCGGCGACGAGGGCGACCGCCAGCCGCCCCAGCACGACCCGGAGCACCACCTCGCGGACCAAGGCCACCACGCCGCGTTCGACGACGACCCGTGCGGCGTCGAGCCGGAGCACCACCGCGAGCCGGACCGCCACCAAGGCGGCGCCGAAGACGGCGGCCACCAAGTCGACGGCCAAGGCAGCGCCGAAGGCCGCGGCCAAGACGACGAAGGCCGCGTCGACGTCATCGGCGACAAAGAGCTCCGCCGCAAAGAAGCCGGCCGCCAAGGCCGCGCCGAAGGCGGCCGCGAAGACTTCGGCCAAGTCGGCTCCGAAGAAGACCACCGCCGCAGCCAAGAAAAAGAAGTGACCAGCCTGTGAGCTGGTGATTTCGTCACTACGGTGGCTTCTCGGCAGGGCCCCGCGCACACCCGCGCGGGGCCCTGCCGCATGTACGTACCTTCGTTGCCCGAGTTCGTCGTCACCGCCCTGCGGCAGCCGGGTGATCCACAGTGGAAGGCCGGACGGAGTCTCCGGTCAGGACCTCGCGGTGGCGGGAGCGGGTAGCGGACTGGGAAAGTAGGTCGCCGCTACGAGTCGTGGCCCGTCCGCTTCGGTCGGCGGCCGGAACGACAACAACCAGAGCGAGCCCTTCTTCGCCGACACCGTCCCGGATTTGCCGGAGGCCAGCGCCACACCATCGCGTTCGGCCAGGGCCGTGACGACGGCGGGGATGACCCCTCCCTGACTGGAGATCAGCGGGGTGCCGCCGTCACCGACGATGGCGAGCAGTCTGGCGGTGCCCAGGACCGGATCCCGCCAGTAGCCCTCCTCCGCGAGCAGGGACTCGTGTCGTACCTCGGTGCCCAGATCCTCCGCGACGCCCTGCACGGTCTGCACGCAGCGCAGGCGGGGCGCGGCCAGGACCCGATCGGGGTGGAACGCGCGCACCATGGTCCGGACGGCCTCCGCCTGCCGCTGACCCGCATCCGAGAGTGGACGAAGATCGTCGTCGCCGGTCCATTCCTCCCGCTTGCCCGCTTTGGCGTGGCGGATCAACAGGACCGTCGTGAGTTGGGCGGGAAGTGCGCAGAACTCACGTAGTACGGCCACGTCCGCGTGATAGGTCAGCATCGCCTCGGCCTCGCGCACCGGTAGCCAGCGCAGGTCATCGACCTCGTCATTCGCCGCGAACCCGCCGAATACTGCCCTGGCACTGAAGAAGTCCACGATCTTGTCAGACCGGACGCCACGGTGGTCGACCTCGTAATCGACCTGGAGCAGGTATCTCCCGAGCACCGCTTCGAACCCGGTCTCCTCCCGAAGTTCACGAACCGCCGCCACCGGTACGGTCTCGCCGGGATCCAGCTTTCCCTTCGGCAGCGACCAGTCGTCGTAGCGCGGCCGGTGCACGACGGCTACCTCGATGGCGCTGTCCGTGCCTGCTTCCCGGTTTCGCCACAACACAGCGCCCGCGGCCCTGATCGCCGGAGCACGATCCGCCCGGCTCATCCGGCGGCCCGATGTTTCGCGAGCGTCTCGACCTGGTGGTCGCGAACCTGCGATCCGTCGGCTGGTGAGGGCTCCCACTCCCCGTTGCCGGTGAGTACCCAGCAACGAGTCGCCGGGTCGAGCGCCGAATCCAGCACCTCGTCCAGTTGCGCGGTCAGTTTCGGATCCTTCACCCGCACCAGTGCCTCGATCCTCCGGTCCAGATTTCGGTGCATCATGTCCGCACTGCCGATCCAATACGAGCTACCCGCTCTGAAGTGAAAGACACGTGAGTGCTCCAGGAATCGCCCGAGAATGGAGCGGACGACGATATTGTCGCTGAGCCCTGGGACACCCGGTTTGAGTGAGCAGATACCACGAACGACGATCTCCACCGGAACTCCCGCCTGGGAAGCGCGATACAGGGCGTCGATGATCTGTTCGTCGACCAGTGAGTTGCACTTGATCCGAATCCCGGCTCGTCCGCCCGCCTTCTGCTGCTCGATTTCCTGTGAGATGCAATGCAGGATGCCGCGCCGGATGCCGTGCGGAGAGGTCAGGATGTTGCGGTAGGTGTCCTGCCTGGAGTAGCCGGTGAGCACGTTGAACAGGTCGGTCAGGTCGGCCCCGATCGTCGGATCCGCGGTGAGCAGGCCCATATCCTCGTAGATCCTGGCCGTCTTCGGGTTGTAGTTGCCGGTTCCGATATGGCAGTAGCGGCGGATCGTGGAGCCCTCCTGGCGCACCACCATCGCGACCTTGCAGTGGGTCTTCAGCCCCACCAGGCCGTAGACCACGTGCACGCCCGCGCGTTCCAGTGTGCGCGCCCAGCTGATGTTGGCCAGTTCGTCGAACCGTGCCTTGATCTCCACGAGGGCGACCACCTGCTTGCCCGCCTGCGCCGCATCGATGAGCGCGTCCACCACCGGGGAGTCACCCGAGGTTCGGTACAGCGTCTGTTTGATGGCGAGGACCTTGTTGTCGGCCGCCGCTTGTTCGATGAATCGCTGCACGCTCGTGGAGAACGAGTCGTAGGGATGGTGGACGAGGACGTCGCCCTCGCGGAGGGTGGCGAAAACGCTCTTCGGTGTCTCCCGCTCCCCGAACGCCGGGTGGGTCGCGGGCACGAACGGTGGGTCCTTGAGTTCCTTGCGGTCCACACTGGAGAGCTGGTGCAGGCAGCTGAGGTCGAGCAGGCCGGGAACCTCGACGACATCGTGCGGATCGACCTCGAGTTCGCGCAGCAGCAACTCGAGCATGTGCTCGCTCATGTCGCTGGCGACCTCAAGGCGTACCGGAGGGCCGAACCTTCGCTGGGCGAGTTCGCGTTCGAGTGCTTGCAACAGGTCCTCGTCGCGATCCTCCTCGACCTCGAAATCCGCGTTCCGGGTGACCCTGAACACGTGGTGTTCGATGACTTCCATCCCGGTGAAGAGTTCGCCGAGGTGAGCGGAGATCAGCTCCTCCAGCGGAAGGAACGTCGCGGTCCGGCTCTGCCGTTGCTGCTCGATCCGGATCAGCCGGTGCACGTTGTTCGGCACCTTGACCCTGGCGAACCGCTCGGTGCCGCCCTCCGGGTCGCGAACCGTGACGGCCAGATTGAGCGAAAGGCCGGAAATGTAGGGAAACGGATGCGCCGGGTCCACCGCGAGCGGAGTCAGCACAGGGAAGATCTGCTCGCTGAAGTAGCTCGACAGGCGAACCTTGTCCGCCGCGTCCAGATCCGCCCAGCGCACGATGCGGATGCCCTCGTCGGCGAGCGCGGGCCGAACGTTCTCCTCGAACGCCTCGGTCTGACGCTCCACCAGGTCCTGATTGCGCTTGGCGATGTACGCCAGTTGCTCGCGCGGCGTGAGCCCGTCCGCGCTGCGCACCGACAGCCCCGTCTCGTCCCTGCGTTTGAGGCCGGCGACCCGGACCATGTAGAACTCGTCCAGATTGGACGCGAAGATCGCGATGAACTTGGTGCGTTCGAGCAGGGGCTGCGACGGGTCCTCCGAGAGGGCGAGCACGCGCGCGTTGAAATCCTGCCAGGAGAGTTCCCGGTTGAAGTAGCGATCGTCGGGCAGCGAGTCGGTGAGCTGGGCGCTCGCCGCCGTCACGGCGGGCGGAGCCGAGGGGACCGCGTGCTTCTCCTGGGCCCTGTCGTTCGCCGAGGGCATCCGCCGGGACTGACCATCGGTCGTGGATGACGGTTGGGCGGTGGTGATCTCGTCGCTGCTCACACCCTGCATTGTTCCGCACTCGGGCGGGTGATGCGCTTCCCGGATCCGACCCGGGAGTGAATGTTACGTCACGCAGCAGGGGGCGCCGACCAGTTGCGTGGTCCGGCTGCCCAGACCGAGCGTACGGGCGTGGACCAGGTCGGCGGGGGTGTCCACGTCACTGCGCAGGGTCGCGGCGGGCAGGTCGAGCGCGACCGCCCCGGACTCCAGATGCGCCAGGGCGGAGCCGGTACCGAAGAGCGGCCCGAGGGGGGCGCCAGGTGCGGAGACGAGCAGGGTGGTGCCGGTGCCGTGCCGATCGGCGAGGAACGCGCGGCGCTCGTCGGCCTCGGCCAGTGCCTCGGCCAGTTCGACCGAGCGCAGCGCGGGCAGGTCGGCCTGCAGCGCCGCGACGACGGACCAGGGGTCGTCGCGTCGCAGCAGGGTCTCGCCGTGCCGCAGCGCGGCGTTGAGCCCGCCCGCACCCCGTTCACGGACCACTTCGGCGCCCAGTTCGGTGAGTTCGGCGAGTGCGGTGGGGTCGGTGCCGACCACCAGTACCCGGCGTACTCCGGCGGCTCCGATCGCCGCGTTCAGGGTGTCCACGGCCAGCGCGAGCACCAGTTCGGCATGCCCGCCCGCGCCGGGGGGTGTGCCCGCGGCCCCCCGCAGCCGGGACTTTCCGGCATGGGGAGGTTTCATCGGGACGATCAGGTCCACCTCGCGAGCCACGTCACCATCATTACCGGCTGGGGTCCCTTTCGCGCCACCGCGTCCTCGGACCCCTTGTTGGACCGTGATGGGGGGCGAGGGAGGATCACTCTCGCGCGACCGGCGCCGTGACCGACTCGGGAACGGCATCGAGCGTGGTGCAGCCCCGCTGGCGAGTGAGGCGAAAAGTGGGTTGGACATGGAGGAGGAGTTGTGGCTGATCGGGAGAAGGGCGGGTTCTGGGTCGGCGCCGCTGCCGCGCTGTTCTACCCGCTGAGCTGGATCGGGAAGCGTGTGTACGTGGACGCGGACCGGGTTCCCCGCGAAGGAGCAGCACTGCTCGTGCTCAACCACGTGTCCCACCTTGACCCGGCGGTGGACGCGGTGTTCGTGCATCGCAACAAGCGCGTGCCGAGGTTCCTGGCCAAGGACACCGTCGCGAAGGCCCCCATCTTCGGCCGGATCTTCCTCGGCTCCGGCGGCATCCCGGTCTACCGTGGATCCAGCTCGGCCGGAGACAGCCTGCGGGCCGCCCACCGCACACTGCAGGAGGGCAAGATCGTGGTGATCTACCCGGAGGGCACGATCACCAGGGACCCCGAAGGCTGGCCGAAGCGTTCCTACACGGGCGTCGCCCGGCTGGCGCTGGAGAACGACGTGCCGGTGATCCCGGTGGCCCGCTGGGGCACCCAGGCGATCTGGAACGGCTACGACAAGAAGTTCCGCCCGTTCCCGCGCAAGAAGGTCGTGCACGCGGTCGGCAGGCCGGTGGACCTCTCCGGCTATCGCGAGGAGGGCGGCACGGCCAGTCCCGCCGTCCTGCGTGAGGTCACGGAGCTGCTGATGCGCGAGGTCGTCGACCTGCTCTCCGACGTACGCGGGGAGCGTCCACCCGCCCGGGACGACGCCCCGACCGATGGCGAGTGAGGCAACTGGCATGAGCGACCGGCACCGTGTGTTAGTCGGGTACGGCATTGAGCGATGTGCAGCCTGCCGGCGAGTGAGGCAAGGGGCATGAGCGACCGGCACCGTGTGTTAGTTGGGTACGGCATTGAGCGATGTGCAGCCTGCCGGCGAGTGAGGCAACTGGCATGAGCGAAGGACTCCAGCGCATCGTCGTGCTCGGGGCGGGCTCGTGGGGCACGACCTTCGCGAAGGTGCTCGCCGACGCGGGACGTGACGTCACGGTCTGGGCACGCAGGACCGAGGTCGCGGACGAGATCGCGAGGGCACACAAGAACACGGCGTACCTGCCGGACGTCCGATTGCCGGACAACCTGACGGCGACCACGGACGCGGCAGCCGCGCTCGACGGGGCCCACGCGGTCGTTCTCGCCGTGCCCAGCCAGCGGCTGCGGGACAACCTGGCGTACTGGCGCGAGCTGCTGCCTGCCGATGTCCCACTGGTCAGTCTCGCCAAGGGCGTCGAACTGGGCACCCTGAAGCGAATGAGCGAGGTCATCGCCGAGGTCGCGGAGTGCGCACCGGAGCGGGTGGTGGTGGTCTCCGGGCCCAACCTCGCCAAGGAGATCGCGTTGCGGCAGCCCTCGGCAGCGGTGCTGGCCTGCACGGACCACGAGCGGGCTGTCGCCGTGCAGCACGCGTGCTCGAACTCCTACTTCCGGCCCTACACCAACACGGACGTGGCGGGCTGCGAGCTCGGCGGCGCGTGCAAGAACGTCATCGCCCTGAGCTGCGGGATGGCCGTCGGCATGGGGTTCGGCACCAACACGGTGGCGACTCTGATCACCCGCGGTCTGGCCGAGATGGCGCGGCTCGGCAGCCGAATCGGCGCCGACCCCCTCACGTTCGCCGGCCTGGCCGGTGTCGGTGACCTGGTGGCGACCTGTTCCTCACCGCTGTCGCGAAATCGGACTTTCGGCGAACGGCTCGGCAGGGGCGAGACGGTGGAGCAGGCGCAGGCAGCGGCGGGTGGCCAGGTCGCGGAGGGCGTGATGTCCTGTTCGTCGATCCGCGAACTGGCCGGTGGCCTCGGTGTCGACATGCCGATCACGGACGCGATGTACCGGGTGTGTCATGAGGGCGGCGATCCCAGATCGCTGGGTGCCGAACTGCTCGGCCGGGAACGCAAGCACGAGTGGTCCTGAGCGTGGCCACGGCGACCGGCGCCGTCCACCTTGTGAGATGAATTGACCGCGGCGAGGGCCGCTGGTTTCCTTGTCCTGTGCTGACGCCAGATGCCCCCGTGCTGCGAGGTCGCCTCGACCTGCGCCGGGCCGCTGGCGTGCGGTGTCGCTGTTGCCGGTGATCCAACCCACCCGCCTGCCGTCATCGCAACTCGAGGACACCTTCATGTTCGCCGTTCCGGACAACACTGTCGCCATCGCCGAGAACCCCATCCTGCGCCATCCGGTGCGCGTCGCACTCCAGTTCGCCGCGGATCGCGACCAATGGCGCCACCTGCTGCGCTACGACCCCGATCGCCGATTCGCCGCCCTGATCGCCCGCTCCGCCGACGAGGAGGTCTGGTTGATGAGCTGGCTTCCCGGTCAGGGCACCGACCTGCATGACCACGGGCCGTCGACCGGCGCGTTCACCGTGGTCACCGGCGAACTGTCGGAGTCGGTCGCCCGCCGGACCGCCGATGGCGCGGCCCTGCGGGAACCGCATACGGTCTCGGTTGGCCAGTCGCGGGTCTTCGGTCCCGGTTACGTCCATGAGGTCAGCAACCGGGGGACCGATCCGGTAGTGAGCGTGCACGTGTATCGCGCGACCCGCACCGTGAACAATGTGGGTACGGCACTGAGCGCGGTGGAGCCCGGCCGGCGTGTGAGGCCAGAGGATCGCGCGACCCGCACCGTGAACAATGTGGGTACGGCACTGAGCGCGGTGGAGCCCGGCCGGCGTGTGAGGCCAGAGGACCGCGCGACCCGGACAATGAACCACCGGGGCGCGGCTTTGAGCCCGGCGACCCTGGCCGGCGTGTGAGGCCGGAAATGGGCTGAACAGCCTGTTGTGGGCCGGATTCAGGCCGGGTCGGGTCGGCGAACCTGACGCCGCTGGCTGACGTGCTCCGGCAGGGCGATGCCCTCGGGAAGCTGCGGATCAGGCCGCGGCTCGCCGAATCCGGTGTGGACCGGCAGCACCCCGGCCCAGGCGTTCCCGGCAGCCACATCGTCCGGATCGTCGATGACACCGGCCGAACGCATCTTCACCGAGGCTTCGGTGAGGTCGAGTGCCAGCACCGTCACCGCCGCCAGCTCCTTCTCGTTGACATCACGTGCGTGCTCCCAGGAGCCGGGCGCGAGATGGTCGGTGATCATCCGGAGCCCGTGCAGTTTCTCCGCGCGGTCGACCGGCTGCCGGAGCCGCCCGTAGATGACGGCACTGCGGTAGTTCATCGAATGGTTGTTCACCGAGCGGGCGTAGATGATGGCGTCGAGCAGGGTGACGGTCACGCAGACCTCGGGCCCCTCCGTACCCGCCCGCATGGTGGTCGCCCCGGTTGACCCGTGCAGGTAGAGCGTGTCTCCATCGCGGCCGTACCCCGTCGGGATCACCATGGGGGCCCCTCCCGCGTTCACCAGGCCGAGGTGGCAGACCAGTCCTTCGTCGAGAACCGCGTACAGGTTCGCGCGGTCGGTGGCCGCCCTGTCCTTCTTGCGGTTCAGTGTCGTGCGGGCGGTGGACGAGAGGCCGGTGGTGGTTGTCTCGGTCATGTAGGCAGCATCCGAGACCAGGTGGCATCATGGAACGGCCACTACTCGAAAGAATTGGAAGGCCACTGCCGTGAATGGCCAAAGCGAGGGCAAGCCTGTGCTGCAACCGAGTTCGACGCGAAGCGCGACCGCCCTTCCGGTCAGTCTCGACCGGGAGTCCGCGATACCGCTGGCGGTGCAGCTCGCCGACGCACTGCGCGAGTCCGCCGCCACCGGCCACCTGCGCGGCGGGGACCGGTTGCCCTCCACCCGCGCGCTGGCCACCAGGCTCGGGGTGAGTCGCACGGTCACCTCGGCCGCCTACGAACAGCTGCACGCCGAGGGCTGGATCGCGGGCAAGCACGGTTCCGGGACCTACGTCACCACCTCACCGCCCGCGGAGCGCCCGCGGGGAAGGGCGGTGGTCGGCCGCGAGGGACCGCCACCGGGCCTGCTCGACCTGACCCCGGGTGTGCCCTGGGCGGAAGGTCTCGACAGGGCGGCGTGGCGGCGGGCCTGGCGAGCGGCGGCGGACGCACCGCCGTTGTCCGCCGCGCACCGGGCGGGCCTGCCCGAGTATCGCGCCGCGATCGCCGAGCACCTGCTGCGCCACCGCGGACTGGCGGTCGGCACGGAGTCCGTGCTCGCCACCGGGGGTACGACGGCAGCGGTGGTCGAACTCGCCGGCGCGGTCCTGGAGCCGGGTGACCGGGTCGCCGTCGAGGAGCCCGGATACCAGCGGGCCGTGCAGGCGTTCCGAGCGGCGGGTATCGAGGTTATCCCGTTGCCGGTCGACGGAGAGGGACTAGTTCCGGACTCCGTGCCCACCGGTGTCCGCGCCGTTTACTGCTCGCCCGCGCACCAGTATCCGATGGGCAGCCGGATGAGTGCTTCGCGACGGGTTGAGCTGGTGGAGCGGGCACGCGCTGAGGACTTCCTGCTCATCGAGGACGACTACGACGGTGAGCTGCGGTTCGACGTCGCGCCGTTGCCGCTGCTCGCCGCGCTGGCTCCGGATGTCGTCGCCCATCTCGGGACCACCAGCAAGATCCTCACTCCGACACTGGGCGCGGGTTGGATGGTCGCACCACAGCCGGTCACCTCGGCGGTGCTGGAGTTCCGGGAGCGCACAGGAACACGGCCGTCGCCCGCGGGACAGCGAGTGCTGGTCGAACTCGCGCGCAACGGTGACCTCGGGCGGCACCTGCGCAGGCTGCGCAGGGAGCTCTCCGAGCGGCGCACCCTGCTCGTCGACGCGCTGCGAGCGGCAGGTGTGCCGGTACTCGGGGACGACGCGGGGGCACATCTGGTGGTGCCCTGCTCGTCCCCTGAGGACGAGCACGCTCGCCTGGCGGAGGGCAGGGCGAGAGGTATTCAGCTCGACGGCCTCGGCAGGCACTTCGCGGGAGTCCCCTCCGCACACGGGATCGCCATCGCTTATGCGGGGTGTTCCCAGGACGCGTTGCGCGACGCGCTCGGGGATCTGGTCGAGATACTGCGCTGACCCCGCGGCCGCAAGCGCCCGGTAGGGTGACGGCCCATGAGTGAACGGAAGACACGAGTCGCCGTCGTGTTCGGTGGCCGTAGCACCGAGCACACAATCTCGTGTGTATCCGCGGGAAGCGTACTGGCCAACCTCGACCCCGAGCGGTTCGAGATCCTCCCGATCGGCATCACCAGGGAGGGCGGCTGGGTCCTCGGCACGAGTGATCCGAAGGCGCTGGAGATCCGCGGAACGGCATTGCCCTCCGTTGAGGACGGCAAGTCCCTTGTCCTCGCAGGCGATCCCACGCAACGCGAGCTGGTCAGTCTGGAGCCGGGCGCGAACCTGGAAACCCTCACCGGCGTCGACGTCGTCTTTCCCGTGCTGCACGGTGCCTTCGGGGAGGACGGCACTGTTCAGGGGCTGCTCGAGATGGCAGGGCTGCCCTACGTCGGCGCGGGCGTGCTGGCGAGTGCGGCCGCTATGGACAAGGAGTACGCGAAGAAGCTCCTTGCCGCAGAAGGACTTCCGGTCGGGGAGTACGCGACGATCCGTCGTGGACAGTCCACTCTGCCGGATACGGAGCGGCAGCGCCTCGGTCTGCCGGTGTTCGTCAAGCCGGCCCGCGCGGGCTCCTCGATCGGCATCAGCAAGGTCACCGACTGGGCCGAACTCGACGCCGCCATCGCGCTGGCGCGCGAGACGGATCCGAAGGTTCTCGTCGAGGCCGCGGTAGTCGGCAGGGAGATCGAGTGCGGTGTCCTGGAATTCCCGGACGCCAGGGTGGAAGCCTCGCTCCCGGCGGAGATCCGGGTGCTGGCTGACGACGAGTCGGCCTGGTACGACTTCGAGACCAAGTATCTCGGTGACGCCGCCGAGCTGGACATTCCGGCCAAGCTGGACGATGTCACCGTCGAGCGGCTGCGAGAGATGGCCGTCCGGGCGTTCGTCGCGCTGGACTGCCAGGGGCTGGCCAGGGTGGACTTCTTCATCGGCGCCGACGGTCGCCCGACCATCAACGAGGTGAACACGATGCCGGGCTTCACCACCACTTCGGCCTATCCGAAGATGTGGGAGGTGACCGGCGTCGACTACCCGACCCTGCTCGCCACCCTCGTGGACACGGCGCTGGCTCGCGGCACCGGCCTCAGGTAACCGGCCTCAGCGCCCGAACCTCGCACTTTCCCGGGAAAGTGCGAGGAGGTGGGGGTCAGGTGCGTGGGGGAGCCGGCTCGAGGTTCGCGGAAACCACGTCCGAGATCTGCTGCAGCGGGCCGGTGCCCGCGCTGTCCGGCACGGTCAGGGCGACGATCACCGGCCGGTCCACGACGAACCAAGTGGCGCTGCCTTCCCCCGGAACCTGGAGCCACTGCACGCCGTTGATCACCCGCAACTGCGACGTCTCGGTCAGCTCTGGCGGCTGGTTCAGCCCGCAGCGCAGCACCACGGGCTCAGCGCCACCCCAGGCCGCCGTGGCCTCCGGAGCGGGTTTCGCCAGCTCGCGCCGCGCCAACGTCTCGCCGGCCGAGATCAGCTCGCCGGGCAATGCGTCGACAAGAGTCCCGCACGCCGGTCGGCCCGCCTGTGGGGCGGGTACGGGAACCAGCGGCAACGGCCCGGTCTCATTCGCCGATGAATCTTCGACGGAACCCGCTGTCAGGCCCGCGATCGCGACGGCGACGGCCAGTGCCACCGCGATCACCGCGGCGACGACGATCAGTATCCGGGGCGGCGCCCCGCTCTCGGTGTCAGCCACGGCTTCACTGAAGCACGTCCTACAGGTGCACGACCGGGCAGGTCAGCGTCCGTGTGATCCCCTCGACGTTCTGCACCTTCGCCACCACGAGCTGGCCCAGCTGGTCGACGTTGTCCGCGGCAGCGCGCACGATGACGTCGTAGGGGCCGGTCACGTCCTCGGAGCTGGTGACACCCGAAATGCCGGCGATCTCGGCAGCGACCGAAGCCGCCTTGCCGACCTCGGTCTGGATCAGGATGTATGCGTGGACCACGGCGCGCCCCTTCGTCTGGATCGATCGGCTCGGTGTTTCATTGGACGGTAACCAGCAGCAACGTACCCCAGTCGGGCAAACATCGGGCATCCGACTATCGGTGATTCGAAGGTGGTGTGGTGTCGACGCACGGTAGACCCCAGCAGGAGGAGGCCCAGCCGGGCTCGCCTCGCCCTGGCACAGTGGCCGCGGCAGGTGAGTTCGGTCTCATCCGCACGTTGACCACGGGCAGGACACAGCCCTCGACCACGTTGCTCGGCCCCGGCGACGACGCGGCCGTGGTGGCGGCGCCCGACGGGCGGGTCGTGGCGACCACCGATGTCCTTGTGCAGGGGGTGCATTTTCGCCTGGACTGGTCCGATCCGGAGCACATCGGCCGCAAGGCCGTCGCGGTGAACCTCGCCGACCTCGCCGCGATGGGTGCCGTGCCAACCTCCGTGTTGGTCGGAATCGCCTGCCCGCCGGACACCGAGACGAGGATGCTCGCGGCGCTGACCGACGGCATGTGGGCCGAGGCCGAACGGGCCCGCGCGGGCATCATCGGCGGCGACGTCGTCCGAGCGGATCAGCTCGTACTGAGCGTTACGGCGCTCGGCGACCTCGGCGGAAGACCACCGGTGACCCGGTCCGGCGCGCGGCCGGGCGACATCCTCGCCGTCTGCGGCAGGCTGGGCTGGGCGGCCGCCGGGCTCGCGGTGCTCGGGCGTGGATTCCGTTCGCCAGTGGGGGTCGTCAACGCACAGCGATACCCGCAACCGGCGTACCAGGCAGGTCCGGCGGCGGCGGTCGCGGGCGCGACGTCGATGATCGACGTGTCCGACGGGCTGCTGGCCGATCTCGGCCATCTCGCGTCGGCCTCCGAGGTGGGCCTCGACGTGCAGACCGCGCGGCTGACCGTCGACCAGCGGCTTGTCGACGTCGGGACGGCCCTTGGCGCCGATCCGCTGCGCTGGGTGCTCACCGGTGGCGAGGATCACGCGCTGGCGGCGACGTTCCCTTCGTACACGGACTTACCGGAAGGATGGGTGCAGATCGGCACGGTGCTGCTGCCGGACACCGGCGTGACCGTCGACGGGCAACCCTACGAGGGCGTCTCCGGCTGGGAGCACTGGCGCTGATCCTGCCGGTTATCGTGACCGGGTGGAGATTCGCGTGGTGCCCTACGACGATCCGGATGCCCGGAAGCTGATGGACGAGGTCCAGCAGGAGTACGTCCGCCGCTACGGCGAACCCGACATCAGTCCGATGGACCCAGCCGAATTCGCCCCGCCCCGAGGGCTGTTCCTCGTCGGGTACGAGGACGGCACTCCGGTCGCTACGGGGGCGTGGCGAGCCCACGACGGCCCGCCACCCGCGCTTCAGCCGGGTGACGCCGAACTGAAGCGGATGTACGTCGCGCTTGCCGCGCGGGGCCGCGGTTACGCCCGTGCGGTGCTGGCGGAACTCGAGCGGACGGCGGTGCGGGCCGGCCGGTCGCGAGCCGTGCTGGAGACCGGGACCGAACAGCCCGAGGCCATCGCGCTCTACCGTTCCTGCGGCTACCGGGACATGCAGAAGTTCGGGCTGTACAAGAACGACGAACGCAGTCTCTGTCTCGCGAAGTCCTTGGTGGACTGAGGCGTGGCCGGATCGATATGAGGAGAGACGATGCCGATCTACGCACTGGGTGAGCTGCGACCGAGTATCCACCCCGAGTCCTATGTGCATCCCGACGCGACCGTGATCGGCGACGTGCGGATCGGGCCCGGCGCTTCGGTGTGGCCGCAGGCGGTGCTGCGTGGAGATCACGGGTACATCGAGATCGGTGAGCGGTCCAACGTGCAGGACGGCAGCGTGCTGCACTGCACCGAGCGGGACCCGCTGGTGCTGGGGCCGAACTCGGCGATCGGCCACGCGGTGCACGTCGAGGGCGCTCGTATCGGTAGCGGCTGCCTGATCGCCTCCGGGGCGGTCGTGCTGAACGGCAGCGTCGTCGCCGATGGCGGCATGGTCGGTGCGGGCGCGGTGCTGTCCTACGGCGGCAGGGTCGGGCCTGGCGAGGTGGCACTCGGCGTGCCAGCGAAGAACCGGCCGAACACCTCGTTCGGGCCGGACAAGATCCAGGCGGTGGTGGAGAGCTACGTCAAGCGCGGCGAGTGGTTCCGAACCGAACTCCGGCGCCTGGACTGACTCCCGTCGCCGGTGCGCTAGAGTCGCTGCCCGTGACCGCACGACCGCTGCACGAGATCGTCGAAGCAGGCTGGGCGCAGGCCCTCGAACCGGTGGCGGACCGGATCTCCGCGATGGGGGATTTCCTCCGCGCCGAGATCGCGGCGGGACGCCGCTATCTACCGGCGGGCGAGCACGTGCTGCGTGCGTTCCAGCAGCCGTTCGCCGATGTCCGGGTGCTGATCGTCGGCCAGGACCCCTATCCGACGCCCGGACACCCCATCGGCCTGTGTTTCGCGGTCGCGCCGGACGTCCGGCCGCTGCCGAAGAGCCTGGTCAACATCTACAAGGAGTACGCCGACGACCTCGGCCACCCACTGCCGTCCAACGGTGACCTCACCCCGTGGACCGAGCAGGGGGCGCTGCTGCTCAACCGCGCCCTCACCGTTCGCCCCGGAACGCCGAACTCACATCAGGGCAAGGGCTGGGAGGAGGTCACCGAACAGGCCATCAAGGCCCTCGCGGCGCGCGGTGGCCCGCTCGTCGCGATCCTGTGGGGCAGCAACGCGCGCAAACTCAAGCCGCTGCTGGCGCCGGTGCCCTGCATCGAGTCGGTGCATCCGAGCCCGCTGTCGGCGTACAACGGTTTCTTCGGGTCGAAGCCGTTCAGCCGGGCGAACGCCCTGCTCACCGAACAGGGCGCGCAGCCGCTGGACTGGAAGCTGCCCTGACTCCGGCACGACCACGCCTGGACGCAACCACTCCGGGACACAACCACGCCGAGATACAACAATGGCCCGGCGGATCGAGATCCACCGGGCCATTGGAGAGTCTGGGGTTCAGCCGCGAACGACCTTACCTGCCTTGAGGCAGGATGTGCACACGTTCATCCGCTTGCGCTGCGAGATGCCAATCTTGGCGTGCACGGTCTGGATGTTCGGGTTCCACCGACGGTTGGTACGCCGGTGGGAGTGTGAGACCGACTTGCCGAAGCCGGGCCCCTTGCCACAGACGTCGCACACGGCAGCCACGTCGAACACTCCTCGAAATCTGGGGAAACGCTGAGCTCTTACTAGCGCTGACCCGGCGGCGCCGGGCAACTCGAACAGCGTAGCCGGTGCGCTCTCAGAGGTCGAAACGGGGTCGATACCCTCGCCGTGGACCTCGAAGACTTCAAACGAACCGGGTGCTGCCCGGCAATGATGACAGGCGGTGGCGAGGGTGGACGCGGCGGCGGTGGCGAAATGGGCCGACGCGTGCGTGCGCAGCCTCGATGTGCTGTGTGCGGACATCAACGGCATCAATGTCTATCCCGTCGCCGATTCCGACACCGGCTCGAATCTGCTGTACACCGTCACCGGGGCCAGGGACGCGCTTCGCGCGGAAACCGTGTCGGCCGATGTGGGCGCGGCCCTGGGCGTGCTGGCGCGTGGAGCGGTTCGTGCCGCGAGGGGAAACTCCGGCGTGATCCTGTCGCAGGTGCTGCGCGGGCTCGCGGAGTCGGCAGGTCCCGGCCGGGAAAGCCTTGATGGTCCCGCACTGGCCGATGCCCTGACGAGGGCCGACAGCGTGGCGACGGCGGCGGTCGCCAGGCCGGTCGAGGGCACCATGCTCACCGTGCTGCATGCGGTGTCGGTGACGGTGTCCGAGCCCTCCGCTGCGGCCGCTACGGCCGCCGAGGTCGCGGCAACGGCCGCGGCCGCCGCGGCGACGGCCCTCGAACGCACCCCGGCGCAGCTGCCGGTGCTCGCGTCGGCGGGTGTGGTCGACGCCGGTGGCCGAGGGCTGCTCGCCGTGCTGGACGCGCTGGTGTGCGTCCTCACCGGGCGGACCACCGAGCCGCAGCACACACTGACCGCGCCAAGGGGCATGGCGAACGTCCCCGCTGCCCCGCTGGAATTGATGACCGTGCAAGCGTGGGAGGTCATGTACCTGCTCGACGGCGTCAACAGCCTCGACGACGTCAACGGCACCGGCGGCACCGCACCTGACCCCCTGGCGAGGTTGCGGGCGGCGCTGAGCGAACTGGGGGACAGCGTCACCGTGGCGGGGGACGGCGCGGGCAGTTACGCCGTCCACGTGCACTGCGGGGATATCGGGGCCGCGATCGAGGCGGGTCTTTCCGCGGGAAGGCCACACCGGATCCGCGTCGAGCCACTGCTCGCACATCCGCCGCCCGAACCCGCCGAGCCCGGCAGGGACCGGGCGGTGGTGGCCGTCGTGCACGGGGACGAGCTCGCCGCGCTGATCCATGCCGAGGGCGTGCGGGTACTCGCCGTGGGTACCGGGGAGGTGCCGAATGCGGAGGAGTTGCTCGGCCTGATCACCGGTACGGGCGCGGCGCACGTCACCGTGCTGCCTGGCGGGATGGAACTCACCGCGGCAGCCGACCGGATCGCCGGGCACGCGATGCTGGAGGAACGCGACATCGTCGTGGTCCCGTGTGCCTCGCCCGTGCAGGTGCTGGCCGCGCTGGCCGTGCATGACATCGCCAGGCGGACCAACGATGATGTCGTCGCCATGGCCGAGGCGGCAGCGGCGACCCGGCGCGGTGAGCTGCGGGTGGCTGACTCCGAGGCGATCACCTGGGTGGGACGGGCACACACCGGCGATGTGCTGGGCCTGGTCGACGGGGAGGTCCAGCTGATCGGGCCGGGCCCCGCCACGGCGGACAACGTCCTCGCCGCCGCGATGGACGTGCTGGGCCGGATGCTGGACCTCGGTGGCGAACTCGTCACCGTCCTCACCGGGACGGCGGCACCGCCGGACATCGGCGCCGTCCTCGGTCTTCGCCTGCGTGCCGAACGACCGGAAGTCGAACTGGTGTGCTATTCCAGTGGTGCGACCGATGCGGTGTTGCTGATCGGCGTGGAGTGATCGGGGCCGTGAGGGTTGTTCACGATCGGCCGGACGGGGGTGGCCCAGGTGAGCTGCGTGCGGCGGTGACGTGCGTCGTGTGGAACACCCTCAGCTGAATATGACACTGTGCACATCCTGGAGCGACGAGCGAGGCAGATCGGACAATGAGCGGGCTGCGCGACAAGTTGACCTCACTGGTCGGCGACAAGACCGCGAAGGCGCTGGCGTCCGCACTGGACATTCACACCGTGGGTGACCTGCTGCGGCACTACCCGAGGCGCTACGCCGCACGTGGGGAACTCACCGATATCGCGGGTCTCGAGATCGGTGAGCACGCGACGGTGATGGCCAGGATCGAGCACGTGAGCAAGCGCAGGATGCGCGCGCGTCCCGGCTCGATCCTGGAGATGACCATCACCGACGGCCACCGCAGGCTGTCCTGCGCGTTCTTCAACCAGGCGTGGCGGGAACGGGAGCTGCGGCCCGGCCGCACCGGGTTGTTCGCCGGAAAGGTCACCGCCTTCCGCAACACCCTGCAGCTGGCCAATCCCGAGTACGAGCTCATCGACGACGACGACATGTCCTCGGTGGACAGCTTTCTCGCCGAGATCATCCCGGTGTATCCGGCGGCGCAGGGAATGCCGTCGTGGTCGATCGGCAGGGCTGTGCAGCAGGTACTCGGAACGTTCGAACCCGAGGAGGACCCGCTACCGGACTGGCTGCGTATGCGGTACGACCTCGACCACCTGCACCCGGCGCTGCGTAATATCCACCGGCCGGAGAACTGGGCGGCACTCGAGTCGGCGCGCACGAGGCTGAAGTGGGACGAGGCGATGGCCGTCCAGCTGATCTTCGCCCAGCGCAGGTACTCGGCCGTGTCCCGGCCCGCGCCGGCGTGCCCGCCCAAGCCGGGCGGACTCGCCGACACCTTCGACAAGCGCCTGCCGTTCGAACTCACCGAGGGCCAGCGCGAGGTCGGCGCGAAGATCGCCACCGACCTCACGGGCGAGCATCCGATGAATCGGCTCCTGCAGGGCGAGGTGGGTAGCGGTAAGACCATCGTCGCGCTGCGGGCGATGCTGCAGGCGGTCGACGCGGGCAGGCAGGCCGCGATGCTGGCGCCGACCGAGGTACTGGCCGCGCAGCACGCGCGTTCCCTGCGCGAACTACTCGGCGACCTCGCCATGGCGGGCGAACTCGGTGGTGCTGATATCGCCACGAGGATCACCCTGCTCACGGGCTCGATGTCGGCGAAAGAACGCAAGCAGGCGCTGCTGGACATCGCAGGTGGGGCGGCTGGCATCGTCGTCGGAACGCACGCACTGATCCAGGAAACCGTTTCCTTCGCCGATCTCGGCTTCGTCGTGGTGGACGAGCAGCATCGGTTCGGCGTCGAGCAGCGGGACGCGTTGCGCTCGAGGGGAGCGGACTTCACCAGCCCGCACGTGCTGGTGATGACCGCGACGCCGATCCCGCGCACGGTCGCCATGACCGTTTACGGGGATCTGGAGATCTCCGCCCTGCGCGAGCTACCCGCCGGCCGTTCGCCGATCTCCACCACGGTTGTTCCGACCGCCGAGAAGCCGACCTGGCTGGACCGGGCGTGGCAGCGGGTGGCCGAGGAGGTCCGCAAGGGACATCAGGCCTATGTGGTCTGTCCCAGGATCGGCGACGAACCGGCCTCGGACAAGTCCGAGAAACGTCCGGCGCTGGCCGTGCTGGACATCGCGCCGGAACTGGCCGAGGGCCCGCTGAAGGGGCTGCGCGTCGGGGTGCTGCACGGCAGGCTGCCCAGTGACGAGAAGGACGCGGTGATGCGGGCGTTCGCCGCGGGCGAGGTGGACGTGCTGGTCGCCACGACGGTCATCGAGGTCGGCGTGAACGTGCCCAACGCGACCGTGATGGTGATCATGGACGCGGATCGCTTCGGGGTAAGCCAGCTGCACCAGCTGCGTGGGCGGGTCGGCCGCGGTTCGGTTCCCGGACTGTGTCTGCTGGTCACCGAAGCACTGGACGGTACCGCGACCCGGGAACGGCTCGCGGCGGTGGAATCCACACTGGACGGCTTCGAGCTGTCCAGACTGGACCTCGAACTGCGCAGGGAGGGCGACATCCTCGGCGCGGCACAGTCCGGGAAGCGGTCGGGGCTTAAGCAGCTGTCGCTGCTGCGCGACGAGGACGTGATCGCCGAGGCGCGGGAGTGCGCCCAGCGGATCGTCGCAGAGGACCCGGCGCTGGGTGAGCACCTCGGCCTCGCGCACCTGGTGGCCGACGTCGTGGACGCCGACCGCGCCGAGTACCTGGAGAAGACCTGACAGCGTGCTGGCTCGCCGCCGTCAGGCCCAGGTGGCGTCCCAGGTGGCCGGTCCGACGATGCCGTCGGCGGTGAGGCCGTTGTCGCGCTGGAACGAGGTACACGCGGATTTCGAAGCGGGGCCGTACGCTCCGTCGGCGGTGATGGACCAGCCGCGTACTCGCATCTGTTTCTGCCACGTCGTGACGCTGCTGCCGCGCATGATCGGCGGATAGCTCAGGTAGATCCCCGGCCACGGCGGCGCGACGCCGGGGCCGGGGGTCAGCGTCCCTTCGGTGACCATCTCGTACAGCTTCTCGCCGGGACAGGTCGTCGCGACGTGATCCCGGTGGCCGGTGACTCCTCGTCCTGCGCCGCCGGAGGTACGCAGGTCGACGATGGCTGACTTGTAGGCGTCGACCAGTTTTTCGCCGATCGCGTCCCCGTCGCCCACCAGGCCACATACCGCGTACCAGTTCTGATTTCCGGAACTCGATCCGTTCGCGGCCGTTCGCACATTCTTTCCCCGGCCGACGAAAATGTGATCGTGCGCGCAGACCAGGTAGGTGTACGCGATATCGGACCAGGTCTTTTCGTCCATGTGAAAATTCTGGATGCCGCGCACCTGTGCCGCGCATTGCGAATGGTCGGGCCTGGCGACCGAGCCGGTGCCGACATGATGGATCGCCACACCGCCGTTTGCGGGAGTGATGTTGTTCGACACGTTGCGCGGCGCGCGCGCTCCCCACTGTGCCCTGGTCACGACGGTCGTCATAGCTGGCGCTCCCGGTCGCAGTCGATTCCGGCGTCGAGCGGCTCGCCGGTCGCGGCGTCGACTCCTGCCGTGCGGCCGGCCGGGGCCGCCGCGAAAGCAGTTGCCGGAAGCAGGGACAGTGCGGTTGCCGCGGTCAGTGTCTTTCCGGCCGAGGCGAAAAACGCACGCCTCGAACGCTCGATCTCGGACATGTTTTTCTCGTTTCGTACGCGAGACGACGAAGAATCTGCCGAATCAATTTCGGCTGAATGCGTTGATCGTACAACCGGATACTGGAGACAATCAACGCCGGAAAGATTTTGGCTTTATTTTGGGGGCAGCCCGCCACATTGCTCGATGTCGCAGGCCCCGATCGGGGGAACGCTCGCGTTGCCGGGCCAGCCCACAGCGGGTAAGCCCTTCGCATGGGACTTCGAGGCGCACGGGCCGTGCTCGCGACGACGGCGGTTGTTCTTGTGACGTCGGGGACGGGGCTGGTGGTGCCATCGGCGGCAGCGGTGCCCGTCGAACCCCCGGTGACGGAGCCGGGGGAGCAGGCGGATCCGCCGAGCTGGGGCCTGGATCGGATCGATCAGCGTGAAGGTCTCGACCAGCTGTACCGCTACCCGGCGAGAGCGGGCGAGGTGACCGTCTACGTCATCGACACCGGTGTCGACGGCACCAATCCGGAGTTCGACGGGCGGGTGTGGCCTGGCAAGGACTTCGTCGACGACGACAATCACGCTACCGACGGCAACGGGCACGGCACCCACCTGGCAGGAGTGATCGGCGCCGAGCGGCACGGTATCGCCAAGGACGTGCGGATCATGCCGGTCCGGGTGCTCGACGACAACGGTGCCGGGAATCTCCTGGACATCCTGGCCGGAATCGAGTGGGTCACGGTGAACGCCACCCAGCCGGCCGTCGCGGTGTTCGGTATCGGTGGTCCGCCGGAGGAGGCGCTCGACGAGGCCGTCCGCGAACTCGCCACAGTGATGCCGGTCGCGGTGCCCGCGGGTAGCTCCGGAGCGTCGGCAGCCGAATTCTCGCCGGGCAGGGTGGCCGAGGCGTTGACCGTCGCGGCGGCCGACCGTGACGACGCCGCGATCGCGCGGTCGAACTCCGGCTCCGCGGTGGACCTCTTCGCCCCTGGTGCGGAGATTCCCGCGCCGAGCACCGGCGGCGCCGTCTCCGTGCAGTCGGGTACCTCGACGGCTGCGGCGCATGTCGCGGGCGCGGCGGCGCTCTACCGGGCGCAGCATCCGGACGCCACACCTGCCGAGGTCAGCGCGGCGATCGTGGCCGCGGCGACGGAGGATGCGCTCACGGATGTGCCGGACGGAACGGCCAACCGCCTGCTGTTCACCGGGAGTGTGCAGCCGTAGGACACACCGCAATGATGTCCATCACTTGGTACGGAACTCCCGCCCACCGGGAGTCAGACGGTAACGTGCGCCATCTACCGATCCGTACAAGGGAAGGACCGGCATGTTCCGCAAGGTACTCGTCGCCAACCGTGGTGAGATCGCCATCCGTGCGTTCCGTGCAGGCTACGAACTCGGCGCAGGCACCGTCGCCGTGTTCCCGCACGAGGACCGCAACTCGCTGCACCGGCTGAAGGCCGACGAGGCCTACGAGATCGGGGAAGAAGGACACCCGGTCCGTGCCTATCTGTCTGTCGAGGAGATCGTCGAAGCGGCCCGCAAGGCCGGTGCCGACGCCGTCTACCCGGGTTACGGGTTCCTCTCGGAGAACCCCGACCTCGCTCGCGCTTGCCAAGAGGCAGGAATCACATTCGTCGGGCCCAGCGCGGAGATCCTCGAGCTGACCGGCAACAAGGCCAGGGCGGTGGCCGCGGCGCGCGCCGCGGGTGTGCCCGTACTCGGGTCCTCGCAGCCGTCCTCGGACATCGACCAGCTGATGGCGGACGCGGAGGAGCTGGGCTACCCGCTGTTCGTGAAGGCGGTCGCCGGTGGTGGCGGGCGGGGCATGCGCCGGGTCAGCGAGCCGAAGGTGCTGCGCGAGTCCATCGAGGCCGCCGCGCGTGAGGCCGAGTCCGCGTTCGGTGACCCGACGGTGTTCCTGGAGAAGGCCGTGGTGGATCCGCGGCATATCGAGGTGCAGATCCTCGCCGACGGCGAGGGCAACGTCATCCACCTGTACGAGCGGGACTGCTCTGTGCAGCGCAGGCACCAGAAGGTCATCGAGCTCGCACCTGCCCCGAACCTCGATCCCGAACTCCGGGACCGGATCTGCTCCGACGCGGTCGCCTTTGCCGAGCAGATCGGCTACCGCAACGCGGGCACGGTCGAATTCCTGCTCGACCCCGAGGGCAACCACGTCTTCATCGAGATGAACCCCCGCATCCAGGTCGAGCACACCGTGACCGAGGAGGTCACCGACGTGGACCTGGTGCAGTCGCAGATGCGGATCGCCGCGGGCGAGACACTCGCGGACCTCGGTCTCTCCCAGGACCGGATCTATCTGCGCGGCGCGGCTCTGCAGTGCCGGATCACCACCGAGGATCCCGCCAACGGCTTCCGGCCGGACACCGGGATGATCAGCGCGTACCGCTCACCCGGCGGCTCGGGTATCCGCCTCGACGGCGGTACCGCCTTCGCCGGCACCGAGATCAGCGCGCACTTCGACTCCATGCTGGTCAAGCTCAGCTGCCGCGGCCGGGACCTGAAGACCGCGGTCGGGCGGGCCCGCCGAGCCCTCGCCGAGTTCCGCATCCGCGGTGTGGCGACGAACATCCCGTTCCTGCAGGCGGTGCTGGACGATCCGGACTTCCAGCAGGGCCGGGTCACCACGTCGTTCATCGAGCAGCGCCCGCACCTGCTGACCGCGCGGCACTCCGCCGACCGCGGCACGCGGCTGCTGACCTACCTCGCCGACGTGACGGTGAACAAGCCGAACGGCGAACGGCCCCGGCTGATCAACCCGGCGGAGAAGCTGCCGGAGATCGCGGATCAGGAACCCCCTGCCGGCTCCCGGCAGCGGCTGCTCGAACTGGGCCCCGAGGGGTTCGCCCGCTGGCTGCGTGAATCCCCGACGATCGGGGTCACCGACACCACCTTCCGTGACGCGCACCAGTCCCTGCTGGCCACCCGGGTCCGCACCAAGGACCTGCTCGCGGTCGCGCCTGTGGTGGCCCACACCGTGCCGCAACTGCTCTCCCTCGAGTGCTGGGGCGGCGCGACCTACGACGTGGCGCTGCGCTTCCTCGCGGAGGATCCGTGGGAGCGGCTGGCCGCACTGCGCAAGGCCGTGCCCAACATCTGTCTGCAGATGCTGTTGCGTGGCCGGAACACGGTCGGCTACACGCCGTATCCCACGGAGGTGACGAACGCCTTCGTCGAGGAGGCGACCGCGACGGGAATCGATATCTTCCGCATTTTCGACGCGCTCAACGACGTCTCCCAGATGCGGCCCGCGATCGAGGCCGTGCGGGAGACCGGGTCGGCAGTGGCCGAGGTGGCGCTCTGCTACACCTCGGACCTCTCCGATCCCGGCGAGAAGCTGTACACACTGGACTACTACCTGCGCCTCGCCGAACAGATCGTCGACGCCGGAGCGCACGTGCTCGCGGTGAAGGATATGGCGGGGTTGCTGCGCGCACCCGCGGCGGCACGGCTGGTCTCCGCGCTGCGCAAGGAGTTCGACCTCCCGGTGCATATCCACACTCACGACACTGCCGGTGGTCAGCTGGCCACCTACCTCGCCGCGGTGCAGGCAGGCGCGGACGCGGTCGACGGGGCCGTGGCCTCGATGGCGGGAACCACCTCGCAGCCATCCCTTTCGGCGATCGTTGCCGCGACCGATCACTCCGACCGGCCCACCGGCCTGGACCTGCAGGCAATCGGCGATCTCGAGCCCTACTGGGAGATCGTGCGCAAGATCTACGCGCCGTTCGAAGCGGGACTGGCGTCGCCGACCGGCCGCGTCTACCACCACGAGATCCCCGGCGGTCAGCTGTCCAACCTCCGCACCCAGGCCATCGCACTCGGCCTCGGTGACCGGTTCACCGACATCGAGGCGATGTATGCGGCGGCCGACCGGATCCTCGGACACCTGGTCAAGGTCACGCCGTCGTCCAAAGTGGTCGGGGACCTCGCCCTGCATCTCGTCGGTGCGGGTGTCTCGCCCGAGGAGTTCGAGGCGGAGCCGAACAAGTACGACATCCCGGACTCGGTGATCGGCTTCCTGCGTGGCGAGCTCGGCGACCCACCCGGTGGCTGGCCGGAGCCGTTCCGGACCAAGGCTCTGGAGGGCCGTGCCGAACCCAAGCCGGTGGTCGAGCTGTCCGAAGAGGACAACAAGAGCCTGGCGTCGGACCGGAGGGCAACGCTGAACCGCCTGTTGTTCCCTGGCCCCACCAAGGACTTCGAAACGCATCGGGCCGCGTACGGCGACACCAGCGTGCTGCCGAGCAAGGACTTCTTCTACGGGCTGCGCCCCGGTGAGGAGCATGCCGTCGACCTCGAGCAGGGCGTACGGCTGCTGATCGAGCTCGAGGCGATCGGTGAGGCCGACGAGCGGGGTATCCGCACGGTGATGGCGACGCTGAACGGTCAGATGCGGCCGATCCAGATCCGTGACACCTCGGTGGCCGCCGACCTGCCGGCGGCGGAGAAGGCGGACAAGTCCGATCCCAAGCAGATCGCCGCGCCGTTCGCCGGAGTGGTCACCCTTTCGGTCGGGGAGGGCGACGAGGTCGAGGCAGGCGCGACGGTCGCGACCATCGAGGCGATGAAGATGGAGGCCGCGATCACCGCGTCCGAGGCCGGCAAGGTCTCCCGCCTGGCCATCAACTCCGTCCAGCAGGTCGAGGGTGGAGACCTGCTGGTGGTGCTGGAGTGAGCACGGCGCCGGTAGAAGTTCCCCAATGTGGCATTGGGGACGTTGAGGTTCCCCAATGTGGCATTGGGGACGTTGAAGTTCCCGAAAGCCACATTGGGGAACTCCCCTGGGCGGTGCCGGCGTGAGCGGGGTGGCACCGGAAGCATGAGCGTGAGCCCGCTCGGGTCCTGGCTGCTGGGGTCGGTGCACCAGCGGGACTCCGTGCTGCGCCTGCGGGTGCAGTTGCTGCTCACCGCGTCACTGGTGATCGCCAACCTGGTCGGCATCGTCGCCGTCGTGACGCTGGTGACGATCGTGCTTCCGGGCCCCAGCGTCTTCGTCGGGGACCTCACGCTGGTCCACTTCGTCGCGCTGCCTGCCTACATCGTGTTCGCGCTGGTGATCGGCGTCGTCTGGGGAACCAGAAGGGCCCTGCGCACGCTGCGGTGGGTGCTGGAGGGCAGGCTGCCTACCGAACGGGAACGCAGGGCGACGCTGCGTGTGCCGATCCGTCTGTTCCGGCTGCAGGCCGCCCTCTGGTTCGGCGGCACGATCCTGTTCACCACGATCTACGCCTTCGAACTTCCCGACGCGGTGTTCAAGGTCGGCTTCACCGTCGGCCTCGGCGGGCTCGTCGTTTGCGCGAACGCCTATCTGCTCAGCGAGTTCGCCCTCCGGCCGATCGCCGCCAGGGCCCTCTCCAGCGGCCCAGCCCCGCGCAGGCGGATGGTCGCCGGAGTGACCATGCGAGTGCTGATGGCCTGGGCGCTCGGCTCCGGGGTGCCACTGACCGGACTCATGCTGGTCGCGCTGTTCGCCCTCGCGAGGGGTGACGTCTCGGCCACCCGGCTCTCGATCAACATCCTCGTGCTCGGCGGCATCATCCTGGTGTTCGGCTTCCTGATCGTGCTGCTGATGGCGCGGGCGACCGTGGCGCCGATCCGGACCGTGCGCTCCGCGCTGGCCCGCGTGCAGGGCGGGGACCTCGGCGCCGAAGTGGTGGTGTTCGACGGGACCGAACTCGGACTCCTGCAGGCGGGCTTCAACCGGATGGTGGACGGGCTGCGGGAGCGCGAACGCATCCGCGACCTGTTCGGCAGGCACGTCGGTCACGAGGTCGCCACGGAGGCGTTGCTGGCGAAGGACATCGAACTCGGCGGGGAGGTGCGGGAGGTCGCCGTGCTGTTCGTAGACGTCATCGGGTCAACCACGCTGGCCGCAACACACCCGCCTGCCGAGGTGGTCGCCGTGCTCAACCGCTTCTTCGCGGTGGTGGTGGCCGAGGTGCACGAGCACGGCGGCTCGGTGAACAAATTCGAGGGCGACGCCGCACTCGCCGTCTTCGGCGCTCCCACGAGCGTGCCCGACCCCGAGGGACAGGCACTGGCCGCGGCAAGGTCCATGGGCAGGCGGTTGCGGGCCGAGGTGACCGAATGTGAGGCCGGGATCGGCGTAGCGGCAGGCCCGGCCGTCGCGGGCAACATCGGCGAGGAGAACCGATACGAGTACACCGTGATCGGCGACCCCGTGAACGAGGCGGCGCGGCTCACCGAGCTGGCCAAGTCCGTTCCGGGGAGGGTGGTGGCCTCGATGCGTGCGGTCGAACACGCGGACCAGGCGGAGGCAGGGCGCTGGACGCCGATCGACGAGACCACCCTGCGCGGCCGCACCGAGCCCACCCGCGTCGCGGCCCCGGTGACCGAAACTCCCGCACTTTCCCGGGAAAGTGCGAGATGACCCCCGGCCGGGGGTCAGCCGGCCAGGGCGGAGACCAGTTCGTAGGAGCGGCGCCGGTCTTCGTGGCCGTGGACCATCGTGGTGATCATCAGCTCGTTCGCGCCGGTTTCGGCCAGTAGGTCGTCGAGACCCTTGCGGACCGTCTCCGGGGAGCCGACGATATTGCTCGCCATCCGCTCCTCGATGAACATCCGGTCCAGATCCGTGTACGGGTAGTCGGCGGCCTCCTGCGGACTTGGCAGCGGGATCGGCCTGCCGTGTCGCAGGCTGAGGAACGTCACCCCCGACGGCCCGGCGATCCACTGTGCGTGCTCGTCGGTTTCGGCGCAGATCACCGAGGCTCCGAGCATCACGTACGGCTCGTCCAGCACGGTGGACGGCTGAAACGCATCCCGGTAGATCCGCAGTGCCGGACCGGTGTTCTGCGCGCTGAAGTGGTGGGCGAAGGAGAACGGCAGACCGAGCATCCCCGCGAGCTGTGCACTGAAACCGCTCGAACCCAGCAGCCAGACCGGCGGGCGGTTGCCCTCGGCGACCGCGGCGCGAACCGCCCGGCCTTCTTCCGGCTCGAAGTACTCCATCAGCTCCGTCAGCTGCTGGGGGAACTCCTGGGCGGACAGTGCCGCGGCCGAGCCGCGCAACGCGACCGCCGTGCGCTGGTCGGTCCCCGGGGCCCTGCCGATCCCGAGGTCGATGCGGCCGGGGTGGAACGCCTCCAGGGTGCCGAACTGCTCGGCCACGACGAGCGGCGCGTGGTTGGGCAGCATCACTCCGCCGGAGCCGACCCTGATGCGCTCGGTGGCCGAGGCGACCTGGGCGATCAGGACAGCGGTCGCCGAACTGGCGATGCCCGGCATGTTGTGATGCTCGGCGAGCCAGTACCGGCGATAGCCGAGCGACTCCGTGTGCCGCGCGAGATCCACCGTGTTACGAAAGGAGGTCGCGGCGTCGGAGCCGCTGTTGATCGGCGAAAGGTCCAGAACGGACAGCGGTATTTCGGGCAGGCTGGTGCTCGGCTCGGAAGTCACGCCTGTGTGTAACGCGAAAGTACCTGCGTTGCTTCCCGTCCGTGGGCAGCCCTTGCGACCAGGCTCTGGTCGCTCAGGAACCGGCTGCCGAGCCGATCGCGGGCGGCGCGGGCGGGTCACCCGCGACCACGGTGCCGAGCGACTGCTGCCATGCCTGCTCCCACAGCCCGGCGTCCTCGATCTTCTGCAGCCAGGTGTTGATGAACTGCTTGAACTCCTGGTCGCCGTGGCGCAGACCGATTCCGTAGGGCTCGCTGGTGAACGGCTCGCCGACCACCTGGATCTTCTCGTTCAGGAACGCGAATCCCGCCAGCAGAGTCAGGTCGTGCACGTAAGCGTCACCGGTACCGTCCTCCAGTGCCTGGATGCACTCCGGCGCCGTGTCGAAGGTCTTGATCTCGGCCTCAGGGGCGTACTCCCGAATGGCCGCAACGCTGGTGGCACCGTTGACCGCGAGCACCGTCTTGCCGTTGAGGTCTTCCGGCTCGGTGATGTTCGTTTCCGATTTCAACGTGGCAATGGCCTGGCCCGAGGTGAGGTAGGGGCCCGCGAACGAAACCTTTTCCGCTCGTGCCGGGGTGATCGAGTAGATCCGGATCACCACGTCGACCGTGTTGATCTGCAGCAGTGCCTCGCGTGTCTCCGGAGTGGACTTGATGATCTTCGTGTTCGGTTCGCCGATGATGTACTTCGCGAGCATCTTGCTGAGCGCGGCGTCGAAGCCTTCGGTCTGTCCCGTCGTCGGATTCCGCTGCGACAGCAACGGCATGTTCACCTCGCCGCCGACGAGGAGTTCCCCGCGGCGCTTGATCGCCTGCGCCGTACTGGAGGAGCCGAGTTCCTCCGCGGTGGCAACGGGTGCCAGGTCCAGCAGGCTGGGAGCACCTGACGAAGCGTCCTCGCTCGGAGCTTGCTGCGCCGGCTCCGACGTGCAGGCGGCGACGGCCACCAGTACGAGGACAGCGCCGACGGCGGTCCGCACCCGGCGCGCTGAACCGCGGCGCGCGGACGGGGACAGCATGGAAGTCAACAGTGTCATCGAGACACACTCCATCTCGGCTTGCGATGTTCGCCCGCCTGATGGATCTGCATCGACGGGCTGCTTGAGCGGAGCCGCTCACGGAATACGGCCGTCGTGAATGGTACGCACTTTGGGGTGAATTCCGAACGGTGGTGTCGTCCAATTCATCGAGCCGAATAGTCGGTGACAAACCAACTCCGGCCTGAAAACGCGCGTAGTTGCCTTTGTGCTCTCTGTTGCCGGCCGGGCCGTCCGCTGTGGAGTTCAGTCCTGATCCGGCAGCCAGTCCGGATCCGAGGCCAGCACGGTGAGTTGCTGGGTGGCCCGGGTCAGGGCGACATAGAGCACCCTGCGACCGGTCGTCGACTCGGTGATCAGTTCGGTGGGTTCGAGCAGGACCACCGCGTCGTACTCGAGTCCCTTCGAGTCCAGGCTGCCGACGATCTTGAGGCGTTCGTCGGCTTGGCCGCGCAACCACCGCCGCAGTTCGCCGACCCGGTCCATGGCGCAGATCACGCCGACCGTGCCCTCGACCGAGCCGAGGAGCTCCTTCACCGCGGCCTGCACGGCGCCCTCGGCCGTGCCCCGTTCGATGGTGCGGACCTCCGGTACGAGCCCGGTCGTGCGTACGGCGTGGGGGAGGTCGCCTGCCTCGGCGTGCCCGGCGACCACCTTCGCGGCGAGTTCGAAGATCTCCGCCGAGTTCCGGTAGTTGGTCCGCAGCGTGTAGCGCCTGCGCGCGGTCCGCGAGCCGAACGCCGTGTCCCGGGCCTGCGCGGCTTCCTCCGGGTCCGGCCACGAGCTCTGCACGGGATCGCCCACCACGGTCCAGCTCGCGTATCGCCCCCTCCGGCCGATCATCCGCCACTGCATGGGCGAGAGGTCCTGCGACTCGTCCACCACGATGTGGGAGTACTCGTCGTAGTGCTCGGGACGGTGACGGTCCCGGACTGTCGTGCTGTCGCGAGTCTGCTCGGCGTCCAGCTCGAGCCTGCTGTCCCGCCTGCGACGCTTCGGCGGGGGACCGAGCAGCACGCGCAGCTCGTCCAGCAGTGCGATGTCGGCCACCGACCAGCCGCGCGTGCGATCGCTCATGGAAGCGGCCAACAGGCTGATCTCGTCCCGCGAGAGCACGTGCTTGCTCGCCTTGGCGAGTCTGCGCTCGTCACCCAGCCAGCCCAGCACCTGGGCCGGGTAGAGCACCGGCCACCACGTCACGAGGAACCGGTGGAAGTCGATCCGCTCGCCGAGGTCGTTGATCAGCTCGGCACGCTCGATGGTCCTGCCGTCGGCGCTCGCGTACTCCTCGGCCTTGTCGGCGAGGGCGTTGAGCAGGGACTCGGCCGCCCGGATCCTGGATCGGTTCGGCGGACCCCCCTGGGTGTGTACCTTGCGCCGCACCTTGTCCAGCTCCCGCGCATCCAGCCTGAGCACCTCGCCCCGGTAGACGATCCGCATCTCGTCCGGTGCCTCCGGCGGCATGGCCCGCAGTGCCTTCAGCAGCACCTTGCGCATGCGCAGGGAGCCCTTGATCGCGGCGAGCGGGGCGGCGTCCTGCCGGGTCGCCTCGATGCCGTCGAGTACCTCACCCAGCGCGCGCAGCTCCACGTTGGTCTCGCCCATCGAGGGCAGCACCCTGGAGATGTAGGTGGTGAACACCCCTGAAGGGCCGATGACCAGCACGCCCGCCCCGCCGAGCTGCTTGCGGTACCGGTACAGCAGATAGGCGGCGCGATGCAGCGCGACCGCCGTTTTGCCGGTGCCGGGGCCGCCGGTGATCTCGGTCACCCCGCGCCATGGTGCGCGGATCACCTCGTCCTGCTCACGCTGGATGGTGGCCACGATGTCGCGCATCTTCTCGCCACGGGCCCGGCCCAGTGCGGCCATCAGCGCGCCCTCGCCGACGATCCGCATGTCCTCGGGCACGGCGTCCGCCATCAACACGTCGTCGTCGACGTCGAGCACCTTCTGGCCGGAACACCGGATCACCCTGCGGCGCACGACGTCCATCGGTTCCTCGGCCGTCGCCTGGTAGAAGGCGGCGGCGGCGGGGGCGCGCCAGTCGGTGACGAGGTTGTCGAAGTCGGCGTCCCTGATGCCGAGCCTGCCGACGTAGAGCGGCTCGGTGTCCTGGGAGGCGTCGGCCCCGGAGTAGTCCAGCTTGCCGAAAACCAGGCCCTCGTACTCGGCATCGAGGGTCTGCAGTGTCTGGGTGGCGTGGAACACCATCATGTCGCGCTCGAAGAGCATCGACGCCTGCTCGAACACGGCCTCCCGCTGTGCGCCGTGGCCGATCTCGTAGCCCTTCGTGCGCATCGACTCCGCCTGCGTCCGCAGTTCCGCGAGACGGGCGTAGACGCGATCGACGTGGTTCTGTTCGACAGCGATCTCGGCTCTTCTGACCCGAGGTTCCGACACGCAGGCTCCTAGCAGCTCAAGTCGGGAGGGGGAAGAACGACAATACGCAACTCGCGCGGGCACTTCACCAGGTCCCGGCTAAAAACACACCTGCCGCCCTGTTCGATGCCGGGTGGCGCACAGTCGCTGGTTCGCCTGCCGTTGGTGTCTCCCTCGCATACGCCCGCCACGAGCCGCCCCTGCGGTGGCGGAAGAGCGTTGTCACAGCGGGGGCAAGCTCCGACCGGCCCCTGCCGGCCGTAATGCCCGCAAACCTCCTGGCCGTCCATGAGTCAAGATGTCGGGGTGACCAGGATCGTGGCCGGACAGGCGGGTGGCAGGCGGCTGCGGGTGCCGCCGCGCGGTACCCGGCCCACCTCCGAGCGGGTCCGCGAGGCGCTCTTCAACGCACTGGAGGTCGCGGGCGAACTGGACGGGGCACGGGTGCTCGATCTGTACGCCGGCTCCGGTGCGCTGGGGCTGGAGGCGTTGTCGCGCGGCGCCGCGGACGCGCTGTTCGTGGAGGCGGACCGCGTGGCCGCCGAGGTACTGCGTGGCAACGTCGCGACGGTCGGTCTCGGCGGCAGGGTGCGGCACGGGCGGGTGGACCAGGTGCTGGCCGAGTCGGGGACGGACCCGGCCGCGCCGTTCGATCTGGTGCTCGCCGACCCGCCTTATGCGGTAGAGGGGCCGGAACTGGCCGCCGCACTCGGCGCGTTGTCCCGCGGCGGCTGGATCGCGGCGGGCGGGCTCGTCGTCGTCGAACGCGCCGAGCGCGATGGCGAGCCGGACTGGCCCACCGGCTTCGAGCCGCTGCGCAGCAGACGTTATGGCGACACCGCGCTGTTCCGCGCCGAGTACGCGGGCTGAGCGATTCGGCGGCGGGCCGGAGAGGGACAGGTTCATCACAAACCGCGCAGCCGTGCGCCCGGCTTGGTAGCGTCCGCGCCATGCGGCGAGCGGTGTGCCCCGGCTCTTACGACCCGGCGACCAACGGTCATTTGGACATCATCGAGCGCGCGTCCAACCTCTTCGACGAGGTCGTGGTCGCCGTGCTGATCAACAAGAGCAAGAAGGGCCTGTTCTCCATCGAAGAGCGGATGGAGATGCTGCGCGAGGTGACCGCCAAGCTGCCCAACGTGCGGGTGGACTCCTGGCACGGGCTCCTGGTCGACTACTGCAGGCAGCACGACATCGCGGCGATCGCGAAGGGCCTGCGCTCGGTCAGTGACTTCGACTACGAGCTGCAGATGGCTCAGATGAACCGGGAACTGTCCGGCGTCGAGACCCTGCTGATGTCGAACAATCCGTCCTACAGCTTCCTGTCCAGCTCACTGGTCAAGGAGGTCGCCACCTACGGCGGGGATGTCGCGCAGATGGTGCCGGAATACGTGCACGAGCGTCTGACCGAGCGGCTCGCGGAGCGCGGCTGACCCCTCCGTTCGTCGGTGTCGGTTGGCAAACGCGCGTCACGATCGACTCGGCGGGGCTCGGACCTGGAGTCCGAGACATCACCACCGCACGTCACACGCCCCGCCTCCCCGCTCGTGGGCTCCGCCGCGCGCGTTCTCCGGGGCACCATCGCCACGGCAAGCGTTGCCCAGCAGGCTGTCGCAGAATTCACCTGAGCGCTATCGGGCGATCACTGTTGTGGCTTACGGTCGGAAAATGGCCAACATAAGGACACGTTCAGCCGCGACCCTGCTCGTGCTTCTCGTCGCCCTGTTCGGCGGTTTCGGTGCCGCCGCGCAAGCCCTGCCGGCCCAGGCTCCGGCTGTGGGCTCCCAGGCGGAGTGTGGCGACACCTCGGGCTTCGAAACGACTCCGCTCTCGGCGCTCCCGCCGGAGGCCGGGCAGACCTACGACCTCATCCAGTCCGGTGGACCGTTCCCGTACCCGGACCGGGACGGCACGGTGTTCCAGAACCGGGAGGGCCTGCTTCCGGACTGCTCGTCCGGCTACTACCACGAGTACACCGTGTCGACGCCGGGCAGCCCGGATCGCGGCGCCCGCCGGATCGTGACGGGTTCGGGCGGCGAGTACTTCTACACCGCAGATCACTACGCCAGCTTCGTCCTGATCGACGTCGAAGGAGAGCCCGGAAGCTCGTGCGGTGACCTGTCCGGACTGGACAGCGTCGCCTACTCCGCGCTGTCCGCCGCCGCACGGGCTGTCATCGACGACGTCCGCGAAGGCGCCACCGGCATCACCTACGAGAACCGGGAAGGTGTGCTGCCCTCCTGTGACTCCGGCTACTACGAGCTGCACCGGGTCGGCGACGACGACAGGGTCATCTCGGGCGAGGGCGGCGAGTTCGCCTACACCCCGGACCACTACCGCAGCTTCCTCGCGGTGGACCTCGGCGCCTGACTGCGACAGACACGCCCGGTAGTCGCCGCCTGCCCGGAATTACGGGGGTGACCAGGCAAACTGGTCACAGCCGTACGGGGATGAATGGCCACTAGGGAGTTGCCGTGTACCGGGTGTTCGAAGCTCTGGACGAGCTCGTCACGATCGTGGAAGAGGCACGCGGGGTGCCGATGACCTCCAGTTGCGTCGTGCCGCGTGGCGACGTCCTCGAGTTGCTGGACGACGTGCGGGATGCGCTGCCCGGCGAGGTCGACGACGCCCAGGACGTGCTCGACAAGCGCGACGAGATCCTGACGAAAGCCCGCGCCGAGGCCGAGTCGACCGTGGGCGGTGCCGGCGCCGAGGCGGAGCGGCTGCTCGCGGACTCCCAGGCCGAGGCGGAGCGGATGGTCGCCGAGGCGCAGGCACGTGCGGAGCAGGTCGTCGCCGATGCGCACGCCGAGGCCGACCGCGCCGTGGCGGCCGGGCAGGCCGAGTACCAGAACCTGACCGAGCGTTCGCGCCACGAGTCCGAGCGGATGATCCAGGCGGGCCGGGACGCCTACGACCGCGCGGTGGACGAGGGCAGGGGTGAGCAGGCGCGACTGGTCTCCCAGACCGAGATCGTGCAGGCCGCCCACGCCGAGTCCGCCCGCATCGTCGACGAGGCGCACAGCGAGGCGGACCGGCAACGGACCGAGTGCGACGCCTATGTAGACGGCAAGCTGGCCGAGTTCTCCGAGTTGCTGGCGACGACACTGCGCACGGTCGATTCGGGCCGCAACCACCTGCGCGCCCCCGGTGTCGCGGCAGGACAGCGCACACCGGTGTACGACTACCAGTAGTAGTTGGTCGATCCGGACCGTAACCGCGCCGTGGGCGTCCGGTTCGAACTCGCGTACGCTGGACGGGTTGCGCCAGTACCACCCGACACGCGTGAAGAGAACGATGCCCGAGAACAGAACTGCCACCGGCCACCTCGATGCGCGCAGCCCGTGGGTCGTCGACACCCGCGAACTCGGCCGCCGTGCCGGCCTCAGTCGCACCCTGCAGCGTCAGGCGCCGTTCGACGTCTCGCTCGGTGTGCCCGACGTGATCATCGTGCCCAAGGGTGCGGAGATCGATCTCGACCTCCTGCTGGAATCGGTCGTCGAGGGCGTGCTGGTGACGGGGACCGCGATGGCGCCGACCACAGGGCACTGCTCACGTTGCCTGGATCCCATCGGCGATGAGGTCGAGGTCGAACTGACCGAACTGTTCGCGTACCCGGACTCGACGACCGAGGCCACCACCGACGAGGACGAGGTCAGCAGGCTGGTCGACGACCGGATCGACCTCGAGCCCGCGGTGCGGGACGCGCTGGTGCTCGCACTGCCCCAGGTGCCGCTGTGCACCGAGGACTGCCCAGGTCTATGCGCCGAGTGCGGCGTGAAGTGGGCCGATCTCGAGCCCGGACACGGGCATGAGACCATAGATCCTCGGTGGGCCGCGCTGGTCGAACGTCTCGAAGGTACCTCGAATGGGACCGACGATGAGACTCCGGCGAGCGGTGCCGACGACAACGCTTGAGAGAGCAGCCGTGCACGGGTAACCGTCCGCGCCGGTGATGACGAAAACGCTCGCGTCCGCGAGCAAATGTTGATGAGGAGAACCAGTCGTGGCCGTCCCGAAGCGGAAGATGTCGCGTTCCAACACCCGCTCGCGCCGCGCCCAGTGGAAGACGAGCGCCGTGCACCTGGTGCCGTGCTCCAACCGCGCGTGCAAGCAGCCGAAGCCGCAGCACACCGCCTGCCCCACCTGCGGTCAGTACGACGGTCGCCAGGTCGTCGAGCCCGCCTGAGACGGCCGGTTCACAGATAATGGGGGGAAAGTCGTCACACGGCGGTCCGGCAGCTGACCCCACGCCATTGCTCGAGGCGCTCGGCGTCGATTTCGACGCCGAGCTGCTGACCCTTGCGCTCACGCACCGTTCGTATGCGTACGAGAACGGTGGCCTGCCGCCGAACGAGCGGCTGGAGTTTCTCGGGGACGCGGTGCTCGGTCTGGTCGTCACCGACCACCTGTACAACCAGCATCCCGACCTGCCCGAGGGACAGCTCGCCAAGTTGCGGGCCAGCGTGGTGAACATGCACGCGCTGGCCGGGGTGGCAAGGGGTCTCGGCGAGGGTGGGCTGGGTGCACACCTGCTGCTGGGCAAGGGTGAGGAGCTCACCGGTGGCCGGGACAAGGCGAGCATTCTCGCTGACGGTCTCGAGGCCGTGATCGGTGCTGCCTATCTGGCTCACGGCATCGACACCGCCCGCATGCTCGTGCACCGGTTGTTCGACGGGTTGCTGGCCGAGGCGCCGCTGCGCGGGGCAGGTCTGGATTGGAAGACCAGTCTGCAGGAACTCACGGCTTCGGCCGGGCTCGGTGTGCCGGAGTACAAGGTCGAGGACACCGGACCTGACCACCGCAAGGAGTTCACCGCCATCGTGCTGGTCGCGGGTCGCGACCTCGGACACGGTGACGGCAGCACCAAGAAGGAAGCCGAGCAGAAAGCCGCCGAGTCCGCGTGGCGCGCATTGTCCGCGGAACTGGGGTCCGACGGCGCGGCTCAGGGGTAAGCGCGAGTGCCTGAGCTTCCCGAGGTGGAGGTCGTCAGGGCCGGTTTGCAGGAGCACGTCGCCGGCCGCACGATCGCCGAGGTCGAGGTACTTCATCCCAGGGCAATCCGCCGCCATGTGCTCGGTGCGGCGGATTTCACCGGCCGCCTTGCCGGCGTTCGGATCGTGGCAGCTCGTCGGCGGGGCAAGTACCTGTGGCTCGAACTCGCCGATCACTCCGCGGTTCTCGCGCACCTAGGAATGAGCGGTCAGATGCGGGTCCAGCCCGAGACCGCGGCTGACGAGAAGCATCTGCGGGTCCGGATGCGGTTCGACGACGACGGTCCTGAGTTGCGTTTCGTCGACCAGCGGACCTTCGGTGGTCTCGCGCTCGCCGATCTCGTCGAGTCCGACGGCACACTGCTGCCGGAGACAATCGCCCATATCGCACGCGATCCGATGGATCCGGCGTTCGATCCCCGCCACGGCGTTCGGGCACTGCGCTCACGCAGGACAGAGGTGAAGCGGGCGTTGCTCGACCAGACCCTCGTCTCGGGTGTCGGCAACATCTACGCCGACGAGGCGCTGTGGCGCTCGCGGCTGCACTGGGCCCGCCCGGCCGATCGGCTCACGGCGGCCCAGGCTCGGACACTGCTGGAGTCCGCGACCGAGGTGATGAACGAAGCCTTGCGTGCCGGTGGTACCTCCTTCGACGCGCTCTACGTCAACGTCAACGGGCAGTCCGGGTACTTCGACCGAGCGCTGGACGCCTACGGGCAGGAGGGTCTGCCCTGCCGCCGTTGCGGCACACCGATCCGGCGTGACCCGTTCATGAACCGGTCTTCGTTCTCCTGCCCGCGCTGCCAGCCGAGGCCGCGCCGCACTCGCTGAACTCCCCCGTTACGGTCTGCGAGCCAGTGCTGTGCGCGCTACTGCGGAATGCGTGGTACTGTCCAGAACGCAAGTCGGGAGGAACACGTGGAGATCAGTCAGCTACTCAAGGGTGTGCTCGATCTCGCGGTGCTGGCGGTGCTGCGCGAGCAGGACGGTTACGGCTACGACGTACTGCGCAGGCTGAGGCAGGCCGGGCTGGACGAGGTGGGCGACGCCTCGGTGTACGGAACGCTGCGGCGGCTGTACAAGGCAGGCGTGCTGACGTCGTACGTCGTGCCGAGCGAGGAAGGCCCGCACCGCAAGTACTACAGCTTGAACGAGTTGGGGCGCCAGAGACTGGCGGAGTCGGGCAGGACCTGGCACTCGTTCGCCAAGACGATGGACGACCTGCTGGGCGAGGCGGCATGAACGTCCGCAACACGACACAGGGGTAAACACATGAGCACACAGAACTCGGGTGGGGTGCGCGACTACCTGGCGCGGGTCAGGACGTCGCTGGCCGACCTGCCAGCTGTCGAGGTGGAAGAGATCCTGGAGGACGTCCGCCCGCACCTGCAGGACATCGGCACGGAGCTGGGGGAGTCCGCGACGCTGGCCGCGCTGATCGAGCGGCTCGGCTCGCCGGAGAGTTACGCCGCGGAGCTGCGGGCAGCCGGTGGCTACCCCGCCGCTCCCGTGGAGGAGACGGCGCGGGCCGCGGCGGAGCCGAAGCGCCAGCTGGGTGCCCGGCTGGCGCTGTGGGGCCTCGTGCTCGGGGTGTTCGGCGTGCTGCTCACCGGCTTCGCGGTCGCCGTCAACCTGGCCGACGACTACCTGTTCCCGTTCATCGTCCTGCTGCCCGTGCTGGGTGCGAGCGCGTGGTACGTGTGGCAGCACGGTATTCGTCCTATGGAGGACCTTCCCGAGATGCGCCGGATCAGTACCGCCGTGGGCCGGGGCGAGAGCAGCAAGGGCGGGTCGGTCCTGCGCTACCTCGCGTCGTTGCGGCCCGCGTGGTGGCTGCTGTGCGCCGCCGTCCTGGTCGGACTTGGCGTGCTGCTGTTGCTGGGAAGCGTGAGTGCGGTGCTCGCGCTGCCGGTGTTCCTGGCCGTCGGAGTGGCCGTGTTGTGGGCCGGGCCGAAGTCCGCGACCGACCGCCGCCTGCTCTGGGTGAGCCTGCCGGTGTCCGCGTTCGTGGTGGGCAGCCTGCTTGGACTTTCGGGCCAGTTCGTGGAACTGGTGTACGCGAGGAGCATCTCCGGTGACCCGTACTACTCCACGGGTACGTACTCCTCAGGGCCGAACGAACTGACCTATGGCAATGAACTGGTCGAGAACATCTACGTGTTCGATTCCGAGGGCAAGCCGCTGACCGGCGTTTACCTCTACGACGGCGAAGGCAATCCCATCACGACGGCCCGCTACGGCTGTGACAAGAGCACCGGTAGCCAGATGCAGCTCGGTGAGGACAATCGCTTCCCGCGCCCGCACATCGAGTACGGCGCGTACGACGACCAGGGTTATTACAACGGCTACAACGCCTATCGGCCGACGTGCAGGGAGGACACCGGGGTGCCGTTCTCCGCGGTCATCCCCAAACAGGTGACGCCCCAGCCGCCGGCCGGGAAGTAGCAGGGGCGAGGAGCGAGTGGCGTCGGGGGCCGCTCGCTCCTCGTTCCGCTCGGCGTTGCTAGTTCACCGCCGCCGAGCTCATCGAGAGCCGCGCGAGCATTTCGCGCCCGTGCTCGGCGTTGCGCGGCATCGAGAGCACGTCATAGCGGCTGGCGACCAGCTGGCTGTGGGACACGAAATCGCGCCTGCCGCGAGTGGCGGCGTACCCCATCGCCGAGGACGCCAGCCCGAAGCCGACACCTGCGACGAGGCCGATCACGATCGGCAGCAGGCCACCGTCCGGGGTGAACAGGCTGAGCAGAAGTCCGACGAAAAGCCCGAACCAGGCACCCGATGCCGCTCCTCCGGTCAGCACCTTGGCCCAGGTGAGCCGGCCTTTGACCCGTTCGACCAGCATCGGCTCAACGCCGACGATCGTCACATCCTCGACCGGGAAGGCGTTGTCCGCGAGATGATCCACGGCTCGCTGCGCCTCGGCGTAGGAGTTGTAGGAGCCGATGGGCCAGCCCTCGGGCAGGGTCGGCAGTGTCGGCCCCTTCGACGGTCCGGCGAACGCGGTCCGGCTGAATGCGGCGGTCATGGTCCTCACCTCGGCAACTACATCTGTGGGTGTTACACCTTGGTCAACGTCGAGACTGCCCGTATCTGTGCCCGCTGCCGGAACTTCACAGTCGACTATCAGCCGATGCTCAGGTTCAGTGCTTGTCTGTGCGCTTGTCTGTGCGCTTGTCTGTGCGCTTGTCTGTGCATTCGGATCGCTGTGACCTCGGCATCCGCCGTTCTCACCATGCCCTCTCAGGCGAGAATTCCGCTCCTGCCGTTCGTCGTATGCATCTCCGGCATGCCCGCGGGTGTCCCGCTCGGCAGCCACTGGCCGAAGTGACGGCTGGAGAACAGTTCGTCGAGCACCATGTAGGCGGCGCCGACCAGCCCGCCTTCCTCGCCGAGGCGCGCACGGTCGATTCGCAGCTCTCTGGTGGACAACGGCAGTGAGCGCCGATAGATGGTCTCCCGGATCGTCGCGAGGAAGAGATCTCCCGCGTCGGCGACCTGGCCGCCCAGCAGTATGGTCGACGGATTGTAGAAGTTGACCATCGTCGCCAGCATCGTGCCGATCCGCCTACCGGCCTGGACGAGCAGCTGTACGGCGTGGTGATCTCCGGCTCGGGCCGCTGCCGTCACGTCCTCCCCGGTGATCGCGCCGCGGTCGGTGAGTACCTCCGCGAGCAGCTCACTCGCGCCGGAGCGCCCCAGCGTCGTGCCGTCCCTGGCGAGAGCCGCACCCCCGGCAAGCGCCTCGAGGCACCCGGTCTTTCCGCAGCGGCACACCACACTGCTGTCGTCGGAGGCCGCCGCGTGCCCGATGTCGCCGGCGCAGCCCTGGGCGCCCCGGTGCAGCCTGCCTCCGTTGCTGATGCCCGCGCCGATGCCGGTACCGATCTTGATGTAGAGCAGATCGCCGCCCAGCGGTAGTCCTGGAGTACGCAGCTCCCCGAGGCAGAGCAGGTTCACCTCGTTGTCTATCCACACCGGCGCCTGGTAGTGCCGGGCCAGCCGGTCCCGGACGGGGTGGTTGTTCCAGCCGGGCATGATCGGCGGTTCGGACGGCCGTCCCGTCGCGAACTCCACCGGGCCGGGCAGGCCGAGGCCCACCCCCCACACCTGGGCGGGGGACGTGCCGGTGTCCCGCAGGATCTCGTCCAGCGTCGCCTCGACCTCGGCGAGCACCGGGTCAGGACCCAATGCGATGTCGCAGTCGCGATGGCGCAAGGTGAGAACGTTGCCGAGCAGGTCGGTGATACCGGCCATGAACCCGGTCGCGCCGAGTTCGGCCGTCAGGATCCGGCCCGCGTCCTTGCGGAAGCGCAGTGTTCGGGCCTGCCGCCCCCCGGTGGAGGGGTTCAGGTCGCCCTCCTCGAGCAGGCCCGCCTCCAGCAACGTGGTGGTGCGCTGGGTGATCGCGGTACGGCCGAGGCCGGTGCGGAGGCTGAGCGCTGGTCTCGTCTCGGCCTCACCGGTACGGACGAGTTCCAGCAGCTTCGTGTAGCTGTCGAGCAGCTCGGTGCTCGGGGCCTCTGGAACCGGCCTGGTGTCCATACGGGTGCCCCCTTCTGTGTGGTTGGTCCAATCATATACCTCCTGTGACGTTACTTACGTTTACGAACGACATTACGCCGGAAAAAACCAGCCGAAGGTAGGGGATGTCAGCGGGGCGTTAGGGGGCAGCGGGGGCGCGTTAAGAAGTCGTCAGGGCGGGTGGGTCCGGCGGTCCATCGGCCACACGATCGGACGCACCAGGTCCACGACATCGGACCGGCTCACCGAGAGGCACCGAAACGACATGGCCGACTTGCTCTTCGCCGTTCTGCTGATCGGCGTGTTCCTGACGCTGGCGCTCGCCCTGCGCGGGCTGGAGCGACTGTGAGCGGCTCGGGATGGTGGTGGGCCGCGCCGGGCAGTTAGCCGCGAGTCGTGCCGATGCGAATCATTCGACGGGAGCACACTGAGATCGTGGAGCCTGCTGAGGACGCGCGCGCCGGATCGCGCCGGGGTGAGCTGCGCATCTATCTCGGTGCGGCGCCGGGGGTCGGCAAGACCTTCGCGATGCTCGGCGAGGCACGCAGGCGGCTGGAACGTGGCACTGACGTCGTCGTCGGATTCGTGGAGACGTACGAAAGGCCGCTAACGGCCGATGCGCTCGCCGGCCTCGAGGTGCTGCCGAGGCGTACGGTCGCGCACCGCGGGCACGAGCGCACCGAACTGGACACAGACGCGGTGCTCGCCCGCGCGCCCGAGGTCGTGGTCGTCGACGAGCTGGCCCACACCAACGCCCCCGGTTCCCGGTACGGCAAACGGTGGCAAGACGTCACCCGGCTGCTGGAGGCCGGGATCGACGTCATCTCGACGGTCAACGTCCAGCATCTGCAGAGCATGAACGACGTGGTCGAGCGGATCACGGGCGTGCGCGAGCTGGAGACCATCCCGGACGAGGCGGTGCGGGCGGCGGGGCAGATCGAACTGGTCGACATCACCCCGGAGGCGCTGCGCCGCAGGCTGGCGCACGGCAACGTGTACCCGGCAGCCCGGGTGGACGCGGCGCTGGCCAGTTACTTCCGGCCGGGCAACCTGACCGCACTCAGGGAGCTGGCGTTGCTCTGGGTCGCCGACCAGGTCGATGTCGCACTGCAGCGCTATCGAGCCGAGCAGCGCATCACCGACACCTGGGAGGCCAGGGAGCGGGTGGTCGTTTCGGTCACCGGCGGGCCGGAGAGCGAGACCCTGATCCGCCGCGCCAGCCGGATCGCGGCCAGAGCGGGCGCCGAACTGCTCGTGTTGCATGTCCTGCGTGGGGACGGTCTTTCCGGATCGGGGGCGGTTCCCGACTGGCCCGCGTCCCTGACCCGCTGCCGCAGGCTCGCCGACGAGCTCGGTGCCACCTTCCACACTGTTGTCGGCGACGACGTGCGCCATGCCCTGCTGGACTTCGCCAGAGGCGTGAACGCGACACAACTGGTGCTCGGCACCTCTCGCCGGTCGAGGCTCGCCAGGCTGTTCGACGAGGGCATCGGTGCGGCGGTCGTGCAGGACTCGGGGCCGATCGACGTGCACATGGTCACCCACGAGCAGGCGGGTGGGCGCCGTCGCCGCAGGTTCGTCCGAAGTGAACTGGCACCGTCGCGGCTGAGTCTGGGCTGGCTACTGGCGGTGCTGTTTCCCGCTGTCGTGACGGGCATCGGAGTGCTACTGCGCGCCGAACTCGACTTCTCCACCGCCGTGGTGGGCTACTTTCTCGCCAGCGTCGTCGTGGCGCTCGTCGGCGGCCTCGGACCCGCCCTGCTGACGTCGTTGTTGTCGGCGCTGCTGCTCAACTTCTTCTTCACCCAGCCCTACTACACATTCACGGTCGACGCGCAGAGCGACGTCATCACCCTGATCGCCATGGTGGTCGTTGCGCTGCTGGTGTCGGTGGTGGTCGATCTCGCCGCCCGGCGCGCTGTGCAGGCCTCCCGCGCTCGCACCGAGGCGGCCCTGCTCGCCACCTATGCCAGGACGGTGTTGAGCGATCCTCGGCCTCTGGAGCGGCTGCTGGAGAAGGTGAGGGAGAACTTCGGCCTGAAGTCCGTCGCGCTGCTGGAGAAGCGTGACGGTCGCTGGCACCGGATCGCCCACGCTGGAGTGACGCCCTGCGCGGAACCGGACGAGGCCGACGCCGATGTTCCGGTCACGGCCGATGTCCACCTCACGATGAGCGGGCGGGCCCTGCCCGCGTCCGATCGAAGGGCACTGGAAACCGCCGCCGGGCAGGCGTTGCTCGTCCTGCGTCAACAGCGTCTCGCGCAGGCGACGGCGAAGGCGGAGCGCAAGGCCGAGGCCACCGAACTGCGTACGGCACTGCTGTCCGCCGTCGGTCACGACCTGCGGACCCCGCTGACGTCGATCAAGGCGGCCGCTGGGAGCCTGCGCGCACAGGACATCGAACTGTCCATGGAGGACACCGAGGAACTGCTGGAGACGATCGAACAGTCCGCCGATCGGCTCGCCGGCCTGGTGGACAACCTGCTCGACTCCTCCCGGTTGGCGACCGGGGCGGTCAAGCCCCTGTTGCGCCCGGTCGGCTACGAGGAGGTCGTCGCCCACGCGCTGTCCAATGTGGACGGGACGGAGTCGGTGGCCGTGGAGATCGACGACAGTTTGCCGGTCGTGCTGGCGGACCCGGGACTGCTGGAACGCGTGGTGGCCAATGTCGTCGACAACGCACTGCGGCACGGGCGATCCGCGCGGCCGATCGCGGTGCGCGCGAGCGCCCACTCCGGCCAGGTGGAACTGCGGGTCGTGGACTACGGACGCGGACTGGCCAAGGGCAGGGCCGAGTCGGCCTTCGCCCCGTTCCAGCGCCTCGGCGACCGGGGTGGCACTCCCGGCGTCGGGCTGGGACTCTCCGTCGCGAAGGGGTTCACGGAGGCCATGGGCGGAACGATCAGTGCCGAGGACACACCGGGGGGAGGCCTCACGGTGGTGATCTCACTGCCGGCACGCTATCGGGCGGGAGGAAAGGTGTCGTGAACTCGACGAAGGGACACCAGCCGGGCCAGAACAGCACGGTGCTGGTGGTGGACGACGAGCCGCAGATCGTTCGTGCCCTGCGGATCAACCTGTCCGCCAGGGGTTACCGGGTGATCACCGCGCACGACGGCACCGCGGCCCTGCGCGCTGTCTCGGAGAACAAGCCGGACGTCGTCGTGCTGGACCTCGGCCTGCCCGATATGGACGGGACCGAGGTGATCGGCGGCCTGCGCGGCTGGACGACCGTGCCGATCATCGTGCTCTCGGCGCGCGGTGACTCGGCGGACAAGGTCGAGGCACTCGACGCGGGCGCCGATGACTACGTGACCAAGCCCTTCGGGATGGACGAGCTGCTCGCCCGGCTGCGTGCGGCAGTCCGCCGTTCGGCGGGCAGCGCGCTGGACGAGGCCAATTCGGTCGTGGAGACCAGCTCGTTCACGGTGGATCTCGCGGCGAAGAAGGTCATCAGGGACGGTGCGGAGGTGCACCTGACCAAGACCGAATGGGGTGTGCTCGAACTGCTGATCCGCAACCGCGGCAGACTGGTCGCCCAGAAGCAGCTGCTGCACGAGGTCTGGGGACCGACCTACGACTCCGAGTCGCACTACCTGCGGGTTTACCTGGCGCAGTTGCGCAGGAAACTGGAACGCGAGCCGTCCCGGCCGCGGCATCTGTTGACCGAGCCGGGAATGGGCTACCGCTTCGAGCCCTGAGCGTCAGTCGGTTGTGGTGCTGGAGGACGACGTCGCGGAAGAGGTCCCGGAGGTCTCACTGCCATCGTCGGGAGGCGAGGATGGCGGCTCGCTTGACGACGGTTCGCTCGACTCCGGGGGAGTCGTCGGCTCGGAGCTCGAAGTCTCTGGGGGTGGGCTGCTGGGCTCTGTCGAATCGTTGCTCGACGGCGGCAGTACGGTGCCGCCGCCGTCGCCCGGGTTAGTGGTCGAGCCGGGCAGATCGGAACGACCGGACGTGCCCGGCTGCTGCGTCGTCCCAGGTGCGCCCGAGGTTCCCGGCGCCCTCGGCGGCAGCACAGTCGTGGTCGGGGTGCCGTCAGGACCGATGCTCACGACGGTGGTCGGGGCAGCGGTGGCGGCGGAGGAGGGCAACTCGCCCGCTTCCGCCACACCGGTGACGGTCATCGTGTCCGTTCCCGGCACACCGTTGCCGGGGACCAGCTGGGCGCCCCCGGCCGGGGCGGTGCCCTGCGCGGGCGGCCCTCCAGCCGCGGCGTTGCCGCCCCCCGCCAGCTCGGCGACACCCGCGAACGCGGTGGCCACGACGAGGCCGCTCACCGCGAGCATCGCGTAGCCGGAGCGCTGGAGCTTCTCCGTCGGCGCGACGGGTGGCTTGGTCTCACCCCGTTGGCTCGGTCCTGACCCGGGCACAGGCGTCATGCATGGCTCCTTGGTACAGCTCGTGGTGGCTGGCAGATCCTCAGTCCGGTTCGTGTCCTTCAGCGGTGCGGGTCCTCGGCGTCTTCCGAGCGCCGCGACCGCAGCAATTGCACTCGGACGGGTGAGCCCGAATGGCGGACGGCGGCACGCTACCACTGTCGGGTAACTATGGGCGAGTGGCTGTGCGCTCGCTGTTCACTCTCCGCGCACGCCAGGCGTCAGGCACCATGGACGCCGTGAGAGCCATGACCGACGAGACAGCGCACGAACGTCTGACCGCCTGGGTGCACGGATCCGTTCAGGGGGTCGGTTTCCGCTGGTGGACGCGGAGCAGGGCGTTGGAACTCGGGTTGGTGGGCAGCGCACGCAATCTCGCCGACGGCCGGGTGGAGGTCGTCGCGGAGGGGCCGAAGGCACACTGTGAGCGTCTACTGACGGCGTTGCGCTCCGGAACGTCACCCGGACGAGTGGATCGTGTCGTGGAGCGGTGGTCGGCGGCCAAGGGCGGTATCGAGGGCTTCGTCGAGCGTTGAGTTCGGCAAGGGTCGCGATGAGCCACAGCCGGATCACGCCCCAGGTCCCACGGTCTCCAGGGCCTGGCGGGTAAACTCCGCCGACACCGAACTTTGCGAACCGGCAGCGGAGAGGTCAGCACCAAGTGCACCTGAAAAGCTTGACGCTCAGGGGCTTCAAGTCCTTCGCCTCGGCGACCACCCTGCGTTTCGAGCCGGGCATCACCTGTGTCGTCGGCCCCAACGGATCGGGTAAGTCGAACGTCCTCGACGCCCTGCGCTGGGTCATGGGTACCCAGGGGGCGAAGGACCTGCGCGGCGGCAAGATGGAGGACGTCATCTTCGCCGGTACCGCGGGCCGGGCTCCGCTGGGCCGCGCCGAGGTCACGCTGACGATCGACAACTCCGACGGTGCGTTGCCGATCGACTACGCCGAGGTCTCCATCACCCGGCGCATGTTCCGGGACGGCGCCAGCGAATACGAGATCAACGGCAGCAACTGCAGGCTGCTCGACGTGCAGGAACTACTGTCCGACTCCGGTATCGGCCGGGAGATGCACGTGATCGTCGGGCAGGGGCAGCTCTCGCAGATCCTCGAGGCCAAGCCGGAGGAGCGCAGGGCCTTCATCGAGGAGGCCGCCGGGGTGCTGAAGCACCGCAAGCGCAAGGAAAAGGCGCTGCGCAAGCTCAACGGCATGCAGGCGAACCTCGACCGCCTCGGTGATCTCACTACCGAGCTGCGCAGGCAGCTCAAACCGCTGGGCAAGCAGGCCGAGATCGCGCGCAAGGCGCAGGCCGTGCAGTCCGAGCTGCGGGACTCCCGGCTGCGGCTGCACGCCGACGACCTCGTGACCCAGCGGACCGAGCTGGCCAGGGAGGAAGCCGACGAGAACGCGGCGCGGGCTCGGCGGGCTGAGGTGGAGCAGGCTCTGGAGGTGGTGACCTCGGAGCAGACCGACCTCGAGGCGTCGCTGGCCGAGGACGCGCCGAAGCTCACCGCGGCCCAGGACACCTGGTACAAGCTCTCCGCGCTAGCCGAGCGGCTGCGCGGCACCGTGCGATTGGCGGTGGAGCGCCAGCGGCACCTGTCCAGCGAGGTGGAAACCGGTACGGCTGGACGCGACCCCGAGGAGATGCTCGCCGAGGCCGATCGGGTGGCCGAGCGGGAGCGAGAGCTGACCGATGTGGTCACCGAGGCCCGGTCGATGTTGTCGGCCACCGTGCAGAGCCGGGAGCAGCTGGAGCGCGAGGTACAGGCCGCGGAGAAGGCCCATATGGCCGCCGTCCGTGCCATCGCCGACCGCAGGGAGGGTCTGGCGAAGCTGACCGGCCAGGTGGAGGCGCTGCGCAGTAAGACAGGTGCGACAGCGGAGGAGATCGACCGCCTCACCATGGGTATCGAGGAGGCCTCCGCGCGCGCCGAGGAGGCCGCCGAGGAACTCGAGCAGGCCCGCGCGGAGGGCGGGGTCGAGGAGTCCGACGACGCGGACCTGCAGGATCGCCATGACCGGGCGGTGCGGGCCAACGAAGCCGCCAAGGCCAGGGTTGAGGAACTTGTCCTGGCGGAGCGGACCGCGGAGCGGGAGATCGCGTCCGAGAAGGCCAGGGTGGACGCACTGTCCATGGGCCTCAAACGCAAGGACGGCGCCGGTGCGCTGCTCGGGGCGGCCGACGACCTGCCCGGCCTGATCGGCTCGGTCGCCGCACTGCTCACAGTGGACGCCGGTTACGAGGTCGCGCTGGCCGCGGCCCTGGGCCCGGTCGCCGACGCGGTGGCTGTCAGCGCGGGCGACGACGCGGTCGCGGCGCTGAAGTACCTGAAGGACAACGAGTCCGGTCGCGCGGGCGTTCTGCCCGCCGCACAGCAGTACACAGTGGACACTGCCACCTGGCCCGCGCTGCCTACCGGGGCGCGCTGGGCCAGGGAGGTGGTCACGGCACCCGAGGCGTTGCGCCCCGCCGTCGAGCGTGCGCTGGATCGGGTGGTCATTGTGGACACTCTGGAGCGGGCACAGGACTTGGTCCTCGCCCACCCGGAACTGAGCACCGTCACCCAGGACGGTGATGTTTACGGCGCGAACTGGGCGGTCGGTGGATCGGCTCGCAGCGAGAGCGTCATCGAGGTGCAGGCCGCCGTCGACGAGGCGCAGGACCGCATGCTGGCCGCGGAACGGCTGCTGGAACGCACGGCCGCCGAACTGGAGGGCGCTCGCGCCGAACAGCAGGACCGCAGGGACGAGGTCGGCCAGGCCAAGGAAGCGCTGAGCGAGGCCAAGGTGCGCAAGGCGCGCTCCTCCGAGCGACTGAGCCGGATGCAGCAGGCCGCCCGCTCGGCCGAGGCCGATGTGGAGCGGTTGCGTAGCCAGCGCATGAAGGTCGAGCAAAGCCGGGAGCAGGCGCTGGAGCAGCTCGGTGAGCTGGAGGAGCGACTCGCCGCGGTCGCCGAGCAGCCGGTCGACGAGGATCCCGACACCAGTGAGCGGGACGAGGCGGCCGGTGCGCTGGCCACCGTGCGCCAGGAGGAGGTCGACGCCAGGCTGGCGCTGCGCACCGCGGAGGAACGGGCGAGGGGTATCGCCGGCAGGGCCGATGCGCTGCGCCGCGCCGCGCAGGCCGAGCAGCAGGCACGGGAGCGGGCGGAGAAGGCCAGGATCGCTCGGGCTCGTGGCGCCGAGATCGCCGCGGCCGTGGTGAACGGCGGGGAGACCGCACTCGAGCGCATCGAGGTGTCACTGCAGCGTGCCGCCGCCGAGCGCGACGAGATCCAGAGCCAGCGGCTGCGGCGGGAGTCGGCGCTGAGCCAGGTGCGGAGCAAGGTCAGGGAACTGTCCGGTGAGCTGGAGAAGCTGACCGACGCCGTGCACCGTGACGAGGTGCTGCGGGCCGAGCAACGGCTGCGGCTGGAGCAGTTGGAGACCAAGATCGCCGAGGACTTCGGCATGGGACTCGACGACCTGATCGCGGAGTACGGCCCGGATGTCCCGGTGCCCCCCGGTGCGGGCGAGATGGCCGAGTACGAAGCCGCGAAGGAGCGCGGGGAGACCGTCATGGCCCCGCAGCCGATTCCGTACGACCGCGATACGCAGACCCGGCGCGCGAAGCGGGCGGAGAAGGACCTGGCCCTGCTGGGCAAGGTCAACCCGCTGGCGCTGGAGGAGTTCGCCGCGCTGGAGGAACGGTACAAGTTCCTGTCCACGCAGCTGGAGGACCTGAAGGCGACCCGCAAGGATCTGCTGACCGTCATCAAGGAGGTCGACGACAAGATCCTCGAGGTGTTCGCGGGTGCCTACGAGGACGTCGCGCGGGAGTTCGAGATCGTCTTCTCGGTTCTGTTCCCCGGCGGCGAGGGGCGCATGGTGCTGACCGAGCCGAACGACCTGCTTGCCACCGGCGTCGACGTCGAGGCTCGCCCCCCTGGCAAGAAGGTGAAGCGGCTCTCGCTGCTCTCCGGCGGGGAGAAGTCGCTGGTCGCGGTCGCGATGCTGGTGGCGATCTTCCGAGCTCGCCCTTCGCCGTTCTACGTGATGGACGAGGTCGAGGCCGCGCTGGACGACACGAACATGCGCAGGCTCATCGGCTTGCTGGAGCAGCTCAGGCAGAGCTCGCAGCTCATCATCATCACCCACCAGAAGCCGACGATGGAGATCGCCGACGCGTTGTACGGCGTGAGCATGCAGGGGGACGGCATCACCAAGGTGATCTCCCAGCGCCTGCGCAATGACGGCGTGGTCATCGAACCGGAGCCCGAACCCGCTCCCGCCTGAGGTCTTCAACCCCCCTCGCACTTTCCCGGGAAAGTGCGACGCGCACCCCATCGCACTTTCCCGGGAAAGCGCGAGGGGGTGCGCGGTGGATCAGGCGGCGCGGGCTTGCTCAGGCTGGGTCGGATCCGGGGTGTCCTTGGGGTGGCGCAGCGACAGCAGCCCGCCGACGACCAGCGACACGATCACGCCGAGCGGTACATACCACGGGAACGCCAGTGTCTTCTGTTCACCATCCACAGTGAACTCCACGCCGAGGATGAACACGGCGACCACGACGACGGTCGACAGGAAGGCCACGATCGCGTCGGCCTCCCTCGCCCGCTTCACCAGCATGCCGAGGAAGAACGCGCCCAGCAGTGCGCCGTAGGTGTAGCTGGCGATGCTCAGGCCAAGCTCGACCACGGGCTGCTCGGTCGTGGTGAACAGCGACGCGAACCCGATGAAGACGAACGCCCAGACCACGGTCCACACCCTCGCGTGCTTCAGGATCGCGCTGTCCGCCAGCTTGCGCTTGGAGAAGCGCTGGTACAGGTCGCTGACCGTGGAGGTGGACAGCGAGTTCAGCGAGGACGAGATCGTGCTCATCGCGGCGGCCAGGATGCCGGCGACCAGCAGTCCGGAGAGACCGGAAGGCAGCTCGTTGACGATGAACGTGGGGAAGAGTTCGTCGCTGGCCTCCATCCCCATGTCCGCGGGTGCCAGTCCCTTGTAGAACGACCACAGCGCCGTGCCGACGACGAGGAACAGGGCGAACTGGAAGAACACCACGACACCGCTGGCGATGATGGCCTTCTGGCTTTCCTTGACGTTGCGGCAGGCCAGCAGTCGCTGCACCATCAGCTGGTCCGCGCCGTGTGAGGCCATGGCGAACAGTGCGCCACCGACCACCGCCGTGATGAAGGCGTAGTGCGATGTGACGACGTCGGAGGAGAAGTCGAAGAGCTGGAACTTGCCCGCGTCGAACGCGGCGCCGAGCCAGCCGTCCGGCAGCTTCCCGGTCAGGATCACCAGGGCGAACACCGCGCCGAGGACGTAGATGCCCATCTGGATGACGTCGATCCAGATGACGGCCTTGATCCCGCCGAGGGTGGTGTAGATGACCGCCATGAGCGCGATCGCCGCGACGATGATCCAGTACGGCGCGTCCACTCCGAACACAGCCAGCATCACCTTGACGGGGATCGCGGTCGCGAAGAGCCGGACTCCGTCGGCGAGCAGCCTGGTGACCAGGAAGGTCACCGATGCCGTGCCCTGCATGCTGCTGCCGAACCGTTTGCCGAGGAACCCGTACGCGCTGACCAGGTCGCCCGCGTAGTACTTGGGCAACAGCACGAACGCCACCAGTACCCGGCCGATCAGATAACCGATGGCCAGCTGGAGGTAGGTGATGTTGCCGAGGTAGGCCACGGTCGGCACGCTGATCACGGTCAGCGTGGACGTCTCGGTGGCGACCACCGAGAAGGTGACCGCCCACCAGGGAACCTTCCTGCTGCCCACGAAGTAATCGGAGGAGGACTGCTGTTTCCCGGCGATTGCTATGCCGAGTAGTGGTGTTCCCACCAGGAACACCACGATGATCGCGAGGTCAAGGGCGCGCATGGCTATCTCCTACCGTGTCCGTGGGATCGGCCGCTACCCGCAAGCGGCTGATTGCCGTCTGTCGTGGCTGTGGGAGGCGAAGGGCGTCCGCGCCGGGAGTGATGCTGCCCAGCAGCCGTGTGCCGCGAGCGCCGGTGGCGCCCGGTACGTTCGCCGGAAGTCCCTGCCAGGTCAGCCATCCCAGCAGAGCCGTCAGGTAGGCCTCCTTGCCCGCGCTGGAGAGGCCGATCTCGCCACTGGTGGTCACCGTGCTCCCGTCGAGGGCGGCGCGCACGGCCGCCAACAGGATCGGGTTGGCGACGCCGCCGCCGGAGCAGACGACCGTGTCCACCTTGTGTTCCCTGCAGGCCGCGGCGATCGTGGTCGCGGTCAGCTCGGTGAGGGTTGCGAGCAGATCGTGGTCGCCGACGCTTGGCAGTCCGGCCAATGCCTCGTCCAGGTACGACTGGTGGAAATGCTCCTTGCCGGTGGACTTGGGCGGCGGCGCGAGATAGTAAGGATCGCTCAGCAGGCGATCCAGCAGGTCCGTGCGCACCTGGCCGCGCGCGGCGAGTGCACCGTCGAGGTCGCTGCGCAGGCTGCCACCGCTGACCCGCGCCGCGGCGAGATCGAGCAGGGCGTTTCCGGGACCGGTGTCGTAAGCCAGGGTCTCACCCTCGGCGGTGACCACGGTGATGTTCGCGATGCCGCCGACGTTCACCGCCGCCCCCGCGCGCCCGGTCTCGTCCACGAGCGGGCGCAGCCAGAGCGAGTCGAGTGTGCTGGCCAGCGGTGCGCCGTGGCCGCCCGCGGCGACATCCCGGGCCCGGAGATCCGCGACCACCGGCAGTCCGGTTCGCTCGGCGATCCATGCGGGCTGGCCGAGTTGCAGTGTGCCCTTGGCCGAACCGTCCTCGACCCAGTGGAACACCGTCTGTCCCAGTGAGGCCACCAGGTCGGCGTGTCCACCGGCGAGCTGGTCGATCCCGGTGCGGGCGGCCGCGGCGAAGGCCTGGCCTACCTCGGTGTCGAGCCGGGTGAGTCGCTCGACGCTGCTGGCGGCGGGAGGAAGGGCGGCGAGCAGGTCGTCCCGCAGCTGTTCCGGATAGTCGATTTCGAGGCAGCCGAGCGGAACGAGGATCAGCTCTTCGCCGTCGGCCCGGAACTCGGCGGCCGCCACGTCGATGCCGTCGATGGAGGTGCCGGAGATGAGTCCGACGACCCGCAGGCCTTCATCGGGGTTCGTCACGAGATGTGGTCTAGTCCACCGCCCCGTCGTAGCACAAGATGTTTCGTTGATTTTTGTCCGAAAAGAGTTGCAAGGAGTTACGCGTTCACTTGGCGTGTCGGGGAAGTTCCCCAATGTGGCATTGGGGACGTTGGAGTTCCCCAATGCGGCATTCGGGACGTTGGAGTTCCCCAATGCCACATTGGGGGCATCCTGCTCCCGCGCCGGTCGGATGCGAGGATGGCCGCGTGTCGAGCAACCTGTGGTTCTGGATCATTGTCGCGGTCGTCGTGCTGCTCGCGATCGCCCTTGTCGCAGGGCTGACGATCGCCCGTAAGCGCAAGATCAGCCTCGATGAGCCGGACCGCCCCGAGCGGGAGAAGCCGAAGGGCGGCGGGTACCAGGCGGGCGGCGGGATCAGTCTCGCTCCGGGGGGAACCGAACGCGCCACCGAGGAGGACACCGCCCCTCCCGCCGCGCCACCGCACCCCGCGGGGGATCGCACCGAGGTCGACGGACAGCCCGGCGTCGGCGACGACGCCTCCGTGCCGAGGGACGCGCCCCGCCGTGGCATCGTCGACGTGGGCCTGCCGGACCAGGTCGAGCAGGAACCGGCGTCCGACGATACGGCGACACAGGATCCGGCCACCGTCGAGGCGGCTGAGCCGGCACCGCCCGCAGTACCTGCTCAACCCGCGCCGCCGGCGTCCACCGAGGTGGAGCCGCCCGCTGCTCCCGCAGAGCCCACTGAGCTCACCGAGCCCGCTGGGCCCACGGAGCCCGTGGAGGAGATCGAGCCCGCGAGCGGGCGGATCGAACGCCTGCGCGGCAGGCTGTCCAAATCACGTTCCTCTCTCGGGCAGGGCCTGCTCGGCCTGCTCGGCGCGGGCGACCTCGACGAGGATTCCTGGCAGGACGTCGAGGACACGCTGCTGATCGCCGACCTCGGTTCCGCGACCACCACCGAGATCGTCGAGAAGCTGCGCACCGAACTGTCCAGTCGTGGGGTACGCAGCTCCGAACAGGCACGCGTCGTGCTCAAGGACGTCCTCACCGACGCGCTCGGCCGCGACGACGACCGCTCGGTGCGCGCGCTTCCGCACACCGGCGGCCCCGAAGGGAAGCGTCCTGCGGTCGTCCTGATCGCCGGCGTGAACGGCACCGGCAAGACCACCACGACCGGCAAGCTGGCCCGCGTGCTCGTGGTCCAGGGCAGGCAGGTGCTGCTTGGTGCGGCCGACACGTTCCGTGCCGCGGCCGCGGAGCAGTTGCAGACCTGGTCGGAGCGCGTCGGCGCCGAGGTTGTCCGGGGCAAGGAAGGTGCCGATCCCGCCGCCGTGGCCTACGACGCCGTCAAACGCGGTATCGACACCGGCGTTGATGCCGTGCTGATCGACACCGCGGGCCGGTTGCACACGAAGACCGGCCTGATGGACGAGCTCGGCAAGGTCAAGCGGGTGGTGGAGAAGCAGGCCGAGGTGGACGAGGTGCTGCTGGTACTCGACGCCACCACCGGACAGAACGGGCTCGCGCAGGCGCGGGTGTTCGCCGAGGTCGTGAACGTGACCGGCATCGTGCTGACCAAGCTCGACGGCACGGCCAAGGGCGGCATCGTCTTCCAGGTGCAGCGTGAGCTCGGTGTCCCGGTCAAGCTGGTCGGCCTCGGCGAGGGGCCCGACGACCTCGCGCCGTTCGAGCCCGCCGCGTTCGTGGACGCCCTGCTCGGCTGAGCGAATCCGGATCGCTACGCGCTGGCGGCGTCCGTGCCCAGCTGGGCCGAAAGGTCTCTGGCGATGCGCTGCACCACCGGGGCGATCCGGCTGACAGCCTCCTTGGTGAGCCTGCCCTCCGGGCCGGACACCGAAACTGCGGCGGGTGTCGGCGCCCCGTCGATCGGCACCGCGACACAGCGCACGCCCAGCTCCTGCTCGCTCTCGTCCAGGGCGTACCCCTGCTTCGCGACGGTGGCGAGATGGCGCAGCAGTGTGTCCGGCTCGGTGAAGGTGTGCTCGGTGTACGCGGGCATGCCGGTGCGGGCGAGCAGCGCCCGAGTCTGCTCCGGCGGCAGCACGGACAGGATCGCCTTGCCGACCCCTGTGCCGTGCGGCAACAGCCTGCGGCCGACCTCGGTGAACATCCGCATCGAGTGCCGTGAAGGCACCTGCGCGACGTACACCACCTCGTCGCGCTCCAGCACGGCCAGGTTCGCGGTCTCGCCGACCTCGTCGACCAGTTCGGTCAGCAACGGGCGCGCCCAGCTGCCGAACTGCAGGCTCGCGTTCTCCCCGAGCCGGATCAGTCGTGCGCCCAGCGCGTAGCGCCGGTTGGTGTTCTGCCGCACATATCCCAGGGCCACCAGTGTGCGGATCAGTCGGTGGATGGTGGGCATCGGCAGCCCCGATGTCGACGCGAGCTCGGAAAGACTCGCCTCGCCGCCGGTGTCGGCCAGGTGCTCGAGCAGCTCAAACGCCCGCTGCAGGGACTGAACGCCGGTACTACCGTCACGGGTGGACTTCTGCGGCGCCACAGGCTGCTCCCTTCGTCACAACGCTGTTGATATCACACCGCCGTTGAGCTTCCGCTATGCAGAAACTATAGTCCGAGATGTAAAAACGTATGGACGTCTTTTTGAAAAGTCACAGTGGGGTGTTCGCATGTCCGAAGTGCAGGTGCTGGGCGGCTCGGTGGAGCGCGGCGACGAGATCCTGACGCCCGAGGCGCTGCAGTTCCTTGCCGATCTGCACGACAAGTTCGCCGCCCGGCGCGACGAGCTGCTCCAGGCGCGCACCCATAAGCGTGAGGAGGCCGCGCGCACCGGGAAGCTGGACTTCCTGCCCGAGACACGCGAGGTCCGCGAGTCGGACTGGCAGGTGGCCGAGGCCCCGCCCGCGCTGCGTGACCGGCGGGTGGAGATCACCGGCCCGACCGACCGCAAGATGACGATCAACGCCCTCAACTCCGGCGCCAAGGTCTGGCTCGCCGACCTCGAGGACGCCAACACCCCGCACTGGGACAACGTGGTGTCCGGGCAGGTGAACCTGCACGACGCGGTGCGCAAGACGGTCGAGCTCACCACCCCGGAGGGCAAGAGCTACCAGCTGCGCGACGACGTGGAGCACGCCACGATCGTGGTCCGCCCCCGTGGCTGGCATCTCGACGAGCGGAACCTGACCTTCGGTGGGCGCAGGGCCGTCGGTGCGCTGGTCGACTTCGGCCTCTACTTCTTCCACAACGTCCGCGCCCTGCTGGCGAACGACGCAGGTCCGTACTTCTACCTGCCGAAGATGGAGAGCCACCTCGAGGCGCGGCTGTGGAACGACGTGTTCAGCCACGCCGAGGCCGAGCTGGGCATCGACCACGGCACGATCAGGGCCACCGTGCTGATCGAGACGATCCCCGCGGCGTTCGAGATGGAGGAGATCCTCTACGAGCTGCGCGAGCACGCCTCCGGGCTGAACGCCGGTCGCTGGGACTACCTGTTCAGCGTGATCAAGTACTTCCGCGACGCGGGCGAGAAGTTCGTGCTGCCGGACCGCAACAGCGTGACCATGACCGCGCCGTTCATGCGCGCGTACACCGAGCTGCTGGTGCGGACCTGCCACAAGCGCGGCGCCTTCGCGATCGGCGGCATGGCCGCGTTCATCCCGAACCGGCGCGACCCCGAGGTCACGGAGAAGGCGCTCGCCAAGGTGCGCGACGACAAGAGCCGCGAGGCCGGTGACGGTTTCGACGGTTCCTGGGTGGCGCACCCCGGCATGGTCGACATCTGCCGCGAGGAGTTCGACCGGGTCCTCGGCGACAAGCCGAACCAGCTCGATCGGACCCGCGAGGACGTGCAGGTGACCGCAGCGCAGCTGCTCGACGTCGCCTCCACCGAGGGCAGCGCGACCGCGGCCGGGCTGCGTGCGGCCGTTGACGTCGGCATTCGCTACCTCGCGTCCTGGCTGGGCGGCAATGGTGCGGCCGGTATCCACAACCTGATGGAGGACGCCGCCACCGCGGAGATCTCCCGCTCGCAGGTCTGGCAGTGGGTGCGCAACGGCACCGAGCTCGACAACGGTGAGAAGGTCACCGAGCCGGTGGTCCGCTCGGTGATCGAGGACGTGCACAAGGAACTCGCCGGTGAGGTCCCGGCCGAGTTGCTCGAACCGGCCGTCGAGCTGTTCGAGCAGGTCGCTCTGGCCGAGGAGTACGTCGACTTCCTGACACTGGCCGCCTACGAGCGGATCCAGTAGGTGGCACCGGCAGGCCGGCTCCCGCACAGCGTTTACGCGGCCGCCGACGCCCGCCTCGCGGAGGCGGACGCCCAGGTGGCCGCGCTGTATCCCGGTGAGCCAGCAGGGCGCCAGCCGGTACACACCGTCTATGTGCCCGCGCCCCACTTCTCGGCCGACGTGGTCGAGAAGTGGGGCGCGCAGGCCCGCGACGTGCTGGAGCAGCACGGCGACGGGCTGGCCATGGACGCGGCCGTGGCCGAGCGGGTGCGGGAGAAGCTGCGCGCCGAGCCTGTCGAGGATTTGCGGATCGACTTCGAGGACGGCTACGGCAATCGGCCCGACGAGGAGGAGGACTCCGCGGCTCGGGACGCGGGACGCGTCCTCGCCGGGCTGGTCGCTGCCGGGTCGGCGCCGCCGTTCACCGGAATCCGGTTCAAGAGCTTCGAGGCGGCCACCCGCCATCGCGGCATTCGCACACTGGACCTCTTCCTCGAGGGACTGCTGCGGGATTCGGGTCTGCCGGACGGGTTCGTGGTGACCCTGCCCAAGGTGACGGCCGTGGCACAGGTGGTCGCGGCCGTAGAGGTGCTGGCCGCGCTCGAACAGGCACACTCGCTGGCTGAAGGGGCACTACGGTTCGAGGTGCAGATCGAGACACCGCAGTCGATCCTCACCCCGGACGGCACGGTCGCCGTCGCTGCCGTGCTCCGTGCGGCCCAGGGCCGATGCACCGGTCTGCACTACGGCACCTACGACTACAGCGCGGCTCTTGGCATCAGCGCGGCGGATCAGCGTATGGACCATTCGGCCGCGGACTTCGCGAAGGCGTTCATGCAGGTCGCCGCCGCGGGTACGGGGGTGCGGCTGTCCGACGGCTCCACTAACAGGCTTCCAGTCGGTGCGGCAGTGGACGTGCACGCCGGGTGGGCAGAGCACGTCCGGCTGGTGCGACGCAGCCTCGGCAACGGCTTTTACCAGGGCTGGGATCTACATCCGCATCAGCTCCCGAGCCGGTTCGCGGCCACCTACGGGTTCTTCCGCGACGGCTTTTCCGCTGCGGCACAACGATTGCGGGCGTACGCGGAGCAGGCAGGCGGTGGCGTCCTCGACGAGCCGGCCACGGCACAGGCACTGGCGCGCTTCCTCGTCCGCGGTCTGGACTGTGGTGCGTTCGATCCCGCAGAGGTCGCCGAGGCCACCAACCTGGGCAGGAACGATCTCGACGCCTACGCCTCCCGGTCGGAGATGCACAGCGCGAGGTAGACGTCCACCTGCGTGGGGAAGTCGGTGAGGTCCTTGCCGAGCAGCTCGCTGGCCCGTGTGATGCGGTAGCGCAGCGTGTTGACGTGCACATGCAACGCCTTCGCCGCCGCGCCAGGGGAACCGGAGCACTCCAGAAACACCCGCACCGTGCGGACGAGATCGCCCTGCTGGGCCTCGTCGTAGGCGAGTAGCGGGCCGAGCGTCCGCCTGCGGACGGAGTGCCTCAGCTCGTCGGCCACTCCGGCGAGCAGCAGTTGGTGCGTGCCGATCTGCTCACCCGAAACCACGGCGATCCGGTCGGTGCCTCGCGCTGCCAGCGCCAACGCGTGGCGGGCCTCCTCGCTCGCCCCGCGCAAACCGGCGATCGTGGCCGGACCACCGATGCCGACCAGGACCTGGCCCCCGCGTAGCAGCGGTTCCACAGCCGACAGTGCCGCGGTCGCCGTCTCCGCCCAGTCCTGCGGCCACTCGTCCGCCTCGACCAGCGCGCACGCCTGATCGCCTTGCTGGGTGAGCTCGCCGACGAACGACCGGCCGGGGTGCTCGGCGAGCAGCTCCACCAGCAGTTGCACGCCGAGTCCGCGCACCGGTTCCGGTGCGCGGAGCAGCAGGACCCGCAGTGCCGTGTCCGTGGTCAGCCCGGTGGCGCCGAGACCGCCGGAGAGTTCGCCTTCACTCAGCGCGGCCCCGCCGACCAGACGGAGCAAAGGCGCGGCCAGCCGGTCGGTGACCCCGCGGATCTGCTCGCTCCGGGAGCGATCCAGCGCCACCAGACTCGCGAGTTCCTCCGCGACCGCGGCCCGCGCGGGTGGCCGGTCGGCCCGGTCGCCTCCCACGACCAGCAGCCAGGGCAGGGGCGAGCGGTCGCCGAGCGGTAGCGACGTGAGTCCATTCTGGACGACCGTGCGACCGCCCGCCTCGACAAACGCTCGTGCGGCGGAGGTCGCGTCGAGCGGTTCCGGGCCGCCGGACGCCACGATCCGGCCGGTGGCCGACAGCACCCAGCACGGTGCGTCCAGTTCGGCGGCCCCGTGCCGCAGCAGCTCGGGAAGTGACGCGTGCTCGGTCGCCGCCGACAGCAACCGTTTGCGCGCACCGGGACTGTCCTCGCGGTCGCCGGCCAGCGCGAGCACCACCCGTTCGGTGATGACGGCGAACGACAGATCGGGTGGCACCTCGAGCAGCGGGATGCGGTGCCGCTCGCACGCGCGCACGAGTTCGGTGGGAATCCCATCCGTGTCCGCGCCGGACGCCGCGAGGGCGGTGGCGCCCGCGTCGGCCAGGGCGCTGACGAACGGTTCAGCGTCGTCTTCGTCGCGCCACCAGAGCAGCCCGGTGAGCACGAGTTCACCCGCAGAGAGGTAGCGGCTGGGGTCCGGGAGTTCGGTCCCGTAGATCCGGCTGACCTCCCGGTCCAGCAGTGTGGCCCCGCTGCGCAGCCGCAGCCGGAGTTCGGGGATCTCGAGCAGCGTTCGCACCGGCGTCATCAGGTTTGTAGAAAAGCACAAAGGGAAGGGCCTTGACCAGCCGCGGTTTCATACTGCGGCGCCGTTGCCGGGTGCGGGTCCGACTGTGTCTACTTGTGCAGCAGGTCACACACCAGCCGGACCGGCGCTTTCCCGGGAAAGTGCGACCTCCTGAACCGCACTTTCCCGGGAAAGTGCGAACCCGACGAAGGGGAGCAACGGTGGAGTTTCTCCGTCCCGCCACACTCGGCGAGGCACTCGCCGTCAAGGCCGAACGGCCGGACGCGGTGCCGATCGCGGGCGGCACGGACGTGATGGTCGAACTCAACTTCGACCATCGACGTCCGGAGACGCTGCTCGATCTCACCGGGATCGGCGAACTGGCCGAGTGGGAGCAGACCGATGGGCTCATCCGGCTCGGATCCGGGGTGCCCTACACGAGGGTGATCGACGAACTCGGTGCCACGCTGCCCGCGCTGGCGATGGCGTCGAGGACGGTCGGCTCCCCGCAGATCCGCAACAGGGGGACCGTCGGCGGCAACCTCGGTGCGGCCTCGCCCGCGGGCGATACACACCCGGTGCTGCTGGTCGCGGGCGCGAAGGTGGAGGCGGCATCGACAAGGGGGACCAGGCTTGTCCCCGCCGAGCAGTTCTACCTCGGGGTGAAGCGGCATGCGTTGGAGCCGGACGAGTTGATCACCGCGGTGCACCTGCCCGCAACAGCCGGCCCACAACAGTTCGCGAAGGTGGGCACCCGCAACGCGATGGTCATCGCGGTGTGTTCCTTCGCGATCGCCCTGCACCCGGATGAGGCCAGGGTGGCCGCGGCCGTCGGCTCCGCCGCACCGACACCGCGCCACGCTTCCGAAGCGGAGGAGTTCCTCACCGGTGAACTCACCGCCTCGGGTTTGTGGGAGACCCGCGCCGGTATTTCCGACTCCGTGCGCAGACGCTTCGGTGAGCTCGTCGCAGCCGCCGCGAATCCCATCGACGACGTGCGCGGCAGCGCGGACTACCGCAAACACGCACTGAGCGTTCTCGCCAGGCGCACGCTCGGCTGGGCCTGGTCGGAATTCCAAACTGGAGGCAGAGCATGCGCGTGAACGTGACGGTCAACGGTGAGACCAGGCAGGCTGACGACGTCTGGGAGGGCGAGAGCCTGCTGTACGTGTTGCGCGAGCGGCTCGGCCTCCCCGGCTCGAAGAACGCCTGCGAACAGGGCGAGTGCGGCTCGTGCACGGTGTATCTGGACGAGGTTCCGGTGTGCTCCTGTCTGGTCGCTGCGGGGCAGGTGCGGGGGCGAGAGGTACGCACGGTCGAGGGGCTGGCCGAGGGGGACCGCCTCGATCCGGTGCAGCAGTCCTTTGTAGATTGTGGCGCCGTGCAGTGCGGCTTCTGCACACCGGGACTGGTGGTGGCGGCGCACGATCTGCTGAACCGCGTGCCCGAACCGGCCGACGAGGAGATTCGCGAGGCACTGGCCGGCAACCTCTGCCGCTGTACCGGGTACGAGAAGATCCTGGACGCCGTCCGCCATGCGGCGGCGGAGAAGGCGGGTAAGTCGTGACCCGCGTCGCGATCGAGAACGCCGCCGTTTGCACTGTGGACGATCAGGACACGGAGTACCCGTCGGGCCACGTGCTCGTCGAGGACGACCGGATCGTCTCGGTCGGTCCAGGACCCGCACCCGGTGCCGCCGACCGGCGCGTCGATGCCGGCGGCTGCCTGGTCACCCCGGGCCTGGTGAACACCCACCATCATCTCTACCAGTGGGCGACCAGGGGGCTCGCGGCCGACTCCACACTGTTCGAGTGGCTGGTCGAGCTGTACCCGGTGTGGGGTGGGCTGGACGCCGAGATCACGCATACCGCGGCGTCCGCCGGACTCGCCCGGCTCGCCACGACCGGTTGCACCACCGTTGCCGATCACCATTACGTCTTTCCGTCAGATGGCGGCGACCAGCTCGACGCGCTGGTTTCGGCGACGCACCGGATCGGGGTGCGCGCTCACCTGGTGCGCGGATCGATGGACCGGGGGGAGTCCGACGGCGGACTACCGCCGGACAACCTGGTCGAGGACACAGAGAGCGCCCTGCTCGGCACGGAGCGGGCAATCAGCACCTGGCACGATCCGGAGCCCACCGCCAGGGTCCGGATCGCGGTTGGCCCGTGTTCGCCGTTCTCGGTCACTGAGCGGTTGATGACCGGCGCCGCCGAACTGGCCCGCGCCCATGGCGTCCGCCTGCACACCCACCTTGCCGAGACCCTTGACGAGGAACGGCAGTGCCGCGCGGAGAACGGTTGTTCGCCTGCCGAGTACGCCGAGAAACTCGGCTGGCTCGGCCCGGACGTCTGGCTCGCGCACACCGTGCACCTGGCACCGGACGCGATCCTGCGGCTCGGCGCCACCGGTACCGGCTCGGCGCACTGCCCCACCTCCAACGGCAGGCTGGGCACCGGAATCGCACCGGTCCGCGATCTGCTCGACGCCGGGGCACCGGTGGGGCTAGGCGTCGACGGCGCGGCCTCGAACGAGTCCGGCGGGCTCGGGGAGGAACTGCACCAGGCGCTGCTGCAGGCACGCCAGCGTGGCGGGCCGAGCGCGCTCACCGTCCGCGAGGCACTGCGGCTGGGCACCATGGGCGGAGCGCGGTGCCTCGGCAGGGAACGCGAACTGGGCTCGCTGGAGCCGGGCAAGCTCGCCGATCTCGCCGTCTGGCGCCTCGATGGGCTGGCACACAGCGGAATCGCCGACCCGGTTGCCGCACTCGTGCTCGGCACGCTCCCGCCGCTGGCGCTGCTGCTGGTCGGTGGGGAGACCGTCGTCGCCGAAGGAGAACTGCGCACCGTGGACGAGTCCGTGATCAGCAACGAGCTGCGCGCCGCGAGCGCGCGGCTGGCAACGTCTAGGGAGTCGGAATGAGCGACTGTCACCGTGACCAGATCGGGTACGGCACCAAGCGATGTGCGGCCCGCCGTCGAATGAGGCAGGGGACATGAACGCGCCCACCCAGACTGACACCGCGACGAACACCGCGAGCGGTATCGGCGGAAGTCCACAACGGCCGGACGGTGTGATCAAGGTTCGGGGTGAGTTCGCCTACTCATCCGACCTCTGGCACGAGGACATGCTGTGGGGCGCGACGCTGCGCAGTCCGCATCCCTACGCCCGCATCGGCGGAATCGACATCAGTAAGGCGCTGGCCGTGCCCGGTGTGTACGCCGTGCTGACCCACGAGGACGTCCCCGGGGTCAATCGGTACGGGCTGGAACATCCCGACCAGCCGGTGCTCGCCGCCGAGGTCGTCAGGTACCAGGGGGAGCCGGTGGCGATCGTGGCCGCCGATCATCCGGAGACCGCTCGCAGGGCGATGGAACGGATCCAGGTTTCCTACGAGGTGCTCGAGCCGGTGACCGACGCCGAGCGGGCGGTCACCGACGAGGAGGGCCCTGACCTGCATCCCGGCGGCAACGTCGTACGCCACGTGCCGATCCGCAGGGGAGAGCAGAGCGTCGAGGCGGACGTCGTGGTGACCGGCTCCTACGAGGTGGGGATGCAGGACCAGGCGTTCCTCGGGCCGGAGTCGGGAATGGCGGTGCCCGCCGAGGACGGCGGCGTCGACCTGTACGTCGCGACGCAGTGGCTGCACGTGGACCAGCAGCAGATCGTCGCGGCGCTCGGGCTGCCCGCGGAGAAGGTCCGCCTCACTCTCGGCGGGGTCGGTGGCGCTTTCGGTGGCCGCGAGGACCTTTCCATCCAGGTGCACGCCTGCCTGCTGGCCCTGCACACCGGGAAACCGGTGAAGATGGTCTACAACCGCGAGGAGTCCTTCTACGGCCACGTGCACCGGCATCCGGCGACGTTGCACTACGAGCACGGCGCGGACGCCGATGGGCGGCTGCGCTACGTCAAGGCCCGGATCTTCCTCGACGGTGGCGCATACGCCTCCTCCACCGGCGCGGTGGTCGCCAACGCGGCGACTCTCGGTGTGGGGCCCTACGACGTTCCGAACGTCACCGTGGACTGCTGGGGTGTCTACACGAACAACCCGCCCTGCGGTGCCATGCGAGGTTTCGGTGCGGTGCAGGCCGCGTTCGCGTACGAGTCGCAGATGGATCGTCTGGCTGCTGCCTGTGGACTCGACCCGGTCGAGGTCCGGGTGCGTAATGCCATGAGCGAGGGCACGGTGATGCCCACCGGACAGGTGGTCGACTCCGCGGCCCCGGTCGAAGAACTCCTGCGCAGGGTGCAGCGCAAGCCGCTGCCCGCCGAATCGTCGACAGCAGACTCGGACACACGAGAATCGGTGGGCACCGTGGACCTGCGCCGCATGCCAGGCGGGGTTTCCAACACCACGCACGGCGAGGGAGTGGTACGCGGGGTCGGCTACGCGGTCGGCATCAAGAACATCTGCTTCTCGGAGAGCTTCGACGACTACTCCACGGCACGGGTGCGGTTGGAGGTGGTCGGCGGGGAGCCGGCCGCCACCGTCCACACCGCCGCATGCGAGGTCGGGCAGGGCCTGGTGACCGTCATGCAGCAGATCGTGCGTACCGAACTCGGTGTGGAACAGGTGACGATCCAGCCGATGGACACCACGATCGGGAACGCGGGCTCCACCTCGGCCTCCAGGCAGACCTATGTCACCGGAGGTGCCGTGCGAGCCGCCTGCCTCGCGGTCCGCACCGGGCTGTTCGCCCGTGCCAGGGCGGAGTTCGGCGAGGGTGGTGGCGAACTCGACGTCACCGGGGGAAAGCTGGTCAACTCGCAGGGTGCCGTCCTGGCCGAACTGGCCGAGGTGCTCGGCTCGGAGGTGCTCGACGAGACGGTCGAGTGGCGGCACCGGCCCACCCGCGAACTCGACCCGGAGACCGGGCAGGGCGACGCCCACGTGCAGTACGGCTTCGCCGCCCACCGGGCCGTGGTCGACGTGGACACGGAGCTGGGTCTGGTGAAGGTGATCGCGCTGGACTGCGCGCAGGATGTCGGCAAAGCGATGAATCCGCAGGCGGTCCTCGGTCAGATCCAGGGCGGGTCCGCACAGGGGCTTGGTCTCGCCGTGATGGAGGAGATCCAGATCAAGGACGGGGTCATCCGCAACCCGTCCTTCACCGACTACCTGATCCCGACGGTGCTCGACATGCCACCGATGGACATCGACGTACTGGAACGGGCCGACCCGCACGCCCCGTACGGACTGCGTGGTGTCGGCGAGCCACCGACGATCTCTTCCACCCCAGCCATCGTCGCCGCGATCAGGGCGGCCACCGGCAGGGCGCTGCCCAGGGTGCCGGTTCGACCCGAGCACATCACCGGACTCGACGGCGCGTAATGAGCGGCAGCGGCCGGAACCAGAACAGACCAGATCCCAGCAGAGCAAGGAGCACATCCATGGGTGTAAGCCTGCCCAGTACCCAGTCCGCCGAGCGGGAATGGCTCGACGAGGCGGTGCGGCTCGCCACGGCCAGCGTGGCAAAGGGCGGTGGACCTTTCGGTGCCGTCGTCGTGTCCGGCGGGCGGGTCATCGCCACCGGCACCAACGAGGTGACCTCCACACTGGACCCGACGGCGCACGCCGAGGTGGTCGCCATCCGCGCCGCCTGTGCCGCCGTCGGAGACTTCCGGCTGAACGGTTGTGTACTCGTCTCTTCCTGTGAACCGTGTCCGCTGTGTCTCTCGGCCGCGCTGTGGGCCCGGGTGGACCGGGTGCTCTACGGCGCGGACCGCGACGACGCCGCGGCGGCCGGCTTCGACGATCGCGAGTTCTACGACCTCTTCGGTAAGCCGAGGGAGCAATGGCCGATGCCGGTCGGCCAGCTGTCCACAACAGAGCAGTTGGGGCATATCGCCCCGTTCACCGCGTGGCAGGAGAAGCCGGACAAGCGCGAGTACTGACCGCTCGCGCCACCGCACGCGAACCGCACCAGATCACCCGCGCGACAGCCCGGCTCCGGCAGGGCTGGCGATGCAGCACGCCCAGAATCCAGGCCACAACGACGTGGAGGACTGCCGTGACCGAGCTGCGCACGCAACGGCCGCATCAACCGCCCGAACCCGGGCGAGGACGAGCTTCGGCCATCGACCGCTATTTCAAGGTATCTGTCAGGGGCAGTACGTTTGGCCGAGAGGTGCGTGGAGGAATCACCACCTTCGTCGCCATGTGCTACATCGTGCTGCTCAACCCGCTCATCCTCGGGGCGTCGGCCGACATCACCGGTGCCAGGCTGACCACCGAGGAGATCACCACCGCGACCGCTCTGGCCGCGGGCGTCACCACGATCCTGATGGGCATCGTCGGCAACGCCCCGCTCGCGCTCGCCGCGGGACTCGGCGTCAACGGCATCGTCGCCTTCCAGCTCGCTCCCACGATGACCTGGGCACAGGCGTTCGGGCTCGTGGTGCTGGAAGGTGTCTGCATCGTGCTGATGGCTGTCTCGGGCATTCGCGAGAAGATCATCAACGCGATACCGATGCCGTTGAAGACCGCTATCACCGTCGGTATCGGTCTCTACATCGCCCTGGTGGGCCTGGTCAGTGCCGGGTTCGTGACCAGGACGCCGGACTCGGCGAATTCGACCGTACCGGTCCGGATGGGCGAGGGCGGGCACCTGATCGGCTGGCCGATCGCGGTGTTCTGTATCGGCCTGCTGCTGATGGTCGTGCTGGTGAGCCGGGGAGTGGCCGGTGCGGTGCTGATCAGCATCGCTGCCGCCACCGTGCTCGCCGTGGCGGTCAACGAGATCTTCGCGGTGAGTGGATGGGGTCTGGTGGAACCGTCCATTCCGGATCACCTGGTGGCCAGCCCGGACTTCGGGTTGCTGGGGCAGGTGGACCTGTTCGGCGGGTTCGCCTCGGCCGGGGCGGTCACCGCGACCGTGTTCCTGTTCACCCTGGTTCTGTCCGGGTTCTTCGACGCGATGGGGACGATCACCAGCGTGTCGGAGGAGGCCGGGCTGGTCCGGAACGGCCGGGTACAGGGAATGGGCCGGATCCTGATGGTCGACGGGTTCGGCGCACTGGCCGGCGGCGTCACTGGTTCCTCACCGAACACCGTCTTCCTCGAGTCGGCGGCAGGTGTCGGTGAAGGGGCGAGGACAGGTGTGGCGAGTGTGGTCACCGGTGGCCTGTTCACCGCGACCCTGTTCCTCACCCCGATCGCCGCGGTAGTGCCGGCGCAGGCCGCCGCCCCCGCGCTCGTGGTGATCGGCGGGATGATGATGGCGCAGTGCGCCAAGGTCCCGTGGCAGGACATGGACTTCGCGATCCCGGTGTTCCTGACGATCGCGATAATCCCCTTCACCTACTCGATCACCAACGGTATCGGCGCGGGACTGGTTTCCTTCGTACTGATCAAGGTGGCCAAGCGCAGGCTGGGTGAGGTGGGCTGGATACTCGGCTCGCTGGCACTGGTGTTCTTCCTGTACTTCGCCGTGGAGGGCATCACCGCCGCGGTGCGATGATGCCGGGCCACGGGACCGCGTTTCGTGCCGAGGGGGTGTGCCCGTGAGGCACGAACAGCGGGCGAACCGGTGACCGCATCACCCGACTCTTGACCAAGACGCTCGAGAAAGGGCTCGTGATGGCACTGATGTTCCTCAACGGTGGCGGGATGCGCGGTGGGCCGCTGCACGAACAGTTGCAGGGCGCGCCCCTGCTGTGTGTCGCGCGCAGTGCGCCCAGGTACCGGTACTTCTCCGTCGGCGACCGGTTCCCGGCCATGTACGAGGTCGCCGAGGGCGGGGGCAGTGTGCTCGGCGAGGTCTACGACCTGCCCCTGGCCGTTCTGCGGGAGCACCTGATTCCGGCCGAGCCGCCCGAACTGGAGATCGGTGTCATCGAACTCTCCGATGGCGCTTCGTGTCTCGCCACCGTACTGCGTCAGTCGTTCGTGGACAGTCCGGAGCTGGTGGACATCACGGCCTACGGGGACTGGCGGGCCTACCGTGGGACGAGTGCCTCCGGATCGTAACGGCAGCTCGCGTCCCACAGCAGGAACGACTGGATCCCGGCGTCCGCCGCCGCCTTGATCTGTGCCCTGATCTCCTCCGGACCGTAGGCCTCACCGAGACTGAACGCCTGCAGCCACGGGATGACGGCCGTCGAGCCGTCCCCCTTGGCCGCCAGCTTGGCGAAGTCCTGCAGCGACCGTTTGGTGATCGCGTACGGCTCGCTTTCCGGGTTGGCGACTCCGTACTCGCCCGGGCCCCAATGCGACGGGTACACCATGGGCGCGACGTAGTCGGCGTGCTCGGACATGGCTGGAATGTCCTGGGCTATCTGGGTCGGGCGGGTGGCGGCGATTCCGAAGACCGAGACACCGAGCAGCGCCCCGTGCCGGTGGACGACGGGGCGGGTCTGCCCGACGAAGTCCGCGACCGCCTGTTCGGGAGTCGTGGTGATCCCTGGGAAGCGCATCTGCGCGATCGCGCCGTCCGGGCGGCGGATGTAGTCGTACAGGATCTCGTCGAATCCCAGTTTGGCGGCCTCCTCGGCGATCGCCACGTTGTACGCGCGCACGTCGGGGTTGGCGAAGTTGGTGAACGCGTACTCGCCGTACCCGCCCGTCCACGGGGTGCCGTTCGCCCGTTGCACGACCCGGTCCCGGTGCCCGTTCTCCCAGGAGTGCTTGCCGAGAATCGGATCCCGGAACGCCACTATCCTGCCCACCACCCGGACGCCGGCCTGGTGCAGCTGGTCGAGTGCGGCCCTGGCGTCGTAGTGGTCGCGGGTCGCGCCGATCTCCCGTGCGAGCGGGACCGCGGACTGGTAGCCGATCTCCCCGCTCTCGTCCTTGATGTCCAGTTGGACCGTGTCGATGCGCTTCTCCCTGGCCAGCTGCAGTACCGGGTCGCGCAGCGAAGGGGCACTCCATGCGCTCGCGCTCATGTGCACGGCGCGCATTCCGGGGTGGCGTACGGGAATGCCCATCTCCTCGGTCGCGGCGTTGCCGGCCTTGTCCCTGGCCTCGACGGTGACGGTGGTGGTTCCGGGTTCGGTGCGCGCGGTGAAGGTGCCGTCCTCGGCCAGGGGCACCGGTTTGCCCTGTACGTGTACGGAGGAAGCCTTACCCGCGCTGCCGTGGACCTGGGCCGCGACGTTCGGTTCTACCGGTTCCACGGGGTTGACCGACAGTTCGGGTGGAGTCCTGTCCACGGAGAAGATGCGCAGCGACTCGCCTGCTGGAAGTGCGGCGATCCGGTGCGGGAGCCGCACCACGAGGGTGTGCACGCCCTCGGCGAGTTCCGGTGCGTTCAGCCGCAGCAGATCGCCTTCCCGCTCGACCGGTGCCGCCGCTCCGTCGAGCAGGACCTCGGCGCGTTCGATGTCGCCGCTCGTGCTGATGGTGACCTCGTCCAGCACAGCCGGGGTGACGATGTCGCCGTTGCCGAGCGCGGTCACGGAGACGTCGGGTCGCATCGTGATCGCCACCGACACGACGGCCGCCGCGGCGGCCAGTACCGCGGCGGCGAGAACGAGCAGGGTGCTCCGGACAAAGGAACTCGACGCCATCACTCCACCTCCGGTCTCGCGCGGTCGTGCTGTCCGAGTACCCGTAGGACGACGTTTTCCCACCGATCGGCGAGATCCCCCCGGTCGAGTGATTGGACTGCGTGGCGGAGGTCCCGCTCTTACGTTGCTGGTATGGGCATTCCTCGGCTGATCGCCTCGGCGACGACAGTGCTGCTCCTGACCGGCTGCGGCGGAGGCCTGTCCCCACCGGTCGAGGAGCTGGTCGGATCCAGCAGCCCCGCGCCGGCCTCCGGGGACCAACAGCCTCCGGTCGCCGCCGTGCGACCCGCGGACGTACGAGCGAACGAACTCGGTGTGGTTCCGGTGCTGATGTACCACCGGATCATCGCGAAACCGAGTTCGGTCTACGACCGCACGCCCGCGGATTTCAGGGCCGAACTCGAACGGCTGGCGCGGACGGACTACGTGCCGATCACCACAGCGGACTTCGTCACTGGAAAGATCGACATTCCCGCCGGCAAGCACCCCGTGGTGCTGACATTCGACGACGGTGACCCCAGTACGTTCGCCCTCGGCCAGGACGGCGAGCCCGCGAAGGGAACGGCCGTGCGAATCCTCCAGGAGGTGGCCGCCGCGAATCCGGGTTTTCGTCCCGTCGCGAGCTTCTACATCAACGCCGATCCGTTCGGAGGCGGTGCCGCGGGCCGAGAGGCACTGGCCTGGTTGCACGGCCACGGCTTCGAGATCGGCAACCACACATACGGGCACACGAATCTGAGCTCGGTCTCGGACGGCGAAGCACGGCAGGACATCGCACGCGGTGACGAGGCGATTCGGCAGGCGCTGCCCGGCTACCGCCCCACCACGCTGGCACTGCCGTTCGGCGCGCGGTCCGGGACGGACGGACTCGTGCTGCGCGGGACGGGGTACGACTACGCCGGTGCGCTGCTCGTCGGCGCGAACCCGGCTCCTTCGCCGTACTCGGTGGACTTCGATCCGGAGGCCATCCCGCGGATTCGATCCCAGGGCGCGGACGGCGAGGAGGCGAAGTACGGCTCGACGGTCTGGCTCGACGAACTCGAGGCCGATCCCGGCGGCCGCTACACCTCCGATGGGGACCCGAAGGTCATTTCCTATCCGGAGGGCACCGGATCGCCCGCCGAGCGGTTCGCGGCGAGGGCCGTGGCCTACTGAGCCGCTGCCCTACAGCGTGATCGCGAGCCGGGTCGCCTGGTCGATCGCCCGCTTCGCGTCCAGTTCGGCGGCCACGTCGGCGCCACCCACGAGATGCGTGCGCACCCCGGCGGCTCGCAGATCCCCGGCCAGATCGCGCAGCGGCTCCTGGCCCGTGCAGACCACGACGTTGTCGACGGCGAGTACGCGCTGCTCCGCCCCGACCTCCAGATGCAGACCCTCGTCGTCGATCCGGCGGTAACCGGCGCCGGTGATCATCTCGACCTGCTTGTTCCGCAGCGTCGTCCGGTGCACCCATCCCGAGGTCTTGCCCAGTCCCGCGCCCATCTTGCTGGTCTTTCGCTGAATCAGATACACCTGGCGTGGCGAGGACGGCGCCGCCCGCGTCACCCCTTCGACACCGCCCCTGGCCATCTCCGGATCGCCGACACCCCAGTCCGCACGCCACCGTTTGACGTCGAGTGCGGAACTGTCCGTGCTGGTGAGAAACTCACAGACGTCGAAGCCGATACCACCCGCGCCGATGACGGCCACCCTGCGGCCCACCCGCGCACCACGTAGAACATCCACATAGGACAAGACGGTCGGGTGGTCGACCCCGGGGATCGCGGGCGTGCGGGGTACGACGCCGGTAGCGAGCAGTACCTCGTCGAAACCGTCTTCGCGTAGCTGCGAGGTATCCACTCTGTGACCGAGCCGCAGGCTGACTCCGAGCAGGTCCAGCTGCCTGGCGAAGTACCGCACGGTTTCGTGGAACTCCTCCTTGCCGGGAATGCGTTTCGCGAGGTTGAACTGGCCGCCGATCTCCTCGGCGGCCTCGAACAGGGTCACCGTGTGGCCACGCCGCGCCAGGGTGGTCGCGGCGGCGAGCCCAGCGGGTCCCGCGCCGACGACCGCGATCCGGCGCGGCGGCGTCGCGGGGCGCAGCACCAGCTGTGTCTCGTGAGCCGCCCGGGGATTGACCAGGCAGGTCGCCGTGCGGTGCCGGAAAACGTGGTCCAGGCAGGCCTGGTTGCAGGCGATGCACGTGTTGATCTCGTCAGCGCGGCCCTCGGTGGACTTGGCCACCCATTCCGGATCTGCCAGCAGCGGGCGGGCCAGCGACACCAGGTCGGCCTCGCCGCGTGCGAGTACGCCCTCGGCGACATCCGGCATGTTGATCCGGTTCGAGGCGATCACCGGGATCGACAGGTGTGGGCGCAGCTTGCCGGTGAGGTCGGCGAACGCGGCGCGCGGGACGGAGGTGACGATCGTCGGCACCCTCGCCTCATGCCAGCCGATGCCGCTGTTGATCAGGGTGGCGCCCGCGTTCTGCACGGCCAGTGCCAGCTCCACCACCTCGTCCCAGCTCTGTCCGCTGGGTACGAGGTCGAGCAGGGAGAGCCGGTAGACGATGATGAAGTCCTCGCCGACCGCGGCCCGCACCTGCCGGACGATCTCCACGGGCAGCCGCATCCGGTTCGCCCAGCTACCGCCCCACTCGTCGCGGCGACGGTTCGTGCGGGCGGCGAGGAACTGGTTGATCAGGTACCCCTCGGAGCCCATGATCTCGACGCCGTCGTAGCCGGCCTTCCTGGCCAGCGCGGCGCAGCGGGCGAAGTCGGCGATCGTGGCGCGGATCCCGCGCCCGCTGAGGGCTCGTGGACGAAAAGGTGTGATCGGGGACTTCACCGTGGACGCCGAAACACTCAGCGGGTGGTAGGCATATCGCCCGGCATGCAGGATCTGCAGCGCGATCTTGCCGCCCGCCGCTTGCACGGCCGAGGTCACCCGCCGGTGTGTCCGCGCCTCTCGCTCCGAGGTCAGGGAGGCACCGAACGGCAGCAGCCAGCCCGTGCGGTTGGGGGAGTACCCGCCGGTGATGATCAGCCCCGTACCGCCGCGGGCGCGTTCGGCGAAGTACTCGGCGAGGCGTCCGGTATCCCTGGCGCGGTCCTCGAGACCGGTGTGCATCGACCCCATGACCACGCGATTGCGCAGCGTGGTGAAACCCAGATCCAGCGGCTGCGACAGGTGCGGAAACGGCTCGCTCATCTCCCTACCCTAACCTACTCGCCAGTAGGTTAGGGTAGGGAACATGTCCCCAATGTGGCATTGGGGTACTTCAACGTCCCCAATGCCACATTGGGGACATCCTCAGCCTTGGTCGGGGGACTCGCGAGGGGCGCGCAGCTCGTCGGCTTGGGCGCGCTGAGCAGCCTCGCGCATCTCGATCAGGTCGGTCAGCCAGTCGCCGGTCTCCCTGGCGACGTCGCGGACCGCGCCGGTCACGATGGTCGCGATGTTGCCGATGTGCGTCGCTGCCGACTCGGTCAGCTCCTGCACGGTGTCCTTCTGGCTCTCGAACCGACCCACCATGTTCGTAATCCTTACGCAGCCGTGCGTGCCTTGTCGCGGTCCAGGGTAGAGCCAGCGTCGTCCGGTCCGCTCGGAGCGACGTTCCCGCGAACGCCCGGCAGCGCGAGCTTGACGAGTTTCTTCGCCACCGAGCCGAGCTGCCTGCCCAGCGAGCCGGTGTTGTACGGCAGGCCGTACTTCTCGCAGATCGCCCGCACCTCGTCGGCGATCTGCGGGTACCGCCGTGCCGGGATGTCGGGGAACAGGTGGTGCTCGATCTGGTGCGAGAGGTTGCCGGAGAGGATGTGGAACAGCTTTCCTCCGGAAATGTTGGCCGAACCGAGAATCTGCCGGAGATACCACTGACCCCGTGTCTCGTTCTCGGTCTCCTCCTCGGTGAAACTTTCGACATCCGCGGGGAAGTGGCCGCAGAAGATGATCGAGAACGCCCACAGGTTGCGCGTCAGGTTCGCCGTCGCGTTGCCGAGGAAGGTCAGCGGCGCGAGCGGGCCGGTCAGCAGCGGGAACAGGACGTAGTCCTTACCGATCTGCCGGGAGGCCTTGCGGATCATCTTCTCCCGCGCCTCCTTGGTGTCGGCCCAGGTGCGCTCACCCTTGACGATCCGCTCGAACTCCAGGTCGTGCAGCATGACGCCCCACTGGAAGAACACCGCGAGCAGTACCGCGTACACCGGATTGCCGAGGTAGTACGGGTGCCACTTCTGCTCGGGATCGATCCGCAGAACGCCGTAGCCGATGTCGCGGTCTTTGTCGAGGATGTTCGTGTAGGTGTGGTGGATGTAGTTGTGCGAATGCCGCCAGTTCTCCGCGGGGGCCACCGTGTCCCACTCGAACTTCTGTGAACTCAGCGCCGGGTCCCGCGTCCAGTCGTACTGGCCGTGCATGACGTTGTGGCCGATCTCCATGTTGTCCAGGATCTTGGACAGCGAGAGCGCGCCGACCCCGGCGATCCACGCGGGCGGGAAGAAGCCGGCGAACAGCAGACCTCTGCCGAGGATCTCCAGTCCGCGCTGGGTCTTGATGACGTTGTGGATGTAGTCGACATCCTCCTTGCCGAGGTCGGCCACGACCCGCTGCCGGATGGTGTCCAGTTCGCGGCCGAATTCCTCGACCTGTTCGGGGGTGAGTCGGTCCTGCAGTCCAGTCATGGTGGGCCCTTCTTCGCAGTAGTCGGTCGTCGTCGAGTACTCGGTGTGCTGTCCAGTTCTCGCCACGCCGTACTCAGGCGTTGATCTCGACGTCCCCGACGGGAACGGAGATACACAGCTGAATCTCTTCGTTCTCCTCTTCGGACATCTCGCCGGAGAGGGCGTTGCGTACGCAGCCAGTGGTCTTCACCTTGGTGCAGGAAAAGCAGATCCCCATCCGGCAGCCGTGCTCCGGGCGGAGGCCGGCGTCCTCGGCCTGTTCGAGGATCGGCTTGCCGGAGTTCTGTGCCTCGGCGCCACTGTGGGCGAAGCGAAGCGTGCCGACGGCGTCGCCGGTGTCGAGCATGAGTTTGGGCGGGGTGAACTCTTCGGTGTGCAGGTGTTCGCTCAAACCCTCCTTGGCGAATACCGAGCGGACGGAGTCCATCAGTGGAGTGGGTCCGCACAGGTAGGTCTGCGCCTCGGTGTACCAGGGTGCGGCGCTGCGCAGATGCCGCGCGGAGAAGAACCCGTGCAGATCGGCGCCCCGCTTCGCGTGGGTGTAGGCGATGGCGACCCGCGTCCTGCCGTGCTCGGTCGCCAGCGCGGCCAGTTCCCGCCGGTAGAGCACGTTGTCGGCCGTGTTGGCGTAGTGCAGGAAGGTGATCTCCCCCGGATACCCCTCGTCCACCAGTGTGCGCAGCATCGACAGCACCGGCGTGATTCCGCTGCCGCCGCTGATCAGCAGCACCTTCTCCGGTCGCGGCTGCGGCATCGTGAAGCCGCCGTCGGGCTGGGAGAGTCCGAGGACCATTCCTGGCGCGGCGTTCTCTTGCAGGTGGCGGGAGACCAGTCCCTGGGGATCCGCCTTGATCGTGAGTTCGAGCCTGCCGTCGGGGCGCCGCTCGGAACAGGCTGGGGAGTAGCAGCGGGTCCGGCGCACACCGTCGATGTCCACCGAGACGCGCACGTACTGCCCCGCGCTGAAGCCGCGCCAGGCCCGGCTGGGGCGGATCGTGAGGGTGACGGTGTCGGCCGTCTGGTGCCGTACCTCGGTGACGACCCCGCGGATCTCCCTGCGCACCAGCATCGGGTCGAGGAGTTCGAGGTAACGGTCCATTCCGTGCGGGGTGAGCAGCGCCTCGGCGATCGAGGCCAGCTTGCCCGCTCCCCGCCGTGTCCGTTTCGGCAGCAGCGCTGTCATGACATCTCCCACATCGGTGCCCGGGTTGGCAGGCGTCCTTGTATTACAGTGAACACTTGTACACTCACTAGTGGAGTGTATGTCCACGACAGCTGTCAACCGGAGAGGGAGGTGATGTGACGTGAGCAATACCGCAAGTACGGTTGCGGTCGTGTCCACCGAGTCCGTGAGCCGTCAGGAACGTAAGCAGCGCACCAGACAGGCGCTGCTGAACTCGGCGCTGGAGCTGCTGGCGGACCGTGGGTTCGCCAGCTTGAGCCTGCGCGAGGTCACCAAACGGGCCGGAATCGTGCCCACCGCGTTCTACCGGCACTTCGAGTCGATGGACGAGCTCGGCGTGGCGCTGGTCGAGGAGGCCATGCGGACCCTGCGCAGGATGATCCGGGCGGCCCGCGACGACGTCACCAGTTACGCCGGGCTGATCCACGCCTCCGTGGCCATCCTGTTCGAGCACGTCCGCGCGCACGAGGAGCACTTCCGCTTCCTCACCAGGGAACGCTACGGCGGGGCCGGTCCCGTGCAGCAGGCGATCAGCACCGAACTCAGGCTGTTCGCCAGCGAACTCGCGGTCGATCTGGCCCGCTTCGACTACCTGCGCGAGTGGACCACCGAGGACCTGCACATGATGGCCGACCTGATCGTCACGGCCATGCTGTCGACCGTGGTCGAACTGATCGAGGCGCGGCCCCGCGACGCGGAGACCGACGAACGGATCGTGCGCACCGCCCGCAAACGCCTCCGGCTCATCGTGCTCGGCGCCGCCAGCTGGCGCAGTAAGCCCTGACAGAGTTCGCAAACAGCCCTTGAGTCGCTGCCGCGAGCCGGTGTCGTCGTGGTAAACCTGGTGATCGCGATTACAGTGACGGAGGTCTCGTGGTGGTGGATACCGGCTCGCTCACGGTCGGGGTGGTACGCGAGTCAAGATCGGGCGAAACGCGCGTCGCACTCGTGCCCAAACTCGTCGAACGGCTGCGCGGCCGGGGTCTTCGCATTGTCGTGGAGTCCGGAGCGGGGGCAAGTGCCCGGCTGGCGGACGAACTCTACGAGCAGGCGGGGGCGAGCATCGGCGACGCGTGGGCCGCTGACGTCGTGCTCAAAGTCGCTCCGCCGACCCCGGACGAGGTGGGCAAGCTTTCGCGAGGAACCGTCCTGATCGGATTCCTCGCGCCACTGTCCGATGTAGAAGGGGTGCGCGCTCTGGAGGAGGCGGGCGTGACCGCGTTCGCGGTGGAGTCGATTCCACGGATCTCCAGGGCACAGGCGATGGACGCCCTGTCCTCACAGAGCAGTGTCTCCGGCTACCGCGCCGTGCTGCTCGCCGCACAGCGATTGCCCCGGTTCTTCCCGATGCTCACCACAGCCGCGGGGACCGTGCCGCCGGCGAAGGTACTGGTGCTCGGCGCGGGAGTGGCCGGTTTGCAGGCACTCGCGACGGCCAAACGCCTCGGTGCCCGGCCCACCGGATACGACGTCCGGCCGGAGGTCGCCGAACAGGTGCGCTCGGTGGGTGCCCAGTGGCTCGATCTGGGGATCGAAGCCGTTGGCGAGGGTGGCTACGCCCGCGAACTCACCGAGGAGGAGCGAGCCGAGCAAAAGCGCAGGCTGAGCGAGGCGATCACCGGGTTCGACGCGGTCGTCACCACTGCCCTTGTTCCCGGCCGCACGGCTCCCACCTTGGTCACCGCCGACGCCGTGCGGGGTATGCGGCCGGGCAGTGTCGTGGTCGACCTCGCGGGTGAGTCCGGTGGCAACTGCGAACTCACCGAACCCGGCGCCGAGATCGTCGCGCATGACGTCACGATCTGCGCGCCGCTGAACCTGCCCGCCGAGATGCCCGAACACGCCAGCGAGCTGTACTCCAGGAACCTGACCGAGCTGCTCGAATTGCTCGTCGACGCCGAGGGCGGACTCTCGCTGGACTTCTCCGATGAGGTCGTCGCGGGTGCCTGTGTCGCTGGTGCGGCCCCCGAGGTGCCCGAGACGAAGGGGAACGACTGATGCTCATCCAGAATCTCGCGATCCTGGTGCTGGCCGGCTTCGTCGGCTTCGCCGTGATCTCCAAGGTGCCCAACACCCTGCACACACCCTTGATGTCGGGCACCAACGCGATCCACGGGATCGTGCTGCTCGGCGGGTTGATCGTGCTGGGACTCGGCGCCGAGGGGGTGCTGAACAAGGTGTTGCTGGTGATCGCGATCGCCTTCGGCACGATTAATGTCGTCGGCGGGTTCCTGGTGACCGACCGGATGCTGGCGATGTTCAAACAGAAGAAGCCCGAGGACGGGGCAGGCTCATGAGCAGTGCCGTCGGTGTCCTGTACATCATCGCGTTCGCCCTGTTCATCTACGGATTGATGGGCCTGACCGGGCCACGTACGGCCGTACGTGGCAACTGGATAGCCGCGGTGGGCATGGCCATCGCGGTGATCGCCACACTGTTGCTGCCCGGCATGGGCAACTGGTGGCTGATCGCACTGGGTATCGCGATCGGTGCGCTGGTCGGAGTGCCCGCGGCCCGTAAGGTCAAGATGACCGCGATGCCACAGATGGTGGCGCTCTTCAACGGGGTCGGCGGCGGGGCCGTCGCACTCATCGCGTGGGTGGAGTTCCGGACCACCGACGCTTACGCGCACGAACCCCGCTACGTGGCCATCGCGTCGTTGTTCGCCGCGATCGTCGGCTCGGTGTCCTTCTGGGGCTCCAACATCGCGTTCGGCAAACTGCAGGAGCTCATTCCCGGCCGTTCCGTCACCCTCGGCAGGTTGCAGCAGCCGCTCAACGCGCTACTGCTGCTCGCGGCACTGGCCTGCGCGGTGGTGATCGCCGCAGGCGGTGACGGCGAGCTGCTGATGATCGTCCTGTTGCTCGCCGCAGCGGCTTTCGGCGTCATGGTCGTGCTGCCGATCGGCGGCGCGGACATGCCCGTGGTGATCTCGCTGCTCAACGCCCTCACCGGGCTGTCGGCCGCGGCGATGGGGCTGGCGCTGGACAACACTGCGTTGATCGTCGCCGGCATGATCGTGGGTGCTTCGGGTTCGATCCTGACCAATCTCATGGCCAAGGCGATGAATCGTTCGATTCCGGCGATCGTCGGCGGTGGCTTCGGCGGAACGACCGGCACGACGGGCGGGACCAAGACGGAGGACAGGCCGGTTCGCCGGACGAGCGCTGCCGACACCGCGATCCAGATGGCCTACGCGGGCCGGGTCGTGGTCGTGCCCGGATACGGGATGGCGGTGGCGCAGGCGCAGCACGCGGTGCGGGAGATGGCCGACCTGCTGGAGGCCAAGGGGATCACGGTGTCCTATGCGATCCATCCGGTCGCCGGCCGGATGCCGGGGCATATGAACGTGTTGCTCGCCGAGGCCGACGTGCCCTACGACCAGCTCAAGGAGATGGACGAGAGCAACTCCGAGTTTCCCCAGACCGACGTCGCACTGGTGATCGGCGCCAACGACGTGACCAACCCCGCGGCCGAGACGGATCCGGGCTCGCCCATCTACGGCATGCCGATCCTCAAGGTGAACACCAGCAGGTCGGTGATCGTGCTGAAGCGTTCGATGAGTTCCGGTTTCGCCGGGATCGACAACGATCTCTTCTACGACGCCAGGACGAGCATGCTCTTCGGGGACGCCAAGTCCTCGGTCGGTGAGATCGTCGAGGAGCTCAAGGGCCTGTGAACCGCCCGGCGGAGCCGGCCTGAGCGAGTGAGCCGCTCAGGCCAGGTTCGCCGCGGAGAAGGTGACCGGCGGCGCCTTTCGGGGCGTCCGCCGCGCCTTTGGCGGCTGTGCCGCCTTCGCCGGTGTTGCCGCGGCGGACATCGAGGCCTTTGCGGACTTTGAGGTCTTCGCGGGACTGGCCTTCGTGGTCTTCGGCGCCTTCGGAGTCTTCGAGGCCTTGGCGTCCTTGGCGGCCGGCTTCGTGGCAGCGCCCTGAGTGGCGGCGCGCTTGGTGGCCGACGTCTTGGTGGCGGACGCCTTCGCGGACGGAGCTTTCGCGGCCGGTGCCTTCGTGGCGGACGTCTTCGTTGAGGACGTCTTCACGGACGCGGTTTTCTTGGCCGTCTTCGCGGGTGCGGCCTTGACCGCTGTGGACTTGCGCGCGGCGGTCTTGTTCCCTGCCTTCGCCGTCGGCTTTTCGGTGCTCGCCTTCGCCGTGCTCGTCTTCGAGGTGCCTGCCCGCGTGCCACGGCTGCGGGGCTTGGCGTAGGCGCGCGGTGCACGTTTACGGCCACCGACGCGCCTTCCGTGCTCGACGTAGTCGTCGAACACCGCGCGCAGCGCCTTGGCGTTCGCGCCGGAGAGGTCGATGTCGTACTGGACACCGTCCAGTGCGAATCGGACGGACTCTGCGGCAGGCTCACCGTCGAGATCGTCCAGGACGTGAACCGCCTTGCTCTTGGCCACGAAGACCTCCCCCGTGCTCGATTGTTGATCATGGTAACCGGCACGGTTACGACCTCGTCGAAGTACAACCGCCGAATTTCCAGCTTCCTGCGAAAGGATACCTCCCTGTCTCCCGAATCCCGTGTGGGGAGCCGGATTCGCGTCAGAGGTGCGGCAGCCCACATCGAAGGTCCCGCCGGAGATGTGTCCTAATTGGACAGGGTAGGGGACCGTGCCGGCAGGAGCCGGGGGCTCAGGGGGTGAGCGGGACGACGAGCCCGGCGTCGGCGGCCCGCGCGAGAGCCGGGTCGAGCGGGTCCGAGGCACCGTCCGCCCAGCCCGCCTGAACGATGCGCACATCGGTCGCGCCGGTCTCGCTCGCGTAGGCGGCGCCGGCGAAACCCGGCTCTGGTGGTGCCCACTGGCCGGTCTCGGCAGCGAGGTCCACCATCGCGCCGTTGCCGGGAGTGTCGGACAGGCGCCTGATCTCCTCCGGCCGAACCTCTCCGGAGAATCTGAGTTCGGCGACGGACACGGCGATGCGCCTGCCGTTTTTCGTCGTGGTGAAGCTCCCCCTGGTCAGGCCGGCGCACTCCTGTGAGCGCAGTGCTCGCTGGAGTTCGCCGGTCGCGTGCGGCGCGCAGGTGGTGGACTCGGCAACCGCCACCGTGGTCAGTGGCAGACCGTCGATCATCCGCACAACCGGTTCGGCCTGCTGGTCGGAGGCATCCGCAGCCTCATCGCCACCGCTGGTGGCCGCCAGCACGACGGCCACGACCACGAGCGCCAGGAGCAGTCCGAACGCGGCGAACGGCAGCCAGCGCGCGATGGCGGGTTTCTCGGCACCGGGGGTGGACAGTTGTGGTGGCCGTGGAGCGGCCAATGGGCCGGGCGTCGCCGAGGTGGTGGCGGCGGCGGGGTCGCCCGGCGGACGAGGAGCGGGTGGGGCCGGCGCCGGGGCCTGCTCCTCCGCGTTCGGCCGCGGCTGGGGAGCCGGATGTGAAACCTGTGCCGACGCCTGCGCGGGGAAGCCCTCGGCGATCAGCAGGTTCGCTTCCTGTTCCTGCGTGTCCGGGGCAAGTGTGTTCAGCAGTTGCCGAACCACGGGCACCGGCATCGGCTCCCGCGCGGTGGTCAACGACACGATCGCGGCCAGCATGCTGGCCGGTGTCGGGTGCAGCACGCGGACTCTGCCGGCAAGGTCGGCAGCGGGTTGCTCCACCTTCCCGACGTACGGCCCGACCGCCACGACCGTGCCGATGGCGGGGGAGGCGCCAGCCACCGCCCGTATCCGCTCCTCGACGGCCGCCGCGATCGCCAGGGCGTCGGTGGCCGGATTGACGGCGTCGTCGGTGCGCACGAGCGGCCAGCCGTCGGCCTTCCACCTGTCCCGCAGTGGGGCGTCGAGGCGGACGGCGGGATCCGGCAGGTCCACCCCGACCACGATCACGATTCCGTCCGGGCGCAACACGATCGCGTCCACCGGTTCGGTACAGCCCTCGGGGCGTGCGCCGATGAGCGCGATGCCGCCGATCACCGTGCTTCCCCGCCCGAGCGCGGTCAGTGCGGCACGAACGTCCTCGGAGACCACCGCTGATCGTCGGGCGAGCCGGACCAGTCGCACCCGAGCCTCCCAAATCGGTTGTTGTCTCTACACGCTAGTGCGCCGGTCTTTTTCGCACTTCAGAGAGGTGCTCACCTACTCAGGTATCACCCGAATGAGGGGTAGCAGAAGTTCGATGAGCGGAACGTAGTTGTTGACAGTGATTGCTATCACCTAGTTGAGTGGCTACTCGTCAGTACACGGGGGCTGTCAGAAACAGGAGACGCAAGATGCGCACACGATCCGCGCGGCTGCGGCGATCATTCGCGATCGCCGCCGCCGTCGTAGTTCTCCCGGTTACGGGCGCCGTGCCCGCAACGGCCGACACCCAGGAATCGCTCACTCCAGTTTCGGACACGCTCGGCGCGCTGCTGTCGTCCGCGGCGGGCTCGGCCAGTGTGACCACGCTCGTGCACGGCACCGATCTCGCCGCCGCGGAGCGAGCGGTGAGCGAAGCGGGGATGCAGCGGATCACCAGCTTCCGCAAGATCGGCGTCGTAGCCGCCAAGGGCACCGCCGACCAGGTGCGTCAGGTGCGCGCGGCCGACGGTGTGACCTATCTGGAGAACAACGACCCGATCACCATGTTCGGGACCTCGGGCACCGAGGCGACCCGCAGCGCCGAGGCCCGCAGCACGCTGACCGGCGCGAACGGTGCCCCGCTCGACGGCAGTGGTGTTTCCGTTGCGGTCATCGACACCGGCGTCGATCCCACCCACCCAGCGTTCCGTGGCGCCGACGGTTCCAGCCGGGTCGTACGCAATCTCAAGAGCCTCTGCCAGCAGGGCACCGACACCGGCTGCATCGTGTCGGTACCGAACTCGGTCGACACCGACACACTTTCCCTCGGTGGTCACGGCACACACGTCACCGGGATCGCCGCGGGCAACACCCTGTCTCTGAGCGACGGCAGCAAGGTCGGCGGCTCGGCCCCCGGTTCGAAGATCGTCTCCATCTCCACCGGTGCCGCACTGGTGGTGCTCGGCAGTGACGCCGCGCTCAACTGGGTCCTGGAGAACCACGCCGCCCCCTGTGGTGCGGGTGTTCCCGCCACCACCTGCCCGCCGATCAAGGCGGTGAACAACTCCTATGGGCCCAGTGGCGGAGGTGAGTTCGACCCGAACTCGGCCACGGTCAAGCTGCAGCGAGCACTGGCTGACGAGGGCGTGGTGACCGTCTGGGCCAACGGCAACGACGGTGGCGACGGCTCGCAGAACCTGTCCAACCCGCCCGGGCAGGACCCGACTCCCGGCGTGTTGTCCGTGGCGTCCTATTTCGACCAGGGCACCGGAACCCGGGACGGCTCCGTTTCGGACTTCTCCTCCCGCGGTTCGGCCACGGAGCAGCAGAGCTGGCCGGACATTTCGGCTCCTGGCGAGGAGATCCTCTCCTCTTGCCGCGTCTACCTGCCGATCTGCTCGACCGGTCTGCAGCCGAAGAACGGGCCCGGGCTGCTCGACCTGGGGACGTACAACGTGATCAGCGGCACCTCGATGGCCGCACCGCAGATCACCGGCATCGTGGCGCAACTGTTCCAGGCCAAGCCGAACGCGACTCCCGCGGAGATCGAGGACGCGCTCAAGTCAACGGCCTACAAGTTCAGTGACGGCGCGGCCTACGAACCGGCCGGCCCGTACACGTCCAGCTTTGACAAGGGCACCGGCCTCGTCGACGTCGTCGCCGCGGCCAACTCGCTCGGCGCCACTTCCTGACCGGCAACGGTGTGTGATCCGGCGGCGACCCGCTGCGGCGAAATGCCGCTGCCGGGTCGCCGCCGGCGTTATGCGGACCGAACAGGAGTGAGACTTCTGGGGTTCGTGTGGCCAAAAGGCATGATTGCGGTGCACAATGTGCGTGGAGTCGCTACGAGTGCATCCGATGCTCGCGAGGTCGTAGGGGAAGACGCCCCTCGTCGAGTAGCGGAGGTCAGCAGTGAGCACCCGTGGCAACACCCGTGGCGTGGTGTACGTCCACTCGTCGCCGTCTGCGGTATGTCCGCACGTCGAGTGGGCTATTTCGGGCACCCTAGGTACCCGTGCAGATCTACAATGGACGGCGCAACCCGCCGCCCCCGGTCAGTTGCGCGCAGAGTGCAGCTGGCGCGCGCCCGCAGGTACCGGTGGCAAGCTCGCCGGCGCGCTGAAGGCATGGCCGATGGTGCGGTTCGAAGTCGCCGAGGAACCGAGTCCCGGAGTGGACGGTGAGCGATTCTGCTATGCGCCGGGTCTCGGACTGTGGCACGGCCGGACCAGCGCCAACGGAGACATCGTCGTCGGCGAGGATCAGTTGCGGTCGTTGGTGGCCAGGAGCAGGGCGGGTGAGGCGCTCGCGCACAAGCTCGACGAGTTGCTCGGCGCCAATTGGGACGAGGCGCTGGAGCCGTTCCGGCACGCCGGTGACGGCGCACCGGTGACCTGGCTGCATCAGGTGGGCTGAGCGAATCGGCACCCATCCGTCCATGGAGCCTGGGCACCGCGCACGACGGAGGCGGTTGTTTAGGGTTGGCGGGTGAGCAGCACTCCGACGACCGTGCCGGGCCGCCCGCGATGGCTGGTGCCGGTGCTGATCGTCGTCGTGTCGCTGACGGTGGGCGCCGGGCTGCTGGCGCGCGAGCTGTACCGGTTGCCCGCGGACGTGACCGTACCGCCGGTGACCGTGCCGAGTACCACCTCGCTGGCCCCCGCCGAGCAGCCGGGATCGCCGACCGTCGAGCTTACTCCCGGTGCGGCGGCGCATCCGGCACATGAGCCGGTGCGTCAGTTGCTGCAGACCTACTTCGACGCCATCAACGGGCGCAGTTACGAGCGGTGGAAGACGACGGTGACCGCCGACCGGATCCAGGCGCAGCCTCGGCGTGAATGGCTCGTCGACTACCGCTCCACCAGGGATGGCAGCATCATCGTCCGGCGGATCGAGACCAGGCCCGACCAGCGGCTACAGGTGCTGGTCGGGTTCACAAGCACTCAGGATCCCGAGGACGCGCCGCTGGCCCTGCCGGTCGGGTGTATCCGCTGGAACCTGACCCTGCCCCTGCAACGGGAGAACGGTCAGCTCAGGATCGCGGCGGTACCCGCGGGCACGATCCCGCACCGCGAGGCCTGCTGACCCCCTCGCACTTTCCCGGGAAAGCGCGATGGTTGCACGCGCGCGGTATCGCACTTTCCCGGGAAAGCGCGACATCGCCGAGGTCCCGTCCCAGCTCACGGGCTTGCTCCCGCGCACTTTCCCGGGAAAGTGCGAGGGAGGGGTGCTCAGGCGGTGGTGAACAGCAGGGCCGTGTTGTGCCCGCCGAATCCGAACGAGTTGCTGATGGCCGCGCTCAGTTCGACCTTGCGCGGACTGCCTGCCACGACGTCGAGGTCGACCTTCGGGTCGAGGTTCTCGAGGTTCAGCGTCGCCGGGACGATGCCGTGGTACAGCGCCAGAATGGTGGCGATTCCCTCGACCGCACCCGCACCGCCGACCAGGTGGCCGAGGGCACCCTTCGGGGCGGTGACCACCGGATGCCTGCCGATCGCCGAACGGATCGCGGCGGCCTCACCTACGTCACCGACGACGGTCGAGGTGGCGTGGGCGTTGACGTGGCCCACGTCGGTGGCCTCGAGCCCGGCCATCCGGATGGCGTTGCGCATCGCCGAGATCTGGCCGATGCCCTCCGGGTGGTTGCCGGTGATGTGGTGGGCGTCGGAGGTGATGCCGTACCCGCCGAGCTTCGCGTACACCCGCGCTCCGCGCTGCGCCGCGAGGTCGGCGCGCTCCAGGATCACCACGCCCGCACCCTCACCGAGGACGAAGCCGTCCCGGTCGGTGTCGAACGGCCGTGAGGCGAGTTCGGGAGCGTCGTTGCGGGTGGAGACCGTGCGGGCCTGGGCGAATCCGGCGATGGTGATCGGGTGGATGCAGGACTCGGCCCCGCCCGCGATCACCACGTCCGCGCGACCGGACTGGATCATCTGGACACCGTTCGCGATCCCCTCCGCACCGGAGGCACACGCCGAAGCCGGCGAGTGCACTCCGGCACGGGCCCTGAGGTCGATCCCGACGTGCGCGGCAGGGCCGTTCGGCATCAGCATCGGGACGGTCAGCGGAGACACCTTGCGGATGCCGTGCTCCTCCAGCAGATCGTCCTGAGCCAGCAGGGTCAGCGGGCCACCGATGCCGGTACCGATCGAGACGCCGAGCCGCTCCGGGTCGACGTCGGTGTGCTCCTCCGTCGGCTCGGTGTAGCCCGCGTCCGCCCATGCCTGTCGCGCGGCGATGAGCGCGACCTGCTCGCAGCGGTCCAGGCGGCGCGCCTGCACGCGCGGGATCTTCTCCGCTGGGTCCTCGGCGAGGGTGGCACCGATCCGTACCGGCAGGTCGAATCGCTCGACCCAGTCGGCCTCGATCGGGCGGATACCACTTCGGCCGTCGAGCAGTCCGTCCCAGGTGGACGCGACGTCTCCGCCGAGCGGCGTGGTGGCGCCGAGCCCGGTGATCACGACGTCGATGTTGCTCATTGCATTCTCCCCGAGGGTTTGCCAGCGGTGTTTGCTACTTCGGTTACTTCGAGTTGTTGGAGACGTAGTCGACCGCGTCGCCGACCGTCTTCAGGTTCGCGAGCTCGTCGTCCGGAATCTTCACCCCGAACTTGTCCTCCGCCTGCACGGCGATCTCGACCATCGACAGCGAGTCGATGTCGAGGTCGTCCACGAAGGACTTCTCGGTCGTCACGTCGTCCTGTGCGACTCCGGCGACCTCCTCCACGATCTCGGCGAGGCCGGAGAGGATCTCTTGCTTGTCAGCCACTGGGGTGTTCCTTCCTGATTACTGGTCCTGCTCGGTCCGGTGGGCACGGTGCCCGCCGGGGTAAGTGGTATCACGGGCAGATGATGACCTGGCCCGCGTAGGACAGTCCGGCGCCGGAGCCGACCGCGAGCACGACGTCGCCCCGCTTCGCCCTGCCCTCGGCGCGCATGTGATCCAGCGCCAGCGGGATCGAGGCCGAGGAGGTATTGCCGGAGTACTTGATGTCGTCGGCGACCACCATGTCCTCCCGCGCTCCCTTGGCCCGCAGCCGTTTGGCGATCGCCTCGACGATGCGCAGGTTCGCCTGGTGCGGTACGAGCACGTCGACGTCGGCGGGCTCGAGTCCGGCCAGCTCCAGTGCACGCAGGGCGATCGGCGCTATCTGCGTCGTCGCCCAGCGGAACACCGCCTGCCCCTCCTGGTAAATGTACTTGTGTTCGCGCATGTAGATCGTGTCCACCAGATCACCGGCGCTGCCCCAGGCCACCGGCCCGATGCCTGGCTCTTCGGCAGGACCGACCACGGCGGCGCCCGCACCGTCGGCGAAGATGATCGCGTTGGACCTGTCCACCGGGTCGACGACATCGGTGAGTTTCTCCGCGCCGATGACCAGCACCCGGCCCGAGGATCCGGAACGGATCAGGTCGGATGCCACCGCGAGGCCGTAGCAGAATCCGGCGCATGCGGCGTTCAGGTCGAACGCGCCTGCCGCCGTGATGCCGAGCCGGTCGGCGACCTGCGCCGCGGCGTTCGGGATGGGCGAGGGCATCGTGCAGTTCGGCACGATCACGGTGTCCACGTCGCCCGGTTCGAGACCCGCGTCAGCCAGCGCCCGCACGCCCGCGGTGACCGCCATGTCCGGCAGCGACTCGTCCTTGTCGGCGAATCGGCGTTCGATGATGCCGACCCTGTCCCGGATCCACTGGTCGGTGGTCTCCATGATCTTGGAAAGGTCGTCGTTCGTGACGATCCGCTCGGGTTGCGCGCTACCGAGACCGAGCACGCGAGTGGCCGCGGGACCCTGCTTGAGGCGAAGTGCAGGGCTCATCGCGCGTTCTCCTGATCGTTGTCGGTCAGCTCTGCCGCCGCGCCGAGGTTCTCGGGTGTCTTCACCGCCACGGTCGCGGTGACCGTGCCCTTGAGCTCACGTTTGACCAGGCCGGTGAGCGTGCCCGCGGGCGGTAGCTCCACGGTGGCGGTGACGCCCATCGAGGCGAGGCCCCGCATGGTGAGATCCCAGCGGACCGGGCGGGTCACCTGCGCGACCAGGCGCTCCAGGTACTCCGCGCCGGTGTCCACCACCGTACCGTCGGAATTGGACAGCAGCGGCCGGGTCGGGTCGCCGGGGGAGATGTCCGCCACATGTGCCCGCAGCGCCTCCTCGGCGGGGGCCATGTAACTGGTGTGGAAGGCGCCCGCGACCTTGAGGGCGCGAACCTTGGTGCCCTCCATCGGTTCGGCGACGATGCGTTCGATCGCAGCGGCGGAACCCGAGGCGACGATCTGACCCGCACCGTTCTGGTTCGCCGCGATCAGCCCGTGGCTCTCCAGCCAGGCGACGACCTCCTGCGGGTCGCCGAGCATTACAGCGGCCATGCTGGTCGGTTCGGCCGCGCAGGCCTTCGCCATCTCCGCGCCACGGACCGCGGCGAGCGCGACGGCCTCGGCCGGTGAAAGCACGCCGGCGACGGCGGCGGCCGCGAGCTCACCCACGGAGTGCCCTGCGACGGGGGCGTCGGCCGGGAGGTCGACCTGTGTGCTCAGCTGATCGAACGCGAGCAACGACAGCGCGACGATCAGGGGCTGCGCGACGGCCGTGTCCTGGATTTCCTCCGCACCCGCCTCGGTGCCGAGGTGGACGAGATCGAGTCCGCTGCGCTGCGACCACTCGTCGAGACGAGCCCGTGCGCCGTCGACCTCGAGCCAGGGCGCGAACATGCCGGGGGCCTGGGACCCCTGTCCGGGGGAGAGGAGGGCAATCACCCCTCTAGGGAACACGGTGAAGCGGGGTTCCCGTGATGCCGCCGGTCACCAAGTCCGCCGTGTGGAATTGGAGGGATCCTACAAAAGTTACGTCGAGATGAACGGTCGTAACGACGCCAGGTTGTCGGGTTCGGGTAGTTTTCGGTGACCCAGCTCACCACAGGCCCCGGCCGCGCGCGAGCCTGCCGACCGTGAGCGCGATCCGCAGCACCAGCGCGTCTCGTGGTTCGGCGGCGTGCCTGCCGGTCAGTTCCGCGGCCTTACGCAGCCGGTATCTGACGGTGTTGGGGTGGACGAACAGGATGCGGGCGCAGGTCTCCAGCACGCCACCGCTCTCCAGGTAGGTCTCGACGGTCTGCAGCAGCGCGGGGCCTGCCTCTTCCAACGGGCGCGCGATCTCTTCGATGAGCAGCCGTTCGGCTTCGGCGTCGCCGGAGAGTGCGCGCTCGGGTAGCAGTTCCACCGACCGGACGGGCCGGGGCGCGGACGGCCAGCCGACCACCGCACGCAGACCGGACAGTGCCTCCACCGCGCTCTGGTGGGCATCGGCGAGACTGGTCGCTGTCGGCCCGGCGACCACAGGACCCTCGCCGAAGGCGACCGACAAGGACGCCAGCATCTCGCGGTCCTTCGCCGTTCCCTCGGTGGGGCCGGCCACCACGACGACCAGCCGGGAACCCTGTACCCCCAGCAGTACCGGCCTGCCGACACGGGCGGCGCGGCTGCGTACCTCGAACACGACGGTCGGCGGATCTTCCGAGGGCGGGTTGCCGACGAGCACGGTCGCCTTGGCCGCCGGGTCCCAGCCGAGCGCAGCGGCCCGGGAGAGCACCGATTCCTCGGCGTCACCGCGAACAACGCCGTCCACCACGAGGGCCTCGAGTCGCGCGTCCCAGGCTCCGCGGGCCTCGGCCGCCGCCGCGTAGGAGTTCGCAGCGGCGAAGGCGATCTCCCGGCCGTAGCGGAGGATGCCCTCGATCAGGGCTGCCCGTTCCGTCTCGTTCGCCGCGAACTCCGGCAGTTGCTCCTCGAAGACCTCGATCGCCAGCCGGACCAGTCCGACCGTCTGCCGCAGGCTGATCCACCGGGACAGTTCCTGTGGTGCCCCCCGGAACGCCTCGGTGGTGAGGTTGAGTGCTTCTTTCGAATCCCGGAGCCAGCCGACGAATCCGGCGGCACCCGTTTGAGTGATCAGCAGGACTCCCGCACGTTGATCGGCGGGCATCCGGTTGAACCAGGGAAGCCGCTCCTCCATCGCGGCCACGCTCGCCGAGGCGAGCCTGCCCGATGCGCGTTCGAGATCGCGGAGTGTCTTCGCCGAGAGGCCGTGTTGTTTGGGGGCCTGACCGCGGGAGTTGGTCTGTGTCATGACGTGGTCGATCGTACGTCGCTCGGCCGGGAACGAGGGTGCCGCCGCTCGTCACGGGGAAAAACCCGAGGCCGCCCGGCGCGCTGCGGTTCTCGCTGCGCCGGACGGCCTCGTCTCCCCGGTCCCCACCGGTACTTCCACTATGGACCGAGTGGATCTTCCGCGCCAGCGGGCTCACTCGTTCGTGGGGTGCTCGAGTTGCTGGAGTGGCGCAAGTGCACAACGATCCCGGCACTGAAGAACTCACAGCTCGACCTAGGAGGAGATAGTGGGCGAGCAGCTCAAGGACGGGCTGGGCCAGGCCTGGAGTCTGGTTGCGACATTCGTACCGAAACTCATCGGCTTCCTGATCATCCTGCTCATCGGCTGGCTCATCGCGAAGGCGGTGTCCAAGGCGCTGACCATGGTGCTCGGCAAGCTCGGGTTCCGCACTCTGATCGACAAGACGGGCCTGAAGGGGATGCTCCGGGAGTCGAACCTCGACGCCGTGAACATCATCGGCAAGCTGGCCTATTACTTCATTCTGCTGATCGCCCTGCAACTCGCCTTCGGCGTGTTCGGGCCGAGCAATCCGGTGAGCCAACTGCTCAACCAGGTAATCGCGTTCCTGCCGCGGATCGTGGTCGGCATCGTGCTGCTCATCGTGGCGGCGGCGATCGCCAAGGTCGTCCGCGACATGGTCACCAGCGCACTCGGTGCACGGCCCGCAGGCGGCCTGCTCGGCACGATCGCCTACTGGCTGATCATGGCGCTGGGCATCATCGCGGCACTGAATCAGGTGAACATCGCGACCACGGTGACCACGCCGGTGCTGATCACCGTGCTGGCCACTATCGGCGGTGTCATCGTCGTCGGCTTCGGCGGCGGTCTGGTGAAGCCGGCCCAGCAGCGCTGGGAAGGCTGGCTGAACAACCTGCAGGGTCAGCTCGGCAAGGGTGCCGACCAGACCGGCAGGACCTCGGTGGGCACCGGTACCGGAAGTGCGGCCACCTCGTCGGAGTCCACCCCAAGGGGAGAGGTCTGATCGCCTAGCGGCTCCGGACCCCGGGTCGTTGGATGTCCCCAATGTGGCATTGGGGACATCCAACGACCCCAATGCCACATTGGGGAACTTCCAGTCGGGGGACGCTCGTCAGCGAAGGGTCGCGTGGGTCGGGCTTAGTTCGGCGATCGAGCGCACTCCGAGCAGTTGCATCGTCCGGACGATCTCGGCACGCAGGATGTCCACCGTGCGCTGTACTCCGCGCTCGCCGCCGGCCATCAGTCCGTACAGGTACGCGCGGCCGATGAGACAGGTCTGTGCGCCCCTGGCGAGGGCGGCCACGATGTCCCCGCCGGAGAGGATGCCGGTGTCCAGCCAGACCTCGGCGTCGTCGCCGACCGCGTCCAGCGTCGGTGGCAGCAGTTCCAGCGGCGTCGGCGCCCTGTCCAGCTGACGGCCTCCGTGATTGGACAGTACGACGGCCTCGGCGCCGTGTTTGACGATCTCGGCGGCGTCGTCGGGGTTCTGGATGCCCTTGACGACGAGCTTGCCCGGCCAGCTCGCCCGCACCCAGTCGAGTGCTTCGTAGTCCAGCGTCGGGTCGAACATCTTGTTGATCAGGTCGGCCACTGTGCCACCCCACGAGCTCAGTGAGGCGAAGGTCAGCGGCTCGGTGGTGAGCAGGTTGATCCACCAGGCAGGGTGCATGGCGCCGTCGAGGAAGGTGCGCAGGGTCAGCGCGGGCGGGATGGTCAGTCCGTTGCGGACATCGCGCATCCGTGCACCGCCGACCGGGGTGTCGACGGTGAGCATGAGCGTGTCGTAGCCCGACTCCCAGGCTCGCTGCATCAGGTCCTTGCCCGCGGAGCGATCGCGCCACACGTAGAGCTGGAACCACTTGCGGGCCCGCGGGGCGGCCGCGGCCACGTCCTCGATCGACGTCGTGCCCATTGTGGACAACGCGTATGGAATGCCCTCGCGCTGGGCGACCGTGGCGACCGCGCGTTCTCCCTCGTGGTTCATCATCCGGGTGAAACCGGTGGGGGCGAAGGCGAACGGCAGGGCGGAGCGGACCCCGAGGATGTCCGTACCGGTGTCCACCTCGGCGACACCGCGCAGCACGTTTGGCCGGAACTCGATGTTGCGGAACGCCTGCCGGGCGCGGCGCAGGCTGTCCTCGAGTTCGGCCGCGCCGTCGGTGTAGTCGAAGACCGCCCGTGGGCTCCGTTTACGGGCGATCGTGCGTAGGTCGGCGATCGTGTGCGCCTTCGCGAGCCTGCGCTCGGTCGGGTTGAGCACGATCGGCCGGGGCCGCAGGATCTCTGCCAACTCGGCAGGGCGGGGCACACGGCGCTGGGTCATGCCTTCATCTCCACGTCGGTTGTTCCCCAATGTGGCATTCGGGTACTTGAGCGTCCCCAATGTGGCATTGGGGACATCCAACGTCCCCAATGCCACATTGGGGAACTTCGAGACCGCGGTCAGGCGACGCCGGAATCCGAGGTCTGGGGACCAGCGGCGGAGACGTCGTCGATGCGGTACTTGCGAGCTGCCTCGGCCGCCTTCGACTGCTCGATCTCGCCTCGACGGGCCAACGCGGTCAGCACGCCGACCGTGATCGACTCGGCGTCGACCAGGAAGTGCCTGCGCGCCGCGGGACGGGTGTCGGAGAACCCGAACCCGTCTGTGCCCAGCGTCAGCATGTCGGTGGGCACCCACGGCCGGATGAGGTCCGGTACCGCGCGCATCCAGTCCGACACGGCGACGATCGGGCCCTGTACGTCCTGCAGCGCCGAGGTCACGTACGGCACGCGCGGGGTGTCGCCTGGGTAGAGCAGGTTGTCCCGGTCGACATCCACCGCCTCCCTGCGCAGCTCGGTCCACGACGTGGCCGACCACACCGAAGCCCGTACGCCCCACTCCTCGGCCAGCATCCGCTGTGCCTTCAGCGCATCGGGCATCGTGACGCCGGAGACCATGATCTGGGCCTCGGGTCCGTCGCCCTCCGGAGCGTCCGCGTAGCGGTACAGACCGCGCAGCAGGCCGTCGACGTCCAGGTTCTCCGGCTCCGCCGGGTGCTGGTACGGGTCGTTGTAGATGGTGATGTAGTAGAAGATGTTCTCGCCGTTGCCGTCCGGACCGGTCTCGCCGTACATCCGGCGGAGTCCGTCACGCACGATGTGCGCGATTTCGAACGACCACGCGGGGTCATAGGTCACGGCCGCGGGGTTGGTCGCCGAGAGCAGGATCGAGTGTCCGTCCGCGTGCTGCAGCCCCTCACCGGTCAGTGTGGTGCGGCCCGCGGTGGCGCCGAGCACGAATCCCCTGGTCATCTGGTCGGCCGCGGCGTAGAGCGAGTCACCCGTGCGCTGGAAGCCGAACATCGAGTAGAAGATGTAGATCGGGATCATCGGCTCGCCGTGGGTGGCGTAGGACGTGCCCACCGCGGTGAACGACGCCGTGGACCCGGCCTCGTTGATGCCCTCGTGCAGCAACTGGCCTTGCTCGGACTCCTTGTAGGCCAGCATCAGCTGCGCGTCGACCGATGTGTAGCTCTGCCCGTGCGGGTTGTAGATCTTGGCCGTCGGGAACATCGAGTCGAGGCCGAAGGTCCTGGCCTCGTCCGGGATGATCGGCACGATCCGCTTGCCGATCTCGGCGTCCTTGGCCAGTTCCCGGATCAGCCGGACGAACGCCATCGTGGTGGCGACCTCCTGCTTGCCGGAGCCCTTGCGGATCGAGTCGTACGTCGAGTCGCCGGGCAGTACCAGCGGCTTCGACTTGGCGCGGCGCTCGGGCAGGAAGCCACCGAGCGTGCGCCTGCGGCTGAGCAGGTACTCGATCTCCGGTGAGTCCTCGCCGGGGTGGTAGTACGGCGGCAGCTTCGGGTCGCGTTCGAGTTCCTCGTCGCTGATCGGGATGCGCTGGGCGTCGCGGAGGAGCTTGAGGTCGTCGAGGGTCAGCTTCTTCATCTGGTGCGTGGCGTTACGACCCTCGAAGGAGGAACCGAGCCCGTAGCCCTTGATGGTGTGCGCCAGGATCACCGTCGGCTGGCCGTTGTGCTCTAGCGCCGCCTTGTAGGCCGCGTAGACCTTGCGGTAGTCGTGCCCGCCGCGCTTGAGGTTCCAGATGTCGGCGTCGGAGAGATCCTTGACCAGTTCCTTGGTCCGCGGGTCGCGGCCGAAGAAGTGCTCGCGGACGAACGCGCCGTCGTTCGCCTTGTACGTCTGGAAGTCACCGTCCGGTGTGGTGTTCATCACGTTCACTAGTGCACCGTCGCGGTCGGCATGCAGGAGCGCGTCCCACTCCCGGCCCCAGATGACCTTGATCACGTTCCAGCCCGCGCCGCGGAAGTACGACTCCAGCTCCTGAATGATCTTGCCGTTGCCGCGCACCGGCCCGTCCAGGCGCTGCAGGTTGCAGTTGATCACGAACGTGAGGTTGTCCAGGCCCTCGCCCGCGGCCACGTGGATCAGGCCGCGCGACTCCGGCTCGTCCATCTCGCCGTCGCCGAGGAACGCCCAGACGTGCTGGTCACTGGTGTCCTTGATGCCGCGGTCGTGCATGTAGCGGTTGAACCGCGCCTGGTAGATGGCGTTCATCGGGCCGATGCCCATCGACACCGTCGGGTACTCCCAGAAGTCCGGCATCAGCCTGGGGTGGGGGTAGGACGGCAACCCGCCGCCCGGGCCCGCGTGCGAGTACTCCTGGCGGAAGCCGTCCAACTGATCGGCGGTGAGCCTGCCCTCGAGGTAGGCACGGGCGTAGATACCGGGGGAGGCGTGTCCCTGGATGAAGATCTGGTCGCCACCGCCCGAGTGGTCCTTGCCGCGGAAGAAGTGGTTGAAACCGACTTCGTACAGCGCGGCGGACGAGGCGTAGGTCGAGATGTGCCCGCCGACGCCCACACCGGGCCGCTGCGCGCGGTGCACCATGACCGCCGCGTTCCACCTGATGTACGCGCGGTAGCGCCGTTCGATCTCCTCGTCGCCGGGGAACCAGGGCTCGTTCTCCGTGGGGATCGTGTTGACATAGTCCGTCGTCGACAGCGGCGGGACGCCGATCCTGCTCTCCCTGGCCCGCTCCAGCAGCCGCAGCATCAGATAACGCGCGCGCTGCTGGCCGCCGCGGGCCAGCGCGGCGTCGAAGGAGTCCAGCCACTCGGCTGTCTCCTCCGGGTCGATGTCGGGCAGGTGCGCCGCCAGTCCGTCACGAATGACGCGGACGCGAGCCGGGGCCTGCTGGCCGTCGGCGTTGTTCTGCGGGGCCAAGGGATCTCCTCGCCGGTTGTAGCCGTGTTGCTAGCTGTTGCCTTGTGGTCGTGACACAGTCGCCGTTTCGACGGCGGCGAAATGTCGTTCGCCTGCCATCGTCGTCGCAAACGCGGCTCCCGTCACCGCTACTGAGCGGTAACGTTCGCCTACCCCGCTGCGGCGCGTTTCGGCTGCTCCCGCCCCGTTCGGGGCACACCCTCCACCCTAGGCCAGACCGCTGTCGGCGGAACGGGCGAGCCGGTGCTGGGGCCGCCGGACAGCCGCCACTGCGGCCGGATCTGATACCGCCGAGTGACGTCCGGCGTGGCGCGGCGTGAGACACGACTTGTCGACGATCCGGTGTGGCCGGTTGCGTCGTCGGCCTCACCAGTGTTCGCTTACCCCATCTTTGTACAAACGTGCGGCGGCCAGACCGTCTGGAGTGACACGTCGCACTCGGCTGCAGTTGGAGGAGTGAAGTCGTGGTCGCCGCGGGAGACGCTGAACACAACGGCGTCGCCGAGAGGCTTGGGATCAAGCCGGACATGGTGGTCCAGGAGATCGGCTGGGATGAGGACGTCGACGACGACGTCCGCGCAGCGATCGAGGAACAGATCGGTGCGGAACTCCTCGACGAGGATGCCGACGAGGTCATCGACGTCGTGCTGCTGTGGTGGCGCGAGGACGACGGTGACCTCGGTGACGCGCTGGTCGACGCCCGTGGACCACTCGACGACAACGGCGTGATCTGGGTGTTCACACCCAAGACCGGGCAGCCGGGGCACGTCGAACCGAGTGATATCGCCGAAGCGGTCCCCACAGTGGGCCTTTCGCTGACCTCCAACGTGAGCATCAGCCCGAGTTGGGCAGGTGTGCGTCTGGTGCCGAGGTCCAAGTAGTCGATCAGCAAGTGGGCCATCAACGGGTGAACCCTGCGAGATAGGGTGATCTGGCACGGTAGGACGCAGCAGCGCTCACCAGGGAGAGGATTCGCGGTATGGCGGTCGAGATCGGTTCGCAGGCTCCGGACTTCACGCTCAAGGACTTCAACAAGCAGGACGTGACACTGTCGTCCTTCCAGGGCGACAAGCCGGTGCTACTGGTCTTCTACCCCTTCGCGTTCAGTGGGATCTGCCAGGGCGAGTTGTGCCAGCTGCGCGACGAGTTCGCTGACTACAGCGACAAGGGCGTGCAGGTGCTCGGCGTTTCCGTCGACACCCCGTTCTCGCTGAAGGCTTGGGCCGAGCAGCAGGGGTACCAGTTCCCGCTGCTGTCGGACTTCTGGCCGCACGGCGAGGTCGCGCAGGCCTACGGCGTGTTCAACGAGAAGGCGGGACTTGCCAACCGGGGCACCTTCCTGATCGACAAGGAAGGCGTGGTCCGGTTCGCCGAGATCAACCAGCCCGGCGAGGCCCGCGACCAGCAGGCATGGAAGAAGGCGGTCGCCGATCTGGGATGATCGGTACCAGGTGACGTCCGGCCATTCCGGACGTCACAGCCAGGGCGCATAGCTCAGCGGAAGAGCACCTCGCTTACAACGAGGGGGTCGCAGGTTCGAACCCTGCTGCGCCCACCCATCCATATCAGTGCGAACCTTTCGCACCGAAGTCCTGTCGGCCTTTGCTTCGGGTGCCCGGGGATTTCGGCATCTGCCGAAATGACGTATGGGGTTTTGGCTTCGTCGCGGCGGGTGCGTAGTTCGGTGAGGTGCTTGCGCGGCTTTGGACGCGTGGTGGTGGGGTTCGTGCTCATCGGAGGAATCCGTAGGCGTCGGTGTTGATCAGGATGATGCTGGCGACCATGCCCCATGCCGGTGCGAGGATCCACAGGCTGTTCGTTCCGCCGATGAAGATCGCGAGGTCGCGTTTGGTGTGCCCGACGTGTTCCTTGTTGAAGAAGTAGGCGACGTAGTAGAGGACCGTGCCGTAGAACATCATCCAGAAGACGATCAGGCCCATGATCCCCAACGTGCGTGCCGGCATGATGTCGAAGGTGAGACCGTAAATGAACAGCAGCGACGGGATCAGCGTCACGTACCCGTTGCCGGAGTCGATCCAGAACCCGAACGACTTGCGGTTGGCATAGGCGGGATCGAACAGCGAGTACGACGACCAGACCTGCGCCCAGGTACTTGGCCGCGCGATCTCACGGAGTCGGATGGGCGCGGTGAAGAAGTCGCGCACCCGGTCGAGTTCGCGTCCGCGGTAGTCCGCGACGAACTGCTTGTGCTGCCGCTCGACCAGTGAGATGCGCAGATTCAGCGAGATCTCCCACAGTGCGATCATCACGTTGATCCAGGTGAACGTGACCAGAATGATCTGCCCGATGTTGAGGCCGTATCGCGCGATATGCAGGGCGATCGGTATCGCGGCGCCGGCCACGACGAACGCGGCAACCACCATCCAGACACGAAGAACACCGGCGCTGCGAACAGGATGTGCCGCTGTGGACTCGGTTACTTCCAGCATTGGGTCCGGGCTCCTTCGAGAGCTTGTTCGGTGAGCTGATGCAAGGTCGGGCCACGGGGATCGTCGCGTTCGAGCCAGCGCAGGAAGGCGAACTCGGCGGCAGCGAGCACTGTGTGGACGAGCAGGCCGGGCCGGAGGTCCTCGTCGGGTCCCGCGCCCATCCGGTCGCCGAGGAGTTTGGTCAGCTGCGCGCGCTCGAACGGGCCGATCAGTGCGACTCGGTCGAGTACATGCGGTGCTGCCCGAATCGCGGCGCGCCAGTTGCCCAGTGCCTCCTCATCGGCGATGAACGCTCGGCTCCACTGCAGGCTGGCCTGGCACAGCGCTTCTTCGGGCGACTCACTGCGCGGCCGTGCCTGCAGGTTGTCGACGAGGGCCGTGCCGGCCCGGCGAAGAGTGCCCAACAGCAGATCCTCTTTGCTGGTCACATACCGGAAGTAGGTGCTGTGCCCGATACCTGCGGCCGCCGCGATTTCCTCGGTGGTCACCGCATCGAAACCGCGCTCGGCGAACAGTCGCAACGCTGCCCGTTGAATGTCCTGACGGATCAGTGCCTTCTGCCGGTCCCGCAATGATTCAGCCACGCGCGTCACCCAGATCCGCTTCGATCGCCGCCTTGCCAACTCCGCCGGTAGCCCATCGGGCAACGCGCAACATGAACCCTCCCGAAGACAGAGCCTCTTAATGTGAGAGAGACTCTCTTAAGAGGGTAGGGTATCGCAACGGCGCGGATCCGGAAACGGATAGCGGAGGGCAACCTCGCCTGTGGATAACCTCGGCAGCGCGGAACCGGGCCCAGGAAAGCTGTTCGCTGACTCGGCTCTTTGCCGTCGAGTTGGCTAGCCGCCGAGGGCTGGTCCGATCCAGCGCCGGACGAGAGTCCGCAGTTCGTCTTCGCTGAGTGCTGGCGTCGAGGGGTACTGCAGAAAGGACATGAAGAGTCGCATCAGGACCTCGGCGAGTCCCTGGAGGTCCTCGTCGGTGGTGACGCCGACGGCGGACCAGTCGACCGGCACGTTGCGCAGAATCCGCGCGCCATAGGAGAAGGACAAGGAAGAGATGACTCCGTCGGTGAAGAAGTCGGCCTCGCCCGCCTGCAAGAGCAGGCCCAGATAGGGCTCGTCGGGAATCGTCCGGACGGCGAACACCACCGATTCCGCGGCAGCTTCCGCGGGGCTGCCAGACGAAGCCAGGTGGCGTTCCATCCGCTCGGCGAACTCCTCGACACCGGCCAGGGCAACGGCACGGAGAATGTCTTTCAGGCCCGGGAAGTAACGGTAGACGGTCTGCCGGGTCACACCGGCCTCGGCGGCGACGTCGGAAAGGTTGGTTTTGGCGAGCCCCACGCGGTCGAGGCACGTTGTTGCCGCCGCGACGATCCGACAGCGTGCCTCGTCCTCGGTGCCGGGCGGGTTGCCCTGCCATCCGTGATGCCCCATGCGCTCCATCCTCCCCCGAGCCCGGATAGCTCACACCGGGGCAGGTGCCCAACGGCGCGCGAGATCCTTCCGGTACAGCGCGGTCAGCAACAGGCCAGCCCCGAGGAAGCAGGCGAACGCGTAAGGCCCGCTTCCGACCGGGGTGCCGTCAGCGGTGATGCCGTCGTCCGCGGCGAAGTACGCGGGCAGGGCACTGATCCAGAACACAGCCATTCCACTCAGGTAGGCGGCGGGGTAGAACCGGGCGAAGGTGGACAGGGGCTCGTCCGTCCCAGGGTCTGGAGACCTCAGGTGCGAGACGACGATCCAGGCGCCGGCCAGCCAGATCAGGGCCAGTTCGACGCCGAGAACCCAGGCCTGTGCGGTTGTGTTGGGATTGTCCCCGCCGAAGAAGCTCGACGGGATGCCGGCGACCGCCATGGTCGGCGGTGTGAGGACACCGGCCACCGCGGTGCGCAGCACCAGTGACCACCCGCGCCGTGGGCCACCGTCGGGCGCCGGGCCACCGGTCAGACGCACGACCAGATAGGTCATGGCCGCCATCGAGACGGAGGCGAACAGCAGCATGCTGTTCAGCGGCACTGCCGCCATGGCGGGGTGGTTGACGATGTGGTTGTCCATGTTCCAGGACCACCACTTCAGCTGTGGGCCAAGGTGATCGAAAACCTCGTAGAACACGTGGCAGACGAACGCGACGGCCACCGACCCGGCCATCGGGCCACGGCGCCGGAAGATTCCGAGCGACCGCACGAGTTCGTAGGCGAGCTGACTGATCACCGGGTAGAACGCGATGATGTAGAGCGGCAGCCGGTCCCCCATGAACTGCACGGTGAACTGGTTGTGGGCAAAGATGAAACCGTACAGCTCGTCCAGGCCGAACCACTCCGGGAAGTACAGCGGTGGTTCGGTCACGAAGAGGTAGACAAGCGAGGCGCACCACAGTGCCAGGTTGACCGGATCGCCCGCGCGGTGCCGGCGGACGGCGTGCACCAGGGCGAAAACGGCGCCGCCGATGATGAGCAGCTCGAGCAGCGGCATCGTCCAGTGTGCGAGCTCCCAGGGGGAGCGGATCGAGACCACCGGGGCGACGTCGTGGCAGTCGAAACCGAGGTCGCGGGTGAGTTCCTCCGCGTCCGGGCCGCACACGGCGCTCATCGTGCGACGGTCGATGTCATGGCACTGCCGGTGCCCTCCGGTGAGTAGTCGGTGGCAGGTGGTTCGGCTTGCGGATCGAACCCGAAGGGGATCCGGTGCCGGCCCAACGCAGCGCGGATGCGGTAACGCACGAGTCCCGCGATCACCCGCGGGTTCCGCAGCATGTCCCCCAGCGACTCGTCGAGATTGAACACCTTGGCGAAGTGCTCATCGACAACATCGTCCTCACGGGCGGCACCGACGATGAGACTGAACGCCGGGACAGACACGGCCGCCAGGATGCGACGTCGCCACTCGGGCACCTTCTCCGTACCCACCGCACATTCGTAGCTCTGGTCCCTGGCCATCACCAGGCGCCACGGCACGCTGAGCAGTTTGCGCTGTGCTTTGAGGAACCGCGAGAAGAACCCCGCGTCGAGCCGCTCGGCGCGGGAGAGGTGCTCGCGCAGCAACAGTGCCGAACCCGACGCGGAGCTGATGCCCTGTGCGTAGAACGGGTTGAACGCGCAGATCGAGTCGCCGATGAACACCAGACCCCGCGCAGGCGTGCGCAGACGGTCGTAGCGTCGCCACTTGTTGCCGGTCGACCGGGTCAGGTGCACCTCCGAGGTGGGAGCGCACTGGTCCATCGCGGCCGCGAACAACGGTGTCCGCACCCGGCGGGCCGATCCGACGAACGCGTCGGTGGTGCGCGGCATCTCGAGTCCCCATGAGCCCATGCAGGCGATCACCCGGTTGCCCTCGATGGGGAAGAAGTTGACCAGGAATTCGTGCTCGGCGGGGTGCTCACCCTTGTCCGGGGTTGGCATGATCACCAGGTGCTGCCACCACCAGGACCCAGGCCGCTGCGCGGGTGAGGGCAGGTCATACCAGCGCGAGGTGTAGGTGACCTTGGCGTCGAGCGTCCGCACCTCGGGCTCGGGCCAGCCCGCCGCCGCCAGCCACTTGCCGACCGAGGAGCCGCGGCCCATCGCGTCCACCACGAAGTCGGCGTCGACGTGCTCGTCGCCGGTGGACGTGGCGAAGTCGACCCCGGTGACCGCCCCGTCGCGGGTGCCGCCACCCCGCACGGTCAGGCCGCTCACCGCGGCACCTTCGCGGATGACGACGTTGGCCAGACCTCGCACCTGGTCGCGCAACACCCGCTCGATGAGGATCCGCGAACCGTAGATCATCGTCATCGAGCTGCGCTTGCGTGCCGACCAGCCCTCCCCGTCGAGGTATGCGGCGTCCATGGACGGCATCAGATGCAGCCCGCCCGCGGCGATGAGGTCGTCCTCGAAACCGGGGAACAGCTCCCCGATCGCTCGACGCCCCGAATTCAGCAGGAAGTGCGGGTGTTTGCTCTGCGGCACGCCACGCCGGTGCTCGGCCTCTGCCGGAAGCTCATCGCGGTCCAGCACCAGTACCTGGTCGAAGTGCGGGGCGAGCGCCCCCGCGGTGCACAGACCGGCGGCACTGCCGCCAAGGACGACGGCGGTCTTGCCAAGCCGCATGCGGATCAACTCCACTCATTCATACAAAGTGACAGCTAACGTATGAATGTTCGGTGGGCGTGTCAAGGGACCGGATGCACGGGACGGCTCAGCGGCCGGTCTGGCCGCCGTTGGTCTCGATGTCACCCGGCGATCGCCGGAACCGGAGGTGCTGGGAACTCGCGCGCTCTCGCCGTTTTGCTGGCAAACAGAAGCAGCCCGGTGTGCGGATTCCGCTCACGGAACCGAGCTGTGCGGCGTGCGGCAGTGGAATGGGGCATGAAGTGCAGGCACGCGGCGGAAAGGAAATCAGAGTGGCCATTGGTCGACGTCTAACCACGCACCAAAGGGTCCGCAGTTAGCGACCTCTGCTCCTCGCCTCTTCTCCCAGACGAGCAACGCCGCGTCCGCATCCGGCCGGTGTCGTCGTTCTCCGCCGGTTCGCTCAGGACAGTAAATGCCTCGTCGCTGGCAATGCCTCGGCTTGCTCAACCGGGCGCCCCGCAACACCTGCTGTGCCGCCCTCCGCTGCCGTCCTTTGAGGTCAGCCGGCCGTGCCAACAGCCCCTGCAGGTCGCTCTGCACGGCAACCACTTCCCCGGGACACCAGAACTGCAAAGTCGGGCCCCGGAACTGCCAACTCGGGCCCGGGAACTGCCAACTCGGGCCCGGGAACTGCTAAGTCGGGCCCGGGAACTGCTAAGTCGGGCCCGGGAACTGCTAAGTCAGTGGACTTGGATGGTGTGGGGGGTTTGCGGGATGAGTTCGCCGATGACCGGGGCGCCGGGGATTTCGCCCGCTACCAGTAGGCCGCCGGAGGTTTGGGCGTCGGCCAGCAGGAGGGCCTCCTCCTCGGAGATCGCCGTCAGGTCGACGTGCGGGCGGACCCAGTCGAGGTTTCGGCGGGTGCCGCCGCTGACGTGACCTTCGCGCAGCGCCTCGCGGGCGCCGTCGAGGTAGGGCACCGCGGCGGAGTTCAGCACCGCCGTGACGCCGCTGGCCCTCGCCAGCTTGTGCAGGTGGCCGAGCAGACCGAACCCGGTGATGTCTGTGGCGCACCGAACCCCGGCGGCCAGCGCGGCCGTCGCGGCGGCCGCGTTGAGCGAAGCCATGGTCTCGATCGCCTGCTCATGCCGTTCACCGGTCGCCTTGTGCCTGGTGTTGAGCACGCCGATGCCCAGCGGCTTCGTCAGCGACAGCGGCACGCCCGGCCTGCCCGCGTCGTTGCGCAGCAGCCGCTCCGGATCGGCGGTGCCGGTCACCGCCAGTCCGTACTTTGGTTCGGGGTCATCGACGCTGTGCCCGCCCGCGAGGTGACAGCCCGCTTCGGCGCATACATCCGAACCGCCGCGCAGCACCTCGCCGGCCAGTTCGAACGGCAGCACGTCGCGCGGCCAGCCGAGCAGGTTCACCGCGACTACCGGCCGCCCGCCCATCGCGTAGACGTCGGACAACGCGTTCGCCGCCGCGATCCGGCCCCAGTCGTACGGATCGTCCACCACCGGGGTGAAGAAGTCTGTCGTGGCGATCACCGCGATGCCGTCGGCGATGCGCACCGCAGCCGCGTCGTCACCGTGCTCGAGGCCGACCAGCAACTCGCCCGCAGCCGTGCCCTGCACGGGCCGGGACAGGCCGCTGACCACATCTTCCAGTTCGCCGGGCGGAATCTTGCACGCACAACCACCGCCGTGCGCGTACTGCGTCAGTCGGTAACCCATGTCCCCATGCTGCCCTATCGGTCGCGCATCCCGCTCTTCCTTGCGAGGATGGCAGGGCTGTGTCCGTTTTCAGGGAGGCGTATCCGGTCTGGTGGCCGGCGCGGTCTTCAACACCGTTGAACGGCAGGCACTGCCGTTGGCGGGTTCGATTCCCGTCCGCCTCCGCCAACCGCCCCACGGGAGGCATGCCCGCATGGCCGGTGAGCCGGATGACGATCCGCGCAGGCGGATCCCGCGTACCGACGCCGTGCTCGCGCATCCCGGACTGGCCGAGGCCGAGCGGCTTCTCGGCCGGACGCTGGTGAAATCCGTCGTGGTGACGGCGCAGGAAAGGGCGCGAGCGGGTGAGATCGCACCGGACGAGGTGCCCGGCGCCGCGCTGGCCGCCCTGCCGTCCGTGGCCACCGGTGCTCGCGCGGTGCTCAATGCCACCGGGGTGCTCGTGCACACCAACCTCGGCAGGGCGCCGTTGTCGCAGGCCGCGGTCCAGGCGGTCGTGACCTCGGCAGGCAACACCGACGTCGAGTTCGACCTGAGCACCGGAACACGCGCACGGCGGGGCAGGGAAGCGCTGGCGGCACTCGCCGAGGCCGTGCCGTCGGCAGGCGACGTGCACGTCGTGAACAACAACGCCGCCGCGCTCCTGCTCTGCGCCCTCGCACTGGCCGCCGAAGGCGGCGAGATCGTGATCAGCAGGGGCGAGCTGGTGGAGATCGGCGACGGCTTCCGGATCCCCGAACTGCTCGCCTCCACCGGGGCCAGGCTGCGGGAGGTGGGCACGACCAACCGCACACACCTCGCCGACTACGCCGATGCGATCGGCCCGGCCACGGCGTTCGTGCTCAAGGTGCACCCGTCGAACTTTCTGGTCTCCGGCTTCACCTCCGAGGTCCCGCTGGCCGAGCTCAGCGGTCTCGGGGTGCCCGTCGTCGCCGATATCGGCTCCGGGCTGCTGGCTCCACATCCGGCGCTACCCGACGAGCCGGACGCGACCAGCGCGTTGCGCGAGGGCGCCCACCTGGTGACGGCCAGCGGCGACAAGTTGCTGGGTGGCCCGCAGGCCGGGCTGCTGCTCGGCGAAGCCGACCTCGTGCGCCGCCTACGCAGACACCCTGCCGCCCGTGCCCTGCGGGTGGACAAGCTGACCCTCGCGGCGCTGGAAGCGACGCTGCGCGGTCCGGCGCCGCCGGTGCGGGCCGCGCTGGACACCGAGCTGACCCCGTTGCGCGACCGGGCCGACCGGATCGCGGACAAGCTTCTCGCTGAGGGCGTCGACGCCGTGGCCGTCGAATCGACGGCGGCCGTAGGCGGGGGCGGTGCCCCCGGCGTGCGTCTGCCCAGCGCCGCTGTCAGCCTGCCAGGAACCTACGCCGCCGTCCTGCGCGTCGCGGAACCCGCGGTCGTCGGCCGGATCGAGCGCGGCCGGTGCCTGCTCGACCTGCGCACCGTGCCGGAGGAGTACGACGAGCAGCTGCTGGAGGCCGTTCGCCGATGCACGTCGTAGCCACCGCGGGCCATGTGGACCACGGAAAGTCCACATTGGTTCAACGGCTGACCGGTATGCAGCCGGACCGGCTGGCCGAGGAAAAGGCCAGGGGGCTCACCATCGACCTCGGGTTCGCCTGGACCGAACTCGAAGGTGAAACACTGGCCTTTGTGGACGTTCCTGGGCACGAGCGGTTCGTGCCCAACATGCTCGCGGGGGTCGGTCCCGTGCCCGCGGTGATGTTCGTGGTCGCCGCGGACGAGGGCTGGATGCCGCAGTCGGAAGAGCATCTCGCCGCGGTGGACGCGCTCGGCGTCCGCCACGGCCTGCTGGTCGTCACCAAGGCGGACAGGGCGGACCCCGGACCCGCGAAGGAGGAGGCACTGGGCAGGCTCGCCGCGACGAGCCTCGGCGCGACTCCGGCGGTCGTGGTCAGTGGTCGTACCGGCGAAGGATTCGACGATCTGCACACCGAACTCGCGGCGCTCGTCCGACGGCTGTCCGCACCGGAGCGCGATGCCGGCGTCCGCCTCTGGATCGACCGGGCGTTCACAGTCCGGGGGGCAGGCACCGTGGTGACCGGCACGCTCGCGGCCGGAACGCTGCGCGCCGGTACCTCGTTGACCGTCGCGAGCAGTGGGGAGACCGTCCGGGTTCGCGGCCTGCAGGCGCTCGGCACGGACGTCACCGAAGCCGCCGCCGTGTCACGGATCGCGATCAATCTGCGGGGCACCGACCGCGGCCGGGTCGGCAGGGGCGACGCACTGCTCACGCCTGGCGCGTGGCCGTACACCGGCGAGCTGGATGTGCGCCTGCGTGGCGACGAATCCGCCGCGTTACCCCGCGAACTCGTGCTGCATGTCGGTTCGGCAGCCACGTCCGCCCGCATCCGGCCGCTCGGTGTGGACACCGCCCGGCTCACCCTCGCGCACCGGTTGCCGCTGCGGGTCGGCGATATCGGCCTGCTGCGCGATCCGGGACAGCATCGCGTCGCCGCAGGTGTGGACGTACTCGACGTCGACCCGCCCCGGCTCGACCGGCGCGGGGCGGCGCGGGCGCGAGCAGTGGAACTCGACGGCGCTGGACCAGCTGAACTGAGCCGCATGCTGCTCGAGCGGCGCGGGTACGTTCGCGCGGACGAACTGCGAGCGGCCGGTCTGCCCGAAACCGGCCGTCGTGTGGGCGGCTGGCTCGCCGACGAAGCGCGCTGGAAGGAACTGGCGGCGCGGGCGGAGGACGTCGTGCGGGCCTGGTACGGGCGGGACCCGGTGACCGCGGGGATGCCTGCTGAGGCATTGCGCCGCGAACTCGGGCTGCCCGCCGCCGACCTGCTCACCCGGGTGCTCGCCGACACCGGGCTGGAAGTCTCCGGCGGTGTCGTGCGACGCGCGGGCGCCGGACTGCCCCGTGAGCTCGAACGGCCGGTTGGTGTCCTGGAGTCCCGGTTCGCCGCCGAGCCCTTCCGTGCCCCGGAGGCCGACGAACTGGTGGAGCTGGATCTCGGTCCCCGTGAGCTGGCTGCCGCCGTTCGCGTCGGGCGGCTGTGCAGGATCGCCGACGGCGTCGTGCTCGGCCCGGACGCGGTGACCAGGGCCGCGCAGGTGCTGCGAGGGCTGGAGCAGCCGTTCACCGTGAGTCAGGCCCGCCGGGCCCTCGACACCACCCGCAGGGTCGCCGTGCCGCTGCTGGAGCACCTCGACGGGGCAGGTGTAACCGTGCGGGCCGCCAACGGCACCCGCAGCTGTGCGCCGGGCGCCTGAACCCGCGCCAGCCGGCCGAGCGGCGTCAGTTCCGCTCGCAACGGGTACTTCGCTCCCATGACCGTCGTACAACTCCTGGGCCTCGGGTTGATCGTGCTGGTGGCGCTGGACGCCGCCGTGACCGTGCTCCACCCGGACGCCGAAGGGCTGGTCGCCACGACGATACGGCGGACGGTGTGGCGGGCGACCGCACTGCTGAGTGCGCGGCTGGCCCGTTCCGGCAGGCACGTACTCGGGCTCGCCGGGCCGCTGATCGTGGCGCTCACCTTCCTCAGCTGGATCGTGCTGAGCACCCTGGGCGTCGCATTGGCGGTCTGGCCCATGCTGGGCACCGACTTCGCGTTGCAGACCTCGCTCGGGCCGCCCAGCTTCCTCGACGCCATGTACTTCGCGGCAGGCACGACCACCGTGCTCGGATACGGTGACGTGACCCCGTTGTCGACCAGCGCCCAACTGGTCTCGGTATTCGGTGCGGCGGTCGGTTTCACCATGTTCACCGGAATGGCGACCTACGTGATCGAGATCGTCAGTGGTGTCACCACCAGGAACCGGTTCACCCTTGCCATGCACGACGACGTCCGGGACGGCGGGGGTGTCACTGTGCTGGCCGACTGTCTCGCCGAGGCGGGCGCGGGTGAGGCGAGGCAGCGCTGCCAGAGCTGGACCGAGCACCTGCGTGCCGTCGACGAGATGGTGCACCGGTATCCGCTGGTCGCCTTCACCTATCGCTCCCGCAGGCACGAGTACGACCCGGAGCCCGCGCTGCGGCACGTCGCCGAGGCGACGGTGACGGCACTGGTCGCGGCCGGTTACGAGCCGGGCCTGCGCCAGAGCGCGGAGGCATTGTGCTCAGCACTCACGCGACTGCAGTCCACGATCGCGCAGACCTACCTCGATGGCCGGATCTCGGCACAGCTCGCCGAGCCTGAACCGACGGCTCGGGATCGCACTGCCGTGGCCGGAGTCGACCGCGCCCTGTCCGGCGCACTCGGCCTGAGTGTGCCCCCGGCCGAGCATCCGCGAGCGGTGGAGACCGTCTGTCGCAGCAGGACTTTCCTCGCCGGCCTCCATCGCTGGTCGCGTACCGCAACTCCGCCCCAGGAGTGGGACGGCTGAGCGCCACACTGCGGGTGCGGCAGTGAGACCTTAACGTTGGTGAGGTCGGCGGGAACGGCGACCGGAAGCGGTGATGAGTGTGCGGCAGTGGATCGAGGGCTGGCCGGTGATCCGGCAGCTCACCGGCAAGGACCGGCTCGGTCTCGGCGCCGCGGCCAAGTCCGATGGGTCGCAGCACCTGCGGGCGCGAGTCGAGGACGCGGACAAGGTCGTCAAGTCGATCTGCCCGTACTGCGCGGTGGGTTGCGGACAGCGAATCTACGTCAAGGACGGCGAGGTCTCCCAGATCGAGGGCGATCCCGACTCGCCGATCTCCCGCGGCAGGCTGTGCCCGAAGGGTGCGGCGAGCAAACAGCTCGTGACCAGTCCAAGCCGTGTCGACCGCGTCCTGTACCGGCGTCCCTACGCTCGCGACTGGGAGTCGCTGTCGCTCGACGATGCGATGGAGATGATCGCCGACAGGGTCCTCGCCACGCGCAGGGAGACCTGGCAGGACACCGACGAGCACGGGGTTCGGCTCAACCGCACCGAGGGCTTCGCGAGTCTGGGCGGGGCCACGCTGGACAACGAAGAGAACTACCTGATGAAGAAGCTGTACACGGCGCTCGGCGCGGTACAGATCGAGAATCAGGCCCGTATTTGACACTCCTCCACGGTTCCCGGTCTGGGGACCTCCTTCGGTCGCGGCGGCGCCACGACGTTCCAGCAGGACCTCGCGAACTCCGACTGCATCGTCATCCAGGGTTCGAACATGGCCGAGTGTCATCCGGTCGGCTTCCAATGGGTGATGGAGGCGAAGAAGCGCGGGGCGAAGATCATCCACGTCGATCCGCGGTTCACCAGGACCAGTGCGCTCGCCGACTCGCATGTGGCGCTGCGCGCGGGCAGTGACATCGCCTTCCTCGGCGGCCTGATCAACCACGTACTGCAGAACGGCCTCGAGTTCCGCGACTACATCGTGGCCTACACCAACGCAGGGGCGATCCTGCGCGAGGACTTCGCCGACACAGAGGACCTCGACGGGCTGTTCTCCGGCTACGACCCTGAGGGCCGCCAGTACGACGTGGCCAGCTGGTCCTACGAAGGTGCGGAGGTCGCGCCCGCGGCGGGTAAGCGGGAGGCCTGGATCCCGGCCGAGGAGGAGATGCGGCGCGACCAGCAGCAACAGGGTGGCGGCCAGCAGCACAAGCAGACCGCGCACGGGGACAGCTACGGCAGTGGCGGTGCGAGCGTGGGCGCCAAGCCGAAGATCGACCCGACGCTGGAACACCCACGTTGCGTCTACCAGGTGCTCAAGCGCCACTTCGCCCGCTACACCCCGGAGGTGGTCGCCGACGTCTGTGGCGTTCCCGTCGAGCAGTTCCTCGACGTCGCCGAGGCGGTTACGGCGAACTCGGGGCGCGAGCGGACCACGGCGTGGGTGTACTCCGTCGGCTGGACACAGCACACGGTCGGCGTGCAGTACATCCGGACCGCGTCGATCCTGCAGGCGCTGCTCGGCAACATGGGCAGGCCTGGCGGCGGAATCCTGGCCCTGCGCGGGCACGCCAGCATTCAGGGCTCCACCGACATCCCGACGCTGTTCAACATCCTGCCCGGCTACATCCCGATGCCCCACGCCAAGGCGGAGCTGGACATCGACTCGTTCGTCGGTTCCGACGCGGGCAAAACCGGCTTCTGGGGCAATATGAAGTCCTATGTGGTCAGCCTGCTCAAGGCTTACTGGGGTGAGCACGCGACAGCGGACAACGACTTCCGCTTCGACCACCTGCCCCGGATAACCGGCGACCACGGGACGTACCAGACCGTCTACAACCAGCTCAAGGGCGAGTGCAAGGGCTACTTTCTCGTCGGGGAGAACCCTGCCGTCGGGTCGGCCAACGGCAAGTTGCAGCGGCTCGGTATGGCCAATTTGGACTGGCTGGTGGTCCGGGACCTGCAAATGATCGAGAGCGCGACGTTCTGGAAGGACGGACCGGAGATCGAGACCGGCGAGCTGCGGACCGAGGAAATCGGTACCGAGGTCTTCTTCCTGCCCGCCGCGTCGCACACCGAGAAGGACGGAACCTTCACCAACACGCAACGACTGCTGCAATGGCACCACAAGGCGGTGGAACCTTCCGGGGACGCGCGCAGCGAACTGTGGTTCTACTACCACCTCGGCCGGATGATCCGGGAGAAGCTGCGGACGAGTACTGATCCGCGCGACCTGCCGGTGCAGGAACTCACCTGGTCCTACCCGACGGAGGGAGAGATCGCCGAGCCGAGCGCGGAATCGGTGCTGGCCGAGATCAACGGCAGTGGCCCCAATGGGCCGTTGTCCGGGTATCCGGAACTGAAGGAGGACGGTTCGACCTCCTGCGGTTGCTGGATCTATTGCGGGGTGTATGCCGACGGCCACAACCACGCGGCGAATAGGCGACCTGGGGACGAACAGAGCTGGGTGGCCTCCGGCTGGGGCTGGGCATGGCCTGCCAACCGCAGGATCCTGTACAATCGCGCCTCCGCCGACCCGGAAGGCAGACCGTGGAGCGAGCGCAAGCGTTACGTCTGGTGGGACGCGGAACAGGGTAAGTGGGTCGGTGCGGACGTGCCCGACTTCGAGGCCACCAAGTCCCCGGACTACGAACCACCGGAGGACGCCAAGGCACAGCACGCACTGTCGGGGACCGAGCCGTTCATCATGCAGACCGACGGCCGGGCCTGGCTGTTCGCGCCTGCCGGACTCGCTGACGGTCCGCTGCCCACCCACTACGAGCCGTTCGAGTCGCCGTTCGACAACCCGCTGTACGGCCAGCAGGAGAACCCCGCCCGTCAGGTTTTCGGTGGCCCGCACAACCGGTACAACCCGGCGCGCAGCGAGGTGTATCCGTACGTGTTCACCACCTACCGGCTCACCGAGCATCACACCGCGGGCGGAATGAGCCGGAGCCTGGCCTATTTGTCCGAACTGCAACCCGAGTTCTTTTGCGAGGTTTCTCCGGAACTCGCGACGGAACGCGGTCTCGAACATCTCGGCTGGGCCACGATCGTCTCGGCACGTGCGGCGATCGAGGCCAGAGTGCTCGTGACCGAGCGGATGAAACCGCTGCGGGTGCGCGGCCGGACCATGCACCAGGTGGGCCTTCCGTATCACTGGGGCCAGAACGGACTGTCCACAGGAGATTCGGCGAACGACCTGCTCTCCGTGGTGCTCGATCCGAACGTGCACATCCAGGAGGCGAAGGCCGCCACATGTGACATCCGGCCGGGCAGGCGACCCCGTGGCCCGGCCCTGCCGGACCTGGTGCACGAGTACCAGCGTCGGGCGGGAACCGAAGGGAGCGAGACGTGACCGAGATGGGCTACGCGAACCCGCAACCTCGTATGGGGTTCTTCACCGACACCTCGGTGTGTATCGGTTGCAAGGCCTGTGAGGTCGCCTGCAAGGAGTGGAACCTGGTGCCCGCCGACGGCCCGGGGGACATGGACCTGCTCGGCACCTCGTACGACAACACCGGCGATCTCGGCGCCAACAGCTGGCGGCATGTGGCCTTCATCGAGCAACGGGTGCCCGCCCGGTCGATGCACGACGACATGGACGTGCTGGCCGCCGCGAGTGTGGGCACCGCCGATCCCGGCACCGGCGCGCCGTCGTCGAGCACAGCGGAGAGCGTGCGCGGCGACGATCTCGGCATGCCGACGATCGGTGCTCCCCGGCAGGACGTCGTCGATGCCGACTCCGGAGTTCGCTGGCTGATGTCCTCGGACGTCTGTAAGCACTGCACCAGTGCCGCCTGCCTCGACGTCTGCCCGACAGGCTCGCTGTTCCGCACCGAGTTCGGCACGGTGGTGGTGCAGGAGGACATCTGCAACGGTTGCGGTTACTGCGTTCCCGCCTGTCCCTACGGGGTGATCGAGAAGCGGGAGAGCGATGGCAGGGCGTTCAAGTGCACACTGTGCTATGACCGGCTCGGCGCGGGTATGGAACCCGCCTGCGCCAAGGCATGTCCCACCGATTCCATCCAGTTCGGGGAGCTGGACGAACTGCGGGAGCGGGCCGCGCAGCGGCAACGAACGCTGCACGACGCCGGGGTCAGTGAGGCCCGGCTGTACGGGCACGACCCGGACGACGGGGTCGGCGGTGACGGCGCGTTCTTCCTGCTGCTCGACGAGCCCGAGGTGTACGGACTCCCACCGGACCCGGTGGTGACCACAAGGGATCTGCCTGCCATGTGGAAGGGAGCCGCCGCCACCGCACTCGGGGTCGCGGCCGCCGTCGTGGCGTCGTTCCTCGGGGCCGGCCGGTGAGCCCGCGGCGCGAGCGGGAGATGGCCGAGCCCGCGGAGTTCCGTTCGTACTACGGCAAACCGATCCTCAAGGAACCTGCGTGGAAGCAGCCTGACGTTCCACTGTACCTCTTCCTCGGCGGCGTGGCCGGTGCCTCCGCATCGATGGCCATCGTCGCGCGACCCGCAGGCCACGCGAATCTGGCCAGGGTGGCCACGGTGGCGGCGGGTGCCACATCGGTGGCCAGCGTGGCAGCGCTGATCCACGACCTGGGCAGGCCCGAACGTTTTCTGAACATGTTGCGCGTGTTCAAACCGACCTCACCGCTTTCGGTGGGGTCGTGGATACTCGCGCCGTTCTCCGGACTGGCCAGCGCTGCCGCGCTGAGCACGATCACCGGCCGCCTGCCCAGGCTCGGAGCGCTCGCGGGCGTGAGCGCCGGCCTGCTCGGCCCGGCGATGTGCACCTACACGGCCGTGCTGCTCGCCGACACCGCGACGCCGGCCTGGCACGAGGGACACCGGCAGCTGCCCGTGCTGTTCGCCGGAAGTGCGTTGACCGGGGGAGCGGGTGTGGCGCTGCTCGCCGTCACTCCAGCGGAGGCAGTACCGGCGCGCAGGCTCGGGCTTGTGGGTGCGGCGGCGGAACTCGTCGCCTCGTCCCGGCTGGAGCACGGGCTCGGTGTCGTATCCGAGCCCTACCGCACGGGCAGGGCGGGGGCCTTGCTCAAGGCGAGTAAGGCGTTGACGGTGGCGGGCGCGGCACTGTCCGTGTTCGGCAGGCGCAACCGGATCGCCTCAGCGATCGCGGGATCGGCGTACCTCGCCGCGGGTTTGTGCACCAGGTTCGGTGTCTACTCGGCCGGGGTCGAGTCCACCAAGGACCCGAAGTACGTGGTCGTGCCGCAGCGTGAGCGCATGGCGCGGAAGGCGAACGCCAGTACGTAGAACGCGATGACTAGCCAGGGCGATCTGTGGGTATGCGGTCGTCATGGACGGACGTGTCATGGTGTTCGCGCCCTCGCCTCTGCTGACCGTGACCGTGGAGGATCTCGGCGGCGCGCCGGATCTGCACCTGCACGCGGGTGGCCAGGGGGTATGGCAGGCACGGATGATCGCCTCGCTCGGGGTCCCGGTGGCGTTGTGCGCCGCACTGGGCGGTGAGGTGGGGCAGGTGCTGCGGCACCTGCTGGACGAAAGCGGTATCGAGCACGTCCAGGAGCCGGTCACGGCACGCAACGGGGCTTACGTGCACGACCGGCGGGGGGTCGAACGGCAGGAGATAGCCGACATTCCAGGTGATCCGCTCTCCAGGCACGAACTGGACGCGGTGTACGAAACCGCGCTGTTGCAGGGCATCAAGAGCACGGTCTCCATCCTCAGTGGTCCTTCGGATCGCCGCACTGTGCCCGCGGAGGTGTACCGGCGGCTGGCCGCGGACCTCAGATCCAACGGCTGCGTCGTCGTCGCGGACCTCGCGGGGGAGCGGCTCAACGCGGTGCTCGAGGGCGGCCTCGAGCTGGTCAAGGTGAGTCATGAGGAACTGCTGGACGACGGCAGGGCCGAGTCCGACGACGCGGAATCACTGGTCCGCGGAATGCGCACCCTGCGGGAGGAGGGCGCGGAGACGGTCGTGCTGTCCAGGGCGGGCGAACCCGCGCTGATTCTGGCCGGGGACGAGGTGTGGGAGGCGCATATGCCCCGGCTGCACCCGGTGGATCCCCGTGGTGCGGGGGATTCGATGACCGGGGCCATAGCGGCCGAATTGGCCGTCGGTACGTCGTTGCAGGACGCGATCAAGGTGGGTGCCGCGGCGGGCGCACTCAACGTCACCAGGCACGGCCTCGGGTCGAGCAGCGGCGAAGGTGTGCGTGACCTCGCGGATCTTGTGGATCTGCGCACCTGGGCCGGGCCGTGACAGCACCACCGTGAGGAGGATGCCGATGGGGCACGGGCCTCGAACCCTGATCACCAACGACGACGGGATCGCGTCGCCGGGACTGGCCGCGCTGGCCGTGGCCGCCGTCCGCGCCGGCTTCGACGTCGTGATCGCCGCGCCGCACAAGGAGGCCAGTGGTGCCAGTGCCGGGCTGACCGTGGTGGCCGAGTCAGGCAGGGAGGTGGTGCGTGAGGAACACGTGGCGGGGCTGCCGGAGGTTCCGTGTTTCAGCGTTTCCGCGCATCCCGCGTTCATCACCCTCGCCGCGTTGGAGGGCACCTTCGGCGATCCGCCCGAACTGGTGCTGTCCGGTGTGAACCGGGGACTCAACGTGGGCCGTGCGGTGATCCACTCAGGCACCGTGGGTGCCGTGCTCACCGCCGCGGTCAACGGAGTGAGCGGGCTGGCCGTGTCGCTGACGGTCGAGAACGCGGACCACGTGCGCTGGGCGATCGCCGATCCAGTCATCCACGCCGCGTTGCCGCTGATCCGGGATGCTCCTGCCGGTTCGACGCTCAACGTCAACGTTCCCGACGTTCCGGCGGCCGAACTCGGCCCGCTGACCAGGGCGACGTTGTCGAAGGCGGGGGCGGTGCAGACCCGGCTGAAGCAACGCGACGGCCAGGAAGAGGTCCTCAGCACCTTCGTCGGGGGCGAAGCGGAACCGGGAACGGATGCCTACCTCCTCGACCGCGGGTGCCCGACGATCACCGCACTACAGCCGGTTTCCGGTTCCACACAACCGGAACTGCCAGAGCAAGTACCGCTGTCCGGCAGTCTCGAACAGGAGGGATCGCAATGCGTTTCGGGTACACCTTGATGACCGAGCAGGCAGGGCCGAAGGAGCTGGTCCGATTCGCGATCGACGCCGAGGACGTGGGCTTCGACTTCGAAGTGAGCAGTGACCACACCTCGCCCTGGCTCGTGGAACAGGGCCATTCCCCGTACGCGTGGAGTGTGCTCGGCGCCGCGGCTTGGGCCACCGAGCGGGTCGAGCTGATGAGCTACGTGACCTGTCCGACGATGCGCTACCACCCGGCGGTCATCGCCCAGAAGGCCGCGACGACGCAACTGCTCTCCGACGGGCGGTTCACCCTCGGGCTCGGTGCGGGGGAGAATCTCAACGAGCACGTGGTCGGGCAGGGTTGGCCGGCGGTCAACGTGCGGCACGACATGCTGGCCGAAGCCATCCAGGTGATCCACGGCCTGTTCGACGGCGGTTACGTCAACTACGCGGGCGAACACTTCCGGGTCGACTCGGCGAAACTCTGGGACCTGCCCGAAGTCAGGACGCCGATCGGCGTCGCCGTGTCCGGCGGGCAGTCGGTGCAGCGGTTCGCGCCGGTCGCCGACGCGATGATCGCGGTCCAGCCGGAGAAGCAGCTGTGCGAGGAATGGGACGCACACCGGGTCGCCGAGCAGGGCCCATCGCGCAAGATCGGCCAGCTGCCGGTGAGCTGGGGAACCGACCGGGAGGCCGCGATCGAGCGCGCCCACGAGCAGTTCCGCTGGTTCGCAGGCGGCTGGAAGGTCAACTCGGAACTGCCGGGACCAAGCGGTTTCGCGGCGGCCACGCAGTTCGTCACCAAGGACGATGTCGCGAAGGCCATTCCCTGCGGCCCGGACGTCGATCCGATCGTCGAGAAGGTGCGGGCCTTCGCCGACGCGGGATTCACCGACCTGGCTCTCGTGCAGATCGGCGGCGACCAGCAGGACGGATTCCTGGACTTCGCCAGGGACAGCCTGCTACCTGCGCTCAGGTCCAGCTTCTGAGTCCGTTGCCGCGGTGGGCGGACCGGGGTCTGCCGGGAATCAGACCTCGGTCCTCCGGGCGGGGGCGCTGTCGTGCGTCGTGCGCTCCAGCGCGGCGTGGATGTCGGCGAGATCGGCGTAGGTGTTCTCCGGCAGCACCGACAACCTGCCGAGGACCTCATCATCCGCACCCTGGGCGGCGGCGTGCCGGATCAGCGCCTGGCGTTCGCACGGGAACACCATGCCGGTCAGCGCCGCGTCGATCCGGTCCTGCGCGAAATCCCTCATGCCGCCCGGCTACCCGGATCGGCAGCACACAAACCCAGGCATGGGCAAGTGACAGCGTCGAGATTCACCCGGCCGATGATCGGGTAGTCCCGACGACAGGAAGCACGGCCGAACCGACCGGGGAGTTGACACGATGACGACCGCCATCTGGATGTGGCATCACGAGGGCACCCGCTATGCCATCGAGCCCTGCAACCGGGGCGGCTATGACACCGTCGTCGAGTACGGGCTGGAGAACCGGCCAGACCGTGAGCACTGGGCCAATGTGCAGGAGGCGCGGGATCGCGTTCGCGGCCGGGTCGCCGAGTTGGCCGACAGTGGTGACGAGGGCGCGAAGGCCGCACTGGCCGAGCTCGACCAGTTGATCTCCTAGATCGGCGGTACGGACGTGCTCGATCATCCGGCGTTGCGCCGCGTCGGCGCGCACTCGTGGGCAGCGCTCGGCATCGTCGGAATCGCCGTGGTGGCCTGGTTCGTGCTGTCGCGGCTGTCGATCGTCGTGGTCCCGCTGCTGCTGGCCTTGTTCCCCGCCGCGGCGTTGAGCCCCGCGGCGGAATGGTTGAAGTCGCACGGAGTCCCCCGCGCACTGTCCGCGCTCCTGGTGGTGCTCGGGGGCTTCGCCGTGCTGTCCGGCATCTTCGCGGCGATCGTTCCCCCGTTCATCGCGCAGGCGCCGGGACTGGCGGATTCCGTCGGGCAGGCATTCGTCCGGCTGGAGCCCACCGTCCAGAAGCTGCCCGGCGTCGGTTCGGACACCTCGCTGGCGGAACTGGCGGAACAGGTGATGGGCAGCTGGAGCGGGCTCGCGGCCGGTGTGGGCCGGGACCTGCTCAACGTGCTCACCGGGCTCGTGCTCCTGATCGTGGCGCTCTTCTTCTACCTGTACGACGGTGGCCGGATGGTGCACGGGATCCTGCGGCTCGCGCCGCGGCAGCACCGCGGGATCGCCCGGGAGGTCGCCGAGCGGCTCTGGGCGACCATTGGCGGATTCCTGCGAGGACAGACCATCGTGGCCCTGATCGACGCGGTGCTGATCGGTCTCGGTCTGGCGCTGCTACAGGTTCCACTGGCCCTGCCGCTGGCGGTGCTCGTGTTCTTCGGCGCGTACCTGCCGTTCATCGGCGCGGTGCTCACCGGCCTGCTGGCGACCCTGGTCGCACTCGCGGACAGCGGTCCGGCACTGGCACTGGCCACGCTCGGCATCGTCGTGGCCGTGCAGCAGGTGGAGGGCAACCTCATCGAGCCCGCCGTGATGGGCCGGGTGGTCAGGCTGCCGCCGTTCGCGGTGATCGTCGCGATCAGTGCGGGCGCGACGCTGCTCGGTGTGCTCGGCGCGTTCCTCGCGGTCCCGGCCACGGCGGCCGCGGTACAGATGGCGGAAATCGCCCGCGAACGCATCAACCACACCGACCCCGACCCCGACCCCGACCCCGGCACCGGCACCGACACCGGTACCGACGAAGGGGAGGCTCCGAACCCGTCCCCGGCCTGAGTGGGAGTTCCCCAATGTGGCTTTCGGGAACTCCAACGTCCCGAATGCCGCATTGGGGAACTTCAACGTCCCGAATGCCGCATTGGGGAACTTGAGCGTCCCGAATGCCACATTGGGGACATCACACCGGTTGGGTGAGGGTGGCGGTGGCGGGGGGTGCCGCGCCGTTCCAGGTCATCCTGGACCAGGGGAGTGCCAGCTCTTCCACGGCGGACACCTGGTGCGGCCGCAACGCCGCGAGGTGCGGTGCCTCCTCGTGCCTGCCGAACACCGAGTCGACATATCGGTGCCCGGTGTCGGCCGCGACGAACAGTACTGTTCGTTCCGGGTCGTCGCGGCGTTCCCACCTGGCGGCGAGGTACGCGGCGCCACTGGACAGGCCAGCGAAGATCGCGTGTTCACGTAACAGGGCGATGCTGCCCGCGAGTGCCGCGTCGAAGGATGTCCAGTGGATGACGTCGTACAACTCGTGTGCCACGTTGCCGAACGGGATCGAACTGCCGATCCCCGCGATGATGATCTCGGGGTCGTCGACGTGCTCACTGCCGAAGGTGACGCTGCCGAAGGGCTGGACGCCGACCAGCCGGACGCCGGGGTCGTGCCTGCGCAGGAATGTCGCCAGCGCCCCGGTCGACGCGCCGGAGCCGACGCCGCCGACCACGGTCAGTCCGCACTGCCCGATCTGCTGCCGGATCAGGTCGGCCACGGCCTCGTACCCTCGATAGTGGACACTGTCGTGATACTGGCGCATCCAGTGGAAGGACGGATTCTCCCGCAGGATCTCCTGGATCCGTCCGACCCGCCTGCGCTGATCGTGCTTGAGGTCGCGGGAGGGCTCCATCTGGTCCAGTGTCGCGCCGAGGATCGCCAGCTGTGTCCGCAGTGCCGCGTCGACAGTGGTGGACCCGACGATATGGCAATGCAGGCCGTAACGGTGACACGCCAGAGCGAGGGCGTAGGCGTAGATTCCGCTGGAGCTGTCCAGCAGCGTGTCACCGGGACGAACCACGCCCCGGTCGAGCAGGTGCCGTACCGCGCCCAGCGCCGAGACCACCTTCATCGTCTCGAACCGCAGGCAGACGAGCCGTTCGCCGGCGCGCACCAGATCCGGCAGGCCGATCGAATCCGCGATGTGGTCGTACACGCGCACATTTCCTTTCGCTGACACCGCTGTCGAAGATCCGGGTTACCGTGATTCCGTTGTCGCGCAGTGCGTGTACACATTCGCGCAGCCGGCGGGACAGCCGTGGCAGGTACGGGTCGAACAGCAGTCCCGCCACATTGCCGCTGTGCGCGACCTGCATGCCCGCCGCCCCGGACGCGTCCGCGATCGCGGTCAGGATCTCGAACTCCGCCTTCGGTAGCACCCGTTGGTTGAGCCGGGCACTCTCGGTGCTGACTCGCCCGAGCGCCGCGACGTCGGAGTCGGCGATGGCTTGCCGCAGCGCGATCCTGAGCCTCTCGAACGCGACGAGATCCGCACCGTCGAAGTCGGGAGCGGGTAGTGCCAGGGTGTCGACGGCATCGCCGCACCCCGTGGTGCACCCGACGACGAGCGCCGAGGGCAGTGCCTCGCCGAGCACCTCGATCACCCGCCCCTCCCGCTGCGCGAACAACAACGGCTCGTCCGGCAACATCAGGGGGTCGGACGCCTGCTCGGCTCGCACGGCGAGTGCGGCGATGACCGCGGGCGCGAGCCGGACGCCGAAGCTCGAAGCCACCGCCCGGACCGCGGCGAGGATGTCGCTGGTGGAGGAACCCATCCCCAGGCCGATCGGAATCTCGCTGCGCAGCCGCAGGTGCCCGCCGCTGGGTGGGTGCGGTCCGAGCGTGCCGCACAGTTCGACGGCGAGGGTGGCAGCAAGCGACGCCTTGGTCCTGCCGGCCGGTGTCACCGTCACCGTTCGCGGTGACGTGCCCGGCTCGCGGAGAAACTCGGCGTGTGTGCCGAGTGCGCTCAGCGGCAGCGTGACGAGTCCACGGCAGAGCGACCCGTTCTCGTCGCGAAAAACGCCCTGCAGGATCTCGCCGTGATGACAGTGCGCGAATCCTTTGCCCCGTACCACGGTCAGCTCCCCGGGTTCGTGCTCGCCGGTGTGGAACCCGTGCGGGACACGGTGAGCGCGGCGACGAGCGCGATGAGGGTGAGGCCTGCGAAGACCACCGCGGCGCCAGGATACCCCGCGGCCGCGAGGCCGACCACGCCGAGGCCGGCACCGGCGAAGACACCCAGACTCATTCCGGCCGCGTTCACGCTGAGCGCCGAACCGCGCAGCGAGCCACATCGCCGGACCAGGAGGCTCACCACGCAGGCGGCCACGGTGGCGTGGCTCAGCCCAAGCACGGCGGTGAGTGCCAGTGCCACGGGTAGTGCGGGCGAGAAATAGAAGCCGATCATCGCGACGAGGGCGACCAGAAGGCCGATCACCAGCACCCGCTCCACCCTGTCGCCGGAGCCCGCGGCATTGATCAGTCTTCCCACAAGGAGATTGCCCAGGAAGAACGCGGCTCCCGACAGTGTCCACACCAGCGCGAAGATCTCGGGCGCAAGCGCGAACCGCTCGTCGTAGAACGCCGCCAGGTATGCCAGGTAGCCCATGAACGCGGCCGTTCGCAGAGCCGCGACCAGGACAAGTGCCACCGCTCCACGGACAGCGGCCAGCGCGCGGAAGGAGGCCAGGTAGCCGAGCCGTGGTCGCTCGGACGCTTCCGCGGGCTGGGCACGCCGCCTGCTCAGCAGGATGACCGCCAGCAGCACGGCGATACCGCCCACCGCGAGCAGATCACCCTGCCATCCCCACAGCAGCGCGGGCAGTGCCAGCAACGGTGCCGCGAGCATCGCCGTCAGCGACTGTGTCGCGGTCACCAGGGTCGCCGCCCTGCCCGCGGCGGGTCCCGAGCCGTAGTGGTCGGCGGCGGCGGTACCCAGCGCCGGGTTGAGCACGGCCGTCGCGGCACCGATCAGCAGGCAGAACGCAGCCAGCGCCACGAGGTCGCCCAGCGCGCCGAGTGTCGAGGACACACCGAGCAGGACCAGCCCACCCGCTGCCGTCCATTCCCTTGGCAGCCTGTCGATCAGCGGGGCCAGCGCGGTACCCACGACCAATGCGGCCAGCCCACCAAGGCCCCGCAGACTGCCCATGGTGGCCACGCTGGTGCCCGCACCTTCGGCGATCGGCACCAGGAAGGTACTGAACACCGTGAACGGCACAAGGCCGACAGCGGAGGCGAGGAGCACCGGCCACAGCTCCACCGTCATCCGCAGATCTCCGGGAATCGGCTCCCGCACCGCGGGCTCCTTGTCGGTGTCGCCCTCCGCGGCGGCGGGTCGTGCGCCACTCACCGCCGGACCACCTCCCCTGGTGCCTCACGGTAGCGGTACAGCGTCGTCGGGTCGGCGCTGAACTGGGAGAACGGGAACGGCTCCGCGGACACGGCGGTCACGCCGGATCCGAGGAACGCGCGTGCGATCGCGCTGCCGGTCTGTGCGTAGACGATCAGGGCGATCCCGCGTTCGACGCACCGGTGCAGGATCTCGTCGAAGCTGCCATTGCTCAACGTCATCCCGGTGGCGACGATCGCGTCGGCTTCGTCGAGCACCTCGGTCATCGAGTCGGTGACCACGTCGCCCCACTGGGTACTGCGCAGGTTGAGATCGCAGGGCAGACATTCCCCTCCGCGCTCCCGGATCGCGGCGACCAGCGGGTTGACCACTCCGATGAGTCCGACCCGTGCCCCGGGGCCGATGTCGAGCAGTCCCGCGATTGCCGCGTCCCGTGCCTTTGCCCGTACCAGTGGATCCCCCGCGGGCAACTGGACCGTTTCCGCGCGGGAGTCGGCCTGGTGTGGCCGCACCTCGGCGAGGTATGCGTCCAGCGCCGCGATCCGCAACGCCGCAGGCCCCTGTTCGATGAGTGTCGCGAGTGGACTTCCGGAGGCGGCGCCGCAGATCGCCGGGTCCAGTTCGCCTTCCTCGAATGCGCAAGCTCCGAAGGAGCGCCCGGAGCGGACGAGCACGTAACGGTTGCGGTAGGTGGTGTCGCCTCCCGCGAGGCGAGTGCCATGGTGCAGCCAGAAGACGCTGGTTCCGACAAGACCGGCAGGCGCGGGGCCCTCCGATCCGGCGAGTACACGGTCGGCAAGGTCGGCGACGGTGTGGGGTGGTGTGGTCGATCGTGTGCTCATGCCCGCGCTTCCTGTCGCAACCGGAACACGTAGGTCCGCACGGCGTCGTCCCATTCGTGCAGGTGGTGCACCTCCGGACGCAGACCGTGTGCCATCGCGGCTCGCGCGATTCCGCGCAGGTCCGCGGTGTTGGAGGCGACCACGAACACCTCCGCGCCGGGCGCGAGCAGGTTCCTGCCGGTCAGTTGTTCGAAGAACGTGATGAGCAATGGGGTACCGACGCATACGTTGCGCACGATGTCAGGGTCTTCGCTGACCGGCTGGCTCACGGCGGGCGGATTGAAGGTGACGACGTCCAGCTTCACCCCGTCGGGAAAACCGTCGAACACGTCGGCGACGACCGGGACGAATCTGGTTCCTGCGCGCCGCCCGACCAGCCGTTCGTAGTGCCGTCGCGTCGTTTCGACACTGCCGGGATGCACGTCGATGGCGTACACCTCGCGCGCACCGCGCAAGCCTGCGACGACGGCCTCTACCCCGAGACCGGCACCCATCGCGGCGTACACCTTGTCCCGCACTTCGATCGTGCCGTCGAGCAGTCGCTCATGGATCATCCGGCTGGTGGCTCCGGGGAGGAAGACGCCGGGCGGCACCTCGAAGTCCCAGCCGTTCCACTGATAGTCACGGTAGGTGTGCAGATCCACCTTCGGTTGGTTGAGGGCGATGATCTGCGGGACGGGTAGCGGGCCGGGCAGCTGCTCCAGCAGCTCGCGTCCGGTCGCCGTCGGCTGTGCCATGGTTCCTCTCTTCTCGTCCTCGGGACAGGGGATGGGCGGGATCGGTCAGCGACCGATGGAGCGGAGGTATTTCGCGAACTGTTCCGCGCCCTCGATGTTGCGCGGCCCGCTCACCGCCTGCCCGTAATCCAGGACATAAAAATGTCCATTTCGGACCGCGGGGCTCGAGGCCAGTGAGGGGGAGGACTTCAGGAACTCGATCTTGTCCTCGACCGGCTGGTCGCCGTAGTCGACGACAGCGATGACCTCGGGAGCGGCATCGACCACGGGCTCCCAGCTGACCGTGGTCCAGCGTTGCGGCAGCTCGGTGAAGATGTTGCGGCCGCCGGCGAGGGAGACGAGCGCGTCGGGAGCGCCCTGCCCGCCTGAGGTGAACGGCTGGTCGGTGCCGGAGTCGTAGATGAAAACCCTGGCAGGTGTGCCCTCGGGCCGATTGGCGCGCAGCACGTCCGCCCGCTCACGCAGGTCCGCGACCAGCTGCCGCGCCCGGTCCTCGACCCGGAAGATCTGGCCGATCTGGGTCAGGTCGGTGTAGAGCGCCTCCAGCGGCGGAACCCGCACCGGGTTGTCGCCGTAGTTGAAGCAGCTCTCGGTGTGCTGGTAGCTCTGGATACCGACCTCGTTCAGCAGCTGCGGCGTGATGCCGCGGGCTTCGCTGAATCCGGAGTTCCAGCCTGCCAGCACCCAGTCGGCCTCCGCGTCGACCACCACCTCTCTGCTGAGCACGTCGGTGCTCAGTGTCTCGACGGCGCGGTAGTCCGCGGCCCACGGGGATCTGGCGACGGCCGGGTCCGCTGTGGACGGCATCACGATGCCGCGCATACGGTCAGCGAGTCCCAGCGCGAACATCTTCTCCGTGCTGCTCATGTCGTAGGCCACCGCTCGCTGCGGCACCGGGTAGGTGATGCTCTGTCCGCAGTTGTCGATCGTGACGGGGGCGGGCCCCTCGGCGGAACGCTCGGCGACCTCGGCCCCGCAGGCCGTGGCCAGCAGGCAGGCCACCAGCGTGGGCACGGCGAGGAATCGATGTCCGGACAACCTGTACACAGGCGCATCCCTTCTTGGTGTGTAGGTCATGACTCGATTGAGGTCGTGCGGGCGAGTTCGCTGGACAGTGCACTGCTGCCGGCCGGGCCGCCGACGTCGAAGAGCAGTTGAGGCACCCCGGTGCGGGGATGCGGCACGATCGAGGGCGTCACCCCGAACACCTGGCGGATCAGGCCGGGTTCGAGCACGTCGGCGGGCGTACCCGTCGCGACGAGCCGCCCCTGGCGCAGTACCGCGAGCCGATCGCAGGTCGAGGCCGCGAGGTTCAGGTCGTGCAGGGCCACCACGACCGTGAGTCCGCACTCGCGCAGGAACGTCAGGAGTTGCACCTGGTGGTGCACGTCGAGGTGGTTGGTCGGTTCGTCCAGCACCAGCAACCGGGGTTCCTGGACGAGTGCCCTGGCGATCAGGACGCGCTGCCGTTCGCCACCGGAGAGCGAGAGCATGCCCCGATCGGCGAGGTGGGTCACCTCGGTGCGCAGCATGGCTCGGTGACACAGTTCCAGTTCGGACTCGCTGAGTGCCTGGTTGCCACGCAGGTGCGGAAACCGGCCGAGCGCGACGACTTCCGCGACGGTGAAGTCGAGTTCGGTGTGGCTCTCCTGGGTGAGTGCGGCGACGGACTGCGCGGTCGTGCGCAAGGACTGCGTCGCGATGTCATCGCCGTCCAGCCGGACAACGCCGGTGGTCGGGCTCAGGGCGCGGTAGATACAACGCAGCGCAGTGGACTTGCCGCTGCCGTTCGGACCGACGAGCCCGAGGATCTCGCCGCTGCCCACGGTGAGCTCCAGTGCCCGGATCAGGGTCGCATCGGCGATCTCGACGGAGATCGCCTCGAGGTCGAGACGCATCTCAGCGACCTCCGAAGAGGTAGCCGCGCCGCCGCATCAGCGTGACGAACACCGGAACGCCGATCAGCGCGGTGATCACGCCGAGCGGTAGCTCCCTGGGGGCGACCAGCGTCCGCGAGATGAGGTCCACCCAAACCAGGAGGATGGCGCCGGCCAGCGGTGCGATCGTGAGCACCCTGGCGTGACCTGCGCCGACCAGAATGCGCACGAGGTGCGGCATCACCAGGCCGACGAAACCGATCGCGCCGCTGACCGCGACCAGTGCTCCGGTGGTGATCGCGGTGAGCAGGAACAGTGACCGCCGCAGCGATGTGGTGTCCACACCGAGACTCGCGGCGGTCTCGTCGCCCATCGCCAGCACGTCCAGGGAACGACTGCGGCGGAGCAGGAGCACCACGGTTGCGAGCACCACGACCGCCGCGACGGGCAACGAACCCCAGGTGGCGCCGCCGAGGCTGCCGAGCAGCCAGAACAACACGGTGCGAGCGGCCTCGCCGAACGGGGCGAAGAACACGATCACGCTCATCACGGCCTGAAACCCGTAGGCAAGCGCGACGCCGGTGAGGACGAGCCGCAGTGGACTGAGTCCGGCCCTGCTGTGCGCTGCGAGGTAGACCAGCGCCGAGGCGAGCAGCGCGCCAAGGAAGGCCGCGGCGGAGAGCGCGTACACACCGAGGCCCGCGAACAGTCCGAAGGAGACCACGGCACTCGCTCCGACGGAGGCGCCGGAGGAGACGCCGAGGATGAACGGATCCGCCAGTGCGTTTCGCACCATCGCCTGCACGACCACACCGATGGCGCTCAGACCCGCGCCGACCACGACCGCCAGCAGTACGCGAGGTGTGCGCACCTGCCAGATGATCGAGTAGCCGGTGATGTCGTTCGCGTCGAGCTTGCCGCCGGTGAGGGCGGAGGCGAGGTAGCGCAGGGTGTCCGGTAGCCCGACGACCGTCGGTCCGAGCGCGATCGCGATCACCACGGACACGACCAGCACCGCCGAGAGCGCCAGGACCGTCACCGTCAGGCCGGTCCGGGTGTCCACCGCGTACGAGGTCTGCCTGGCCTGCGTGGTGGTCACTCGGCCTCCCGTCTTCCGCTGCTGTCGCCCTATCGGATGACCAGGATTATGTTAATGACATTCATTGTCAAATATCCGAAGCCGCATGCGTTCCCTGTGTGGGCACAAAAAGCGGGGCAGGGCCGGATGGCCCTGCCCCGCCGCGTTCGGTCGGCTCAGACGACGTTGAACTCGTCCGGGTTGGGACCAACCCGCTTGCCCTGGTCCAGTTCGGACAGTGCGGCCAGGTCGCCCTCGTTGAGGGTGAAGTCGAACACCGCGAAGTTCTCCCTGATCCGGGACGGGGTGACGGACTTCGGGATGACGACGTTGCCGAGCTGCAGGTGCCAGCGCAGGATCACCTGCGCGGCGGAGCGCTCGTGCTTGTCCGCGAGTGCGCGGACGGTCTCGTTGCCGAGCAGGTCGCCGCCCTGCGCCAGCGGGCTCCAGGCCTCTGTCGCGATGCCGTGCTTGGCATGGAATTCCCGCAGTTCGGCCTGCTGCAGGAAGGGGTGCAGCTCGATCTGGTTCACGGCCGGGACGACCCCGGTTTCGGTGATGATCCGGTCCAGGTGTGCGGGCTGAAAGTTGGACACCCCGATGGCCCTGATGCGGCCGTCGGCGTGGAGCTTGCCGAACGCCTTCCAGGTGTCCACGTAGCGGTCACGTTCGGGGGTCGGCCAGTGGATCAGGTAGAGATCCAGCGTCTCGAGCCCGAGCTTGTCCAGGCTGGCGTCGAATGCGCGCAGCGTGCTGTCGTAGCCCTGCTCGCTGTTCCACAGCTTGCTGGTGACGAACAGTTCTTCCCGGGAAAGGCCGGAGTCGGCGATCGCCGCCCCCACTCCCGCCTCGTTGCCGTAGATCGCGGCGGTGTCGATGCTGCGGTAGCCCGCCTGTAGTGCGGAGGTGACCGCTGCGGTGGTCTCCTTGTCCGGGATCTGGAAGACGCCGAAGCCGAGCTGCGGCATGGCAACGCCGTTGTTCAGTGTGACGTCGGGAACGCCGGTCATATGGTGATGGTCCCTTCCGGGTGGGAACGGTAGTCCGCACGTGATAGTTGCATGCGCCTTATACAACTATACGCCCAATACATCACCTCGCAATGATGCATAATCGCAGCTCAGCGCGCCGTACTCCGAGCCTCAGGCGAGCTTTCCGCCATCGTCCGCAGTAACCGTTGTGCCCGCAACGCGAGGTGCATACTCAGCCGGTCGTCCGCGTCGTCAAGGCGGTCACCGAAGAGGTCCTTGAGCTGGTGCATCCGGGATCGCACCGTCTGCGGATGCACCTGCAGACGCCTGGCGATCTCCGGCGCGCCCCCGCGGGTTTCCAGCCAGGCGAGCAGTGTGTCACCGAGTCGCTCACGCTGCTTCTCGGTGAGCGCGTCGAGGGGATCGAGGCTGCGCTTCGCGACCTCGGCGGGGAAGAAGTCCTCCGCGAGGATCCAGAGCGTCGCGAGATGATCCTGGCACCAGATGACCGGAGCCGTCTCGGTGGCCGCGCCGCCGAGCAGACGCAGTGCGCGCCGTGCGGTTCGCAGCGCGGAGGGGGATTCGGCGAGTGGCACGGGCGGCGATACCGCCGCATGCCAGCCGGTGACCCTGCCATCGCTCAATGCGGCGAGGTCCCGTTGCGGATCGGTGGTGAGCAGGATCGGCTCCATCGAGTCGGTATCGCTCAGCACGTCCTCGAGGTGCTCGAGCCAGGCCAGGTCACCGCTGCCGTTCGTGCGTCGCAGGACCACGACCGTTGCGAGCTCCGGCAGTGACCAGCCCGCCGCGCAGGCCAGGCCCTGCATGGTCAGTGGTGCGGTGACGGTCCCGGCGAGAATGAGTTCCAGCAACTGTCTTCGGCTGTGTTCACCGGCTCCGGACGCCTCGGCCTGAGCCGCGTGGTAGCCCTCCAGCGCCGTCGCCGAGAGTTCGTCGACGAAGGCGAGGATGCCCTCGGCGCAGACGGAGACCAGGTCCGGCGCCTTCTCCATGATCTGCGGAGTGATCAGGGCGGAGATGTAGCGCCATGCGGCACGGCCACCCACCCTGGCCGCCGCCTGCAGCGCGTCCATGTTGTGCCGGTGGTGGAACTCGAACCGTCCCCTGGCGCGGAAGAACTCAACCCACCTGCCGTTCCCGACGCTGGGGTTGCCGAGACAGTCGAGGCAGTGCAGTACCGCCTGCTCCACTCCCTCGACCAGCGTCCTGCCGAAGGTGCCACGCAGTGGTTGCGCGTAGGCGGGCACCGACTGCTGGATCTCCTGGATGATCGCCGCGGAGATGCGGCCAGCATGCGGGCGCAGGAACGTGGCAACGTCCGGTGGCAGCGAGCTGAGCAGCCTGGCACTGCGGAACTCCTCGCCGACGTGCTCGGTGGCGGGTTTCGCCTCGCCGTATCCGGACACACGATCACCTCCCCTGCCTGGGCAACGACCTCGTGCTGTTCCGGCCGCTATCGCGCTTGCTGGCCCTACGGGCGGGTAACCTACGCCTTCGTAACCTGCGGCGGAACCGACGAGAGTAGGAGGGTTTCGACCACCTCGAGCGGGCGGCGTCTCCGGCCGAGGACGGGTGGCTCGGGGCCGGGCCTCGTTGACAGGAAGATGTCGAAACGTTCTCCCGTTACGCGCACCGGCGCCTTTTTGTATCGCTGATGGCCGAATCTGTTTCCCCGTCTTGTCATCGGTGTGACAATTGCCGTCCGCTATGCGCCTGGCGCCGATTAAGTCGGTGATATGCCGCGGTGAACTCGGCGACGAAGGTCGCTTGCGGGGTCCGGGCTGTTGTGCCGGTAGTGGTTTCCGTTGCCGTCGTGCTGCTGCGGATAACAAAAAACGCATTTGCGCCAGGAATTCCTCGGCCGCTCGTGGCCGCTTCTTGTGTGACCAGTTGGTGATCAGTAACGTACCGCTCGGTAACGAATTCGCCGCCAATCATGGCCGCGGTCGAAACAATTCCTATTTCCCCAGGGCAGGTATCGGCAGATGAAGCCACGTCGATCGGGCATCGCGCCCCGAGCGCTCGCCGTCGCTCTCGTCATCGGGGTGACCGGGGCCATGCTGAGCTCTGGGTCCGCTGCTGCCGGGATCGAGGCACGGCAGGCCGCCGCGTCCGCATCGACGATGCCGTCCCCTGGTGCCACGGACGCGCCCGATGGAGACGGCATCGTCGCCGGTTACTGGGTGGACTCGGTCACCCGTATCGCGAAACTGGGCTCCACCCTCACGGTTCCCCGTGGCCGCTTCGACGCGCTCGTCGAGACGACGGGAACCCTGCGGGGAAACCTGTCGCTTCCACCCGCGAAGGGATACTTCGTCACCTTCGGCATCATGCCGGTGACCAGCAGGGTGGAGCTCATTCCTGACGGTGTGGCCACGGGCACCGTGCAGATCGTGCCGGGCGAACATGGTCTCGCAGCGAACGCCGACGTCACCGCGAAGGTGTTCGTCGCACTCAGGGACCTCGAAGTGGACGGTGTTCCGCTGGATGCCGGACCGCATTGCCGCACGAGGATTCCGGCGTCCATCCGGATCAAGGGCCTCCTCGGACTGACCCCCGAGGCGCCGCCGACCGAGGTGATCTCCACCTTCGATCTGCCCTCGTTCGACGGCTGTGGTGTGCGGGAGGACCTGGACCGTCTGCTCAGCGGACTCGTCTCCGGACCAGGCAACGAGCTCCGCACGACGCTGAGCATCCGGTGCATCACCAGAGAAGTCTGTGAGGCGTGATGGGCGTGGAGGTCGAAGTACAGGGCTTGACCAAGTCCTTCGGTAAGCAGGCGATCTGGCGGGACGTGACGCTGAACCTGCCTCCGGGTGAGGTGTCGGTGATGCTGGGTCCGTCGGGAACGGGAAAGTCTGTCTTTCTGAAGTCGATGATCGGTCTGCTCAAGCCCGATCGGGGCCGTTGTGTGATCAACGGTGTGGACATCGTCACTTGTTCGGAGAGCAAGCTGTATGAGACCCGGAAGTTGTTCGGGGTGCTGTTTCAGGACGGCGCGTTGTTCGGGTCGATGAATTTGT
>NZ_PQHZ01000019.1 GCF_003385185.1 Amycolatopsis palatopharyngis | reverse complement strand
GCGTCTGGTGGGCTGGGAAATGTGAATAAGAGACAGGCCGAAGGCTCCCGCACCGCCGCCCGCACCACCCCCGGCGCCCAACCCTGCCGAGGAACAGCCACGCCCGCCGCGAGCGAGACGAACGGCGCGCGAGGGCTTGCCCGCACCACGCCGTGAAGCTGCATCGCCCAACCGGCCTCCCTCCGTGGACGCGAGCAGGCAGGCGCCTCCAGCTGATCGCCGTCCAGTTCGACCCGGCCTGTCGGCGGTACGGCGACAGCCACCACCGGCCGCCGCAGACGGCGAACCCACCAGGACGGCGCGCCCCGTCCGGCCTTCCCCGCAGACACCTCCGCCTGCCCAGCCGGCCCCTCCGGCCGGCCTTGGCACCCAAGGGGTGCGCCCGGCCCGGCCACGGCCGCCACGGCCCCGCACCGCGCCCTCCCAGCCACTGCCGGTGCCCCCACCGCAGGCACCGCGGCCGCAGGCGAAACCCCCTGGCGTCGAAGCCCCCGCACAGGCGGAGCGACCAGGCCCTCCAGGCCGCCCCCAACAGCCGCAGAGCCCTGGTGGACCGACACAGCCGAGGCCCGCACAGCCACAACGTCCACCGCGGCCCCGCAGGCCACTCGGCCGACCCGCGCCTACGCCCGCCGACCGACTGACGATGACCGATCAGCTCGAGCCGGTCGGCGACGCGACGAAGGTGCGGCGCAAGATCGACAACTCGTTGGCCCGGTTCTCCGCCGCGCACGATGAACTCGCCAAGGAAGAGGAAGAACGCAAGCGGCGCCGCGAGCGGCTGACCTCGCGTCCCGTCCAGCTGCTCGAACAGACCAGAACCAGGCTGCAGCGGGTCGTGCTTCCCACTCGCGACGAGGACGAGGAACGGGAGCGGGCAGGGAGCGAGCAGCAGGCGGCGGACGACAACGGCCCGAAGTCGGTTCGCACGCGGCTGCAGGAGAAGAAGCAGCGACGTACCGACCGTTCGGTCCGCACGGGCAGGGTCACGGCCGCGGTGATCGCCGCGGTGGTCTTCCTGTCCACCGGAGCTGCCTGGGGCACCAAAACCTGGTTCAACAACAAGTTCAACGAGATCGCCGCGCTGGACGAGAACTCGGCGGACATCCGGAACTCGGCCGGTCAGACCGGCGACGAGAACTTCTTGATCATCGGCTCCGACACGCGAGCGGGAGCCGCAGCCGAGCAGAACGTCGGAGACGCCGACGGCACGCCAGGAGCCAGGGCGGACACCGTCATGCTCGCCCACGTACCTGCCGACCGGGCCCGAGCCGCGGTCGTGTCGTTCCCGCGTGACCTCGAGGTGGACCGGCCGACCTGCCAGCGCTGGGACCCGGTGACCGGGGAGTACGGCGAGGAGATGCAACCGGCCGACCGCGTCAAGCTGAACTCGGTCTATGCGCTCGGCGGCCCGAAATGCGTCACGAAGCTCATCCAGCAGATCTCCGGCATGCGGATGAACCACTTCGTCGGTATCGACTTCAACGGCTTCAAGGAGATGGTCGACGCGGTGGGCGGGGTGACCGTGAATGTCGAGGAGCCGATCACGGACGAGGTACTCGGCAAGGTCATCGCCGAGACGGGTGCTGTGACCATCAGCGGCGACCAGGCGCTGAACTACGTCAGGGCCAGACACGTCATGGGCGACCTGACGTCGGACTACGGCAGGATCAAGCGGCAGCAGGGCTTCCTGCAGTCCCTGCTGACCAAGACCATGTCTCGCGAAGTGCTGTTCGATCCCGGCAAGCTGACCGCGTTCGTCAACGCGTTCGCGGCCTCCACCTTCGGCGAGAACATCGGCATCGACCAGCTGCTGACCCTCGCGCAGTCGATGCAGGGCCTCGATCCAGGCAGAGTCAAGTTCGAGACCATCCCGACCGTCGGCGAGGCGAACGAGCGCGGTAACGAGGTGCTGCGTGAGGATTTGTCCGACGAACTCTTCCGCGCACTGGTCGAGAACAAGCCGCTGCCGTCCGAGGAGGAGAAGTCCACGGACTCCGGGGCTTCCTCGAAAGGCTCGGAGGGCTCGGAAGGTTCGGACGTCTCCGAGGCGGCACTGCCCTCCCGCTGACTGGCCGGGCCAGACGGCCTCGGCGGAGGCCGCCACCGAAGTCGTCAGTGCGGGTTCATTTCGCGTTCACCCAGCGATGCGGCGACCGTCTGTCCGTCACCGTAAGGTGTGAGCATGCGCGAGGCTTACCACGTCGAACTCGAACAACTGGCCCAGCACCTGGCCGGCATGTCCGCCCAGGTCGCCGATGCCATGGAGCAGGCCACGACGGCTCTGCTGGACACCGATCTGGCACTTGCCGAGAAGGTGATCAGCAACGACGCGAAGGTGGACGACGCGCGCGCGGAATGCGAGGAGCAGGCATACGCCCTCCTCGCACTGCAGGCGCCGGTCGCCACCGACCTGCGTACGGTGCTGGCAGCCATTCACGCGGCCGAGAGCCTGGAGCGGATGGGCGATCTGGCCCTGCACGTCGCCAAGACCGCCCGGCGCAGGCATCCGGATCCGGTACTGCCGGAGCAGGTGCGGACTTACTTCGCCCAGATGGGCGAGGTCGCGGTGAAGCTGGCACGGCAGACCCAGTCGGTCATCCAGACCAAGGATGTCGACGCGGCCCGCAGCCTGGAGTCCGATGACGACCAGGTGGACGACCTGCACCGGCACCTGTTCACCGTGATCATGGACAAGGATTGGCCGCACGGTGTGGCCGCCGCTGTGGACGTCACCCTGCTGGGCCGGTTCTATGAGCGCTATGCCGATCACGCCGTCTCGGTGGCGAAGCGAATGGTGTTCGTCGTCACCGGCAAGATGCCTGGCTACGGTCCGGACGAGGATCTCTGAACCTCGTTCCGAGGGTGAACACGTCGGGGATAAGCCCCGAAAGTGATTGACCTCTCATCGACCACGAACCGTCACGCGGAGCTTCGCGTGACGGTTCTTTTGGGTTACGCCCTGGTCAAGACGGGTATTTTTCGCCCAATGTCTAACTCTCAGTAACTTAGCCGTGACGTTGCCGTGACGACCGATTCTTGCCGAGCGTCGTTCGCCTGCCGTTCACCTTCTCTGCCCTGCGACGTCATGTCTGCCTCTTAGCGTCCTCAATCGAGGGCATACGACGAGTCGTGCAACTGAAGACACTTCGAAAGAGGGAAAACTGTGAAGCGTTCCACCCTGGGCCGCATCATCGCGCTGCCGGCGGCTGCCGCGCTCACCGTCGGTCTGGCGGCCTGCGGCTCGGCCAACGAGGCGCCAGCGGGCGACAGCGCCGGCGGGGAGTCGAACCTGTCCGGCACAATCGCGGGTGCGGGTTCCAGCGCACAGGACGCCGCGATGCAGGCGTGGTCGGCCAGCTTCATCGAGGGCAACCCGGATGTCACCGTCAATTACGACCCGATCGGTTCCGGTGGCGGCCGGGAGCAGTTCGTTAACGGCGGCTCCGACTTCGGGGGCACCGACGCCTACCTCGACGAAAAGGAGCTAGCGGCCGCCAAGGAGCGCTGCGGCCAGGTCGTCGAGATTCCAGCGTACGTCTCGCCGATCGCGGTCATCGTCAACGTAGAGGGCGTCGAGGAGCTCAACCTCAAGCCCGAGACGATCGCCGACATCTTCAACCAGAAGATCAAGACCTGGAACGACCCCGCTATCGCAGCGGACAACCCGGGCGTGCAACTTCCGAACACCCCGATCACTCCGGTGAACCGGGCTGACGAGTCGGGCACCACCGAGAACTTCGTGGACTACCTGTCCAAGGCCGCTGGCGATGCGTGGCCGCACGAGGTGAGCGGTGACTGGCCGGTACCGGGCGGCGAGGCAGCCAAGGGCACCTCCGGCGTCGTCCAGGCGGTCACGAACGGCAAGGGCACGATCGGTTACGCCGACGCGAGCCAGGCCGGTGACCTGACCACGGTCAAGGTCGGTGTCGGCGAAGAGTTCGTCGCGTATTCGCCGGAGGCGGCAGCCGCAGTACTGGACGTCTCCGAGCGCGTCGAAGGCCGCGGCGAGTACAGCTTCGCCTACGACCTCGCCCGCGACACGGCCGAGTCCGGCACCTACCCGATCGTGCTGGTGTCGTACAACCTGGCCTGCACCAAGTACGACGACCCGAAGAAGGCCGAGATGGTGAAGGCCTTCTTCAACCACATCATCAGCGAGGAAGGCCAGCAGGCCTCCGAGGAGTCGGCCGGCTCCGCACCGATCTCGGACTCGCTGCGCCAGAAGCTGCAGCCCGCCGTCGAGGCCATCTCGGCAGGCTGATCATCCACCACACGCAACACCTGCCGAGGTCCGGGCGATCGTCAAATGCGGCGATCGCCCGGGCCGCTGCGCGTCCACCCCTGGAACATCGAACCGGGGCAGTTGCCAACACATCACTAGAAAGGGATTGACGGTGCCCTCCAGCACAGAGAGGAAACCGGTCCGCCGCCGCATCCGGCAGCGGCCGGGGGATCGCATCTTCGCCGGAGCGTCGACGGGATCTGGGATCCTCATCCTCGTCGTTCTCGCGGGCGTGGCCGCGTTCCTGCTGGTCGAGGCGTGGCCCGCACTCATGGCACCGAAGGAGGAGATCCCCGGCGACAACGGCCTGATCCTCTACATCTGGCCACTGCTGTTCGGCACGCTGATCTCTGCCATATTCGCGCTGGTGATCGCGGCCCCGCTCGCCGTGGCCATCGCCATGTTCATCACCCACTTCGCGCCGCGCGGGCTGGCTCAGAGCCTCGGCTACCTCATCGACCTGCTGGCCGCGGTGCCCAGCATCGTCTACGGCCTGTGGGGCGTCGCCGTACTGGCGCCCGCGACCCTCGGACCGTCCGGATGGCTGGCGGAGAACGTCGGGTTCATCCCGCTGTTCGCGGGCCCGCCGTCGGCGACCGGGCGGACGATGCTGGTCGCGGCGATCGTGCTTGCGGTGATGATCCTGCCGATCATCACCGCAGTCGTGCGCGAAGCGTTCCGGCAGACCCCCAGGCTGCACGAGGAGGCCTCCCTCGCACTCGGGGCAACGCGCTGGGAGATGATCAGAATGGCCGTGCTTCCCTTCGGTCGCTCCAGCATCATCGGAGCGTCGATGCTGGGACTCGGCCGCGCGCTCGGCGAGACCATGGCCATCGCCATCGTGCTGTCGGTCTCCGGCGGAGTCACGTTCAATCTGATCAGCAGTGGCAATCCCGGCACCATCGCGGCCAACATCGCCCTGGAGTTCCCGGAATCCACGGGGATCGACGTGAACGCTCTGATCGCGTCCGGTCTCGTGCTGTTCGCCATCACTCTGCTCGTGAACATGGCCGCCCGCGCGGTGATCAACCGGCGCCGCAACTTCTCCGGAGCCAACTGATGAGCACTTCGACCACCTCCCGTGGTCCGGACCAGGACCTGGACACTCCCCTCGGCGGAATGCCCCTGACCCATGGCACGCTGCCTCGCAGGGCACCGCAGCTGACACTTGCAGCGGCGCTCGTGCTCGGCATCGCGCTGTGGCAGACCGGCATGAGCATCGTGTTCGCCGCCGTAATCGTCGCTGTCGGCTACGCGGCCGCGATCCACCTGTGGTCCCGCATCGTCGAGGGCGTCCGCAAGGCAACTGACCGGACGGTCACAGCGTTCGTCTACTCCGCGTTCCTTCTCGCGCTCCTGCCACTGATCTCGGTCGTGTACACCGTGCTGAGCAAGGGCCTCGAGCGCTTCGACATCGAGTTCTTCAGCTACTCGATGCGCGGTGTCGTCGGCGAGGGCGGCGGCATCTATCACGCCCTCATGGGCACACTGATCATCACCGGCCTGGCAACCCTGATCTCGGTGCCGGTGGGCATGCTGACCGCCATCTACCTGGTGGAATACGGCCGAGGCAAGCTCGCCAAGTGGATCACGTTCTTTGTGGACGTGATGACCGGTATCCCGTCGATCGTGGCCGGTCTGTTCGCCTACGCACTGTTCGCGCTCATCTTCGGTCCCGGTGTGCGAATGGGGATCATGGGTGCGATCGCGTTGAGCGTGCTGATGATCCCCGTGGTCGTGCGCTCCACAGAGGAGATGCTCAAGCTCGTGCCGAACGAGCTGCGCGAAGCCTCTTACGCGCTGGCCGTGCCCAAATGGCGCACCATCGTGAAGGTCGTGCTGCCGACGGCGCTGGCCGGCATCGCGACAGGCGTGACGCTGGCCATCGCCAGGGTCATCGGGGAGACAGCACCGCTGCTGATCACCGTTGGTATCACCTCGAGCGACAACTTCAATCCCTTCGACGGTCGGATGGCGACGCTGTCGGTGTTCTCCTACTACCAGTACGTCAGTCCGGGCGTCCCGCCTGAGCCATCCCTCGATCGGGCCTGGGCTGCGGCACTGGTCCTTATCATTTTGGTGATGGCGCTCAACCTCATCGCACGACTGATCTCCCGACTGTTCGCACCGAAGACCCGCGGTTGAGCGGGTAGATACGGATAGAAAGCGAAGCACAGTGGCCCAAGCCAAGAGGACCACAGGACGCGCTCGGCCGGAGGCCTCGCGATGGCGGCTGCGGGTCGCCGAGCTGCGGAAAATGACAGGACAACCCGAGTTGCGACCCGTAGACGCGTTCGACGATCACGCGTCGTCCGATCAACACCGATAGGAAGCACAGTGGCCAAGCGCATCGAGGTCAAGGACCTCGACATCTACTACGACACGTTCCTCGCCGTGCAGGGCGTTTCGATGACGATCCAGCCACGGTCGGTCACCGCGTTGATCGGCCCGTCCGGGTGCGGCAAGTCGACGTTCCTGCGCTCCATCAACCGCATGCACGAACTCGTTCCGAACGCCAGGGTCGACGGCACGATCACGATGGACGGCGAGGACCTCTACGGCCAGGACGTCGACCCCGTCGGTGTCCGCAGGCAGATCGGCATGGTTTTCCAGCGGCCGAACCCGTTCCCGACCATGTCGATCTACGACAACGTGGCCGCGGGCCTCCGGTTGAACAACAAGCGGATGAAGAAGTCCGATCTGGACGATCTGGTCGAGAGGTCACTGCGGTCGGCGAACCTCTGGGGAGAGGTGAAGGACCGGCTGGCCAAACCGGGCTCGAGCCTCTCCGGCGGGCAGCAGCAGCGGCTCTGTATCGCCAGGGCGATCGCGGTGGAACCCGAGGTCCTGCTGATGGACGAGCCGTGTTCGGCACTCGACCCGATCTCGACCCAGGCCATCGAGGACCTGATGATGGAGTTGAAGGCCGATTACACGATCGTCATCGTGACGCACAACATGCAGCAGGCGGCCAGGGTCAGCAACACGACCGGGTTCTTCAACCTGCGCGGCGTCGGCCAGCCCGGTGAGCTGGTGGAGATCGACGAGACGACGAAGATCTTCTCCACGCCGAGCAACCAGGCGACGGAGGACTACATCTCCGGCCGGTTCGGCTGACCATCCGCACTTTCCCGGGAAAGTGCGAGACCTGGCGGCGGCTACGACGCGTACTGAACGTCGACCTCGTAGCGGGTGAATCCGAGTCCGGAGTAGACAGACACCGCGGGTGCGTTGTCGCCCTCGACATAGAGAATGATCTGCTCCAGACCGCGATCGGCCAGATGACGCAGACCGGCCAGCGTGAGTGCCTTGCCGAGACCGCCGCCTTGCATGGCAGGGTCCACACCCACCACGTAGACCTCACCGACGGGCTTTCCGCCGAACCGTTCCGGGTTCGGCTCGTGGACCTTCGTCCAGTGAAAGCCGACGACCTCACCCTTCGCGTTCTCCGCGAGGAAGAAACCCGCGGGATCGAACCAGTCCTCCCGCTCGGTGGCCCGCAGCTCCTCCGCCGTAAGACTGCCCTGCTCCGGATGCCAGTCGAAGGCACGGGCGTTGACCGCGATCACGGCGTCCTCGTCGAGTCCTGGGCGGAACGTACGGATGGTGACGCCCTCGCGCGGCGAGGGCTCCGGCCACCGCTCGCCCTCGACGCCGGCGTGCATGACCAGAAGTTCACGGGCCCTGGTGAACCCCACTCGCTCAGCAAGCCGGGCGGCGCCCGGATGGTCGCCGTGCGCCCATACGCGCAGCCGGTCCTCTCCTGCCACCGCGCCGGTCCTGTCGACCAGCGCCTTCACCAGCGCCGTGCCGTAACCGTTGCGTCGCCGCCGCGGGTGCACGATCAGCTCAGCGACCTGCCGGCCGAAGGAATCGCCCTCGGTGTCCAGATGGGCGTATCCGGCGAGTTCACCGGCCACGTCCGCCAGCAGGTGCGACCCGCCGGTCAGTTCCGGGGGAAGTGTCGTGCCGGGAGGAAGCTCCGGCCTTCCGTCGGCGTCCCGCGCCGCGAGCAGCAGCGCACGTATCCGCTCGACTGTGGCAGGGTCCGGGTCCTCGATCCACACCGCGTTCAGCATGGCTCCAACCTACCCAGCCGTCGCTGTGGGCGGCCCGTCACCGAGTTGTGCACAAGCCGCAACCAGTGGCGGGGATCAGGAGTTGGCGAAGTGTCCGCGCTGAAGTTGCTCCGGCATCATCGACGCGGTGGGCGGCGTCGCGGCGGCGCCCTTCGCGGGACGCTCGAACTTGTAGCCCACGTTGCGCACGGTGCCGATCATCTGCTCGTGCTCTGGGCCGAACTTCGCCCGCAGCCGCCGCACGTGGACGTCGACGGTGCGCGTGCCGCCGAAGAAGTCGTAGCCCCATACCTCCTGCAGCAGCTGGGCCCTGGTGAACACCCGGCCCGCGTGCTGCGCGAGGTACTTGAGCAGCTCGAATTCCTTGTACGTCAGTTCGAGGGTGCGCTTGCGCAGCCGGGCGGTGTAGGTGGCCTCGTCGATCACCAGGTCCCCGACGCGCAGTTCCGCGTCGGCCTGCGAGACCGCCCCGTCGCGTGTGGTGGCCAGCCGCAGCCGGGCATCGACCTCGGCAGGCCCCGCGGTGGGCAGGATTATGTCGTCGGTGCGCCACTCGGCGCTGACCGCCACCAGCCCGCCCTCGCCGACGACCGCGACGACGGGCGTCGACGCCTCGTCGTCAGCCGTGCCCTTGAGCAGGCGGCACAGGCTCTTCGCGGAGGCCAGGTCCGCCCGTGCGTCGAGCAGAATCAGGTCCCGGGGGCCCGCGTCGAGCAGTGCTGTCACCTCGGGGGCGCGCACGCGTACGGTGTGTGGCAGCAGATCGAGGGCAGGAAGCACGGCGTTGGCGTCCTGTTCCGCCGTGAGAACCAGCAAGTCCAGGCTCATTGCCACACCGCCTTGTTCGTGAGGTCGCCTCGGATTCGGCAACCGAGTCGGTGCTGAGTGAGAATAGCCGACGACAAGGCAGTAGTCCCCATCTTGACGACCGGATCACACCAGGTCGGGCAGGTTGGTTTATGCACAATGCGGTCGACGGGGGCCGGCCGGAGGTCGGCTCGTGGCGGCCGCATGCAGGTGAGACGCGGACGGTGGTCGAACCTTGCGACAGTGCATGAACCGAGTATTGCGTAAGACACAGGCACAAAGCCGGCTCGATGACAGATCGGAAGCGATTGTGAGCAGTCCCGTCACCCAGCAGAATCGGCGCGGTCCCGGCCGTCCCGCCAAGCGCAAGGGACGGCGCGCCAGGAAGATCGTGATCGTCCTCCTGGTACTGGCAGGACTGCTGGTCGGAGCGGATTTCGCACTCGCGGCCGTTGCGGAGCACACGGTGTCGCAGAAGGCACGGGAACAACTGGGGCTGACCGAAGATCCCTCGGTGACCGTGCACGGCTTCCCGTTCACCACTCAGGCACTCGCCGGTGAGTACCGCCACATCTCCGTCTCCGCGACCGGAGTGCCGGTCCAGGACACCCTGCGCGACGTCGGAGTCAGAGCGGAACTGCGGGGAGTGGACGCTCCGCTGTCCGACCTGACGGCTGGCAACGTGGACAACATCACGATCAGCGACGTCGAGGGTCAGGTCCGAATCAAGGACAGCGATATGGCCAACGTCGATCCGCTCGACAAGATCGAGAACCTGCGGATCGCACCGTCCACAGAGGACTACGTCCACCACGGTGACGAGCCCAACGTGGAGGAGAACCTCTCCGAGGAGGAGAACAAGAAGGACAGCTCGTCCACCGGGGTCCGGCTGTCCGGCGAAGTGCAGATCGCGGGCGACCGGGTGGAGATCGTCGCGTTCGCGATCATCGACCTCGACGGGAACACCGTACGGATCAGCCCGCAGCGCCTCGAGTTCGGGAATGGCGAGGAAAGGACCGTTGTTCCACCTGAGGTGCAGAAGGTGCTGCTGCCCAATTTCGAGGCGGACATCAGCACTGGGTCGCTGCCCTTCACGGTGACGCCGACCGCCATCGAGGTGGAGGATGGGGCGATCGTGGTCAAGGGCACGGCCGAGAACGTCCGGTTCAGCGGGATGTCGGGCAACTGACAGGACAGAAGCGGGAAAGGAATCGAACGTCGATGACCGGGGTGTGGGTGCTGCTGGCCACGCTGGCCGCCGCGTTGGTCGCGGGCGCATTGCTCGCCGCGCGCAACGGCCGGGTGCGGTCCGCGAAGCGGCCCGAACGCGCCCTGCCCGCCGCGGTCACCGAGGTAATCGATCCCACAGCGGGAGTCACGCTGGTACAGATCTCCACCACGTTCTGCGCACCGTGCAGGCATGCTCGCGCCGTGCTTTCCGACCTGGCCGAGCGCACGACGGGCCTGCACCACGTCGACCTCGACGTGACCCAGCGGCCCGAGGTCGCCGAGGCGCTCGGCGTGCTGCGCACCCCGACCACTCTGGCCCTGTCCACCCGCGGCACGGAACTGCTGCGGGTGGGCGGCGTGCCCAAGGCCGCCGATCTGCTGGACGCGCTACGCCCCCACCTTCCCGCCACACGCACTTTCCCGGGAAAGTGACGTACCCCGCGCGTGCAAGTAGCGCGCTTTCCCGGGAAAGTGCGAGGACCGTGGTCCCGGAATCTGGGACTCGTCCCATACGGTGAGCGGGCTTCCCACTCTGAGGGAAGACTGGGTACTCTGGCCCTCGTGGACCGGCTGCCTATTCACTTGCTGACGCAGCGCCGCGCAGTTGACCTGTGCCGCGTGCGCAGCAGCCTGTGTCCACTCTCGCCGCGTTCCGGCGTGCGTCCCCTGCGCTGATCAGGGCTTCCGCCGCCGACCGTTGCTCCACCTGTCGAGCCGGGCGCGTATGCGCCACCATCTGTCCAGCCCAGGAGCGCCAGATGTTCGCAGGACCCGCTGTTGATCCCCGCGGACCGCGGTTCGCGGCCGTCATCACGACCGTTGTACTCGCCGTCGTACTGGCCACCGGCTGGTGGCCGCTGCTCGCGGCGCAGACAGTGGTGTTCGCGATCGGTGCGTTCGTCGGACTGAAGCCCGCGCCGTACTCGGTGCTGTACCGGCTCCTGGTCGCACCGCGGCTGGGGCCGACCAGCGAGCGGGAGGACGCGGCACCACTGCGCTTCGCTCAAGCGGTGGGTTTCGTGTTCGCACTGGTCGGCACGATCGGCTACGCCACGGAACTCACCGCGCTCGGCCTGGTGGCCACGGCGTTCGCACTGTTCGCCGCATTCCTCAACGCGGCGTTCAACTTCTGCCTCGGCTGCGAGGTCTACCTGCTCGTCCGCCGGTTCGCGCCCCGGACCGGTCAACCGTCCTAATCAGAACTGCTCGAGAAACCGTAGAGAAAGAGAGTGCCGCTCCATGAGCCGTGAAGACGTCCTGGTCACCACCCAGTGGGCCGAGGAGAACCTGGACAGCCCCGGTGTGGTGTTCGCCGAGGTCGATGAGGACACCACCGCCTACGACGGCGGACACATCCGCGGTGCGGTGCGGATCGACTGGAAGAACGAGCTGCAGGACCCGGTGCGGCGCGACTTCGTCGACCGTGCCGGATTCGAGAAGCTGCTGTCCGAGAAGGGGATCTCGAACGACGACCTGGTGATCCTCTACGGCGGCAACAACAACTGGTTCGCCGCCTACGCGTACTGGTACTTCAAGCTGTACGGCCACGACAAGGTCCAGCTGCTCGACGGCGGCCGCAAGAAGTGGGAGCTCGACGGCCGCGAGCTGACCGCTGACGAGGTCAAGCGGGAGGCCACGAGCTACTCCGCGAAGGAGCCGGACACCACGATCCGCGCCTTCCGCGACGAGGTCGTCGACGCCATCAACACGAAGAACCTGGTGGACGTGCGTTCCCCGGACGAGTTCACCGGCAAGCTGAACGCTCCGGCACACCTGCCGCAGGAATCCGCGCAGCGTTCCGGCCACATCCCGAGCGCGGTGAACGTCCCCTGGGCGAAGACCGCGAACGAGGACGGCACCTTCAAGTCCGCCGAGGAGCTCGCCGAGCTCTACAAGGACGCGGGTCTGGACACCTCGAAGTCGACCATCGCCTACTGCCGCATCGGCGAGCGTTCCAGCCACACCTGGTTCGCGCTGCGCGAGCTGCTCGGGCTCGAGGACGTGAAGAACTACGACGGATCTTGGACTGAGTACGGCTCGCTCGTCGGCGTGCCGATCGAAACCGGAGCAGGGACAGGAGGCAAGTGACGATGAGCGACGGTTGCGGCGCCCCGGCGCAGACGGCCACGGCGGCCGATATCGACACGAACGGTCAGGTCGTGGTCGCGGGAACGGTACGCGGCGGAGAGGGCCCGCTCGGCGGAGCCTACGTCCGGCTGCTCAACGACGGCGGCGACTTCGTCGGTGAGGTACAAGCCTCGCCAGAGGGCGACTTCCGCTTCTACGCGGCGCCGGGACAGTGGACGGTGCGCGCGCTGCACCGTGCGGGCAACGGTGAGGCGAACGTGACCGCCGAAGGGCCGGGTCTGCACCAGGTCTCGATCGCCGTCTGACCGAACGAAGCCGGCAAGGCCACCTCGCGTGTGTTCGACACACACGCGAGGTGGCCTTGATTCGTGTTGGGCGCCACTCCGGGCAGGTGCACGCGGAGGCAAGGGGTTATTGTGCTGGCCGTGGAGATTCTTTTTACGACCCTGCTGCTGCTCGCCATCCTCGGCGTGACCTGGTTCGGCGGTTACGTCGTCTACCGGCTGTACTCGGACCAGCGCTGAGTATGTCCACCAGCGGCGACGACGCGATCGTGGCGGCGGCTGCCCGCGCGGAGAACACGCGCGAGCGCAACGTTCCGCAGCTGGACGATCTGCCGATCCCTGGCGACACGGCGAACCTGCGCCAGGGCGAGAACCTCAACGACGCCTGCCTCGCCCTGTTGCCGCTGGTCGGCGTGTGGCGTGGTGAGGGTGAGGTCAACTACCCGACCATCGACGGCCCCCGGCGTATCGCTCAGCAGCTGACGATCGCCCATGACGGCCGTCCCTTCCTGTTCCACGAGGCGCGGTCCTGGCTGCTCGACGACGAGGGCAACGTCGTCCGTCCCGCGGCGCGGGAGACCGGTTGGTGGCGTCCGCAGGAAGACGACACGATCGAACTGCTGCTCACCCATTCCAGCGGCATCCTCGAACTCTTCTACGGCAAGCCCGGCGGCCAGTCCTCCTGGGAGCTGGGCACGGATGCCGTCATTCGCAGCGCCACGGCCAAGGACGTCACCGGGGCCAAGCGGCTCTACGGCCTGGTGAACAACGGTGACCTCGGCTACGTCGAGGAGCGTGCGATGGTCGGGGAGCCGATGCAGCCGCACGTATCGCTCTACCTGCGCCGCGTGGTGGGCTGAGGCGCCTGGCCGATGCGCTGGCGGCGGTACGGGCTGGACGCGACGCTGCTCGACTGCGACTCGCTGCGGCAGATGACCGCCGTACGTGCCGTCATCGCGGCCGCCGAGCAGGACCACATCACCGAACTGGTCCCCGGGGCCCGCAGCCTGCTGATCGCCAGCCGCGACGGCGAGCGCGGGCTCGCCACGATTCGCGCACTGGTGGAGTCGGCGGATCTCGAGCACCCACCTGCCGTCGAGGGCCGGGAGGTCCTGCTGGACGTGCACTACGACGGTGCTGATCTGGATCAGGTCGCCGAGACCGCGGGCATCGGCGTCGACGAGGTCGTCGAGCTGCACACCGGGGCCGAGTACCGCGTCGCCTTCACCGGTTTCGCCCCGGGCTTCGGCTACCTCACCGGCCTGCCCGAGCCACTGCGGCAGCCGAGACTGCACACCCCACGCACCAGCGTGCCCGCCGGCTCGGTCGCCGTAGCGGGCGAGTTCACCGGCGTCTATCCACGCTCGTCGCCCGGCGGCTGGCGGCTGCTCGGGCGAACCAGTGCCGTGCTGTTCGACCCGCGTGCCGAGCGCCCCGCGCTGCTCGCACCCGGGGACACCGTCCGCTTCCGGAGCGTCGGATGAGGAGCGTCGAGGTCCTCGACCCCGGTCCGAACGCGCTGATCCAGGACCTCGGCAGGCCGGGACACGCACACCTCGGCGTGCCGCCATCCGGCGCGCTGGACCAGCCCGCCCTGCGGCTGGCGAATCGGCTCGTCGGCAATCCCGAGGGCGCGGCCGGAGTGGAGGCCCTGCTCGGTGGGCTCCGGCTGCTCGCGCGCGTCTCCTGCACGATCGCGGTGACCGGTCCCGCGGTCTCGGTACGGATCGACGGCCGCGAGGTGGGTTCGCATGTCGCGCTGCACCTGCGCCCCGCACAAACGCTCGCACTCGGGACCCCCGCGAGCGGACTGCGCTGTTACGTGGCGATCTCGGGAGGCGTCGACACCCCCGTCGAACTCGGCAGCCGCTCCAGGGACGTGTTGTCCGGCATCGGGCCGCCACCACTTGCGGCGGGCGACCTTCTGGCTCTCGGCGCTGCCACCGGCGTGCCCACCGGGGCGGATACGCTGGCGCCGCGGCCACCGAGCACGGATCTGGCCGTGCCCGTGCTGCTCGGCCCCCGCGAGGACTGGTTCATCGACCCGGCCACCGGCCTGGCGGGCAGCTGGACGATCACCTCGGCTTCGAACCGGGTCGGCCTGCGACTGGACGGCAGCCCATTGCGCCGCGTACCCGAGCGAACGGATACGGAGCTGCCCAGCGAGGGCATCCGCACCGGCGCGATCCAGGTGCCACCCAGCGGCCTGCCCGTGGTGTTTCTGGCCGACCATCCGACCACTGGCGGCTATCCCGTGGTCGCGGTGGTTCATCCGGACGCCCTGCCCTCGCTCGCGCAGGCCCGGCCAGGAACCATCCTGCGCTTCCGGGCGTCATTCTGAGTATGGAAGAGGTCACGGTGAGCGGTGGTACCGGCGTGCTCGACGTCGTGGACGGACTACCGCCCGCACAGCGTCCACAATTGGCCGCGAAACTGCGCATCGCGCTGGCGACGGGGCAGATCCGCAAACCGCTGAGTGACACGCTGCGACCGCTGCTCGACCTGCTGACCGACGGTCAGTACGAACTCAGCGACGACACGTTCCTCCCGCACGGGGACTGGCCCCGCGCGGAGCACGCGCGAGTCGAGTACTACCGCTCCGCGATCCGGGCGGGACACCGGCCCGCGGCGGTACTGGTGGACCGGGCGGGACAACCTGGCTACGTACTGGACGGCCTGCACAAGGTCACCGCCTACCTCGCCGAGGACGTCACCCCGCGAGTCATCCGTATCCGCCGTACCGATCAGGTGTAGACGGCCTCGTAGGCCTGCGCGACCTCGGCGTGCAGCGCGGCGGAATCCGGCAGCACCTCCCCGTCGAGGGTGTGCACCCGAGTCACCTTCCGCGCCGACGAAGCCAGGAAGACGGCGTCGGCCGCGCGCAGATCCTCGACCCGCAGCGGTTCGATCTTGGTGCTCCACCCGGCGCGCTCGGCCCCGCGGAACAGCCCGGCCTGGGTCGTGCCCGGCAGGATGCCGATGGTGGCAGGCGGCGTGTAGAGCGTGCGGCCGCGGGCGATCACGACGGTTGAGGTGGGCCCTTCCAGCACAGAACCGTCGCTGGCGAGGAAGACGACGTCCGAGGCGCCCCGGCGAGCGGCCTCGCGGCCCGCCGCCATGTTCACCGCGTAGGACAGCGACTTGGCCCCCAGCAGCAGCCACGGCGCGCGCTCGGCGAGGTCCGTGTCGACGCCACGATCGAGGGTAACCGCGGCCACACCTTCGGTACGCGCCCGGATCACCTTCTCGTCGATTTCGAATCCGAGCGCGAATCCCGTCGGCGCCGAGGAGGGGTCGCCCTCCAGCCCCCGGGTGTAGACCAGCTTGAGTCCGAACTCAGCCGATCCGCCACGCTCGGCCCAGGTGTCGATCACCTTGCGCGACAAGCGTTCCCAGGTCGGGCCGTCCGGTTCGGGCAGGTCGAGCATCGAAGCCGACCTGGCAAGGCGGTCCAGATGCGGACCGAGTTCCCTCGGTTCGCCGTCGACGACGAGGATCGTCTCGAAGATCCCATCCCCGCGCAGCAAACCGAGATCATCGACTCGGATGTGGGCGGCGTCGGGGTCGGCCAGTGTTCCGTCTGTGAAGGCGAGCACGCGCATACCGCGACACTACTCAGCCACCCGTGAATCGGGACTGAACCGTGCATAACCTTCCTGGCCTACCATCGAATACATGAGCTATCACTCGCCGCTGCTGGAGCTGCCCGGATCGATCGCGGCGCCCGAAGGCCACCCCGACGAGGGCGTGCCATGGCACTGGGGCGATCCGTTCGCCGAGCAGCGCACCGCCGTCCGGTCCGTGGCCGTGGTGGACCGGTCGTACCGGCAGGTCCTCGCGGTGCGGGGCGAGGAGCGACTGTCCTGGCTGCACCTGGTGATCTCCCAGCACGTCACCGGGCTTGCGGAAGGCAGCGGCACCGAGTCGCTCGTACTGGACAGCTACGGCCGGGTCGAGTCGCATCTGGTCCTGGCCCACGTCGGGGAGACCGTCTACCTGGACACCATGCCCGGCGCGGAAATCACCAGCGCGCTACCCAAGGGCGGGATGCAGAGCCCGCTCGAGTACTTCGAGGCCATGAAGTTCTGGTCCAAGGTCGAGATCTCCGACGTCACGGACGAGCTCGCGACGCTTACCCTGCTCGGACCGGAGATCCAGGGCATCCTCAGCGCACTGGACATCGAGCTGGACGACGAGCCGTACAGCGTCGCGGCGTTTCCCGGTGGATTCGCGCGCCGCATGCCCTGGCCAGGGCGTGCCAGCGTGGACCTCCACGTGCCGCGCGGCGAACTGGCACGGTGGTGGGCGCGCATCACCGACGCTGGGGCGCGTCCCGTCGGCAGCTGGGCCTACGAGGCGCTGCGGGTGGAGTCCCTGCGCCCCAGGCTGGGCATGGACACCGACGACCGAACGATTCCGCACGAGGTCAACTGGATCGGCTCGGCGGCGCACGTGGCAAAGGGCTGCTACCGCGGGCAGGAGACCGTGTCGAAGGTGCACAACGTCGGCAGGCCGCCCAGGCATCTGGTGCTGCTGCACCTGGACGGTTCCCCGGAGATCACGCCGGAGACCGGCGACCCGGTGACGCTCGGCGAGCGCACGGTGGGCCGGGTGGGCAGCGTGGTCCTGCACCACGAGCTGGGTCCGATCGCGCTGGCGCTGCTGAAACGCTCTGCCCCGGTGGACGGGGAGTTCCTCACCGGCACGGAGGACCGGATCGTGCAGGCGGCGGTCGATCCCGACTCGGTCCCCGAGGAGGGGGAGGCTCCCGGCCGGGCCGCGGCCAAGTCTCTGCGTGGCTGAGGGCCTCTGCGAACGGCGGATTGCGAGATCATGGTCAGACATCAGCTAGAGCGAGTGGTTCAGACGACCGGCCCTGGCGCACCCAACCGATGTAGAGCAGGATGGCGACCGTGATCGAAGTCCGGCCCGGTGGGCGTCGTCGAATCGACCGCGTCCTCAACGCCGACTACGTGCGCGACCTCGGTGAGCTCGCGCTCCCCGCGCTGCGCGAACGCCGGAACGAGGCAGCGCAGGAGGAAACCGACCTGTCCTACCTGCGCCGATTGCTGCACGCCCGGATCGACATCGTCCTCGCCGAACAGGCAAGGCGCACTTCCGGTGGGCGCAGTGTGGTCGACCAGCTGGCCACGATCCTCGCCGACAACGCGCTCGGCCCGGCCATGGGCTCCGGCAGGCACCAGCCGCTGGAGCCGTCGCGCGCGGGCGAGCACCGCAGACAGGCGGAGGCACTGGTCGGGGACTCGGATCTGTCGGACGTCACCTCACTCAGTGATGACAAACTGCTCGTGACCCTCGCCGACTACCGGGAGCAGGAAGTGTCGGTCTCTCAGCGACGGCGCGAGGTGCAGTGCGTGGTGGACACCATCAACGCCGAGATCGCCGGTCGGTACGCGCAGGGCACGGCCTCGGTCGACGAGCTGATCAGCCGTGAACGCGGCTGGACCGGAAAGGACCAGAGCGAGCGTCAGTGAACTGACGACCAAGGAATCCCGGGCGCGCGCCCGCCGAAGGCTCGGACGAGCGGAGGCGTGCCGCTGCCCGGCCTAACGTGCGCATCAAAGGTTCGGGCCCGGCTACGTTCGTCCGATCGCGCGCTCGACAAGAAAGGACTAGAGCGCTTCCCTTGAACACCCCCAGTCTCACTTCTTCGGCCAATCCTGCCCTGATCGAGGTCGTCCGTTCGAACTTCGTGGAAAGCGTGCACCACGGCGCCCTCGTGATCACCAACCCGGACGGCTCCGTTCGCACAGCCGTCGGTGACGTCGAGATTCCGGTCTTCCCCCGCTCCTCGAACAAGCCGTTACAGGCACTCGGGATGCTCCGGGCCGGTCTGGAGATCGACGACGCCGACCTGGCGCTGGCCTGCGCCTCGCACAACGGCGAGCCCGGCCACGTCGATCGGGCGCTGGCGCTGCTCGCCGCCCACGGTCTCGACGAGCAGGCACTGCACTGCCCGCCGGACTACCCGCTGCACGAGGACAGCAGGGTGGCCGCGATCCGCGACTGGCCGGGCAAGCGCAGGGCCGCGATGAACTGCTCCGGCAAGCACGCGGGCATGGTCGTCACCTGCGCTCAGCGCGGCTGGCCACTGGCGAACTACGAGGACCCGGGGCACGAACTACAGCAGGTCATCGCCGAAACGGTCGTCAAGCTCACCGGTGAGCCGATCGCCTCCACCGCCGTCGACGGCTGTGGGGCACCGCTGTTCGCGTTCTCCCTGGCCGGCCTTGCCCGTGCGTTCGGCAGGCTCATCACCGCCGAGGACGGCCCCGAGCGGCGTATCGCCGACGTCATGCGAGCGCATCCGTGGCTGGTGGCCGGCACGGGCCGCGAGGACACGATGCTGATGCTCACCGTCGAGGGTCTGCTGGCCAAGGGTGGTGCGGAAGGGGTGCACGCGATCGCTCTCCCGGACGGCACGGCCATCGCGCTGAAGGTGGACGACGGAGCTCAGCGGCCACGTAACCCGCTGCTGGTCGCGGCGCTGGACGCGCTCGGGGCGCTGCCGGACAATCCGGCGGCCCGGTCCGTCCTCGACGGACTCGGCCGTGGCTACGGTGAGGTGTTCGGCGGCGGCCGGCCGGTCGGCGAACTGCGCCCGACCGATCAGTTGAGGCGTTCCCTCGCGGCCAGTTCCGCCCAGTAGTCCCGCAGGTCCTGGAACAACTCGGCGAGTTCCTCGACATCGCCGGTTCGCAGCGAGTCGAGGATCCGGTGCACTTCCTCGGCGGAGGTGTCGGTGTCCAGGATCGGGTCGGAGATCAGCTGCACGAGGCCGCCGTAGTCCAGTTCGACCGCGGAGTCCTCGTGGAAGTGCTCCAGCCAGCGGCCAGTCTCCGCGAGCACCCGGCCGGGCCCCGAGTCACCGATGCTGTTCTCCACCAGCTTCCGTGCGTCGGAGACCCGCCTGCGCGCGTCCACCATCGCCACCCGCCAGGAAAGCTCTCGCTCCGGATCGTGCCTGCCCGCGCCGAGCACGAGCCGCCGCTCGTCCGGATCGACCAGTGCGAACCACGGCAACGGCACAGTCCAGGTGGTGGAGAGCACGTGCATGGCGGAGCGGCGCAGGTCGCCGAGTGCGGCGGTGGTGCGTGCCCGCACGGACTCGACGCTGACCCCGCCCGCGTTGAGCACGGAGTCGCGCAGGGTCGGGTGGGCGTCGCCGACGAAGCTGGCGAGGGCGGCGGCCGAGCGCGCCCGCAGTTCGAGGGGGCAGACCAGCGGCCCCGGACCGACCGTGACGTCGGGACCGACAGGCACCTCGGCCGGGTCCAGCACCAGGACATCTGTCGTGGTACTCGGCGCGGCCCTGCCGTCGGCGAGCTCGGCGGGCAGCAACCGCGCGGGCGCGGCGGTTTGTGATTTGAGCCACATGAGTTGCTCGCGTTCGCCTGCCGAGGCCCTGGTCAGCTGCGCGGTCTCGACGGCCTTGACCAGCCGCGGGTCCGGCGGGTCGCCGAACGCTGAGAGTGGCTCGTACACCCGCAGGTACGCCACGAACGGTCGAAGCACAGGAGAATCGTGGCACGTCGGCCGGGGATCGCAACCACCGCCTGGCTATACCGCGAGCCGGACGGGCGGCGACCGGCGGGCGGCACGGTCCGCGACCGGAGGACAACCCGCTGTCGAGGCGGGGCGGGCGGTCAGCAGCAAAACTGGACGGCCCATCGGAGCCGGAGCCCTGGTGGCTCGGGTCGCGGACCCGGGTTCTCGGACAAGCTCCGGAAGTGTCGGATCCCGCACACCGTGCCGCGTCGCGTCTTACCCCCGGGACACGGTACGGTGGTCGGAGGAAATAGTTGTCGAGACGATGCGGGGCCGCCGATTTCCCCCGGCCGCCCCGCCCCTGTGCGAGGGGGTCGAGCCATGGGGCGCGGCCGAGCTAAGGCCAAGCAGACGAAGGTGGCCCGGGAGCTCAAGTACAGCACTCCCACCACGGACTTCGATGCATTACAGCGAGAGCTGTCCGGTAGCTCCTCCGGTGACCAGCACGTGGACGAGCAGCGGGACGAAGACCCGTACGACGACGGGTACGACGAGTACCGCCGTTGACGTACGAGAAACCCGAGGGTGGGTGCTGGGGGCAACCCCAGACCCCACCCTCGAGTTTCGTGTGTCTTCAGAACGTGCGTCTGCCGGACATCGGATTGACTGGGCACGGTGAGGAGAGCAGTGACTGAGATCCAGCGGGTAGGTGTGGTCGGCGCGGGCCTGATGGGTTCGGGTATCGCCGAGGTGCACGCGAAAGCCGGGCTCGAGGTGGCGATCACCGAGGTGAGCCAGCCCGCACTCGATGCGGGCCGGGCCCGGATCGAGAAGTCGCTGCAACGCGGCGTCCGCAACGGCAAGCTGTCCGAGGCCGACGCCGAAGCCGCACTGGGCAGGCTGACCTTCACCACGGACCTGGAGGCGTTCGCCGACCGGGACCTGGTGGTCGAGGCCGTACTGGAGCAGGAGCAGGCCAAGGTCGAGGTGTTCAGCTCGCTCGACAAGGTCGTCCAGCGCGCGGACGCGATCTTCGCCTCGAACACCTCCTCCATTCCGATCATGAAGCTGGGCATGGCCACGAGCCGGCCCGAGCAGGTGGTCGGCATCCACTTCTTCAACCCGGTTCCGGTCCTGCCACTGGTGGAACTGGTGCCCTCGCTGCTCACCGGCGAGGAGACGATCCGGCGCGCCGACGAGCACGTCACCGGCGCGTTGAGCAAGACCGTGATCCGCTCGCAGGACCGCGCCGGGTTCATCGTGAACTCGCTGCTGGTGCCCTACCTGCTGTCGGCCATCCGGATGATCGAGAGCGGCTTCGCCTCGGCGGAGGACATCGATCGCGGTATGGAACTGGGCACCGCGCACCCGATGGGACCGCTGCGCCTTTCCGACCTGATCGGGCTGGACACCATCAAGGCGATCGCGGATTCCATGTATGCCGAGTTCAAGGAGCCGCTTTACTCGGCCCCGCCGCTGTTGCTGCGGATGGTCGACGCGGGCCTGCTCGGCAAGAAGACCGGCCGCGGCTTCTACAGCTACACCTGACTCCAGCTGGGTGGCCTACCCTTTCGCGCATGCACGATGAAGCGCCTCCAGCCCCCCTCCGAGTCGGTCTGATCGGCGGTGGCCCATGGGCCTCGTCGGTGCACGTCCCCGGCCTTGCCGACCATCCCGGAACCACCCTGTCCGCCATCTGGACGCGGCGGCCGGAGGTGGCGAGGGAACTCGCCGAGGCGAATGGCGCCGTCGCTTGCGCCGATGTCGACGAGTTGTTCGACGCCGTGGACGCCGTCGCACTCGCGGTGCCGCCGGCGATCCAGTCCGAGCTGGGCGTCCGCGCGGCCAAGGCCGGTAAGCACCTGATCCTGGAGAAGCCGATCGCCGCCGATGTCGCGGGGGCGCAACGCCTCGCCGACGCCGTCACCGAGTCCGGTGTCGTGGCGCTGGTGGTACTCACCCTGCGCTACTCGCTACAGACCCAGGAGTGGCTGAGCGGGCTGGCCCAGGAGGGCGACTGGTCCGGCGGAAACGTGCGCTGGCTGTCCGGCGCGCTGCTCGGGGACACCTACGGCGCTTCGGCGTGGCGGCATGAGCAGGGTGCGCTGGCCGACATCGGACCGCATGCCTTCGACCTGATCGACGCCGCACTCGGCCGCATCACTCGGGTGCTGAGTGCGCACCAGGGAGCGAACGACCTCTGGCACGTGCTGCTCGAGCACACCGGCGGCGCCACCAGCACCGTGAGCATGTCGTTGCGGCTGCCCGTACAACCGACCGTGGTCGAGTTCGCGGTGTACGGAGAGCACGGGTTCCGTTGCCTCGGACGCAGGCCCGGCTCGGCGAGCGAGTCCTACACAGCCATGCTGGACGATTTCGCGGCGATGATCGCCAGTGGCACCAGCACCCACCCCTGCGACGTCCACCGCGGCCTGCACCTGCAGCGCCTGCTCGCCGAAGCCCACGCTGCCGCCGCCCGCAGCTGATACGAACGAGGCCCCCTGGCTCGCGTTCGCAACGCGAGTCAGGGGGCCTCGGCGACGGCATCAGGCGTCGATGCGTTCTTCACTCACCTCGGCCCTGGGCAGGAACCTGCGGACCAGGGGCCAGGCCAGGATCACCGCGATGATCGCGTAAACCACCAGTGCCATCGGCGAGTTGACCAGGCCGATCAGCTCACCGTCGCTGATCTGCAACGCCCGCCGCATCTGCAGTTCGGCTGCCGGGCCGAGGATGACCCCGATCACCGCGGGCAGCACCGGTAGTCCGTACCTGCGCATCGCGAACCCGAGCAGCCCGACGAGGAACAGCAGCAGTAGGTCGATCACCTCGCCGCCGACGGCATACGCGCCGACGCTGGCGAAGAACAGGATGCCCGCGTACAGGTAAGGGCGCGGAATCCGCAGCAGCTTCGCCCACAGCGGCGCGAGCGGCAGGTTGATCACCAGCAGCAGCGCCAGCCCGACGAACAGGCTCGCGATCAACGTCCACACCAGACCGGACTCCTGCTCGAACAGCAGCGGCCCCGGCTGGAACCCGTACTGCTGGAACGCGACCAGCATCACCGCGGCCACCGCCGTCGTCGGCAGCCCGAGGGTCAGCATCGTCACCAGCGTGCCGGCTGCTGAGGCGCTGGCCGTGGACTCCGGGCCGGCGACCCCTTCGATCGCGCCCTTGCCCCACTCGTCCTTGCGCCGGGACAGCCGCTTCTCGACAACGTAGGAGAGGAACGTCGGGATCTCCGCACCACCGGCGGGAATCGCGCCGAACGGGAAGCCGATCACCGGCCCGCGCAGCCACGGCCGCCAGGTGCGGCGCAGGTCGCTACGGCCCAGCCACGGCTGACCGACCGGGATCGGCTTTTCCTGCCCGTGCCGCAGCCGCGACGCGACCCACAGCGACTCGCCGACCGCGAACAATCCGACCGCCACGATCACCACGTCGATGCCGTCTGCCAGGTGCAGTGATCCGAACGTCAGCCGGGACTGCCCGGTCATCTGGTCGAGACCGATCAGGCCGATCGTCAGACCGATCAGCAGTGAGGAGAAGCCGCGGATGCGCGACCGGCCGAGTACCGAGGTGACAGCGATGAACGCCAGCACCATGATCGCGAAGTAGTCGGGCGCCCCGATATTCACCGCGAGCGAGGCGATGGTCGGTGCGAGCACGACGAGCCCGAGGGTGCCGATCATGCCGCCGACGAAGTTACCGATCGCGGCCGCGGCGAGAGCCTGCGAGCCCCGGCCGCGTTTGGCCATCGGATTGCCCTCGATCGCCGTCACCACCGACGCGCTCTCGCCCGGTGTGTTCAGCAGGATCGATGTGGTGGATCCACCGAACATGCCGCCGTAGTAGATGCCGGCGAACATGATCAACGCAGCGGAGGCGTCGAGCCCGAAGGTCACCGGCAGCAGCAGGGCCACGGCCATCGCCGGGCCGATCCCCGGCAGCACTCCGATCGCCGTACCGAGGATCACGCCGATGACGGCGAACATCAGGTTCTGCGGGGTCAGTGCGGCACCGAACCCGTCGATCAGCAGGGAGAACGAGTCCACGGTCAGCACACCTCCAGCACAACGCCTGATTCCGCACCCGCACCGGGCCAGTTCTGCTCGCACTTTCCCGGGAAAGTGCGAGACCGGAACCGCTCATCCCAGGTCACGGGAATGCCCTTCGCGCACTTTCCCGGGAAAGTGCGAATTGGCGGACGCATCATCAGAGCACCTCCATCAGCGGCCCACCGGGCAGCGGAACCCCGAGCAGCTCGTTGAACATGACCCAGGTGATCACCGCGACCGCTGCGGAGATCAATGGGTCGCGGACGAAGTTGCGGCTGCCAAGGGCATAACAGGCACCCCAGAACAGAATCGCCGAGGAGATCGGGAAACCCACGGTGCCGATCAGTGCCGCATTGGCCAGGAACGCTCCGGAGAGCAGCAGCACGGTGCGCCAGTCGGTCGGCGCGGCGAGGTCGATGTCCTCGCCCGCCTCGGCCTCACCCCGGCCGCCGCGCAACACATTGCGGGCCAGCAGAACCGAAACGAGCACGAGTAACGAGCCGACGACCACCGGCACGGTCTTCGGTCCGATCGGCCCGCGCTGGGTGAAATCGGCCGGCATGGTCAGCGCGTCGGTCAGCACAAGCACACCGAGCACCAGCATCAGCACACAGATTCCGAGTTCGGAATGCGCGCGCCACCAAGGCGGCGGTGCCGAGTTCCCGAAGGTATCCACAGGGCTGTCCACAGTGTTCACAGTTTCCGTGGACGAGTTACCGAGCGAGGAAGTCATGCCAGCCCCAACTCCTTCAGTACCGAAACCACGCGATTGTTCTCCGACTTCAGAAAGGCACCGAACTCGTCTCCGGTCAGGAACGCGTCGCCCCAGCCGTTCTTCCGCAGTGCTTCCTGCCACTGCTCGGTTCCGTGCATCCTGCTGAACATCGTCACGAGTTTGTCCCGGTCCTCGTCACTGATGCCGGGCGGTGCGACCACTCCGCGCCAGTTGGTGAAGCCGACGTCCACTCCGGACTCCTGCAGGGTGGGAGCGTCGATACCCGGCACGCGCTTCGGGCTCGTCACCGCGAGCGCGCGCAGCTCTCCCGCATCGATCTGGTCGCGGGTCTCGCCGATTCCGGAAACCCCGAAACCGACCTTTCCGCCGAGTACCGAGGCCATCAGCTCACCGCCCCCGTCGTACTGCACATACCGAACCTGGCGGGGCTTGATACCGACGGCTTTCGCCATCAGCATCGGCGCGAGATGGTCCGGCCCGCCGGGGGAGGAACCACCACCGACCGGGACCGCACCAGGGTCCTTCTTCCAGGCTTCGACCAGTTGGCCGATGTTCTTGTACGGGGAGTCCTTCGCCACCACGACGATGTCGGACTCTTCCGTCAGGCGGGCGATCGGCGTGGTGTCCTGGAGTGAGGACGGCGACTGGTTGGTGTAGACCGAGCCGACAACGCCGAGTCCCATCGACATGGCCAGTTTCGCGTTTCCGCGTTCACTGACCAGCCTGCCGAGGCCGACCGTGCCACCTGCTCCGGGCAGGTTGAACACTTCGATGTTGCCGTTGAACTCGGCGTCCTCAATGGTCTTCGCCGCCGTGCGCGCGGTGATGTCGTACCCACCACCTGGGGAGTTCGGCACCATGAACCGCAGGCCGCGGATCTGTGAGCCGCTCTCGTCACCACCCGCGGACACCAGTGGTGGGACGACCAGTACCAGCAGTGCGGCACCCAGCACCGCCAGCCAGGTCTTCGGGTTCTTCATGCGGAGTGCACCTCGATGTGCTCGTGTTTCTGTCCTGCTCGTGTTCGCCGGACCGTGTGACGCCGGCCTCAGTGCTTGTCTGAGAACTCGGGTCCGCGATCGAGTCGCCAGGGCTCTGACTTCCCAGAAGACTTTCCAGTCTCGCTGCTCTACGCCCTGCCGCCTCGATAGCGGGACTTCGTCGGCCGAGTTCCACGAATCACCATGAAACGCAACCCCGCCGATCCGCCACGCCTGTCAGCATCCGCCTGATCGGTCATGCTCCCCCGGCGCTGGCCCGCTGTCTCCCTTACGCGCCTTTCGGTACTTGTGTTCTTTGTGGTCACGTGGCGCAGCGCCGGCGAGGTGTCATAGTTGGAGGTCCGGTCAAGCGAGACAGAACACACGGAGGTGTGGCGTGGGCGTACAGGGTTCCCTCGCCCGCCAACTGCTGGGCTGGCAGCTGGCGATCGTCTTCGCGCTGCTGGCGTGCGTGGTCACCTTCTCGGTGATCCAGTCCGGCAAGAGTTTCACCGACACCGAGGGCCGGAAGCTGCTGTCCGTGGCGGAAAACGTCGCGGCGACGCCGGGGGTACGCACCAGCCTGGCCGATCCGGTGCGGCGCGACGCACTCCCGATCTTCGCCGAAAGCGCACGCAGCCTCTCCGGCGCGGACTCGGTGATCATCGCCAGCCCCGATCGGAAGGTGCTGACCTCACCGGATCCACGGCAGATCCGCGACGCGCTGCCGCTCGGCGAGAGCACGGTCACCGTAGGCCGCGCCTGGGTCGGGGAGGTGGACGACTACCTCGTGGCGCACGTTCCCGTGCTCGACAAGAACGGTGAGATCCTCGGGATCGTCGCTGCGGGCAAGGAGATGCCGGGGTTCTTCGAGGGCGTGACCAACTCTCCAGGTAACGCGCTGGCCCTGCTGGTGATCGCGACCCTGATCGGCATCGCCGGCTCGGTCTTCATCACCTGGTGGGTCAAGCGGCAGACCCTCGGTCTCGAACCCCGCGAGATCACCGGGCTGGTGGAGCACCGCGAGGCGCTGTTGCACGGGATCAAGGAAGGCGTGGTGGCCCTCGACGAGCAGGGCCGCATCACCCTCGTCAACGACAAGGCACGGGAGCTACTGGCCCTTCCGCAGGAATGTGTCGGTGTACGCGTTGCCGACCTCGACCTCAACCAACGGCTGCGGGACGTCCTCATCGGAACGGCGAGCGGAGCCGACCAGATCGTGCTGCGCGCGGGGCGGGTGCTGGTGATGAACCGGATGGCGGTCGCGCGTGACGGTCGCGAACTCGGCGCCGTGGCGACGTTACGCGACCGGACCGAACTGGTCGCCCTGCGCGAGGAACTCGCCGCCAATTCCAGGGCGACGGACACCCTTCGCGCCCAGGCGCACGAGTTCACCAACCGCCTGCACACCATCGCCGGATTGATCGAACTGGGCGAGTACGAGGAAGTGCGCAACTACGTCGACCTGGTCAGCCGGGCGCACGACGAGTGGCACGACCAGGTCACCACACATATCGGCGATGTCGCCGTCGCGGCGCTGCTGATCGCGAAGGCGAGTCTCGCCGCGGAGCAGGGAATCGGGCTACGGCTCACCGAAACCAGCAGCCTCGCTTCAGTGGACGAACGGCTGTCCGGTGATCTGGTGACCGTGGTGGGCAACCTCGTGGACAACGCACTGGATGCGCTGCACGGCACCGGCGGCGACTGGATCGAGGTGGAGATCCGGCAGGAGTCCGATACGGTCGCGGTCGTCGTTCGCGACTCCGGCCCCGGTGTCGCACCGGAGATCGCCACGGAGGTCTTCACCCACGGCTTCACCACGAAGGCCGCCGAGGATGCCGGCCAGCGCGGGCTGGGGCTGGCGATCACCCGGCAGATCTGCCGCAGGCGGGGCGGTTCCGTACAGGTACACAACGCTGGAGGTGCGGTGTTCACCGCGGAACTGCCGATACTCGCCGATGCGGCGAAGGTGACGACGTGATCCGGGTTCTGGTCGTGGACGACGACTTCATGGTGGCCAAGGTCCACAGTGGATACGTAGAGCGGACGCCCGGGTTCACCGTGGTCGGAGTGGCGCACACGGGAGCCGACGCGTTGCGCGCGGTCAACGACCTCAAACCCGACCTGGTCCTCCTGGACATCTACCTGCCCGATCTGGACGGCATCGCGGTCCTTCGCGAGCTGCGCGCCGATCCGTCAACCGTGGACACCGACGTTGTGGTCATCACCGCGGCACGTGACGTCGAAACGATCAGGAGCGCGATGCGCGGTGGCGCGCTGCACTACCTGATCAAGCCGTTTCCGTACGCGGCGTTGCGGGATCAACTCGAGCACTTCGGCTCCCTGCACGAGAAACTGAACCGGCTTTCGGCACAGACGGGTGCAGGACAGCACGACGTCGACGCGGTGTTCGGCGGCAGGCCTCGCTCCGGGGGCACGCTGCCGAAGGGACTGACCGAACAGACGGCGCAGCTGGTTCGGCAGGCACTCCGCGACCACCCCGACGGGCTGTCGGCCACCGAATGTGCCCGGGTCACCGAGCTTTCCCGGCCGAGCGCGCGGCGTTACCTCGAGCACTTCTCGGCCACCGGACAGGCTGAGGTACGGCTTCGCTACGGCGGCACCGGGCGGCCCGAGCGGCAGTACCACTGGCGCAGCTGAGCGAGGCCATCCGCTATTGTAACGATTTGGCATACGAGTCCAAGGGGTTACGGTTTGCTCAGCTATCGATCCGTTCTCGACCGGGTTGGAATCACCTCGGCTCCGGACGAGTACCAGCGTCATCAACGGTTGGTGCGGATCGCGCTGACAGTCCTGGTGGTCTCGGTGGCCACCTACGCGATCCTGATCAGCGGTTTCGTGGACCTGCATGTGTACCGCACCGGCGGCTACGCCTGGCTCAACGGGATCGGCCTCTACTCGCCCGATTTTCCGGGGCTCGTGCCCGGATCGCCGCTGCCGTTCATCTATCCCCCGCTGTCCGCGATCCTGTTCAGTCCGCTCTATCTGCTGCCGTGGCACCTCGCCAAGTTCGTCCTGACCTTCCTGAGCGTGCTCGGCCTCGTCGCGACGGTGGTCGTCACCGCTTACCGCGTGTACGGCCGGCGTTCGCTCGCGCTGGTGATCGGTCTCGGCGTCGCCGCGGCCGGGCTGGTGCTCGAACCGGTCCGGCAGACCATCAACTTCGGCCAGGTCAACCTGATCCTCATGGGGCTGGTGACGGTGGACTGCCTGATGCCCCGTACCCGCTGGCCGCGTGGCCTGCTGATCGGCCTCGCCACCGCGATCAAGCTGACCCCGGCCGTGTTCGTGCTGTACTTCCTGGTGCGCCGCCAGTACCGGGCGGCGGCCGTCAGCCTGGCGTCGTTCGGCGGCTTCACCCTGGCCGGATTCGCCCTCGCTCCCGGGGAGTCCCTGAAGTACTGGTTCGACTTCCTGCCGAGGACCGACACCACGGTGGGCGTGGCATACGCGTTCAACCAGTCCTACCAAGCAATCCTGCACCGGGTGCTGGACGAAGGTCTCGTGCGATCGGCCGTGTGGGCGTTGCTCGTCGCAGGCACGTTCGTTCTGGCCTGGATCGCCGCACGACGAGCACGCGCCGCAGGTGACGACGTCGTCGCACTGCTGGCCATCGCCTGCTGGGCCGTACTCGCCTCGCCCATCAGCTGGTCGCACCATTGGGTGTGGGTCGCCCCTGCGGCCGTGATCCTGCCACGAACCGGCCACCGTGCGAGCGCGCTGCTCCGCGGGCTGCTGGTACTGCTCGGCCTCATCTTCGTAGTCGGGCCGCACACCTTCCTGCCGCAGCTGCACGAAGCCGAACTCCAGTGGGTGTGGTGGCAGCACCTGGTGGGCTCGAGTTACGTGCTCGTCGGCCTCGGCTCGCTGATCTGGCTGGCGCTGCGCCGGCCCTCAGGTGAGCGAGCACGAACAGAAGGAGCCGTGCCCAACCTGAGCTGAACGTCGGGTGGCGCCAGCCTCACCCTAGGATCGGCCGCACATCGTGCGGTATTCGCGAGCTGGGGGCCAGGGGTTGAGCAGCAAGATTTCCGTGTCGCGGCGCCACGGCGTCCGCGCGGCAGACGCTGCCGAACTGAAGCGGCACACCCGCCTTTCCAAAGGCCTGCTGATCGCACTCGGCGTGACCGCCCTGGCATTCATCCTCATCTGGCCCGGCTTTCTCGACCTGCACGTTTACCGCGCGGGCGGGTACGCGTGGCTGCACGGGATCGGCCTCTACTCGGAGCGGTTCCCCGACCTGGTGCCCGGTATGCGGCTGCCGTTCACCTACCCGCCGTTCGCCGCGATCGTGTTCGCGCCGGTATGGCTGCTGCCGTGGCATGTGGCGAAGGTGCTGATCACGGCCATCAGCGTGCTCGGCCTGCTCGCGACCACCCTCGCGGTGAGTGGCCGGTTGTACGGGCGCCGGAGCGTCGCCGTGGTCGTCGGAGTGGGAGCCGCCGCTGCCTGGGCAGTGTTCGAACCCGCAAGGCAGACCATCAGCTTCGGCCAGATCAACCTGATCCTGATGGGCCTGGTGGCATTGGACTGCCTGCTGCCCCGTACCCGCTGGCCACGCGGCCTGCTGATCGGCCTCGCCACCGCGATCAAGCTGACCCCGGCCGTGTTCGTGCTGTACTTCCTGGCCCGAAAGCAGTATCGCGCCGCCGCTGTGACCTGCGGTTCTTTCGTGGGCTTCGGTCTGTTCGCCTGGGCATTGGCACCATCGGACACAGCGCGGTACTGGTTCGACTCGCTGCTCGACCCGGAGCGCATCGGGGGCCTCGCCTACGCGTTCAACCAGAATTTCCGAGCCGTGCTCTACCGGCTGCTGCCCGAGGGCACGTTTCAGACCGCACTGTGGCTGACCCTGGTCGCCGTGGCCCTGGCGCTCGCCTGGATCGGTGCCAGGCGAGCGCTGGCCGCGGGCGATCAGGTCGGCGCGTTACTGGCGATCGCCGTGTTCGGGCTGCTGGCGTCACCGGTCAGCTGGTCGCATCACTGGGTGTGGATCATCCCGGGCGCCGTGGTGCTGGTCCGGCTGGCGCTGCGCAGCGGCCTCGGGGTGCGAATCCTGGTCGGGCTGGTACTCGCGGTGTTCGCGATCGGACCGCACAGCCACCTCCCGCAGACCCATGACCTGGAGCTGCGATGGACGTGGTGGCAGCACCTGCTCGGGAGCAGTTACGTGCTGATCGGTGTCATGGTGCTGGTCTTATTGGCTCTTCGCCGACCGGCTGACCAGCACTGATAGCTGACGCGGCCCTAGCACAGTCGCACGGTCGCCGCCCGTTTCAAGATCACCTCAACGGGCCTCCTTCTCCACGCGCAGCCCCGGTTTCCGGGTGCAAAGGTGACGACAAGTCGCGTTCGAGAAGGAGGCGTGGTGAAGTCACTGCTCGGAACATTCGCCGATCTCATCCCTGTCGCATTCGCCGCGCTACCGCTCGCGGCGTTCGCCTGGCACCTCCTGACCTCGCGCCGATCGCGGGTCTACGTGCCCCGCTTGGCCCGGCTCATGGCCGGAATCGACGTCGGCCTCGTCACCGCGGCCACGTTCATCTTCTGTCTGGTCGCGATGCCGATCGACCGATCCGCCGGCTCCACGTTGCACCTGTTGCCGGGAACCGACGTGCTCGACGCGGTGGCACCGCACGGCTCGATCTGGCAAATCGGGGGCAATCTCATCCTGCTCACCCCGTTAGGGGCCCTCATCCCACTCCGATTTCCGGCATATCGGTCACTCATCCGGGTGTCACTCGGAGCGCTACTGATCTCGACGATCATCGAAACCGGACAGTACTTGATCAACGCAGGCCGCGTGACCTCGGTGGATGACGTCATGCTCAACACGATCAGCGCGGCGGGCGGCGCCCTGCTCACCCGCCGGTGGTGGCGTGCCTCCGCGATTCCCGCACCGCGAACACCGATCCCGCGGCCGAGGGAGGTGGCGCGGGAAAGGCCCGACGCGCGGACTCCGACCGGGAGCGGTGCGGGTGCCGCCACGACCCTGCCCGCGCCCTCAGCAGCCAGCTCGTACTCGACGTCCACGGGCCGATATGTCGACAGATTCACCGACGGACCGAGGTCGATCAACAGCTAGCGGCCACTACCGGTCGATGTGGATATCCATTCCCGGCCCCATCGGCAGATCCGCGAAGTAGAACACGCTCAGAATCACCGCCCACATCGTCCAAAATGGAACCACGAACGGGACCATCTTCGCGATCACCGTGCCGAGACCCGCATCCGGCTGATAGCGCCGGACGAAGGTGAGCAACACGATCATGTAGGGGTTCAGCGGGGTCATCACCTGGGTCGCCGAGTCACCCACCCGGAATGCGGCCTGAGTGAACCCGGGCTCGAAGCCCAGTAAGAGGAACATCGGCACGAACACGCTCGCCATCAAGGTCCACAGGCTGGAGCCGGAGATGATGAACAGATTCAGCAACGAGGCGAGAATGATGAAGCCAAGCAACGCCGGATACCCGGTGAGCCCGATGTCCTGCAGGAAATTGGCCCCGGTGACCGCGAGCCAGGCGCCGATGTTGGTCCAGGAGAACAACGCGATGAACTGACCGAGCATGAAAGCCAGCACGATGAACCCCGAAAGGTCCTTGAGTGCCTTGCCCATCAGCACCGGCACATCGGCGGCCTTGGCCACGACACCGACGGCGATGCCGTACGCGAGTCCGGGCACGAAGAACGCCAGGAACACCAGGGTCGTCACCGAGTCGAGCAACGGTGACTTCGGCAGGAAGCCACCTTCGTCGTTGCGTAGCGGCGATCCGGGCACCAGAACCAGCACCATGATCGCGGCGATCAGGCCCAGCAGGGTCAGCCCGGCCACCCGAAGCGCGCGACGCTCCTTGGGTTCCAGTTCCACCGAGAGCGCGTTGTGCTCCGGCTTGGCCGGCCCGGTGAAGTCGCCACCGACGTCCTCTAACACCTCGTCGCGCGGGAAGTTGTTGCGCTCCAACGAGGGTTCGACCACCTTCGCGATGATGAACCCGGCGGTCAGACTGAGCAGGATCGCGGCGACGACGTTGAAGAAGTAGTTCGACACCGGAGTGACGGTGGTTCCCGGATCGGGCAGGGTCGCGGCCACCGAGTTGCTGATTCCCGCGAACAGCGCGTCGAGACTGGTCACCAGCACCGAGGTCGAGTAACCGGCTCCCGCTGCGGCGAACCCGCCGATCAACCCGGCGACCGGATGCCGCCCCGCTGCCTTGAAAACCATGGCGGCCAGCGGCGGGATGATGATGAACGCGGAGTCAGCCATGATGCTGCCGGTCACTCCGATGAAGCCCAGCGCGTAGGGCAACAGCCAGCGTGGCGCCTTCCGGAACGCCAGCCGGATCACCGCGGCGAGCATTCCGGTTCGCTCGGCCATTCCCACACCGAGCATGATCGTCACGACCGTTTGCAGCGGCGGGAACTCGATGAAGTTCTTCGCCAGCCCGGTGAAGAGAAAGCGCACGCCCTCACCGCTGAACGCGCCCCGGATCGGTGTCGCCTCGTCCTCGCCGGGAATCAGCACGGACACGTTGAACGCGGCCATCACGGTGGCGATCACACCGACCAGCAAGGTCAGCAGCGCGAACAGGATGAACGGCTCCGGCAGGCGATTGCCCGCGCGTTCGATCCAGTTGAGTGTTCTGTCCAGCCGGGTCTGTTCGGGCTGCTGCATGGCCTTTGACATGGCGCCACCCCCAAGATCGTTGCTGTGCCTACGAATCGGAGTTCAGGCGAAGAACTCCGGGACGTCGAGTGGCCCGCCGGCTTCGGCGAACTCGCGGTGCACCGCCTCGCGCAGCCCGTCGTCTGCCAGGTAGTCGAGCGCGGTCAACGCGAGCCCGAGCGCTCCGTCCAACACCGCTTCGTCACCGCTGCCCGAACCGGCGGCGATGGCGAACTCCTTGGTGTGCAAGGCAACCGTGGGCTCTGACACGGCGATCATCGGATGGATCGCGGGCATTCGGTAACTCAGGTTGCCGAGATCGGTGGAACCGGTGAGAAAGTCGGGCACGATTCCCGGCGGCAACGGCTTGCGCCCGCACGGTTCCTGGTTGGCCGCCCACCTTCCGGCCAGTGCCTGGTTGAACCGGATCGGCAGGTACGGCGGCTGCGCATCCCAGACGAGCTCGACGCCGCAGCCGGTGACTTCGGCAGCACCCCGTGCGATGGCCGCCAACCGGTCCGCCAGGTCCCGCAGGGTCTCCGGCCGCATCGAACGCAGGTAGAACAGGAGTGCGGCACGCTCGGGAACCACGTTCGGTCGTGCCCCGCCGTCGGTGAAGACGCCGTGCACCCGGTCACCGGGTGGCAGGTGCTGGCGCAGCGCGGCGACGCCCTGGTACGCCGTGACCGCCGCGTCCAGCGCGTTGCGGCCCATGAACGGCTGCGCCGCGGCGTGTGCGCCGACTCCGTGGAAGACCATTTCGAGCTGGCGGCGACCGAGGAACGGGTGCATCGCGATGTCGTGGCTGAACGGGTGCAGCATCACCACGGCGTCGACGTCGTCGAACACACCAGCGCGAGCCAGCGTTTCCTTGCCACCGCCGCCCTCCTCGGCGGGAGTGCCGATCAGCGAGACACGGCCGCCTGCGGCGGTGACGGCGGACGCCGCACCGAGGAAGCCACCGACCGCGGTGGTGCAGATGATGTTGTGCCCGCACGCGTGACCGATGCCGGGCAACGCGTCGTACTCGGCGAGTACGGCGATATGCGGGCCGGACGTTCCCGCGCTCGCCATCAGGGCGGTATCCAGGCCGCCGAGACCGATGCGCGCGTGGTGACCGTGCCGCCGCAACAACGCCGCGACCTCTTGGACCGACCGGTGTTCGGCGAAACCGACCTCGGGATTGGCATGCAGATCCCGGCTGAGCGCGACCAGTTCGGCACCGTGTCCGGCCACGGCGGCGGTGACCTGCTCGCGTAGCTCGGCAGGGGCCCCGGCGTGGTCGGTGCCAGGAGGCTCGGCGCGGGCGACGGCGTCGGCGGTCGCGGCGGTCAGGGCTCGCAGAAAGCTGTCGTCGGGCGGTTCGGGGGTCGCATGGGTTGCACCAGTCACCCGGCGCACACTAATCCGACCAGCCGGGGTGATCCACAGAACTGCCCGGTATGTACGAAAATTCGTTAGTCGTCGAAACGACCCCTGCGTCCCTTCTTCACATCGCCGCGACGCTTCTTCGCCGCGATCCGGCGCTCCTTCGAACCACGGGTCGGCCGGGTGGGCCTGCGGGGCGGCGGCGGTGGCGCCATGGCATCCCGGAGTGCTGCCACCAGTCGTTCGCGTGCGGCCTCCCGGTTCGCCAGCTGCGCACGATGCTCACTGGCCGCGATGGTCAGCACCCCACCCGTCAGGCGCCCGGAGAGCCTGCGCAGCAGTCGCTCCCGCTGGTCGTCGCGCAGCGACGGCGAGTTCGCGACGTCGAAGGAGAGCTCGACACGCGAGTCCGTCGTGTTGACACCCTGGCCACCAGGGCCGGACGAGCGGGAAAAGCGCTCGCTGAGCTCGCCGGCCGGGATGACCAGCCGCGAGTTCACCCTGAGGTCATCGGCCATGCGGCCATTGTCCCCGATGTCCTCTGTACGCAGCAGGCGCACAAGGGCCGTGCCTCAGAAACGAGGGTGGTCTCCGGAGAGGACCGCGCGGGGGCCGTCGGGGTCCTCGGCCGGGCCGACGTCACCGAGCACCCACGCCGGGATGTGCCGCGCCGTGAGCACGGCGAGCGAGCGATCGACGTCCTCGGGCGCGACGATCGCGACCATGCCGACACCCATGTTGAACGTGCGCTCCATCTCGGCGCGGTCGACCTTCCCGAGCTGCGCGATCAGCGCGAAGATCGAGGCCGGGGTCCACGTTCCGCGCTCCAGGCTCGCCCGCAGCCCGCGCGGCATGACCCGCGCCAGGTTCGCCTCGAGGCCGCCGCCGGTGATGTGCGCGAAAGTCCGCACCTCCGCCTCCGCGACGAGCGCCATGCAGTCGCGGGCGTAGATCTTGGTCGGCTCGAGCAACTCCTCGCCCAGCGTCCTGCCGAGTTCCTCGACGTGCCCGCCGAGCGGCATCCTGGCGATGTCCAACAGCACGTGCCTGGCCAGCGAGTAGCCGTTGGAGTGCAGGCCCGTCGATCCCATCGCGATGGCGACGTCGCCCGGCCGGACCCGATCCGGGCCGAGCAGCTGCGAGGCCTCGACGACACCGACACCGGTGGCGGAGATGTCGTAGTCGCCCTCGCCCATCATTCCCGGGTGCTCGGCGGTCTCCCCGCCGAGCAACGCGCAACCTGCCTGCACGCAGCCTTCGGCGATACCCGCGACCAGCGCCTCGATCCGGGCGGGAACGACCTTGCCGACCGCGATGTAGTCCTGCAGGAACAGCGGTTCCGCGCCCGTCACGACCAGGTCGTCGACGACCATCGCCACCAGGTCGATTCCGACGGTGTCGTGCTTGTCCAGCGCCTGGGCCACGGCGATCTTCGTACCGACACCGTCGGTGGACGAGGCGAGCACCGGCTCGGTCCAGCGGTCCAGCTTCAGGTTGAACAGACCCGCGAACCCGCCGACACCACCCATCACCTCGGGGCGGGAGGCACGCTCCGCATGCGGCTTGAGCAGCTCGACAGCTTCATCGCCAGCGTCGATATCGACGCCTGCTGCGGCATAGGTGGCGCTCGTGGACTCGCTCACGAAGCGAACTCCGTCCTGGGTTCTCGGATCATCAGGGACGCCGGACGGCGTCCTCGGCACCGTACCCGGCAGGGGACACGTGCCGGGCCGGGCCGGAGGCCCCCTCCGCGCCACTGAGTCCTTCCAGCAGGTTCTTGCCGAGTGCCTCGTCCGGCAGGGGAATCGGGTACTCGCCGTCGAAGCATGCTGCGCACAGCCGGCTCCTCGGCTGCTCGGAGGCAGCGACCAGGCTGTCCAGCGAAACGTAGCCGAGGGAATCCGCGCCGATCGACCTGCGGATCCCGTCGGTGTCCACCCCGTTCGCGACGAGTTCGGCGCGGGAGGCGAAGTCGATGCCGTAGAAGCAGGGCCAGCGCACCGGTGGCGAGGCGATCCGGACGTGCACCTCGAGCGCGCCGGACTCGCGCAGCATCCGCACCAGCGCGCGCTGGGTGTTGCCTCGCACGATGGAGTCGTCCACCACCACGAGCCGCTTGCCGCGAATGACATCGCGCAGCGGATTGAGCTTGAGCCGGATGCCGAGTTGGCGGATGGTCTGCGACGGCTGGATGAACGTGCGCCCGACGTAGGCGTTCTTCACCAGTCCTGAGCCGTACGGGATGCCGGACGCCGCCGCGTAGCCGATGGCCGCGGGCGTGCCGGACTCCGGCACCGGGATCACCAGGTCGGCGTCGGCAGGATGCTCATCGGCGAGCCTGCGGCCGATCTCGACCCTGGTCGCGTGCACGCCGCGGCCGGAGATCGTCGTGTCGGGCCGGGCCAGGTAGACGTACTCGAACACGCACCCCTTCGGCTCGGGGTTGGCGAAGCGCGAGGAACGCAACCCCTCCGCGTCGATCGCCAGCAACTCGCCGGGCTCGACCTCCCTGACGAAGGAAGCGCCGACGATGTCCAGTGCCGCGGTCTCACTCGCGACCACCCAGCCGCGCTCCAGCCTGCCGAGGACCAGCGGCCGGACGCCGTGCGGATCGCGGGCGGCGTAGAGCGTGTTCTCGTCGGCGAAGGTGAGACAGAAGGCGCCCTTGACCGTCGGGAGCAGTTCGAGCGCGGCGGCCTCGATGCCCTTGTCGGCAGCCGCCGCGGCGAGCAGGCCACAGATCAGATCGGAGTCGGTCGTGGCTCCCTGCCTGCTGATGACTCCCAGCTCACGCGCCCGTTCGTTCAACTCGGCGGTGTTGACCAGATTGCCGTTGTGGCCGAGTGAGAGCCCGCTGCCTGCCGCCGTGGTGCGGAAGTTGGGCTGCGCGTTCTCCCAGGTACCGCCACCGGTGGTCGAGTAGCGGCAGTGGCCGACGGCGATATGCCCCTGCAGGGTCGAGAGGATCTGTTCGTTGAAGACCTGACTTACCAGGCCGAGGTCCTTGAACACGACGATCTGGCGGCCGTCGGCCACGGAGATTCCCGCGGCCTCTTGCCCACGGTGCTGAAGTGCGTACAGCCCGTAGTAGGCCAGTTTCGCGACTTCCTCACCCGGAGCCCAGACGCCGAAGACGCCGCACTCCTCGCGGGGTTCGGGTTCTGGCTGGTCGGGCGCGGAAGATCCAGTGGCGGACTGGTCGGAAAGCACCGAGGAGCTCCCTGATGACGAGGGTTGCCTACGTCTGAAGTGTAGACGGCCACAGCCCGATGACCGAGGTTGCGCGCCAGTTCGAGACTGGCCTCACTACAAGTAGGCGCGGCCCCGGTGCAGGGGGTACACCGGGGCCGCGCCTTGTCGAACTCCTCTTTGACCGGCTAAGCCGAAGCCACCAGCCACTTGGCCCGGCCTGGCTCGCCGGGAACCCAGCAGCCACGGGCTTCCGCGCTGCGGGGGGCATACTCACGGTCGCCGAGCGAGAGCAGTTCGTCGATTACGACGCGCATCTCACCCCTGGACCGCCACAACTGGGTACGAGGTTCGAGGATGTCCGATTCGTCGGCTGGCATGCGGATCGCGAGAACATCGTCCTCGGCCTCCAGCCGGACCACATCGATCACCGTGCCGTGTGCCCGGACTCCGACCACCGCGAGAACCTCGCCGTCGGCATCTCTGGGGTGCACGAAACGGTAGCCACGGTCGATCAGCCTGCGCAGGGCCTTTTCGGTTTCCACGACCTGGTCCGCATCACGAGAGGACGTCATCGAACTCGCCGTCCTTGGCGCCCGCGAGGAACGCGGCGATCTCCTCACGCGTGTAGATCAGCGCGGGACCGCCGGGAAAGCGCGAGTTGCGCATCGCGATCTCTCCGCCTGCCAGTGGTGCGACCTCGACGCAGTTGCCGACCGCTCCGCTGTGCCTGCTCTTGCGCCAGTTCGCGCTCGACAGAAGGTCTGCCGACATGCCGTTACGTACCTGCTCCATGATCCCCAACCTTCCCGACGTCTAACTCGGGGGACAATGCATCTGCACGTGCATTCAATTGTGCACGGAACGTAGCACGTGCCAGTGCGCGTGTGAATGCACGTGCAGCAGAATTTTGGTCGAAATTAACCAATTTGGGTGACAACAAGTAGGTAGGCCTTGCCCTACGCTGGCTCGCCCTGCCAGCCCCTCAGTCGAGGTCGGAACGAAGCTCGCTGCGCCGCTTCAGCAGGAACTGTCGTGTCTGGTCCGGCGTGAGCGCGTCGACGGCGAGCCGGTCCAGAGCACGGCTGTACGGCTCGACCTCGTCCAGCCGCTCGATGAGCAGCGAGCCGCTGAGATGTTCGATGTAGGCGATGTTCGGCAGTTCTGGCTCGGCGAAGCGCAGCAGCGTGAACGCGCCCTCGGCGGCATATCCACTGCGGTGCATCTCGACGACCTGCAACGAGATATGCGGCGTCGCCGTGAGCTCAAGCAGCTTCTCGATCTGCCCGAGCAGCACCGCATGGCCGCCGATGGGCCGGTGCAGCACGGACTCGTCGATGACCGCCCACAACCGGGGTGCGTCGGGCCTCTGCAGGATCTTCTGCCTGCGCATCCGGAACGCGACCCGCTGTTCCATCACGTCGTTGTACGGATCCGGCGACCCGTGGCTCACGACCGCCCGCGCGTAGTCCTCGGTCTGCATCAGGCCGGGGATGAACTGGAGTTCGTAGACCTGCAGCCGCGAGGCCGCCTCCTCCAGACCGACGAAGTTGTCCAGCCACCTGGGCATGACGTCGCTGTAGCTCTGCCACCAGCCTGGCTTGTTGGACTCCTTGACCATGCCGAGGAAGTTGTCGCGCTCCTGCTCGTCGGCCACGCCGTACATGGTCAGCAGGTCGGCGACATCGCGTTCCTTGAAGCCGACCCGGCCCAGTTCGAGCCGGCTGATCTTGGATTCCGAGCTGCGGATCTGGTAGCCCGCCTCGGACCGCGTGATCCCGACCGACTCCCGCAACCGGCGCAGGTGCGCGCCGAGGACCATTCGCCTCGCCGTCGGTCCTCCACCGTGTTCGGCGCCGCCCGTGGTCATTGCCGCGTCCTCTCCTGTGCGCTCTTCGCTGTCGATACTGCCCAACCGACCACTGCGATGGAGAACCCTACCCCGGGTTCCACCGAAAAGATCCAACTGCTCACGCAGCGTGCGTGTCCTGGTCAGGCGGCGACCCAGACCTCCGTTTACGGCGCGAGCGCATACCAATACCCTGTGTGGCACCCGTCATAGCCGAAGCCCGGCAGGTCGCACACCTGCCCGTCCACCATTTCACGACTGTGAGGCCAGGATGACCGAAGTTGCTCCGCGTACCGACCCGAAACCGCCCGTCGGCGTCGACCCAACGAGGGCCAGCATCGCTCGCGTATACGACGCGTTCCTCAACGGCAAGGACAACTACGAGATCGACCGCGAGGTGCTGCGCGGTGTCCAGAAGAAGGCGCCCGAGGCGCAGGACCTCGCCACCGAGAACCGTGGCTTCCTGATTCGCGCCACCCGGTTCATCGCGCACCAGACCGGGGTCACCCAGTACCTGGACTGCGGCAGCGGGTTGCCCACAGCCGAGAACACCCACCAGGTCGCGCAGCGGATCAACTCCGACTCCACGGTCGTCTACATCGACAACGACCCGGTGGTCCTCGCACACGGCAGGGCGCTACTCGAGGAGAACGAGCAGACGCACTTCTCCGCGGCGGACATCTTCAACCCGCAGCAGGTGCTGGAGGACGAGGTGGTTCGCAGGCATCTCGACTTCACCCAGCCGATCGCGCTGTTCCAGATGGGGACCCTGCACCACTACACCGGCAGCGACAACCTGGTCGACATGATGCAGAACTACATCGACGCACTGCCCACTGGCTCGTATGTGGCGATCAGCCACTTCCTCGATCCGGAGAACGAGTACAGCACGGTGGCCCGCAAGATGGAGGACGTCTTCCTGCACAGCCCGATGGGCAGCGGCACCTTCCGCACGAAGTCCGAGATCGAGGCGTTGTTCTGTGGCCTGGACATGGTCGACCCCGGCTTGGTCCTGTGCGCCGACTGGTGGCCGGACGGCCCCCAGCTCAAGCCGCTCAACCAGGTTCAGTACTGCATCGCGGGCGGCATCGCCCGAAAGAACTGACCCCTGGGGGCCTGCCGAAGTTCCCCAATGTGGCATTCGGGAACTTCAACGTCCCCAATGTGGCATTCGGGAACTCAGATGTCCCCAATGTGGCATTGGGGACGTGTCACAACCGCAGGATCGGCAGCAAGTGGGTGAGGTCGGCGCGGGTTCCCGATGCGCTGACCTTGCCCTGCTCCACCGCGTCCGCCCAGTGAAGCAGTCCCGTGGCGAGCTCCAACCAGGTGCGGGCCTCGGTCTCGATGACGTTCGGTGGCGTGCCCCTGGTGTGCCTTGGCCCTTCGACGCACTGCACGGCCGCGAACGGAGGCACCCGCACCTCGACGCTGCGGCCGGGAGCGTCGGCGGCGAGTGTGCGCAGGCTCAGCCGGACCGCGGCGGCGACCTCCGAACGCGGCGGCTCCGGCTCCGTTCCGCTCAGCCAGGCGGAAACCCGCTGGACCGCGGCTCGTAACTCACCGGCATCAGGCGGACGCGAAGGGCTCATGCCGCAACACTAGGATGAGCGAAGGACACGACACCGCCGGACACATCATCAGGCGACGCGACAGACGTGGGGACCGATATGGCGCAGCGGGACGAAGCGGACCGGCTGATTTCGAAGCCGACGATCCCGAAGAAACCGAAGATCACCCGGGAGATGCGGGCGAACGCCAGGGCCAACCCGAACAGCTGGCTCTACGTCATCGATGAGGCCTTCGACCCCAACGGACGCGTGCCGTCCTGGGCCGTCGTCGGCGCGTACCCCGTGAACGCCGCGGGCGACATCGTCGAGGACTTCCACCCCAACGACCGCTACCGGCCCTCGCCCAAGGCGCTCGGTTTTCCGGAACCGAACAGCGATCTGGAACGCCTGCTGCAGCTCGTCCGGACGAAATACCGGCCCGCGGAGGATCTGCCCAAGGTCATCCTCGACTCGACCTTGTTCGTGTACGCGATGTCCCCGGTGCAGCGCACGGTCATCGGGTTCCACAACACCGACGGTCGAGTACTGGTCCCGGCCTACACGGCCAAATCGCTGGTACCGAAGGAATGGCCGCACGCGCGGGCGGTCCTCGGCCGCGACATGGTCGAACTGCTCGCCGGCCACCCGGTCGCGATTAACCCACACGATGTGGTGACGGCCGTGGTACCCGCCGAGCATCTCGTTCAGGCGCTCGCCCGGGAGCGGTAAACCCTTGAAGAGCGAGGGAACATTCTCCTTTTCGCTCTGTCCTACCTGAACACTTCTACTCTTTCGGGTGACTCTCAGCTCGCGAAATACGTTCTATCGAGGCATGGTGATGCCCTGGAGGGACGTGCCACCAGAGTTGGTTGGGAGTCACCCAATGCAGATGAACCTCGCGCCTCGCAGCGCCGGCCTGGCAGTCGCCGCGATCGCGGCGACCAGTGCCATGGTCTTGACCGCTATACCCGCGCCCGCCGAGACCGCGAACTACACCGGCGCGGGCGAACGTTGGGCCGGCTCGCAGATCGCCAAGCACGAGGGCGTCCACGGGGTCCCGCCAAGTGGCCGGTACGGCCCGGCGGACCAGACACTCGGCCATGACGTCAGCGGCTGGCAGGGGGACGTCGACTGGCCGGCCGCGGCGAAGACCGGGGCGAAGTTCGTCTACGTCAAGGCGACCGAGGGCACCGGTTACCGGAGTCCCCGATTCGCCCAGCAGTACAACGGTTCCTACGAGACAGGGTTGATCCGCGGCGCGTACCACTTCGCCCGTCCGGACGTGTCCGGCGGCGCGGCCCAGGCCGACTACTTCGTCAACCACGGTGGCGGCTGGTCCGCGGACGGCAAAACCCTGCCCGGTGCGCTCGACGTCGAGTACAACCCGTACGGCGAAACCTGTTACGACAAGTCGCCCGCGGAGATGACGGCCTGGATTCAGGCCTTTTCGGACAGATACCACGAACTGACCGGCCGGCACCCGACGATCTACACCAGCACGAACTGGTGGAAGACCTGCACCGGCAACAGCGACGCCTTCGGCTCGACCAACCCGTTGTGGCTCGCGCGTTACGCCCCCGAGATCGGCGCACTGCCCGCGGGCTGGCCCACCCAGACGATCTGGCAGTGGGCCGACGCGGGCAGCCTGCCCGGCGACCAGAACTACTTCAACGGCAGCCAGGAACGGCTGCAAAAGCTCGCCACCGGCTAGTTCGATCCCAAGACCCTTCCCGCTGCCAGCGCAAGAGTTGCACCTGTAAATCACCCACTCGTTTCGGGTATTTCACGCAAACTAGTGACAAGCGACACAGTTGTCCGCGACAATCGACGCTCGGATGGCTACAGGCAGTGAGCCATCCTCCGCGAGGGCAACTCGGAAGGGATACCTATGTCCACTGCACGAAGAGGTTGGCGGCGCGTGATCGGCACCGCCGTCGCAGCCTCGGCCAGTGTGCTCCTGCTCGGCGCACTGACCCCGGCAGCCGCGAACACCCAGGTCATCAACGGCATGCCCGTGGATGAGTACGTCAAGAAGTACGACCACCCACTCGGTTCGCAGATCGCCAGAGTCGAAGGCGACGAGTCCAGCCCTGCCACCAGCGCCGCGGCCGCGCAGGGTGACGATATGCGGGTTCAGGCCAGCGTCGCGGGGATCGACGTGAGCGGCTGGCAGAAGAACGTCGACTGGCAGTACTGGTGGAACCAGGGCAAGCGGTTCGCCTACGTGAAGGCGACCGAGGGGACCGGCTACAAGAGCCCGTACTTCGCCCAGCAGTACAACGGCTCATACAACATCGGCATGATCCGCGGCTCCTACCACTTCGCCCTGCCGGACAGGTCGAGCGGCGCCGTGCAGGCCAACTACTTCGTCAACAACGGTGGCGGTTGGTCCCGCGACGGAAAGACTCTGCCCGGGGCGCTCGACATGGAATACAACCCCTACGGCTCCACCTGTTACGGCAAGAGCAAGGCGTCGATGGCCGCGTGGATCAGGGACTTCCATGACACCTACCACGCTCGCACCGGTCGTTGGCCGGTCATCTACACCTCCACCAGCTGGTGGAACCAGTGCGTCGGTACCGCGCAGTCCTTCGGTGGCACGGTGCCGCTGTGGATCGCCAGGTACAGCTCGTCTGTGGGCACGCTGCCCAACGGGTGGAGCTTCTACACCTTCTGGCAGTACACCTCCAGCCCCATTGACCAGAACACGTTCAACGGGGCGTACGACCGGCTGAAGGTGCTCGCCACCGGCTGAGCACGCATCGAAACACCGCGTCACGGGCTCCCGCTCGATCATCCAGATCGGGCGGGAGCCGCTTTACGTGGATCGAACAAGCCCAGGCAGGATGCGCGCATCCGGGTGAACAAGAGGAGGAACCGAAGCCTCCACGCTCGCGTCGCAGCACTGACGCAACCAGCGCGGGCGCGCCTCGATACCCAAAACGGCATGGGACCGCTTCCGCGCAGGATCACTGGAGGAACGGCTCATGACCTACCCACCTCAGCCTGGTCAGCCATATGGTCAGCAACCCGATCCCTATGGCCAGGGTGGTGGTTACCCGCAGTCGAGCGGCTTCCCGCAGCAGGGCGGCCAGCCTGCCGGACCGTACGGTCAGCAGCCCGGCTACGGCCAGCAGCCCGGTGGGCAGTACGGCCAGCCCGGTTACGACCCCAACGCGGCATACGGGCAGTACGCCGGATATCCGCAGGGTGGGCAGTACGGGCAGCTCAGTGGCTTCGGCGGTCCGCCACCGAAGAAGAGCAAGACCGGGCTGTGGATCGGCCTCTCCGTCGCGGTCTTGGCCGTCGCAGGCATCCTGATCACCGGCTTCCTCGCGCCGGGTTTCCTGCTCAGTGACGAGGACGCGTCCGGGGCAGGCCCCAAGGAGACGGCCGAGGCCATCGTCGCGGGGTTGAACAGCAAGGACCGCGCTGCCCTGAGCGGACTTGAGTGCAGCGCAGCCGAGTCACAGGTCGGCAAGGCCATCGAGAACGTCGACGACGTCGGCGGCGCGCGGTTGCTCGGCGAGCCGAAGAAGGTCTCCGAGACCTCCTACACGGCAAGCGTCGAGGTCACGCTGGAAGGCGCCCCGATCGGATTCGACGGCGGCCTCAACAAGGAGGCGGAGAAGTGGTGCTGGCAGAGCATCAAAATATCCGGCGGAAACCTGAACCTGCCCACCCCGCCGACCGCCGGCCCGACCGGTGTGAGCGAACCCGAGTCCGTTGAGGCAGAGCCGAGCGAGGCCGACTCACCGGACCCGGGCACCGGCAACGGAACCGGGGCCGCGGCGGCGAAGGTCGTCATCGAGGACTGGGTCGGCAAGATCAACAGTGGCGACAAGGCCGCGTCGATGGCGATGGTGTGTGCAGCCGAGAAATCCCTTACCGAGCGGGACGTGGACATCCTGATCGACGGGGACGCCCAGTTGCGGGTCGGCGAACTGAGCGACGGGACCTACTACGTCACCGCGGAGCTCAGCGGCACGCTGGAGGGAGAGCCGATGACCGGTGAGGTGTCGGCGGACAACTTCGACGAGACCGGCTTCTGCATCAGCCTCGTGTTCATCAACTGACCCTCGGGAGAGCCGTCAGGACCGTCCTGCGTCGGGATGGTCCTGACGGCTGTTCGGTGTTCGGGGGCGCATGATCAACGCGGCCACGAAATAGACGCAGTCCCGGTCGCCGAGGTTGGCGTAGCGGTGCACGGCGTCCGCGGCGAAATAGGCCGAATCGCCGGCCCGGAGCTCAGACTCGCGCTCGCCCACCGTCAGCCGCAGCCGCCCTTCCTGCAGTACGACGAACACATGGGAGCCCGGCGCGTAGGCGGGGAAGCTGCCCGCGTCACGGCCTGGCGGGAGAGTGGTGCGGATCCATTCGAAGTTCACGCCCGGCACCACGGGCGAGAGGATCGTCCGGCTCCACCCGCCTTCGGCGACCGTGTCCTGCTCGGCGGCACGGCGGATCACGACGCGGTCGGCATCGGGCTCGGCGACCAGGGTTGCGAGCCGAACCCCGAGGCCGGTCGCGATCCGGTCCAGAACCACCACCGTTGGCGCCTTCGCTCCCCGCTCCACCGCGGACAGCATGCTGACGCTGACTCCGCCCTCGGTAGCGAGCTCCTGCAACGTCATGCCGCGCTGCGCACGCAGCCGCTGCACGCGCTGGCCCAGAGCGACGAGATTCATCTATCCTATAGTAGTGAGCAGTTCCACTATAGAGAAATTAAGCCTCCGGGACGCGGTCACCGACGATCTTCCCGCGATCAGGTCGATCTACGCGCACTACGTCGAGACCAGCACCGCGACCTTCGAACTGACAGCACCCGACGCCGCCGAGTGGGAGCGGCGCTTCGCGGCGGTCACCGGCGCGGGTCTGCCGTTTCTCGCCGCAGAGTTCGACGGGACCCTGATCGGCTACGCCTACTGCACGCCGTGGAAGACGCGACCGGCCTACAACCGGACGGTCGAGGACTCGATCTATCTCGCGCCCACGGCCGCGGGCAAAGGCGCCGGCGGCAGGCTGCTGGACGCGCTGCTCGAGCGCTGTGCGGCGGTGGGGATCCGGGAAGTGCTGGCAGTCGTGGCCGACACGGGTGACGCGGCCTCGCTGGAGTTGCACCGCTGCCGCGGCTTCACCGAGGCCGGCAGGCTCACCGGGGTCGGCTTCAAACACGACCGGTGGCTGGACACCGTGCTCCTGCAGCGCTCACTGGTGACCGATCCCCCTTCCGCTCGATGAGCGGTGCATCCCTTCGCCGGCGGGCCCCGCTGCTCGGCACGATCTTGTGCTCGGTACTGCTACTCGTACTGGTCAGCGGCTGGTTGCTCACCGAAGACCAGACCAGCCGCAGTGATGCGCTCCGCACAGGAGGCCTCGCGGGTGGTGCCGTGATCGCGCTCTACGCACTCTGGCTCAACGACCGCAGACGGCGGGTCGAGGAGGCTCGCCAGGAGATCGAACGGCAACGCCACGAGCATGACAGGGAGCGCGTGGCCGATGAGCGTTTCGCGCGGTCGGTCGAACTGCTCGGGAATGAAGCGGACCAGGTACGGGTGGGCGCACTGCATGCACTCGCCGCACTGGCGAAGGGCCGCGTCGACTACACCCAGACGGTGCTAGACGTGCTCTGCGCCTACCTGCGCCGGCCATTCGGTCATTCCCGCTACGACGACGGCGGCGGCGCCACACACGACAACTCGGTCGCGGCCGAGCACGAACTGCAGGTCCGGCTCACCGCGCAGCGCCTCGTGGTCGTACTACTGCCGAAAACGGGGGAACCGCACATTCCTGCTCCCGACCTCGATCTGACCGGCGCCGTACTGGAGTACCTCGACCTTTCCGGGCGGCGGATCGGCGAGCTGACCCTGCGCTATGCCCGGTTGCACAGCACAACTGACCTCAGCGGCTGCGAGATCTCCGGACCGGCCTGGTTCACCGCTGCCGAAGTCCGGAGTGGACGGCTGGGCGGCCGTTTCCTGTGCCGCGACGTACTGTTCCACGACCGCGCGGGCTTCGACGGCTTCACCGTCAACGGGCTCGCGGACTTCACCGGCACGCGGTTCGAAGCGGCCTCGACCTTCACCGAAGCCACGTTCGAGAACGAGGTGAGCCCGCGCGCCATCCGCGGGGCCTGAAGCTCAGTCGAAGAGGGCGGGCAGGGTGCCTTCCCAGGCCTCGCGGAGCTCCGTCAGCGGGAAGTTCGCGATGTCCTGAATGTCCAGTGCACCGGACTCCGGGTCGACCACGCCGGTCTTGCGCCAGGGCAGGCCCCGCGCGGTGCAGAGTTCGGTGAACCGCAGTTCCTCGCTACGCGGCACCGCGACCAGCACTCGGCCCGCCGACTCGGAGAAGAGCTGCACGAACGGGTCACTGTCCGGATCGAGCACGACCCTGGCACCGCACTGACCGATCAGCACGGTTTCGACCAGTGTCTGGGCGAGCCCACCGTCGGACAGGTCGTGCGCGGCGGAGATCAATCCGTCCCGCGAGCCGGCGACCAGGACCTCGGCCAGCAGCCGCTCCCTGGCCAGGTCCACCTCGGGCGGCTGACCACCGAGGTGGCCGTGCATGACCTCGGCCCAGGCGGAACCGTCCAGCTCTTCGCGGGTGTCGCCGAGCAGAATCAGCGTCTCTCCGGCCTCGGCACCGATGCCGGTCGGAATGCGCCTGGTGACGTCGTCGAGCACACCGAGCACACCCACCACCGGGGTCGGCATGATCGCGGTGTCTCCGGTCTGGTTGAAGAAGCTGACATTGCCGCCGGTGACCGGGATCCCGAGTTCCACGCAGCCGTCGGCGAGGCCGTGCACGGCGCGCTCGAACTGCCACATGACGCCGGGATCGGTGGGAGCACCGAAGTTCAGGCAGTTGGTGACCGCGAGCGGCATCGCCCCGCTGGTGGCGACGTTGCGGTAGGACTCGGCCAGTGCCAGCTGGGTTCCGCGGTACGGGTCGAGGAACACGAAGCGGCTGTTGCAGTCCGTGGAGATCGCGACGCCACGCCCCGTCGACTCGTCGATCCGGATCACGCCGGAGTCGGCGGGCTGCGCGAGCACGGTGTTGCCCCGCACATAGCGGTCGTACTGCTGAGTGACCCATTCCTTGGACGCCAGGTTCGGCGAGGCGATCATCGTCAGCACGGTGTCGCGCAGCTGCTCCGAAGTGGACGGACGCGGCAGCGAGCTCGCGGAGTCCGCCTGCAGGGCATCCTGCTTGGCCGGACGCTCGAACGGGCGGTCGTAGACCGGGCCCTGATGCGCGACCGTGCGCGGCGGTACGTCCACAACCGTCTCGCCGTGCCAGTCGATCACCAGATTCTCGCCGTCGGTCACCTCGCCGATCTCGGTGGCGATGACGTCCCACTTGGCGCAGACCGCCATAAACGCGTCCACATCGGACGGTTGCACGACCGCGCACATGCGTTCCTGCGACTCGCTGGAAAGGACCTCCGCGGGGGTCATGCCCTCGGCGCGCAGCGGAACCCGGTCGAGTTCGATGTGCATCCCGCCGTCACCGGCCGCGGCCAGCTCCGAGGTCGCGCAGGACAGGCCTGCGCCACCGAGGTCCTGGATGCCCACCACGATCTTCTTGGCGAACAGTTCGAGGCAGCACTCGATGAGGACCTTCTCGGTGAACGGGTCGCCCACCTGAACGCTCGGCAGCTTCTTGCGCCCGCCCGCGCTCTCGTCGCCGGAGAACGTGTCACTGGCCAGCACGGAGACACCGCCGATACCGTCCAGGCCGGTCCGCGCACCGAACAGGATGATCTTGTTGCCGGTCCCGGATGCGTGCGCGAGGTGCAGGTCCTCCACCCGCATCGCGCCGACGCACATGGCGTTGACCAAGGGGTTGCCCGCGTAGGACTTGTCGAACGCGACCTCGCCACCGATGTTCGGCAGGCCGAGGCAGTTGCCGTAACCCGCCACTCCGGCCACCACGCCCGGCAGCACCCTGCGGGTGTCCGGTGCGTCCGCGGGTCCGAATCGCAGCGGATCGGCCACCGCGAGTGGGCGGGCGCCCATCGCCAGGATGTCGCGGACGATCCCGCCCACACCGGTGGCGGCGCCCTGATACGGCTCCACATAGGACGGGTGGTTGTGGCTCTCCACCTTGAACGTGACGGCCCAGCCGTCACCGACATCGACCACACCGGCGTTCTCACCGATGCCGGCGAGCATCTTCTCCCGCATCGCGGGCGTGGACGTCTCGCCGAAGTAGCCGAGGTGCTTCTTGGACGACTTGTACGAGCAGTGCTCGCTCCACATCACCGAGTACATCGCCAGTTCGGCGTCGGTGGGCCTGCGGCCGAGGATCTCGCGGATCCGGGCGTACTCGTCCTCGGCCAGACCGAGTTCGAGATAGGGCTGCGCGAGCTCGGGAGTCCCCACGGCATGTGCGGTGGTGTCGACGACGGTGCTGGTCAAGGTGTCCACGTCAGGATTCGCCACAGGGTCAAGGGTACTTGTGGTATTGGCGCGGGAGACGAGCGGCCGGTCCCGGCACGGGAGACCGCGGCGCGTCAGCGCCTCCCCTTGGGTGGCGGCGGGAGACGGGCGGGCAGCACCGCGGCGCGTCAGCGCCTCCCCTTGGGTGGTGGTGGGAGACGGGCGGGCGAAATTCGGTCGCCTCGCACTCCCGGGCCTTCTAACGTCGTGTGACGTGCCCTACTCGCCGTATCCGGCTCCCACGCTGCGACTACCCGAGCAGCCCACGCCGGCAGGCTTCCTGCTGGCGATCCTCCGGGCGCGGCCCTGGCTGGCCACGGTCTCGGCGGTGTTCGGCGCGCTGTGGCTCGTTCCCGGCGCGCTGCTGCCGCTGGTGGTGGGCAAGGCCATCGACAACGGGATCGCCGGTGGTGACAACGGCGCCTTGCTCCTGCTCGGTGGCCTGATCCTGCTGATCGGGATCGCGCAGGCCGTGTTCGGCACCTCGTTGCTGTTCACCGGGCACGGGATGTGGATGCACGGCGCTTCCAGCGCGCAGCGAACCGTGGCGAGGCACACCGCCCGTCTCGGGGCTGCCCTGCGCGAGCAGGCGGGCACGGGAGACGTGCTGGCCTTCTCCTCCTCGGACGTGAACCACTGCGGTAGCGCCTTCGAGGTCGCGGGCAGGCTGGTCGGCGCGGTGGTAGCCTTCGTCGTGGTGGGTGTCGCACTACTCACCTTCTCGCCGCTGCTCGGTCTCGTGGCGCTGGTCGGCGTGCCCTTGGCGATGCTGGGCATCGGTCCGCTGCTGGCCCCGCTGCAACGGCGGAAGCAGGCCCAGCGTGAGGAGCTGTCAGGGGTCAACGCACTGGGTGCGGACATCGTGTCCGGCCTGCGTGTGCTGCGGGGCGTCGGTGGCGAGTGGCAGTTCCTCGGCCGCTTCCGGTCGGCGAGCAGGCGGGTTCAGCGCGCCGGTGTGGACGTCGCTCGCAGCGAGTCCTGGCTGTCGGCCGCCGAGGTGGTGCTACCCGGTCTGGTCACCGTCACGATCACCTGGCTGGGCGCCCGGCTCGCGACCGAGGGTGTGATCAGCGCGGGTGAGCTGGTGGCCTTCTATGGGGCGTCGGCGTTCCTGGTGATTCCGGTGAACACGGCGACCGAGGCCGCGGGCGCATTCGCTTCAGCAGTGGTCTCGGCGAAGAAGGCATGTGGCCTGCTGCGTCTGCGTGCCAGGCTGACCGACCCGGAGTCCCCGGTTCCGCTGCCGGAGGGTGCGCTGGAGCTGCACGACACCGAGTCCGATGTCACGGCGGTGGCGGGCAAGCTCACGGTGATCGACCTCGGGGCGCGGGCAGAGGCGGTCGCGGAGCGGCTGGCGAGGTTCACCGACGCGGCGCCGGGGCAGCGGGTGCTGGTGTCCGGTGTACCCGCGCACCGGGTCGCGCTGGCCGAACTCCGGCATCGGGTGGTGTACGCGCACAACCAGGACCTCTGGTTCTCCGGCATCTTGCGCGAGCAGGTCGCGGCACCGGCCGAGACGTCCGTGGACGTCGTTACCGCCATCGAGGCGGCCGACGCGGAGGACATCGTGCAGGCGCTGCCGCTGGGCCTTGACGAGCTGATCGGCGAGCGCGGGCGCGAGGTCTCCGGCGGCCAGCGGCAGCGGCTGAACCTCGCACGGGCACTCGCACTGGACGCCGATGTGCTGCTGCTCGACGAGCCGACCTCTGCGGTCGACGCGCACACGGAGGCCCGCATCACCGAGCGGGTCGCCGAACTACGCAGAGGCCGGACGACCGTGGTGTTCGCCCAGAGCCCGCTGTGGGCCGCGGTGGCCGACGAGGTCGTCGGACCCGGACTGCCCGAGGTGACACCGTGCAACTGAAACTGCCGCTGGCCACGGCCGCGCAGGCCCGGATCTGGGCACGCGGCACGCTGCGCACGCACCGGTCGGGTTTCGCGGCCGTCATCGGGCTGTTCATGATCGCGACCGTCGCCGGCCTTGCCGGGCCGCAGATCCTCGGCGCGCTCGTGGACAAGGTGGTCACGGGCAGCGACACGGTGAGCATCGACCTGCTGGCGCTGATGTTCGTCGGGATCCTGCTGGCCCAGGGCGTGTTGAAACGGGCAGCGCGGCTGCGGGCGGGCATCCTCGGCGAGCGGGTACTGGCGCAGACCCGCGAGGACTTCGTGGAGCAGTCGCTCCGGCTGCCGCTGGGCACCGTCGAGGCCGCGGGCACCGGCGACCTGCTCAGCCGCGCGACGAGCGACGTCGACCGGATCAGCTACGCGGTCCGCAACGCCGTCCCGGAGATCCTGATCGCGCTGATCACGGTGGTGCTGACAGTCGTCGCGATGATCTTGACCTCGCCGCTGCTGGCACTCGGGCTACTCGTCGCGGTCCCGGTACTGGGCATCCCCACCCGCTGGTACTGGAAGCGGATTCCGAAGGCCATCGAGGAGATGCTGGATCGGTGGGCGGTTCTGCAGTCCGGCTTCCACGAGACCGCGGAGGGCGCGCGGACCGCCGAGGCGCTCGGGCTCACGGGGCGGCGCATCGCGCAGGGCGAGCATCGCCTGCAGGAAGCGGTCACAGGTGAGCGGATGATGCGCAAGCTGGAGGCGCGGTGGGTTCCGTGGCTGGAGCTCTCGCACGCGATCCCGATCGCGGTGATCCTGTTGCTTGGCGCCTGGGCCTACAGCGACGGGCTGGTGCAGCTGGGAACGATCACCACGATGGTGCTCTACGCGCAGGCGCTGGCTGAGCCGATGGACGAGGTGCTGTGGTGGGTGGATGACCTGCGGATCTCGGGCACCGCGTTGCGCCGCGTACTCGGCGTGCGGGCGAGCAGCGAGGACCGGCGGGGTGCGTCCGGTGAGGCGCCGGAGAACTCGGTGTCGCGGGTGCGCGACGTACGGTTCGGCTATGCGCCGGGCCGAGAGGTGCTGCACGGCGTCGACCTGCGGATACCAAGGGGCGAGCGGCTTGCGGTGGTGGGACCGTCAGGGGCAGGCAAATCGACGCTGGGCCGGTTGCTGGCCGGGATCGCGGCACCGACCAGCGGGTCGATCACGATCGGCGGGGTCGAGGTTTCCTCGATGCCGGAGGATCTGTTGCGCGGTGAGGTACTGCTGCTGACCCAGGAGCACCACGTGTTCGCCGGCACGCTGCGGGAGAACCTGACTCTGCCCGCGCGGCCCGCGCAGCGACAAGGTGACGGGGAGTGGACCGACGCCGAACTGCTCGACGCACTGGACGCGGTCGGCGCGTCGCCCTGGGTGCGGTCGTTGGAGCGGGGACTGGACACGGTGCTCGGGTCAGGGGCTCGGGCGGTGCCCGCGTCCGTGGCGCAGCAGCTCGCGCTGGCGCGGGTGGTGCTGGCCGACCCGCACACGCTGGTGCTCGACGAGGCGACCTCGTTGCTGGACACCGGTTCGGCGCGCGCACTGGAGCGCTCGCTGAGCCGGGTGCTGGCCGGACGGACGGTGATCGCGATCGCTCACCGGCTGCACACTGCGGCGGCGGCCGACCGGGTGGTGGTGCTGGAGGATGGCAGGATCACCGAACTGGGCAGCCACGACGAGCTACTCGCCGCGAACGGCCCCTACGCCCGCCTGGTCCAAGCCGCCGCCCCCACCTGATCGCACTTTCCCGGGAAAGCGCGGTACTTGCACGCGCCGGGTATCTCGCACTTTCCCGGGAAAGTGCGAGATATCGCGCGTCGTCAGGCGGAGACCAGGGAGTCCAGGGCGGAGTAGAAGATGCCGAGGCCGTCGTCGGACGGACCGGTCAGGGCGTCGATGGCGTGCTCGGGGTGTGGCATCAGGCCGACGACCCGTCCGTTGGAGCTGGTGATGCCGGCGATGTCGGCACGCGAGCCGTTCGGGTTGCCGTCCACGTAGCGGAACACGACCCGGCCCTCGGCCTCCAGCATGTCCAGGGTCGGCTGGTCGGCGACGTAGCAACCGTCGATGTTCTTCATCGGGATGAGGATCTCGGCGCCCGCGTCGTACCGGGTGCTCCACGCCGTGGTGTTGTTCTCCACGCGTAGCCACTGGTCCCGGCAGATGAAGTGCAGGCCCTCGTTGCGCACGAGCGCGCCCGGCAGCAGGCCGGCCTCGCACAGCACCTGGAAGCCGTTGCAGATCCCGAGCACCGGCATGCCCTTGTGGGCAGCCTCGATCACCGAGGTCATGACCGGGGAGAAGCGCGCGATGGCGCCTGCGCGCAGGTAGTCGCCGTAGGAGAAGCCGCCGGGGATGACCACGGCGTCCACGCCCTTGAGGTCGGCGTCGGCATGCCACAGCGAGACCGGTTCGGCGTCGGCGTAGCGCACGGCGCGCTCGGCGTCCGTGTCGTCCAGGGTTCCGGGGAAGGTGACGACCCCGACGCGCGGGCCGGTCATTCGGCGATCCTGCGCACGGTCCAGTCCTCGATCACCGGGTTGGCCAGGAAGCCCTCGGCGATCTTGGCGAGCGTCTCGTCGTCGACGGAATCGTCGATTTCGAGCTCGAAATGCTTTCCCTGGCGGACACCGGTGACCCCCTGAAAACCGAGGCGCGGCAATGCGCCGGCGACAGCTTGGCCTTGGGGGTCCAGGATCTCCGGCTTGGGCATGACGTCAACGACGACTCGGGCCACGGCAGACTGCTCCCTCGTCTGTGCAGGTCGGCGGTACTTACTGTGTCTTGTTCAAAGTCGGGTAATGCACAGCCGCTGGTTCGCCTGCCGCTGGAGTCTCACCTGCATACGCCCGCCACGAGCCGGCCTCCGCAAGCTCCGGCCGACCCCTGTCGACCGCATTGTGCACAACCCTTACTGAGCCTAACCGAGCGTTGCGGGAGCGGGCTCGGCGGCCTCACACGGCCGCGGCGGGTAGCCCCCCGACAAGCCACCCGCCGCGACCGACGCACGCACCTCTCAGGCGCGACGTCAGGTAGACGGACGTGACTGCGAGTGAGTTGCTCGAACACCGCAGATTCAGGCAGACGGAGCAGTCCGGACATGACACCCTTGGCCTGAGTATGTGTCTTCGGTCATCATCGGTCGTTGACGCAGCGCCAATACCAGGAGGCATCGTGGCCGATCAGGACTGGGACTACGTGATCGTCGGAGCGGGCAGCGCCGGATGCGTGCTGGCGAACCGCCTGACCGAGGATCCATCGGCACGAGTGCTGCTGCTGGAGGCGGGCGGCGAGGACACCGCCGACGAGATCCACATCCCAGCGGCCTTCGCCTCCTTGTTCAAGACCCAATGGGACTGGAACTACGAGACCACAGAACAGAAACACCTCGGCCGCTCCGCCTACTGGCCACGCGGCAAGATGCTCGGCGGCTGCTCGTCGATGAACGCGATGATCTACATCCGCGGTAATCGCGCCGACTACGACGGCTGGCGCGACGCGCATGGCGCGGAGGGCTGGGGATACGCCGACGTGCTGCCTTACTTCATGCGCGCGGAGGGCAACACCCGGCTGGGCGGCCCGTTGCACGGCACGGACGGCCCTCTGCATGTCGAGGACCGCGTCTTCACCCACGAACTCTCGAACGCGTGGGTCGACTCCGCCGTCTCACACGGCCTCAAGCGCAACGACGACTTCAACGGAGAGTCGCAGGACGGTGCGGGGCTGTACCAGGTGACCTGCCGCAAAGGCAGGCGCTGGTCGGTGGCCGACGCGTACCTCCGGCCGGCGATGAAACGCCCGAACCTCACCGTGCGTACCCACGCACAGACCACCCGGGTGCTGGTGACCGATGGCAGGGCCACCGGCGTGTCCTTCTTACATGGCGGAACGGAGCAAACCGCGCACGCCGGTACCGAGGTGATCCTCTGCGGCGGGGCGGTCAACTCACCCCAGCTGCTCATGTTGTCCGGCATCGGCCCTGCCGAGCATCTTCGCGAGCACGGTATCGACGTGGCCGTGCACCTGCCAGGCGTCGGCGAGAACCTGCACGACCATCCGGCGACACCGGTTATCTGGTCCACACGCGACACCACGGACCTCGTCGACGCCGCGACACCGGTCGGCATGCTGCGCTGGCAGCTCACCAAACGCGGCCCACTTGCCTCCAACGTCGGCGAAGCGGGCGGTTTCATGTCTACAGTAGACGGTCTCGACGCCCCCGACATGCAGTTCCACGTCGCGCCGACGTTGTTCTACGACAACGGTTTCCGGGAGCCAACGGTCCCCGGGTTCACCTCCGCGACGACGCTGGTCGACGTGGCCAGCCGCGGCAGGCTGCGACTGCGCTCGGCGCACCCGCAGTGGCGCCCGGAGATCGACCCCGCCTACTACAGCGAGCCAGCCGACTTCGAGGCGACACTCGCGGGGATCCGCACGCTGATGGAGATCGGGCGCACCGGGCCGCTGGCCCGATTCCTGGACAAGCCGTTCCTGCCCTCGATGGCCGACCCGGACGACACGGCGCTGGCCGAGCACGTGCGCCAGTGCACCCAGACCCTCTACCACCCGGTGGGCACGTGCGCGATGGGCAGCGGTGAGCAGGCCGTCGTCGATCCCGCGCTGCGCGTCCGAGGGGTGGACGGGCTACGCGTGGTCGACGCCTCGGTGATGCCGGTGGTGCCGCGCGGTAACACCAACGCACCCACGATCATGGTCGCGGAGAAGGCCGCCGACCTCATCCGCGGCCGCTGATTCCGGCGGGCCGGGGGGTTCCCCAATGTGGCATTAGGGACGTTGGAGTTCCCCAATGCCACATTGGGGAACCCCAACACACCGCAGGCGGCGCTGGAATCAGCGCTTGCCGTGCATCACGGCCATCAGCTTGCCGACGAGGGCGTCGGTCTTCTCCGAACGGCTGAACGTCGTCAGTGCCAGCGGTGCGGTGTAGCGCTGCCTGGCGATCGACTTCGCCCTGGCGAACTCGCGCAGGCCCTCCGGGCCGTGGATCCGGCCGAAGCCCGAGTCGCCGACCCCGCCGAACGGCAGTGACGCGATCCCGGCGAAGGACAGGGGCGCGTTGATCGCGGTCTGCCCGGTGCGCAGGCGGCGGGCGAGCTCCATGCCGCGCCGTTTGGAGAACACCGTCGAGCCGAGCCCGAACGTCGAGTCGTTGGCCTTCTCGATCGCCTCGTCCATATCGCGCACCTTGGCGATGGTGACGGTGGGACCGAATGTCTCCTCGCGCACGGCGATCGAGTCCTCCGGCACGTCGACCAGCACGGTCGGCTGCACGTACCGGTCGCCGACGGCGTCGGCACCGCCGACGAGAGCCCTGCCGCCCTTGGCGAGCGCGTCGGCGATGTGCCTGCGGACGACGTCGATCTGGCTCGGCATGGTCATGGGCCCGTACTGCGCACCGGGATCCGCTCCCGCCCGCACCTGCTTCGCCCGCTCGACGACCTTGGCGACGAACTCGTCGTGTACCTGCTCGTGCACATACACCCGCTCGACACCCACACAGGTCTGTCCGGAGTTGGAGAACGCGCCCCAGACGGTGGCGTCCGCCGCCGCGTCCAGGTTGGCGTCGGCATCGACCAGCAACGGGTCCTTCCCACCACCCTCGATGATGACCGGGGTCAGCGTCTCGGCGGCCGAGGCCATCACCTTCTTGCCGGTGGCGGCCGATCCGGTGAAGGCGATCTTGTCCACCCCGGATTTGGTCAGTGCCGCACCCGTCGCACCGAAGCCGGTGATCAGCTGCAGCACCGGGTGCTCTGGCACCACCTCGTTGAACGCGTCGACGAGCCATTTGCCAACGCCGGGGGTGTACTCGCTCGGCTTGAACACGACCGCGTTGCCCGCTGCCAGTGCGTAGCTGACCGAACCCAGCGGCGTGTAGACCGGGTAGTTCCACGGTCCGATCACGCCGACGACGCCGAGCGGCTGGTACTCCACGCTCGCCGCCTGGTTGGACAGCAGCAGGCCCGCGGCCCTTCGCTGCTTGCCGAGCACCTTGCGCGCGTTCTTGCTCGCCCAGGCGATGTGCTCGATGGCCAGCACGGCCTCCAGCTGTGCGTCCCCGTGCGGCTTACCGGTCTCGGTGTGCACGACGTCGCACAGCTGCGCGAGCCGTCGCGCCAGCACGCCCTTCCACCGGCGCAGCCGTTCGGCCCTGCCGTCGAAACCGAGCGAGTCCCACCACAGCGCGGCCTCGCGAGCGCGGGCAACGGCCTGCTCGACCTCCTCGGCGGTGTGCACCGGGTACGTGCCCACGACCTCGTCGGTCGCCGGATTGAGCGAGTCGAACGTCTCCCTGGCCGGGGCGGCCGCCTCCGGTGTGGGCTGCTCGGCGGGTTCCACGATGCGGGTCATCAGGCATGCCTCCATCGGCTCGGCTGCTAGGCCAGACTAAGGCCTTACTGACAAGCTGCCAACAGGCTGTCAGGAAGGGCGTACCACCAGAATGGCACAGGCCAGCGCCGCACTACCCGCGCCGAGCAACGGGGCCAGGTGCAGCGGTAGCAGTCCGACGGTGAGTGAACCGATTCCGAAACCGGACGCGTTGACCGCGAAGGCCACCGAGAAGCCCTCGGACCGCCGCCCCGCCGGCAACAGCCGCTGCAATCGCACCGACGCCACCGTGAGCAACGGCCCGACGCATACGCCGATGAGCACCACCCCAGCCAGCAGGCCCGGCCAGCCGTGCCCGATCGCCGCCAGCACCCCGCCCACGACGAACCCGCAGAGAAAAACGATCGCCGAGGCCCTGGTGGTGCGGCCGCGCCAGGCGAACAACGCGCTGCCGCCGATACTCGCGCCGGACAACACGGCCACGATCAGGGCCGCCGCCGCTTCCCCCGCACCCAGGCGCTGCGCCAGCGGCAGCGGAGCGACCTCGACCGTGGACAACAGGTGCCCGATGGAGAACAGGCACGCGAGCCAGCACGCCGCCGCGCCGATCGGCAGCTTGGGGCGCTGCGCCGGTTGCTCCACCCGCACCGTGACCGTGCGGGGCGCGCAGGTGGCCGCGAGCAGGTAGACCACGGCCATCGCGGCCAGCGGCAGCAGCGAGTCCACCAGATTCAGCAGCACCACCAGCATGGGGCCACCGATGAGCACGGCCTCCATCAACATGGCGTCCACCGCGATCGCCCTCGGCAGCAGCGCATCGTCGACGGTTCCCGCGAGGAGGGTGCGGAAGCCGCCCGAGAGCCCGCCTGCCACGACACCGGGCACGACCACCAGTACGAGTAGCACGATCGGTGACGCCCCCGCCGCGGCTGCAGCAGCGAGCGCGGTGAGCCCCGTCGCGGCGGCGACCAGCATCAGCACGATGCCCCTGCCCGCACCGATCCGGTCGAGAAATCTGCCTGCCGGAACGGCACCGAGCAGTTCGGCCACCACGAACACCGACATCATCACGCCACCGAGGCGGTAGGAACCCGTGGTGGCGGTGGTCAGCACGGTGAACGCCAGCGGGGCCATCGTGGTGGGCAGCCGTGCGAGCTGGACCCCGGCGGACCAGCGCCAGTACCCGACATGCCGTAGGAGGCCGGTGGGGCCGGCGTGGTCGATCGTCGTCATGGACGAACTCTGCGGCGCGGCGATGATGCGCGATACTGATTCGGGCAGGGCCGAATTGGACGGCGGTGGTCGGCGTGATCGAACTGGTCCTCACGCGGGCGAGCACCAACCGTGTGCGGTTCGCGATCTCGCCGTTGGAGGAAGCGCTGGGCGCGGTGCAAACACTGTTCGGCCTGCGTGGGCACCCGGCGCATCTGCCCTGGCTGACCGAAGCCGCGCGCAGGGCAAGCACGTTGCCGATCGGCGAACTGCGGCTGGTACTCGGCGCACGGCACTACATCACCGACTTCCTCAGCCCACCCCCTTCCGGACCCCGCACCACCGCACAGGCGCAACTCGCCGAGGTCCGCAGGACACCTGCCGAACAGGTCGCCACCGAACTTGCCATGGTCGATGCCGATCTCGGCGCGCTGCCGGACGATCCACAGCGGGCCCGCGATCTGCTCGCCGACCAGCTGGAGCTCGTGTGGGCCGAACTCGTCGCACCGCATTGGCCGAAGATCCGGGAGACGCTCGCCGCCGACATCGCGTATCGGTCCGCGAGGCTCGCCGAGGGCGGTACGGCGCTCGCCCTTGCCGGGCTCCATCCACAGATCCGGCTGGCCGGTGCGGTGCTGGCCGTCGAAAGCCGCAGCCGCGCGCGGCTCGAACTGGACGAGCGCGGGCTCGCCCTGCTGCCCTGCGTATTCGCCTGGCCGAGAGTGGGCGTGATGATGGTGCCTCCGTGGCAGCCGTCGGTGCTCTATCCCGCGCGGGGAGTGGCCGAGTTGTGGTCGTCGCGACCTGCCCCGGACGCCGCGCTGACGGCGGTGGTCGGCAGGACGAAGGCGACGCTGCTGCACGCACTGGACGCGCCGGCCACCACGGCCGCCCTCGCCGGCAGGTTGGGGTTCGCCCCGAGCACGGTCTCCGAGCACCTGACCGCCCTGCGCGACGCGGGGCTGCTGACGGCGAGCCGGAGCGGCCGTGGCGTGCTGTATCGCCGTACCCCACTCGGGGACGCACTCCTCGACGGCTCGGCACCCTGGACGTAGCCTTGATGAACATGCCTCCGTAGCAGGGAGAACAGATGCGTATCGTCCACTTCGGACATTCTTGCGTTCTGCTCGAGACGGACAGCGCCCGAATACTGGTCGACCCCGGTACGTTCTCCGCAGGCTTCGAGAACGAGCGGGAGCTGGACGCGGTCCTCATCACGCATCAGCATTTCGACCACATCGACTCCGAACGCCTGCCCGCGCTGCTGGCCGCGAATCCGGGCGCCGAACTGATCACCGACCCCGGTACGGCCGAGACGGTCGAGAAGCTCGGGCTACCCGCTCGTACCGCACACGCGGGCGACGTGCTCACCATCGGCGAAACCGAGGTGAACACCGTCGGCGGGCGGCATGCGGTGATCCACACCGACATCCCGGTGGTGCCCAACGTCGGATTCGTGTTCGGCGACGGCGCCTTCTATCACCCCGGCGACTCGTTCCATGTTCCGGAGCAGCAGATCGACGTGCTGGGCCTGCCCACCGGCGCGCCGTGGCTGAAGGCGAGTGAGGCGGTGAACTTCCTGCGCGCGGTCGGGCCACGACTCGCCGTGCCGATCCACGAGGCGGTGCTCGCCAACCCCGCCATGCACTACGGGCTGTTCACCAATCTCGCGCCCGAAAGCACCGAGGTCAGGGTGCTGCCACGCGGCGAGTACGCGCGGCTGTAGCCGAATAGGTCGCACCGCGCGCTCCCGCCTCGAGGGCGATGTCGACGGCATCGAGAAACGCCTGGCGCCTGCTGGCGTGCGCCAGATCGGCGGCGTCGACGCCGAGCCGGACCAGGCCGCCACGGCGGGCCGAGCGGGCGGCGCTGAGTACCAGCGCGAAGCAGCGGACGGTCTCCGTGCGCTGACGCTGACCGCCGAATCCCTGTACCCGCGCGCGGTGGACCTCGCCGGTGCGCAGGATCCGGACCGCCGACAGGTCGGCGCACAGCGAGAACCCGCGTTCGCGCAGTGCGTCCAGGGTGCCGCGGGAGACGAGCCAGCGCGGCGGGGCGAATCCGTCGGCCCGCAGGCCGGTGCGTTCCAGGGCCGAGGTCGCCGCGATCAGCCGCAGCCGGGCTTCGTGCGCAGGCAGCGCGGCGAACTCCGCCTTACGGCCGATCCGGACCGTATGCGTCGGGGTGACGCGGTGGTCGTAGCCGTGCAGCAGGACGTCGTCGCCGGCGCGGGCACGGGTGCGCATCCATGCTGTGGCGTCGGGCTCGGCGGTGTTCGGAGTGGCGAGCATGGACAGCGGTACCTGCCGCTGGTCCAGCTCCGTGGCCAGCTCGGCGCAGCGCTGCAGTGATCGGGAGTTGATGCCGGACAGTGAGACGAGCAAACGTGCGTCCACGCCACCCAGTAGGCCCGACGGGAGTGGCCGCCGCATTTCCCCGAGGTGACGCCCCAGCGAAACCACCCCAACACCTCAGGGCGCCCTCCCGCCGCTGCGAGACCCACCCCAGTCCCAGCCCCCTCACCATTGGTGCGCCTGCAAGTACACCCAAGCAAGGTCAACTTCGCAGTTTTCTACCACCAACCCACGCCCATCGCCCCGCCACTTGGCTGCGGTTAAAGCCGATGTGGATCTTGCTTGGGTGTACTTGCAGGCGTCCCAAGCCCTGGAGGTGAGGCGCGCGGGTCAGGAGGAGAGGGACCGGGCGGTGGAGGCTTTCGGGTCGTCCTCGCCGGCGAGGGTGTTGACCCGCTTCTCCTCCCGGACCGAGCGGATCGCGGCGAACAGCCCGGCACCCCACAGTGCGACGATCGCCACGTAGATCACGACGATCAGCGTGGTTCCGGCGCCTGCCGCGATGAGCAGCGAACGGGCGTTGGTGAACACGATCATCCCGCCCGCAGCTGCGCCGAGCACCCGCGGCGGCATCCTGCGGACCAGCCAGGCCGCGAACGGCGCGGCGATAACGCCACCGATCATCAACCCGGCCACCACCGTGTAGTTCAGGTGGTGCTCCTGCGAGAGCGTGAAGAAGAAGCCGACGCTCGCCGCCAGCGCGACGATGAACTCGGACGTGTCCACCGAACCGACGACCTTGCGGGGCTCCAGCCTGCCGGACGACAGCAGCGTCGTCGTGGCGACCGGACCCCAGCCGCCGCCACCGCTGGCGTCGATGAATCCGGCGATCAGCCCCAGCGGCCCCAGAAAGCGGGCGCCGGGGCGCTTCGTCGTGATCAGGCTGCCCAGCTTGAGGAAGGCGAACCGGATCAGCACGTACAGCCCGAGCACCAACAGGACTGTGGTGATCCAGACGGCGGCGGAGGTCGAGCTGAGTGAGGTCAGCACGTAGGCGCCGAGCACAGCGCCGATCGCGCCGGGCAGCGCGAGGATGCCCACCGTTCGCCAGTCGATGTTGCGGAAGCGCCAGTGCGAGAAGCCGGAAGCCAGCGAGGTACCGACCTCGGCGAGGTGCACCGCGGCGGAAGCCACCGCGGGCGCGGTGCCAACGGTGACCAATGTCGTGGTCGCGGTGACGCCGAAAGCCATCCCGAGTGAGCCATCGACGAGTTGCGCGAGGAAGCCTGCCAGGCCGAACAGGACGAGAGTGTGCATGCGGACCTCGGGAGTCAGGGCCGGCCGCACATCCAGGGGCGGCCGCGGCGGTGGAAGTAACCAGACCGGGCTAGACCGCTGGAAAGCGCGCGGACGCGCTACATCAGCGGATCAGCAAAATCGGCACAGCGCCGAGCTGACGCGCAGCAGATCGATGTGCCTGCGCTGTACCAGCGCGACACGATCGACGATAGCCACCTGCGTCACCACGGCGTTGATGCTTCCAGAGCACCGCGCCGCAATCCACTCGATCTCAGATAGTGAGCGCTCAGGTGAGCGAGGTCACGCCCTGCCCCGGCTCAAGACCTCGCACTTTCCCGGGAAAGCGCGAGGTTGGGCCCTGCGGGCCCCAGGTCACGGGCTTACCGCCCCGCGCTTTCCCGGGAAAGTGCGATCAGAGGATGGGCTGCGGGGCGTAGTTCGTGGCCTCGGGGAAGCGCTTGAGGACCTCCTCGACCCGCGCGACCACGGCGGCGACCTGTCGTCCCGCGGTGCCGGTGAACGAGATCCGGTCGGCGAGCAGCTTCTCGAGTTCCGCGTGGTCGAGCGGCACCCGCTCGTCGGCGGCAAGCCGGTCCAGCAGATCGTTGTCGACCTGCCCCTGCTCGCGCATCGCGAGGGCGACAGCGACGGCGTTCTCCTTGATCGCCTCGTGCGCGGTCTCCCTGCCGACACCAGCGCGGACCGAGGCCATCAGCACCTTCGTCGTCGCGAGGAACGGCAGGTAGCGGGCCAGTTCGCGGTCGACAACCGCGGGGAAGGCACCGAACTCGGCCAGCACCGTCAGGAAAGTCTCCAACAGCCCGTCGAGCGCGAAGAACGCGTCCGGCAGCGCGACCCGGCGCACCACCGAGTCGGACACATCGCCCTCGTTCCACTGGTCGCCCGCGAGCTCACCGACCATGGACAGGTAACCGCGCAGCACCACGGCGAGCCCGTTGACCCGCTCGCAGGAGCGGGTGTTCATCTTGTGCGGCATCGCCGAGGAGCCGACCTGGCCGGGCTTGAAGCCCTCGGTGACCAGCTCGTTGCCCGCCATCAGCCGGATCGTCGTGGCCAGGCTGGACGGCGCGGCCGCGACCTGGACCACCGCCGACACGACGTCGAAGTCAAGCGACCTCGGGTACACCTGGCCGACGCTGGTCAGCACCCGCTCGAAACCGAGGTGCTGGGCGACCTTGCGCTCCAGGCTGTCCAGCGCGGCCTCGTCGCCCAGCAGGTCCAGCATGTCCTGTGCGGTACCGACCGGACCCTTGATCCCACGCAACGGATAGCGCGCGACCAGCTCGTCCAGCCGGTCGAAGGCGACCAGTAGCTCGTCGGCCGAGGTCGCGAACCTCTTGCCGAGCGTGGTGGCCTGCGCCGCGACGTTGTGCGAGCGACCGGCCAGCACGAGGTCGCCGTACTCGGCGGCCAGCACGGCAAGCCTGCCGAGCACCGCGGCCACCCGGCCACGCACCAGCTCCAACGAGCGCCGGACCTGCAACTGTTCGACGTTCTCGGTCAGGTCCCGCGAGGTCATGCCCTTGTGCACGTGTTCGTGCCCGGCCAGCGCGTTGAACTCCTCGATCCGCGCCTTGACGTCGTGCCGGGTGACCCGCTCGCGCGCCGCGATCGAGTCCAGATCCACCTGTTCCAGCACACGCTCGTAGTCGGCGAGCACCCCGGCCGGAATCTCGACCCCGAGCTCGCTCTGCGCGCGCAGGACGGCTAGCCAGAGCTCCCGCTCCAGCACGACCTTGCGCTCCGGCGACCACAGCGCCACCAGTTCGGCAGAGGCATAGCGGCCGGCGAGCACGTTCGGGATTCGCGGTTTCTCACTCACGGCGCAACAGCGTAAACCCTGCTCAGGTCAGTGCTATGCGCAGCATCCTGGCCGCGGCCGTCCTCGGCTCGGGGTCCACCGCCACCAGTGCGTTGACCACGGCACCGTCGACCAGTGCGATGAGCCGTTCGAGTTCGGCTGCGCCGACAGACTTGCCCGACCGGGCGAAGATCTCTGTGAGCAGCTCGTTCAGCTCGGCGCTCAGGGTGCGCATCAGCGGCCGGAGGTAAGGGCGGCGGCCGGTCGCCACCAGCCGCTCGTACCGCAGCAGCACCGCCTCGGCATCGGCCGCACGATCGTCGTGCTGCGGGCCGAGTAGTAGTTCGAGCACGAGGTCCACCTGGGCGTCGACGCCGCGGTTCCTGGTCACCAGGTCGTCCAGGCACTGACGGCCTTGGTCGAGCTCGGCGCGCGACTGGTGTTCGACTGCCGCCGTCACCAGATCGTCGAGGGAGTCGAAGTAGTACGTGGTCGACGCCAACGGCAACCCGGCCCGTTCAGCCACCGCCCGGTGACGAACGGCGTCGAAGCCGCCTTCGGTGAGCAGTTCGGCGGCCGCGGCCACCAGTGCCGCGCGCCTGCGCTCCCCCTTGGGAGTGCTGGCAGGAGCGCTCATGCCTGTTGCCTCACACGCCGGCAGGCTGCACATCGCTCAGTGCCATACCCGACATGGTCTCGGTGCCGGTCGCTCATATCCCTTGCCTCACACGCCGGCAGGCTCCACATCGCTCAGTGCCATACCCGACATGGTCTCGGTGCCGGTCGCTCATATCCCTTGCCTCACACGCCGGCAGGCTCCACATCGCTCAGTGCCATACCCGACATGGTCTCGGTGCCGGTCGCTCATTCCGAACATCCTGCCAGGTCAGTACCTGGCGGCGAGCTTGGCCGCGATGGACTCCACCGTATCGGCTACTGGGGCCTTCGACCCCGGGTCGGGGATGCTCAGCACGACGACCGTGCTGCCCGACGCAGCGGGACGCTCAACGATCGCGGTTCCACGCGGCTGCTCGGCCAGCTGGATCGCGCTGCCCGCCGGAACGACCGTCGCCGAGACGGTGCCCGATGCGCTGCCGTCTTCGACGTGGAATCCGGCGGAGCGCCAGCCGGGTGCGCAGAGCCGACCCGGCTGCGCATCGGAGGTGACGGCGATCGGGAGCTCGCCAGCGAGGGCGATGGCGAGCTCCCGATCAACCTGATCGCACCCTGAGGTGCTCTCCCCTGACGCGTCGCCCCCCTGCTTGGGCGACGCGTCCGGGAAGCCTTCTGGTGTCCCCGCGTTGGGAAGACGCCCTGGGACGTCCCCGGGTTGCTCCTGAGCGTCGAACTTGGTCGCGTTGTCGGAAACCGCACCGCCCGCGACGCTCGCAGTGTCCTCGGGGAGTCCACTGTTCAGCACTACACCGAGCGTGCCGAGACCGGCAAGTACGAGTACACCAAAGCTGCATGCCAGAACGATCATGTTCTGCTTACGGGCCGTAGCCCGCTTGGAGCGCGCGGCGATGTCGCCGACGTCGAAGGTGGGCGCAGGCGGCTCGCCGGGAGCGTCCCGGAACAGGGTCTCCAGCTCGCGGTCATCCATGCGCTTCCACCTCCTCCAGCACCACTCGGAGATTCGCCAACCCTCGCGCCGTCTGGCTCTTCACGTTGCCTTCGCTGCAGCCGAGGGTGCCGGCCACCGCGGCCACATCGAGCCCCTCGAAGTAGCGCAGGACCAGTACCGCCCGCTGCTTCGGTGGCACCTTGCGCAGTCCCGCGAGCAGGTCCTGCCTGGTCGCGACCCGGTCGTCGAGGTGCTCGCCCTCGACGACCTGCTCGGGCATCGTTTCCGTCTGTCGTTCCCTTCGCCATGGCCGGCGAGACTCGTCGATCGAGGCCCTGACCAGCGTCTTCCGCACATAGGCATCCGTCGCCGACCGGTCGCGGATCTTGCGCCACTTCCGGTGCAGCGCGACGAAAGCCATCTGCGCGAGATCGTCCGCGCGGTGCCAGTCACCGCACAGCATGTACGCGGTCCTGCGCACGGAGTCCCGCCGTGCGGCGAAGTACTCCGCGAACTCCTGCTCGTCGCGCTGGTCCACGCGGTTGGCTCTCCGCTCGCTTTGGTCGTCCGGGTGAAGGACGGAAGTGGGGACGTCCACGGTTGCACACCGAACGAGATCGCCGCAGAAAAATCTGCGGAGCAAACGGCGGTTGAAAGCGCAAACAGTCCTGTGATGTGATCTGACCGTGACCAAAACTGCCGCTTCCGTGATCGACTTTCGATCCGACACTGTCACCCGTCCAGGCGACGCGATGCGAGCGGCGATGGCCAGAGCCGAGGTGGGGGACAATGTCCTCGACGGCGACCCCACGGTCCAGGAGCTGGAACAGCGCTCAGCCGCACTACTCGGCATGCCCGCGGCGCTGTGGACACCCAGCGGCACGATGGCCAACCTCATCGCGCTGAGTTTGCACCTGTCCAGGGGCGATCGCTTCCTCGCCCCGCGCGACGCCCATGTCCTCGTCAACGAACTGGGCTCAGCGGCATGGCTGGCAGGCGGGATGCCGGCTCCACTCGAGCACGACGCGGGCCCGGGCCGCCCGACGCCGGGCACGCTGCGCGGCGCGGTGGGCCCCGCCGACGGCCCCTACTACACCCTGCGCACCACCCTGCTCTGCCTGGAGAACACACACAACGCGGCGGGCGGAGCCGTCACCCCGCCCCACGAACACGCCCAACTGGCGGCCACCGCGAAGGAAGCCGGGCTGCGAGTACACCTCGACGGCGCCCGTATCTGGCACGCCGCGACCGCCCTCGACCTGCCACCCGCGGCACTCACCGTTGGCGTCGACTCGGTCGCCGCCTGCTTCAGCAAGGGCCTCGGCGCCCCGGTCGGCTCGGTGCTCGCGGCGAGTGCGGAATTCATCGAGCGGGCGAAACGGATGCGGCAGATGCTCGGCGGCGGGACGCGCCAGTCGGGAGTGCTGGCCGCGGCCTGCCTCGTGGCCTTGGACCAGATGAGCGACCTGCACTCCGATCACGAGAACGCGCGGCGGCTGGCCGAGGGCCTTGCCGAACTCGGCTGGCAGGTCGAGACGCCGGAGACGAATATCGTCCTGGCCGGTGTCGCCGACGTTCAGCGCTCCCTGTACGCGCTGGAATCCATCGGGATCCGGACGCTGCCGATGGCGGGCAAGGTGCGGTTCGTGACCCACCGCGATGTCTCGGCCACCGATATCGAAGAAGCCCTGCAACGCATCAAGACGGCGCTCGCATGACCCGGAACGAGTGGCTGGTCTTCGACTACGGCGAAGTCATCAGCGCCAGGACGGACAAGCTGCCCGCGCTCGCGCAGCGGCTCGGCGTGCCCGCTTCGGAGTTCGAACCCGCGTACTGGGCGGCGCGAAGCGCATACGATCGCGGCTGCACCGATCTGGACTACTGGCGAGCGGTTGGGCAGCGGGTGGGGGTCGGCATCGATCGCGCGACATCCGACGAGCTGACCGAGCTGGACATCCTCGGCTGGTCCCGAACCGAGCAGCCGGCCCTCGAGCTCCTGGAAACACTGTCCGAGACCGGGGCGCGGATGGCGCTGCTGTCCAACGCTCCGGTGTCGTTCGCCCGGTTCGCCGAACGCCAGGACTGGACGCGGCACTTTCGCGAGTTGGTGTTCTCCGGGGACCTACGCCTGGCCAAGCCGGATCGCGCGATCTTCGACGTCCTCATGACCAGAATCGGTGCGCGGCCACAGGACTGCCTGTTCGTCGACGATCGACAGTCCAATATAGACGGAGCGAGGGCGGCAGGGCTGCGGGCCGAGCGCTGGACCGGCGCGAGCACCGCGCTGACGTTCCTGCGCCCGGCCTGAGCCGTTTCGCTACGCGATCAGCAAAACCGCATTGATCGCCGCCAGCACCCCCAGTGCGGCTGGTGGGCTGAACTTCTGCACCGAGTCCCCGGCCCGCAGATGGAAGCGCACGGCACCGATCATCATCAGCACCAGCCCGACCGATGCGGCGACCCCGAGCCAGCCCACCCAGAACCCGACGATCAGGCCGACCGCCGCGGCGACCTCGAGCGCACCGATGGTCAGGTCGAGCCCGCGGGGTACGCCGAGGTGTGCGGCCGCCTCGTTCGTCGGCTTGGATCCGGCCAGTTTCGCGCCACCTGCCCCGAGAAACACCGAGGCCAGCACGATCGACAGGATCACCGCGCCAGTGTTCACGACCGTAGCCGCTTGGGGTCGTTCTTACCCTTGATGGCTCCGTAGGCAGCGGTGCCGACGAACAGCACGCCACCGATGATCGCCAGCCAGAACAGACCCTTGATCACGAATCCGAGCACGGTGAACGCCAGCCAGATGGCGATCAGGGCCCCGACGATCTTCCAGAACATGGTCTTCCTCCGATTCGGTGTGCCGCTGTCTCCAGGCTGTCACGCCGTGGCCGGTAAAGCTCGTTTCTCCGGCGATCCTCAGGGAGATCTCCGGGTTACCCCGATTCTCTACGGCGGTGCAGACCGGTCAGAGCCAAGCGCCGAGCCTGCGCACACCCTCCGCCACCTCCGACTCGGATCCGGCGAAGGAGAACCTGACGAACTTGCCGCCCTCTCCGGGATCGAAGTCGATGCCGGGTGTGATGGCCAGCCCCGTGTCCGCCAGCAGACGCTGGCACCAGCTCAGGCTGTCGGAGGTGTGCGCGGAAACGTCGGCATAGGCGTAGAACGCCCCGTCCACCGGCGCCACCCGATCCAGCCCGATCTCCCGCAGGCCACCGAGCAGCAGGTCCCGGTTCTTCCGGTACCGCTCGACGTGCCCGTCGAGTTCGGCGTACGAGTCGGCGGTGAAGGCGGCCACCGCGGCGCGCTGGGCGAGCGCGGGTGCGCAGATGTTGAAGTTGCCGGTCAGAACGTCCACCGCCCGATGCAGCCGCTGGGGCACCAGCATCCAGCCCAGCCGCCAGCCGGTCATGGCGAAGTACTTCGAGAACGAGCCAAGTACGAGCGCCTCCCGCGAGCTCTGCCATGCGCTGGCGAGTTCGGTGCCGTAGGAGATGCCGTGGTAGATCTCGTCGCTGACCAGCTGCACGCCCCGCGCGGAGCACCAGCCGGCGATCGCGGCGAGCTCGCCGGGAGCGAGTGTCGTGCCGGTGGGATTGCTGGGACTGGCGACGATGAGGCCGCTGATCGGCCCTAACTGGTCGAGCAGTTCCGTCGTCGGCTGGAAGCGGGTGCTCTCATCGGTGGTGAACTCGACGACCTCGCAGCCGAGCGCCGCGAGCAGGTTGCGGTAGGCGGGATAGCCCGGACGCGCCATCGCCACCCGGTCACCCGCCTCGAACGCGGAGAGGAACGAGAGCAGGAACCCGCCGGACGATCCGGTGGTGACGATGACGTCCTGCGGGTCTACCTCGAGTCCGTAACTCCGCTCATAGTGACCGGCGATCGCCTCGCGCAGCTCCGGGATACCGAGCTGAACGGTGTAGCCGAGATCGCCTTCCCGCAGCGCCTTCTCGGCGGCGTCGAGCACCGGGCGCGGAGCACCGGCGGTCGGCTGCCCCGCGCACAGCGCGATCACGTCGCCGTGAGTGCGCTGCCGCGCCTTGGCCGCGGAGAGCACCTCCATCACGTGGAAGGGGGCGACGTCGGCGCGGCGGGAAGGACCGGGGAACGCAACGGGATCGACCATGCGATCAGCGTAGAACGGCGTGACGTGCGGGGTCAGTAGCCCTGGTAACCGCCACCGCCCGCCATGGACTTGAGGCCCGGGTGGCCCTCGAAGCCGCCGTAGCGATCAAAGGTGTAGCGGACGCCGGCGATGATGTTGTCCACCGGGTTGTAGATGTCGTCGTGCCCCGGCAGTTTGTGCGCCTGGAACGTCGGATCGATGCACTGCATCAGGCCTTTCGACGGTGTCCCCTTGGCAGCGTTGGAGTTCCCCGTCAGGAATACGTGCTCGTCCTCCATCGCCGTCCAGGTGCCCAAGCCGGTGCTCACGCACCAGACGTCACCGCGACCGGCGCTCTCCGTGGTGAGGAACGCGCCCGGGATAACGGGATTGTTCGGGCGCACCAGCGCTTCCAGACTCCAGTCAGGAAGCGACGGCGCTCGTGGACGCAACACCTCCGGCCGCGCCCCGGACAGGTAAACGGCGATGAGTGCGGCCTCGAGTACTTCACCCGTCGCGGATGCACCAGCGGTACCCATGACCGCCTGAAGCCACGCCGTCCGCTGATCAGCCGACATCGAGAGAACCTGCCGGACGGCGTCCTGCCGGGGGTGTCCGGCACGCGCGAGCAGGTCGGCCGGGCATCCGGTCGTCGAGTATCCGGCACTCGCGACCTCGCCCAGCATCCCCGCCTCGTCCGTCGTGACAGACAGGCTCGACGTGTTGCCGGCCGGGGCGGCGAGGACGACGCGGCTTTCCCGGTCGAGACCGGTGGTGGCAACGAACCGCGAATCGCCACCCTCCACGAGCCAACGATGGTTGGGAGTCGTCGTCGCGTGCCAGCGGGAGTTACCGACTCGGACCAAGGGCGCGTCTCCGTAGTGCACCACTCGATTTATCCGAGTCCATTCACCGCGCCCGGTTTCCAGGTCGTGGCCGATCGTGTGATCGCCGGCTTCGACCTCGTTGTGTTTCAGCCAGCCCCGCTTCGTCAGGATCTTGGTGTTCAGCGGCACGCAATCCCAGTTGTTGATGGCGTGGGGATCTCCGCCGGATTCCTTCTCGATGATCGTCCAGATCTCGTCGATATTGTCCTCGGTGACGGGTATTCCGTTGGCCTGCAGGATCTTGATGGCCTCGCGGATCCATTGGCCGACATTTCCGGGGGGTGGTCCGCTGGACGGCGGGCCACTCGGGCCGAGAGCGCCACCGGTACCACCACCGCCACCGTAGGAACCGCCACCGCCGGAGCCCCCGGAACCACTGCCGCCGGACACCTCCGGCGCCGAGCGCGGCGCGGGACCCACCCGTTCGACACTGGACGCCGTTGTGCTGTCCGAGGCGGGGGGCTGGATACCGCAGAAGCCGTCCCCGTCGAGGTCGACCTTGATCCCGCCAAGCAGCTTCGACAGGTCCGCCTCCGCCGTCTCCAACAGGCCCTCGACCTTGCGCTCGGCCTCGTCGCGAATCTCCTTGAGCCGCGTGTCCGCCGCCGAACGGATCCGTGCGGGGTCGGGGACGTTCTCCGGCGGCTCTCCCGCGCCGAGCCTGTCCCGCGCCGCCGTGATGTCGTCCTCGGCCTGCTGGTTGACCCGCTTCGCCTCGTCGGCCGCGTCGGACAACGCCTTGTCGACGTCGGTCTTGAGTTGTCGCAGACGCTCGGCCACACCGTCCATTGAGGTCGCGGCCTTGCCCAGGGATGCCTGGATGTCGCTGCCCGCCCTGGTGAAGCGGTTCATGTACCCGAGGAACGCCTCCGCGGCCTCGCCCTGCCATTTGCCCTCGACCGCGTTCACCGCATTCTGCACGGCCTTGCCGCGATCACCAGCGCTCGTCGCGGCCGTTCGGAAACTCTCCGCGGCCTGCGTCGCGACCTCGCTCTTGATCTTGCCGACCTGGCTGTACAACTCGCCGAGTTTCCCGCCACCCGGGCCGGGCAGCGCCGCCATATCCGCTATCGCGGTGGTACCAGGACTGTCGGTCACTGCTCTCCCCCGTTCCGTGTTTGCTGGCAACGCGCGTCACGATCGACTCGGCGGGACTTGGATCTGGATTGAATCGTCAGGCCTCGCGCGGAGTCACGGCGTCGCCGTAGTCCGCTTCCTGCTCCTCGAGTCTCTGCGCGATCCTGTCCAGCGCCGAGGCGACCTCGTTCAGCAGCATCTCGCCGCGGGCGAACTGGTCCGACATGGAACCGATGAAATCGCCGACTCCGCCGGAGAGGTCTTTCGACGCCTGCATCCCGCCGAACGCGTTCTGGTCCAGATCCTTGGGCAAACCATCCGCGATCTGCCCGATTCCACCCGAATTCGCCTGCGCGGCGGACACCAATCCGCGAATGGCGTCGATCTCGTATTTCGGCACGCCTTGTCATCCCCTTCGCGCTCCCGACGATAGGACGTGGGCTCCTCCGTCAGGGTTCCCGGCCCACTGTAGGACCTCCGGTGGTGCCGTTGCGCGCTTTCGCCAGTGCGATGACGGCAACGGCGGCGAGAACACCGAGAATCACCCCGATGGTGTTCATCAGCCAGTCGTTCGTGTCGCAGGAACGGCCGATCGATGGGATGAGAGCCTGCATCCCCTCGATCATCAGAGACAATCCCGAGCCTGCCGCCAATATGACGACCGGACGCCGGATCGCCACGGTGGCGAACAGTGCCAACGGAACGAAAAGGGCAATGTTCGCCACGTTCTCCACAGCTGCCAATGACGGAACAGAGAACTGGACCGCACAGACCTGTTCCACAACGCGGGACGTCGGCACGAGTGTCAGCGCCCCGATCGGCAGCATCGCGACGCCGCTGAGCACCCATGCCACCCTCGGGCCGAATGCGGGCCAGCGGGCGAGCAGGTAGCCCACAGAAGCACAGATCTGCGCACCAACCAGGTAGGTCAGCCAGGCCAGGACGGGATGGTCCAGCAGGACGTTGGTGATCACACCTCGTCCAGCAGTTCCCACACCCGCTGCGCCAGCAGCGCATTGTCGGCAGGCGCGATGGTCGCCCAATCCTGACCATCCGCGTTGCGCTCCACCTGAAAAAGGTACCGGCCCGCATCGGTGTCATGGAACGCCACTACTCTCCCCGCCCTACGCTGACCGTCGCGTATGGACTTCTGCACTCCCAACTGTCCACGCGCGACGGTTCCGACGAGCATTCCCGCGAGTTCCTGCGCCTCCCACAACGGAACCTTGCGATCCTCGAGTGCCAGTACCATCGCCTTGACGTCACCCTGCGCCTCGGCGTCGGCGTCGCGCAGCACCTCGTACGGCACGCTGACCGACTGGCCGATGCCGGGTGCCAGCTCACCGGCCACCGACACGGCGGCCTCCGGTAGCGCTCCGTCCCGAGCCGGGATCAGCCACACCTCGTCACCGTCGACCACGCCCAGCAGGGCCTGGCTACCGATACTCACCGCGAGCCCGCGGATCTCCCTGTCGGTCCACACCCACACGTCGATCGAGACTTTGGGGTGGGCGAACAGGTTGAGCATGTCGATCAGTTCGCCGGAGGCCTTGCGGCCGCGCGCGAGCCCGCGCCGGGACAAGGACTCCCACGCCTGCTCGACGAGCATGGCGCGCTCGTTCCGCGTGACGCCGGGGCTCGGGACGTCGAGTGCCGGATGCCTGTCGGGCAGTCGTTCGACCTCCCACAGCATGTCCAGCTCCAGGGCCGACAGCACAACGCTGCCGTTCGGTTCGGTCATCGAGGTGTTCAGCGCCGATCCGTGTCTGATCCGGTGATCACGTCCGGCGAAACCATGCGCGGATCGGCGAACAAGTCGCTGTCGTCGATGCCGAACTTGCGCACGTGGCCCTCATCGGACTCCCCGTCCTGCGGCGCCGCGCGCTCCATGAAGCTGCTCTGTCCCTTGCCGCCTCGGGGGTTGAGCTTCTCCGAGTTGCGCGAGACTCTGGCCTCTTCCTCCGGCAGGTCGCCGACGGGCAACTGATGCGGGGAGCGGGCGGCTCCGGGGGCGCTGCGGCCGACACCCCGGCCCTTGCGCTCGTCCTGCCCGCTGAGTGCGCCCGCGACTCCGCCCGCACCGAGTGCGGCGATACCTCCGCTGAGGTCGCCCGCCCTGCCAGGGCCGCCACTCTGCGCCGGGGTCACCGAGCCGCTGAACGGGCCGGGCTGCTGCGCCGGTTGGGGCACCGAGCCGAACGACTTACCCTTGCCCAGCTGCGTCTCGTTGGCCGCCTGTCCTCCCGGCGTTCCGGTACCTGCCTGCGGCACGAACTTGCCAGCGACACCCCCCACCGGGGTGGCCGTGGGGCCGCCGGGAACTGCGGGCCTGCCGGTCGGATTGGGCTGGCCCTGTTTGGCACCCGCGGCACCGCCCTGCGTCGATCCGGAGGACGATCCGGCCCCGGCACCCGCGCCTGAGCCCGTTCCCGCGACGCCGCCGACGGCGGCTCCTGGTGCGAGCGGGGCCGCTGCCCCGGAACCGCCTCCTGCTGCCGGAACCCGGCCCGGATCGGGCTGCGGGCCTGGCCGTACCGCACCGGCGAACCCGCCGGTGCCGCTCGTGCCAGGAGCGGAGGTGCTGGGCGCGGACGCGCTCGGAGCCGTACCGCTCGGCACGGTGGCCGCAGGGGCCTGAGCTCCCGTGCCCCGCGCCGCCGGCGCGGGGTGCGACGTCGCGCCCATCGCCGGAGCCGGCGCCTCGGCCACCGGGGCCGGTCCGCGCAGTGGTGCTGGTGCCTGTCCTTGGGCAGGTGCCCTGCCCTGTTCCCCTGCCGCATCGGCGGCGACGGTGGGCGACGAGGTGTCCGGCAGCGGCCCGCCGCCGGCATCCACCGAACCGGGAAGCCGTGGAGCCGCGCTCATCTGCAACGCCTCCGGCCGCGACATCGGCTGGACCGAACTCAGGTTCTCGCCGCTCTCCATGGCGTAGCCGTTCAGCGCCTCGAGCGCTTGTTGCCTGGCCTCTCGCGCGGCGAGCACCTTCCTCGTGTGGTCGGTCTCGTAGCCGATCAGACTGAACAGAGAGTCGCCGAGGCTGTAGCCGCCCGCGCCCTCACGCAGCGTCCGCGAGTCGGGCAACTTGTGCAGTGTCCGGTTGAAGGCCTCGCCCTGCGCGAAGATCATCTCGGCCGAGTGGCTGACCTTCTCGTTCGCGTCGGCGCTGAAGGCGGCCTCCCGGTCGATCGCGGCGCCTGCCTGGATTCCGGCGTCGCTCTGCCACTCGACACCGAGCTTGCCCAACTCCTCGCGCAGTGTCCGTTCCGTGCTCACCAGCGCGTCGCCGACCGCCTTGAGCGCGTCCACCGCGGCGCCGAGACCCTCGGTGCCCGCTCCCGCCCTGAACAGGTCGATCTCGTCAGCGAGGCCGATATCGGTGTATCCGTCGAACCGGTGACTGCGTATCCGGTCGACCAGGGCCGAGATGTCGGCAACGCTGATGGGCACGCCATTCATGCTCTCTCACTCAGCCCTTCGCTCGGAGGGTCCGCAACGCGAGCGTCGCGGCCTTCGCCGACAGTGCACACAGCTCCTGCTGGTCGAAGGCGTCACGGGTGATCGGATACAACTGTGAGCGCAGAGTCTGTCCCCGCGCCACACTGACAAGGGTCTCGCAGTCGCCAGGAGTACCCCGCTCCCGGAAGCGGGTCAGGGCCGGGAACCCGGCCACGTCCGCGCTACGGGTACGCACGGTCGTGGACGCGTACGCACCGTCGATCCAGGCGTGCAGGTCCGCATCCGTGATCGTCTCCAGCACGTGCGAGTAGTACGGCCGGGCACGGTCGACGTCGAACGAGCAGACTCGCCCAGCCGGCCTCGGCTTGCTGTTCACCCCGAGCTCGTCGAGCTGTGCACCACTGAGCAGCGAGCACGGGTGGACGTCGTCGAGCGGAAGTTCCTCCGGTCGCTGGACCGGCTCACTCGGCCCGGCGCTGTCCGGCATGGGGACGGCCAGTCCCGGCTCCGTCGAACCACACCCGGACAGTCCCAGCAGCACCACCATGAGCAGCACCTGGTTACGCGCCGGGATCGTGCCGGTCACCGAAGCTCGCCGCCTTGTCGTCCTCGCCGGTCTCGTAGGCGGCGCTGGCAGCGCGCAACTGCTCGACCAGGGCACGCAAACCCTCGATGTAGGCCCGGACCCTGGCCTCGTAGGACTCCTCGCCGTCGACCACCACCGAGTTCCACGCCTCGATGGCGTTCTTACTGACGATGTCCTCCGACGGCGGTGCGATACGCAGCGCGCCCAGCTGGGCGCGGACCCGGTCCTGCAACTCGTTGGCCTGCTCCTCGAGCACGCCAGCGACCTCGAGGAGCTTGCCCGGTTCGACCTGGATATCACGGGCTCCGGGGACAACGGGGGCGCTCGCACCCAGCGCGTACGTCGACAGAGCACTACCGGAACTCACGGCGCTGTCTGTCATCTGCCCACCCCCGCTGACGGTCGGTAACCGGCCGGTTCCCAGAAGAGGTTACCAACGCCGGTGTAACAGCGGTCTGAATTCGCCAGAAAACCGGTTCAGTGCTGGGGTACGGGCAGGACGATCTCGCCGCGTACGGCGCGCAGGGCGATGTCGGTGCGGTGATGCGATCCCGGCAGGTGCACCTTCGCCACGCGCTCGTAGGCCTGTGCCCGCGCGGCTTCGAGGTCCGCGCCGGTGCCGACGACCGAGAGCACCCGGCCGCCGTGCGAGACCACCGCGCCGTCCTCGCGCCGCCGGGTGCCCGCGTGCAGCACTCCCTCGGCCTCCGAACCGGTGATGAGGTCACCGGGGCGCGGGACGCCGGGATAACCGTCGGCCGCCAGCACCACGGTCACGGCCGCGCCGTCGGCCCAGTCCAGTGGCGGCTGCTCGGCGAGGGTTCCGGTGGCGGTGGCGGACAACAGCCCGGCGATCGGCGTTCGCAGCAGCGCGAGCACCGCTTGGGTCTCCGGGTCGCCGAAGCGACAGTTGAACTCGATGACCTGCGGACCCTGCGACGTGAGCGCGAGCCCGGCATAGAGCAGCCCGGAGAACGGCGTGCCACGATTCGCGAGCTCGTCCACCACCGGCTGCACGGTCGTGCGCACGATGTCCTCGACGAGGTCGTCGGGGGCCCAGGGCAGTGGAGCGTAGGCGCCCATTCCGCCGGTGTTCGGTCCCGCGTCGCCGTCGCCCACCCGCTTGAAGTCCTGCGCGGGCAGCAACGGCACCACGGTACGGCCGTCGACCAGGCAGAAGAGAGACGCTTCCGGACCGTCCAGGAACGACTCGAGCAGCACAGGATGACCACCGTCGAGCAGGGTGATGGCGTGCTTGCGCGCGACGTCGACGTCCTTGGTGACGACGACGCCCTTGCCTGCGGCCAGGCCGTCGTCCTTGACCACCCAGGTGGGGCCGAAGCGGAGCAGCGCGGCGTCGAGATGTGCCGGGTTGTCCACGATCTCGCTGTGCGCGGTCGGGACACCGGCGGTCGCCATGACGTCCTTGGCGAAGGACTTGGACCCCTCGATCCGGGCGGCGGCGGCGGAAGGGCCGAAACAGGTGATACCCGCGGCGCGGACCGCGTCGGCGGCACCGGCGACGAGCGGCACCTCGGGGCCGATCACCACGAGATCAGCCTTCCAGCTCACGGCCAGTTCGGTGACCGAGGCGGGGTCGGCTTGGTCCACCGCGAGTGGTTCCGCGAGCGCGGCGATTCCGGCGTTGCCGGGCGCGCAGCCGATCGCGGTGACCGCCGGGTCGTGCGAGGCGGCGAGGACGAGGGCATGCTCACGGGCTCCGGAGCCGATTACCAGGACACGCACGCGCAGAGCGTAGCCCGTGCCGGTAGCCGGTCTGCGGGTTCCCCTGATGTACAGCCCGCAGTTACGGAAAGTCGCCGATGAAATACCGCGGCTGGCTAGACTCCGCGCACTCGTCGTTTACCAGGGTGTCAGCGAGGTGACCTGGTTCCTTCGCCCTGCGGACGCACTGGGCGGTGAGGGTTGCCCGGAAGATCCTGGATCCCTGCTTGGAGGTTCCCTGCGATGGTGCGAACAAGACTGGCCGCGCTGGCCCTGACCGGACTCGCCGTACTCGGCGTGGTCACCGTGTCGGGCACGGCCGTGGCGAAGGAGAAGGGGCCGGATGCTGGGGCAACCGCCCGCCAGGGGCACGATGGGCCGGTGATCGTCGGACACCGGGGAGCGCCGGGATACCGCCCCGAACACACCCTCGCGTCCTACGAGCTGGCCTATCGCCAGGGCGTGAACTGGGTGGACGTCGACCTGGTTCCGACGAAGGACGGGCACCTGGTCGCACGGCACGAGAACGAGATCGGCGGCACCACGGACGTCGCCGAGCACCCGGAGTTCGCCGACCGCAAGACCACGAAGGTCATCGACGGCACCGAGCACACGGGCTGGTTCACCGAGGACTTCACCCTCGCGGAACTGAAGACGTTGCGCGCGGTGGAGCGGATTCCGCAGCTGCGGCCGCACAACACGATCTACGACGGCCGGTTCGAGGTGGTGACGTACCAGGAGGTGCTCGATCTCACGAAGCGCCTCGGCAGGGAGCTGCGGCGCACCCTCGGCACGTATCCGGAGGTGAAGCACTCCACGTACTTCGACTCGATCGGCAACCCCGTCGAGCCGAAGCTGGTGGAGATCCTCAAGCGCAACGGCCTCGATCGGCACAACGCGCCGGTGATCATCCAGTCGTTCGAGGTGAACAACCTGAAGGAACTGGACCGGCAGGTGCGCGTCCCGCTCGTGCAGCTGACACTCGCCAATGGCGCACCCGCGGACTTCGTCGCCGGGGACGACCCGCGCACCTATGCCGACCTGGTGACGCCGGAAGGCCTGCGGGAGATCGCCCGGTACGCCGACTACCTCGGGCCGGAGAAGAACCAGATCATCCCGAGGGACGCCGACGGCAACCTGACCTCGCCGAGCTCACTCGTGCGCGACGCGCACGCCGCGGGACTCGAGGTCGTGCCGTTCACCTTCCGCAACGAGAACGCGTTCCTGCCGGCGAACCTGCGGTCGTCGGACGACCCGGCCGCGTGGGGTGACGCCTTCGCGGAGTACGAAGCCTTCTTCGCGGCAGGCGTGGACGGCCTCTTCGCCGACCAGCCGGACACGGCACTGGAAGCCCGCCAGGACCGCTGAGGTTAGTTCCCCAATGTGGCATTCGGGACGTTGGAGTTCCCCAATGCCACATTGGGGACGTCTAAGTTCCCGAAAGCCACATTGGGGAACTCCTCCGGAGGCGTCAGGCGAACTGGTGACGGACGATCGTCTGTTCCCGGCCGGGGCCGACGCCGACGGCTGAGACCCGGGCGCCGGAGAGTTCCTCGATGCGCTCGACGTAGGCGCGCGCGTTGGCCGGGAGCTCCTCGAACGTGCGGCACTGGCTGATGTCCTCCCACCAGCCCGGCAGCTCCTCGTAGACCGGCGTCGCGTGGTGCACGTCGGTCTGCGTCATCGGCATGTCCTCGGTGCGGAAACCGTCCACTTCATACCCGACGCAGACCGGAACCCTTTCCAGACCGGAGAGAACATCCAGCTTGGTGAGGAAGTAGTCGGTGATTCCGTTGACCCGCACCGCGTAGCGGGCGATCACGGCGTCGAACCAGCCCGTGCGACGCGAACGTCCCGTGGTGACTCCGAACTCACCGCCGGACTTGCGCAGGTTCTCGCCCGCTTCGTCGTGCAGCTCCGTCGGGAACGGTCCGGAGCCGACGCGAGTGGTGTAGGCCTTGAGGATCCCCAGCACGGTGGTGATCCGCCCCGGGCCGATGCCGGAGCCCGCGCTCGCGCCACCCGAGGTCGGGTTCGAGGACGTGACGAACGGGTAGGTGCCGTGGTCGACGTCGAGCAGGGTGCCCTGCGAGCCCTCCAGCAGCACGGTCTCGCCGCGCTCGAGGGCCTTGTTCAGCTGCAGCCTGGTGTCGGCGATGCGGTGGGCGAACTTCTCGCCCGCCTCCAGCACCTCGTCAGCCACCTGCTCGGGGTCGAGTGCCTTGCGGTTGTAGACCTTGACCAGCACCTGGTTCTTGAACTCCAGGGCCGCCTCGACCTTCTGCCGGAGGATCTTCTCGTCCAGCAGGTCCTGCACCCGTACGCCGACGCGGGCGATCTTGTCCTGGTAGCAGGGCCCGATCCCGCGTCCGGTGGTGCCGATCTTCTTCGCGCCGAGGTAGCGCTCGGTCACTTTGTCGATGGCCACGTGGTACGGCATGATCAGGTGCGCGTCAGCGGACAGCAGCAACCCCGAGGTGTCGACTCCGCGCTTCTCCAGCCCGGCCAGCTCGTCGAGGAGCACAGCAGGATCCACCACGACGCCGTTGCCGATCACGTTGGTGACCCCCGGCGTGAGGATTCCCGACGGGATGAGGTGCAGGGCGAAGTCCTGGCCATCGGGCAGCACCACCGTGTGGCCCGCGTTGTTGCCACCCTGGTAACGCACGACCCACTGCACGCGGTCGCCAAGCAGGTCGGTGGCCTTGCCCTTGCCTTCGTCTCCCCATTGGGCTCCGATGAGCACGATGGCCGGCATGTGACACTCCAGGATGTTCGGCGACAGGATTGTGGCGATGGGAAATGCCGGTGCATGACTGTACATCGCGCGATCAGCACCGGCGATCAGCCAACACGAAATGGACAGGAAGGTCGATCACGTGCACGGACTGCTGCTGGTGTGCGGTGAGAACACGCCGGAGCTTCCCGACATCGAAGGGCTCCCAGTCCACCACCTTCCTGCCCGGCCCGGCAAGTCCGACGTGGACCCGCTGCTGACCGCCGAAGGGGCGGGACATCTGGTCGTCGCAGGCACGGACAGCGACCTGGCCGCAGTGGCACTTCGCCTGCTACGCAAGGACAAACTTGCCGCGACGACCCTCGGTTTCGTCCCGGCCGATCCCGCTTCGGCGGTCGCGGAGATCTGGTCGTTGCCGACCGATCCCCGGCGTGCACTGCACCTCGCGCTCGTCGGTGATGTGGATCCCGTCCCACTGATCCGCGACGACGCAGGCGGGGTTCTGGTCGGACGCGGAGTGATCGGCCCGGTACGCGGCGTGGCCTACTGCGATGACGACGTGGCGTTACGCGGTGCGGCTCGCGGGATCACCGTCGAGCCGGACGACAGCAACGCCGGACTCGTGGTGCAGGTGACCAGGGGTGCACTGTTCAAACGGCGTATCACGTTCACCGCGCGCGCGTTCCAGCTCGGCTGCCTCCCGCTGGTCCCGCTGTCGGACGGCGTGCCGTACTCCCGGCCGATGAAGCGCTGGACCTGGTACCGCCACACCGAAAACCTGCGTCTGGTTCGCGGTCTCGCCTGATCCCGGCGCCACGGCGCTCGCACTTTCCCGGGAAATTGCGAGGTGTTGGCGCACTTTCCCACGAAAGTGCTGGTCCGATTCACCCACTCGTGTTGTGTTCGTCACTTTCCTGGTTCAAGGTCGGAAAGTCCCCAACCGCCGGATCGGCAGCCAAAGCGCCGGCCTGACGAGAGAAGGCACGCCGTGAACGTCTCCCGCACCGACTCCTCGTTCCGCACAGTCCGCCGGGCGTTCGCCGCCACCGGTGTCTCCGCGCTCCTCGTCGCGGGTCTCGCTGGTGTCGCCGCCGCCGAACCGCCGGGAATCCCCAGCGGCCCCACCGCCGAAGCGCAACTGGCCGAACTCACCGTGTCCGCAGACGGTCCGATGACCGGATACGACCGGGACAAGTTTCCGCACTGGGGCAGCCAGGGCGACAACTGCAACACCCGCGAAGTGGTCCTCAAGCGCGACGGCACGAACGTACGAACCGGCAACGACTGCTACCCGACCTCGGGCAGCTGGCACAGCGCGTACGACGGGGCCACCTGGTCACAGCCGTCCGATGTGGACATCGACCATGTCGTTCCACTCGCTGAAGCATGGCGTACCGGCGCGGCCAAGTGGAGCACGGACAAGCGGGAAGAGTTCGCCAACGACCTCTCCGGCCCGCAGCTGATCGCCGTCACGGACAACGTCAACCAGGAGAAGGGCGACAAGGCCCCGGAGGACTGGAAGCCGCCGACGACGAGCTACTGGTGCACCTACGCCAGCATGTGGGTCGCGGTGAAACACAAGTGGGAACTCACCGTCAGCAACGCGGAGAAGTCGGCACTGGGCGACATGCTCGACCGCTGCTGACCACGACGGTCAGCGCAGCCGGTCGATGATGCCCGTTCCGTGCTGGTAAAGCCGCAACACGCCGCCGATGGTGAACTCGGTCAGCAGGTCGATCAGCGCCTCCCTGTCCGGGGGTTCGCCGTCGCCTGTGAGGTTGACCAGCGCCTCGGTCATCGCGATGTACATCGCGGCCAGCGCCGTATCCGTGCGGCCGGGTTCTATGCCGTAAGCGGCCCAGCGCTTCTTGCTGGCCTCGGTGTAGAGCCCGGCCAGCTGCGAGCGCACCCGCGTCATCGCCGGATCCCCGCCGCGCTCGGCCTCCTCCAGCACCGGTAGCCCGTCGGGGTGTTCCTCGACGAAGTCGAACATCGCCGCGAAGTTGGCGCGCGCCCACACCCGCAGATCGGGTTCGGTGTTGCCGAGCGCCTGAGCTCCCATCCACGCGACCGCGAGTTCCTCGACCTCGGCTACGACGGCGGCGAAGAGAACGGCACGATCACCGAAGTGCTCGTAAACGTTCTGCCTGCTCACCCCGGCCTCTCGAGCGATCTGCTCGATCGTGGCCGCATGCTGCCCATGCGCGGCGAACATCTTTCTCGCCGCACGCAGCACCAGCGCGCGCAGTTCCTCCTGTGGCAGTTTCCGAGGCCGTCCCGGTCGGCGCCGGGCGGGGGTTGACATCGTGCGCCACCTCACATAGACACATTTCCGACATCTCTGTCGAAAACCACGCTCATCGAGGAGCAAGTATGCGCGCACCCGGCCGTGCCCATCGCCTGCTCGGCGCCCTGCTCAGCACGGCCGTGGGGTTCGCCCTGCTCACGGTCGTCGCGACACCGGTTTCCGCCGAGCCATCCTTCTACGACCCGCCTTCGCCGTTGCCGCCGGGGCAGCCCGGTGACGTGATCAGGAGCGAACCGTCGGAGTTCTTCCTCGACCCGGTCAAGCTGGTCCGGGCACCTGCGCAGGTACAGCGGATCATGTACCGCAGCACGGACACCCACGGTGATCCGATCGCCGTGACCGGTACGGTCCTCACTCCGGACGTGCCGTGGAGGGGTACCGGCGAGCGACCGATCGTCGGTTACGCGCCGGGCACTCAAGGAGTCGGCGACAACTGCGCACCGTCCAAGGCACTCGCCGCTGGGCTGGAGTACGAGGGTCCCTCCATCGCGGGAATGCTCACCCGCGGCTTCGCGGTCGTGGTCACGGACTACGAGGGCCTCGGCACACCCGGTATGCACACCTACGTGAACCGGGCCGCCGAGGGCCACGCGGTACTCGACGCGCTCAGGGCGGCGCAGCGGCTTCCAGAGGCGGATCTGCCCGACTCTGGACCATTGGGCATCTCCGGCTACTCGCAGGGCGGCGGCGCCTCGGCCGCCGCGGCGGAACTTGCCCCGGAGTACGCACCGGAACTCGACATCAAGGGCGCCTACGCCGGGGCGGTGCCCGCCGACCTGGCGAAGGTGGCAGTCAACCTCGACGGACACTATGCGGCCGGCTTCCTCGGCTATTCACTGCTCAGCCTGGACTACGCCTACCCGGAACTGAACATCCCGGACCTGCTCAACGACGAGGGCAAGCGGCTGCTGGCCGAGGTCGAGAACCAGTGCACGCCGGAGGCGATCACCGCGCACGCGTTCACCAGGTCGGCCGATCTGACCAAGGACGGCCGCCCGCTCGCCGCTTACCTGAACGAGGAGCCCTACGCCTCGCGGGTGGCGGAGCAACGGATCGGTGAGCGGAAACCGGATGTCCCGGTGCTGGTGGTGCACAGCGCGCTGGACGACATCGTTCCCTACGCGCAGGGCAGGCAGATGGCCCGGGAGTGGTGCGCACAGGGCGCCACCGTGCAGTTCAGCACCTCTCTGGTGCCGAGCCACATCGGTGGCGCGATCCGGGCATACCCTGAGGCCCTCGCCTGGCTCGAGGGCCGTTTCGCGGGTAAGCCCGCTCCGGACAACTGCGGCTGGTTCTGAGGCGGAGCGAGCCTCAGCTGAGGCCGTTCGCCTCGGCAGCGGCCGGGTCGGAGTCGACGAGGAACTTCGTGCAGCGCTCGTACTCCTCGGTCTCACCGATCCGGCCCGCGGCCTTGGCGAGCACCGCGAGCGCGCGCAGGAAACCCTGGTTGGGCCGGTGCGACCAGGGCACCGGACCGAAGCCCTTCCAGCCCGCGCGGCGCAACTGGTCGAGGCCGCGGTGGTAGCCGGTGCGGGCATAGGCGTAGGCGGCGACGGTCTCGCCCGCCTCGAAGGACTTATCGGCCAGTGCGGCCCACGCCTCACTGAAGTCCGGGTACTCCGCGGCGACCTCGGCAGGGTCGGTGCCGGAATCCATCGCGGCTTCGGCTTCGGCGCGCTCGGGCAGGTGGGTCGGCTCGGGGCCGAGCAGGTTGGCGTGCGTCATGCCCACCATTCTGCTCCCACGTGAGTCCCCCGCGAGGTGAGGGGCGGCTACAGCAGCAGGGCGAGCGTGGTGCTCGCGGCGGCGAGAACCAGGGCGCCGACGAGAACGGCGGCCACCAGGCGTTTGGGCATCATCGAGCGACACCTTGCCCGGCAGTTGACTCGGCAGGCAAATTCACCACTCCTCCGGGTGAGGGGCTGGGTGTCCCCAATGCGGCATTCGGGACGTTGAAGTTCCCCAATGCGGCATTCGGGACGTTGAAGTTCCCCAATGCCACATTGGGGACATCCTCAGGGGACACCCAGCGATCCGCGACTCAGCTCAGCTTCTGGCCCGCGGACTTGAGCGACTCGGCGGCCTCGACCACGCGGGCGGCCATCGCGCCTTCGGCGGCCTTGAGGTAGCTGCGGGGGTCGTAGACCTTCTTGTTGCCGACCTCGCCGTCGATCTTCAGCACGCCGTCGTAGTTCTTGAACATGTGCTCGGCGATCGGGCGGGTGAAGGCGTACTGCGTGTCGGTGTCGACGTTCATCTTCACCACGCCGTAGGACAGCGCCGCGTGGATGTCCTCGATCGACGAGCCGGAACCGCCGTGGAACACCAGCTCGAACGGCTTCGAGCCCTCGGCCAGCCCGAGCTTCTCCGCGGCGACGCGCTGGCCGCCCTTGAGCACCTCGGGGCGCAGCTTGACGTTGCCCGGCTTGTACACGCCGTGCACGTTGCCGAACGTCGCCGCGAGCAGGTACCGGCCCTTGTCCCCGGACCCGAGCGTCTCGATGGTCCGGACGAAGTCGCCCTCGGCGGTGTAGAGCTTGTCGTTGATGTCGTTGGCGACACCGTCCTCCTCGCCGCCGACGACGCCGATCTCCACCTCGAGGATGATCTTCGCGGCGGCCGCCTTCTCCAGCAGTTCGGCGGCGATCTCCAGGTTCTCCTCGAGGTCGATCGCCGACCCGTCCCACATATGCGACTGGAACAGCGGGTTCTGCCCGCGGTTCACCCGCTCCTGGGAGATGTCGATCAGCGGCCGGACGAAGCCGTCCAGCTTGTCCTTCGGGCAGTGGTCGGTGTGCAGCGCGATGTTCACCGGGTACTTCTCGGCGACCACGTGCGCGAACTCCGCCAGCGCGGTCGAGCCGGTGACCATGTCCTTGACCTTCTGGCCGGACGCGAACTCCGACCCTCCGGTGGAGAACTGGATGATCCCGTCGCTCTCCGCCTCGGCGAAACCGCGCAGGGCGGCGTTCAGAGTTTCCGACGAGGTCACGTTGATGGCCGGGTAGGCGAATTCGTTCGCCTTCGCCCGGTCCAGCATCTCCGCATAGACCTCGGGGGTCGCGATGGGCATCGTTGTCCTCCTCGAAAACGCGGCACCTTGTGCCCGCATCCTACGAGGCTCGGATCGCGCCCACCTCGGCAGTCAGCGCAGCGCCTTCGCCAGTTCCCGGTAGACCGGCAGCGGGTCGGCTCCCTCCTCGGTGAGGACCTGGATATTGACGTGATCGGCCCCGGCGTCGAGGTGTGCCTTGACCCCGGCCGCGACGGTCGTCGCGTCACCGTGCACGACGAGCGCGTCGATCAGCGAGTCGCTGCCGCCGTCGGCGATGTCGTCCTCGCTCCAGCCGAGTCGACGCAGGTTGTTCAGGTAGTTGACCAGCATGAGGTAGGGATAGCGCACGGCCGGCCTGCCGATCGTGCGAGCGCGCTCGGGGTCGGTGCCGAGGACGACCTTCTGTTCCGGCGCAAGCAGGGGGCCGGACCCGAGGATCTCGCGAGCCTGCCGGGTGTGCTCGGGAGTCGTCAGGTACGGATGTGCGCCGACGGTCCGCTCACCGGACAGGCGCAGCACCTTCGGTCCGAGCGCGGCCAGCGCGCGCCCCTCGACCGGCACGCCTGCCGCGTCCAACTGGTCGAGGTACTCGACGATCTTGTCGTAGGGCCGGGTGTAGGTCTGCTGCGCCTCGGGGTGGCCGACGCCGACGCCGAGCAGGAACCGGCCAGGATGCTTCGCGGCGAGCCGGTGGTAGGACCGGGCGACGGTTTCCGCGTCGTCGGTCCACATGTTCACGATCCCGGTCGCGACGGCCAGCGTGCTCGTGGCGTCGAGCAGGCTCTCGGCTAGTTCGAGGTCGCCGGGGGGCGAGCCGCCGATCCACACGGCGCCGAAGCCGAGCGTTTCCACCTCGGCGGCGAACTCAGGGGTGAGCCCGCCCGCGGGCCGCCAGATTCCGTACCTACCGAGATCAACAGTCATGTACTTGCCAACTCGAGGCCTCTCCAGAGCATTCCCGCCGAGCACCGCGAATCGCGCTTTCCCGGGAAAGTGCGAGACCCGACGCCGCTTTCCCGGGAAAGTGCGATTTACTGGCGAGTAGCCTACTGGGAGTAGGTTGAGGTAGCGTGCTGAGCACCAAGCACGATGGCGTGTCGAGGAGGCACCAGATGGCGAACCCGCTCTCCCTGCTTACCGGTGGCGGCAAGAACAAGGTCAGGGGCAAGGTCGTCCTGATCACCGGGGCGGCGCGCGGAATCGGCGCGGGCCTCGCGGAGCGACTGGCCGCCGACGGCGCCAAGGTCGCCCTCGTCGGACTTGAGGCCGAGGAGCAGCAGGCGGTGGCGGAGCGGATCGGCTCCAGCGCCCACTCCTGGGAAGCCGACGTGACCAGCTGGGACGCGCTGGAGCGGGCAACGGCCGGAGTCGTCGAGCACTTCGGCGGCATCGACATCGTGATCGCCAACGCGGGGATCGCCAGCACGGGCTTCGTGCGTTCGGTCGACCCCGGCGCGTTCGAGAAGGTGATCGAGGTCGACCTCCTCGGCGTCTGGCGCACGTTCCGCGTGACGATGCCGCACGTCATCGAGCGCAAGGGCTACCTGCTGGCGATTTCCTCACTCGCCGCGATCACCCACGCCCCCGGCATGGCGAACTACTCGGCGGCCAAGGCCGGCGTGGAGGCGTTCTGCAACAGCCTGCGCGCCGAGGTGCACCACCTCGGCGTGAAGGTCGGCGTCGCGCACCCGACCTGGATCCGTACCGATCTGGTCGACAGCGCAGACGCACACCCCGTGTTCGGCAAGATGCGTGCGGGAATGCCCGGCCTGATCGGCAAGACCTACCCGCTCGAGGTCGCACTGGACTGCCTCGAGGCGGGCATCAAGCGCAGGGCCAGGACCATTCACGTGCCCCGCTGGGTCGGCGGGCTCAAACTCATCCGCGCGTTCCTGCCGCCGATCATCGAGATCGGCTCGCGCAAACTCGTTCCAGACGCGGACCGCGGCGCACTCGAGGACATCAAGGCCCGCGGTGCGCGCGAAGCCGCCGTCACTGGGCACGGCGGCCGCGCGGCTACCAAGTAACGCCTCAGACCGAGGCCTGGGGCACCCAAGCGCCGATCATCGGAGTGAACTCCCGGACGGTGCGCTCCTCGACCGCGCCCTCGATGTAGTACGGGTCGGCGTCGATCACCGCCTGGAGGGCTTCGCGGTCCTCCGCCTGGCACAGGTACATACCACCACTGCCGTCCGCGAGCGGTCCTGCGACGGCGACGACACCCTGCTCGGCGAGGTCAGCGAGGTAGTCCCGGTGCCGGGGACGCACCTCGGCGAACTTGTCCTGCACATAACGAATTTCCACCACGAACCAGGCCATCTGTCCTCCAACGTCGACATGCGAGTGCCAGCGCACCGTAAGCGATCGGGGGAAACCCGCGACTTCTGGCGCCCACCCCGGACCCGAGACGCTCCGCGCCACACTGGCTTCCGCTGGCCAACCCGATACGCTTTGCCTGCAGGCGGATGAACGGCAGGACAGGCAGCAGACACAGGCCAGGGACGGGGACGCACATGCAGGGCAGCGCGGAGAGCAGCGTCGAGCAGACGCTGGGCCACCTGCGCACGTTGGACGCTCCGGCGCCGCCGGTGAGGCCCGCGGCACCGCTGACCCTGGAGGACCTCTACCGGACTCACCGGATGCGCCTCGTCCGGCTGGCCATCCTGCTGGTCGACGAACCCGCGACCGCCGAGGACGTGGTGCAGGAGGCATTCACCGGCCTGCACCGCAACTGGGGCAACCTGCGCGATGCGGCCGCGGCCGTCGGTTACCTCCGGACGGCCGTGGTCAACGGTTCCCGCAGCGTGTTGCGCAGGCGCAAGACGGCCCGCGAGTACGTGCCGCCACATGCCGTCAACGCGCGCTCCGCCGAAAGCCTCGCGATGCTCTCGACCGAACACCAGTCGGTGGTCAACGCGCTGTCCAAACTCCCGCCACGGCAGCGCGAGGTGCTCGTACTCCGTTACTACGGCGGTCTGTCGGAGGCCGAGATCTCCGAAGCGGCCGGTATCTCGAAGGGGACGGTCAAATCGACCGCGAGTCGCGCACTGGAAGCCCTGCAGAAGGCCATGCAAGCGCAGGGTCGTAATTAAATAACGAGATAGCGTCGAAATGTGGTGGGTTGCCCACTACCTGGTCTGGACCAATATGATGGCGTCGTGAGTGGTGTCGAAGATTTCGTACTGACCGGCGGCAGGATCGCCGGCCCGGACGGGCTGATCGATCCCGGCTGGGTTTCGATCTCCGGTGAGCTGATCACCGGAATCGGTTCCGGACCCGGACCTGCGGGCCGCCGGATCGACGTCTCGGGTTCCCTGGTCGTCCCTGGGTTCATCGACACCCACTGCCACGGCGGAGGTGGTGCCTCATTCTCCACCACCGACCCCGCCCAGGCGAGCAAAGCCATCGCCGCGCACCGCAGGCATGGCACGACCACCCTGCTGGCCAGCCTCGTCTCCGACCCCGTACCCGTGTTGACCAGCCAGATCGCGGCTTTGACCGAACTGGTCGAGGACGGTGAACTGGCAGGTGTTCACCTCGAAGGCCCGTTCATCGCGCAGTCCCGCTGCGGCGCGCACGATCCGGACGCGCTACGCGAGCCGGACACCGACACGGTCGAAACGCTGCTGCAGGCCGGCCAGGGCCATATCCGGATGGTCACCCTCGCCCCCGAACTGCACGGTGGCATCAAGGCCGTGCGTCAGCTGAGCGAGTCCGGCGTGCTGGCCGCGATCGGACACACCGACGGCGTCGAGGAGCAGATCCGCCCGGCGGTCGACGCGGGCGCCACCGTCGCCACCCACCTGTTCAACGGCATGCGTCCGCTGCACCACCGCGAGCCGGGCCCGATCGGCGCACTGCTGGACGACGAGCGGGTGACGGTAGAACTCATCTGCGACCTGGTCCACGTGCACCCGACCGTGCTCCGCCTGGCCGCCACCCACGCGGGCCTCGGCCGGACCGTGCTGATCACCGACGCGATGTCGGCGACCGACGCGGCCGACGGCACCTACACACTTGGCAGGCTCGATGTCGACGTCACCGACGGTGTGGCGACACTGGCGAGCAACGGATCGCTGGCGGGCAGCACGCTCACCATGGACGTCGCGTTCCGGAACCTGGTCACCGGCGCGGGCCTGAGCATCACCGATGCCGTGCGCGCCACCTCCGGCAGACCCGCCGAACTGCTCGGCCTCACCGCGACGACCGGTTCCCTGCAGGTCGGTCTGCGAGCCGACCTGGTGGTGCTGAACGAAGACCTTCGGCCCGCCAGGGTGCTGCGCCGAGGGAAGTGGATCGACACGGCCACCACCCCCACTCCCTAGACTGCGCTGATGTCCGAATACCGGGTCGACGACCTCGCCCGCCTGGCGGGCACCACCGTCGGCAACGTCCGCGTCTACCAGGATCGTGGCCTGCTTCCGGCGCCCGCCCGGCGCGGGCGTATCGCCGTCTACACCGAGGCCCACCTCGCGCGGCTGCGCCTGGTGCTCGGCCTGCTCGACCGCGGCTACACCTTCGCGCAGATCCACGAGATGATCTCCGCCTGGGAGGCCGGGCGCGATCTCGGTGACCTGCTCGGGCTCGAAGAGGTACTCACGCAGCCGTGGACCGACGAGGTTCCAGCGCAGCTCACACTCGCCGAACTCGCCGCTGAATTCGGCGGCCACGGCGACGCCTCCGCCCTGGAACGTGCCTTCAAGCTGGGAATCTTCGAACGTCAGGGAGCCACGATCCTGGTCCGTAGCCCTCGGCTGTTGCAGGCCGGTCGCGAGTTGCTCGCCGCCGGGGTGCCGATGCCGACGGTGCTGGACATCGCCGAGCAGGTGCTCCGGCATACCGACGAACTGGCCGCGCTGTTCCTGCGCCTGGTCGACGACCACGTGTTGCCTTCCACCGACGCGGGCTGGACACCGAGCGTCGCGGAGGTTCCCGAACTCACCGAGCAGGCCAAACGGCTGCGGCCACAGGCTCAGTCGGCGGTGTCGGCGGCGCTGGCCCAGTCGATGAGCCGGGAACTGTCGGACTGGCTGGCCCGCCGCTTCGGCCCGCTGCTGAGCCAGGAGGAAGGCAAAACCATTTGAGGTTCCATTCTTTCAATGGCCGTTCTAATCTTTGGGGACAGCCGGCGAGAGGAACGGCCCATGGCCAGTCACACCGCACGGACCCCACCAGGGCGCGAGGTCACCGCGCAACGCCTGCAGACCTCCTCGGCCAGGCAGTTCTACGACCCCGATGTCGATATCGACTGGGCAGCGCCCCTGCATCCCGACAAGTTCTTCGTGCCAGAGCAACTGGTCACGCTCTACGGCACCGAACTGTGGGCCGGAATGAGCCAGCGGCAGCGCCTCGAACTTTCCAAGCAGGAAATGATCAATACCGTCAGTGTTGGCATCTGGTTCGAGACCATCCTCATGCAGTTGCTGATGCGACTGGCCTATCGCGGTGATCCGACGTCCGAACACGTCCAGTACGCCTATACCGAGGTGGCCGAGGAGTGCAGGCATTCGACGATGTTCGCCAAGCTCATCACGAAGGCGGGCGGCCGGCCGTATCGGCAGCATCCACGCTGGTATCTGATCGGGCATACGCTCCCGTTCGTGCTGCGCGGACCGTCGATGTGGGCCGCCACGTTGATGGGTGAGGAGGTCTTCGACGTCCTGCAGCGCGACACCATGCGCGACGAGAGCCTGCAACCGATCGTGCGTGCTGTGATGCGAATCCACGTCACCGAGGAAGCACGGCATGTGCGGTACGCCAGGGAGGACCTGCTGCGGACGCTGGAGACGAGTCGCCGGGTGGAGCGCGAATTCGCCAGGTACGTGGCCGCCCAGGGCGCGATGCTGCTGGCGACCTCGCTGACCCGGTCCGCGCAGTATCGGCGGGCCGGGCTCGACCCGCGCCAGGCCCGCGCGCAGGCCTGGGCCAATCCGCACCATCGTGAGGTGAAGCGACACGGGGCCGAACGGGTGGTCACCTTTCTGTCCGAAGCGGGCCTCATCGGCGGGTCGACAGAGCGAGTCTGGCGGCGGTCCGGCCTACTCGGCTGAGTCTCGCCAGCCCGGGCGATACCCTGAGCCTGATGAGCGAGCCCGCCGATTCCGATCCCGAGCGCCTGCTGGCCGAGGCCCTGCGCGCCCAGGCGAGGGCGGCCCCATCCCCTCCACGGCCACCGGATGCGGCGACAGCACGGGCCGAACAGCAGCGCCCGGCCACCGGGGAACAGGCCGACGACGGACTGCCGCACGGTTATGGGCTGCTCTCGGGAACGGGCGCCAGTTCACTGGAGCGCGAACGCGCCGCACTCGACGACCTGGCTGGTCCGAGTGCCGGCCAGGAGGACGAACCGGTCACCGTCGAGCATCAGTTGCCAGCCAAGGAGATGGAGCCGCGACCACCCGCGCCACTGGCGGCCCGCTGGATCCTGCTGCTGGCCGTGCTGCTCGGCCTCGCTGCCGGATCAGTGGTCGGCCTGCTCACGCTGCTGTAGCCGGTACAGGGTGAACAACGTGACGACGACAGACACGCGCGACCTCCGCGCCAGCCTGGCCCGCAAAACCCGGCGCCGATCCCGCAGGAATGGCACTACCGGAACGGTCACGGCATGGCGAACATCGAGCCGGGGTTGAAGAGGTTCTCCGGGTCGAGAGCGGCCTTGATCTGCTGGTGCACGCGGAGTCCGACCGGGCCGATCTCGCGCTCCAGCCACTCCCGCTTGATCTTGCCGACGCCGTGTTCCCCGGTCACCGTGCCGCCGAGCGCCATGCCGACCTCGAGGATGTCGTCGAACGCTCGCTGCGCGCGGGCGAACTCGTCCGCGGAAGTGGGGTCGTAGACGATCGTCGGGTGCATGTTGCCGTCCCCGGCGTGCCCGACGACCGCGATCCGCAGGCCGACCTCCTCACTGATCCGCTGGCAGCCCGCGATCAGCTCGGCGATTCGGGTGCGCGGCACGCACACGTCGTCGGTGAGCCAGGTGCCGTAGAGCTCCAGCGCCGTCAGCACCACCCGCCGCGCCTGCAGCAGCATGTTGCCCTCGGCCAGGTCGTCGGTCGCGTAGGCCATGTCCGCGCCGCAGTCGTTGCAGATCTGCTCCAGCGCGGCCATCTCCCGCCGCGCGACCTCGCCACCGGCGTCCGATTGGCACAGCAGCAGTGCCTGACAGTCCGAACCGGCTCCGATGTCGGTCTTGAGGTAGGTCTCCGATGCCTTGATCGACGCCGCGTCCATGATCTCCATCAACGACGGCACCAGGCCCTCGCGTACCACCCTGGCGACGGCCTCACCAGCGGCGGCGGTGCTGCTGAACCCCGCCACGAGCGTGGCCGGGGCCTGGGGCAACGGCTTCAGCGCCACGGTGGCCTGGGTGATGATTCCGAGCGTGCCCTCGCTGCCGACGAACAGTCGCGCCAGGTCGTAGCCCGCGACACCCTTCACCGTGCGCCGCCCGGTGTGCAGCAGTGAGCCGTCGGCGAGCACGACCTCGAGCCCGAGCACCGAGTCGGTGGTGACCCCGTACTTCACACAGCAGAGGCCACCGGCGTTGGTGGAGAGGTTCCCGCCGATCGTGCACCAGTCGTAGCTGGAGGGATCCGGCGGATAGAACAGCCCGTGCTTCTCGACCGCGTCGCGGAAGTCGAGGTTCACCACGCCCGGCTGCACCACGGCGAGCCGGTTACCCGCGTCGATCTCGACGATCTCGTTGAGCTTCGTCAGCACCAGCACGACACAGCCGTCGATCGCGTTCGCCGCGCCGGAGAGCCCGCTGCCCGCGCCACGCGGAACGATCGGCACCTTCGCCTCGGCACACGCCCGCACGACCGCCTGCACCCCGGCGACGTCGCGCGGAAGCACCACCGCCAGCGGTGTCCCGGAGGGCGCCAGCGGCATCATGTCGCGCGAGTAGCTTCCGGTGACGTCGGTGTCGGTGAGCACGGCCTCCCTGCCGAGCTCGTCGCGAAGTCTGGTCAGCAGGGCATCATTGCTCATGTCTCTTGCCTCACTCGCCGGCGGGCTGCACATCGCTCAGTGCCGTGCCCGACTCGCTCACGGTGCCAGTTGCTCATGTCTCCACCGTAACCATGCCGGGCGTGAAGTCAGCGCCTGTCTGAGAACTCGGTTCCGCGATCGAGACTTCGTCAGCCGAGTTCCACGGATCACCATGATCTCGCAACCCGCAAGTCTCAGACACGCTGTCAGAGCTTGATGACCGCTGTCGTTTCGTTGTCGTCGGCCTCCGAGACGCGGCGTGCGTGCGCCCTGCGCTCGATCAGGATCGCGACCACGACCACGACGAACCCGAGCGCCATCAGCCCGAAGATCATCGGTGCGTTGTCGGCGGGCGCCTGCAGGTTGCGGCCCTCGTCCTGCCACGGCCACAACGCCCGCAGCGATCCGGCAAGCAGACCGGTCATCACGACCAGGGTGGTGTGGTGGTGGTGCTCCAGCAGCCACTGCAGCAGCTTCACGAAGAACGCGAGACCGAAGATCGCCCCAAGGGCGAACGTGCCGATGTAGCCGAGGTCACGCTCATTGAGCGCGTCCATCGTGACGGTGTAGAGCCCGAACGTCAGCAGCAGGAACGAACCGGAGACACCCGGCAGCACCAGAGCGCACACCGCGAGCGCGGCGGCGAAGGCGACCAGCACGGGGTTTGGGTCCACCTCGGCGGCCGGCAGTCCGGTGACCACGAAGGCGGCGGCCGCGACAACCAGGGCCAGCAGGTAGTTCACCGGCGTCCACCGCCGGCCGGAGCCACGGAACGGCACCCACAGCGAGGCCAGGACCAGCCCGAAGAAGACCGCGTAGGACGGCTCCGGGTGCTCCTTCACCAGCGGCGAGACCAGTCGCGCCGCGGTCAGCACCGCGATGGCCATGCCCGCGAGGACGGCCAGCACCAGGGCCCAGCGCACCTTGCCGAACTCGGCCGCCGCCCGCGCGTTCCCACGCTTTCGGGGCAGGTCGGTCGCCGCCATCCGGACACCACTGACCAGGTGCCCGGCGGAGATGATCAGGTCGTCATAGATGCCGACGACCAGCGCGACGGTGCCGCCGCTGACGCCGGGAACCACTTCCGCGGTACCGATGAGCCCGCCGCGAACGGCGTTGAGCAGGTGAGTGCTGACTGACTTCGCCATGGCCTACGTTTCGTGTGCACGAGCAGGAATTCCGACCTTCCTAGGATGGCAGAGGCGCGGTCACCACTGCCTTCCGGTTGCGGTTACGCAGCAGGATCATCGCCTGGAACCCGGCGTAGAGCAGTAGCGCCGCACCCGCGTACGCGGTCACGTGCAGGCCCTGCACGAACGCCTCCTGCGCGCTGCGGAGCAGGCCCGCCGCCTCTCCCGGCGGCAGCTGCGTTGCGACCGCGGCCGCGCCACCGAGGGTCTCCCGCGCGGCCTCGGGCGCATCCGCTGGGATACCGCCCCGGTAGATCGCGGTGGCGATGGTGCCGAGTACGGCGATACCGAGCGCACCGCCGAGTTCGTATCCGGTCTCGGACAGTGCCGACGCGGCACCGGCACGCTCCGGCGGAGCGGCCGCGATGATGAGGTCGTTGGTCAGCGTCTCCGCAACCGCGATACCGCCGCCAACCAGAACGAACCCGGCCACGAGCGCGGCCAGCCCGGAGTCCGTGCCGATTGTCGCGAGCAGGAGATACCCGGCCGCCGAGAGCAACAGTCCGCCGCCGATCAGCGACGGCAGCGGCAACCACCTGGCCAGCCGGGCAGCCGTCAGCGCGCCGATCACTCCCGCGATCGTGGCTGGCAGCATCCACAGTGCTGCCGTCATCGGCCGGAGGCCCAGCACGAGCTGCAGGTACTGCGGCACCAGGAAGAGCAGGCCGACCATGGCGAACACCCCGAGGACGTTCGTCACGAGCGAGACGCTGAAGCGCCGGTTGGCGAACAGCGTGAGGTCGATCATCGGGTCGGGCAGCCTGCGCTGGCGGCGCAGGAACAGCGCACCGGCACCGACGCCCACGGCGATCGCGGCCAGTGCGGTGATCGAAAGCCCCTCCTCGGCGGCGGACTTGATGCCGTACACCACCGGTAGCGCGGTGGCCATCGACAGCAGCGCCGAAAACGGGTCGAACCGGCCCGGCTTCGGGTCGCGCGCCTCGGGCAACAACAACGGTCCGAGGATCAGCAGCAGCACCATCACCGGCACGTTGATCAGGAAGACCGAACCCCACCAGAAGTGCTCCAGCAGCCAGCCGCCGACGACCGGTCCGAGCGCCATCCCCCCGGAGAAGCCCGCACTCCAGACCGCGATCGCGATCCGCCGCTGTTGCGCGTCGAGGAAGATGCTGCGGATCAGCGACAGCGTGGACGGCATCAATGTCGCACCGCCGACGCCAAGCAGCGCGCGAGCCAGGATGAGCATGAACGCGCTGGTGGAGAACGCCGCGAGCACCGAAGCGAGACCGAAGGCGACCGCACCGGCCAACAGCAGCTTCCGCCTGCCGACCCGGTCGCCGAGTGTGCCCATCAGCACCAGCAGCCCGGCGAGCATGAACGAATAGATGTCGACGATCCAGAGCTGCTGCGCACCGGTCGGCGAGAGGTCCTCACTGAGATAGGGCAGGGCGAAGCCCAGCACCGTCATGTCCACGCTGATCAACAGCACCGGCAACACCAGCACGCCGAGCGCGACCCACTGCTTGCGATCCCCCTGACTCACGATCCACTCCTGAAGTAAACAGTCTGGACGGTACAGTTACCGCCCGATTCGAAAGTAAACCGTCCAGACGGTATAGTCAAATCCATGCCCAAGCCCTCGTCCCGTGACCGGATCCTGGACGCCTACGAGAACGTGCTGGTCGACCACGGCCACGCAGCCGTGACGCTCGATGGCGTCGCCGGCGAAGCCGGGGTGTCAAAAGGCGGCCTGCTCTACCACTTCGGCTCGAAGGAAGCCCTGCTCGACGGGCTGCTGGAGCGGATCAAGCGGCTGAACGAGGCCGACATGGAACAGGCGAAGCAGGCGCCGGACGGCGTTGTGCACTACTACCTGCGGTCCTCGGTCAGCGATGTCACCAAGAACGAGCCGCTGCACAAGGCGACCCTGGCGACGATCCGCATGGCGGGCAACGAACCGCGGGTCGATGCCGCGATGCGCTCGATCATGGAGTCCTGGCGCGCCCTGCTGGCCGAGCACGTGCCCGACCCGTTGACGGCCGAGCTGATCGCGGCTGTCGGCGACGCCCTCTACCTGCGGGCCGCCGTCGGGGACACCAGCGACACGATCGTCCGGAATCTCGACCAGGTGCTGGACCGGCTCGGCGGCTAGGGCGTCGCACGCTGGAAGCGGCGTGCCAGTTTCCTGACGTACTCGACGAGCTCGGCCGGCTCGGTGACCTCGAAGTCGGCGTCGAGCTGGACGAGGTAGTGCACGAGGAACTGTGGTGAATCCGAGCCCGCGGTGATGACGCAGGTGTTCTCGTCCACCACTTCCACCGATACGACGGAGGGCACCTTCTGCCGGACCACCGCCGCGGGCGCGTGAACCGTGATCCGCGCGCGCAACTGCCATGGCGCGGTGGCGAGACCCCGGCTGACGTAGTCCGCGACGTCGCCACCGGGGTCCTCGCGAAGCACGAATCGAGGGCCGTTCGGGATCCGCAGGCGGATCCGGTCGGCTCGGAAGGTGCGCCAGTCCGCGCGGCCCACGTCCCAGGCGACCAGATACCAGCGGCCACGGGCGTGCACGAGCCGGTGCGGTTCGACGTCGCGGTTGGTCTCGGTGCCGTCGTGCCCGGTGTAGTCGAAGCGCAGGCGCTCGTGGTCGCGGGCCGCCGCGACCATGGCGGTGAGCGCGCCCGCGTCGACCGTCGGACCGGTGCCGGGAAGGGGCACCAGGTAGGTCCGCAGGCTGTTGACCCGCCTGCGCAGACGCGCGGGCAGCATCCGTTCCAGCTTGGCCAGCGCGCGCAGCGAGGTCTCTTCGATGCCGGTAACCGCACCCTGCCCGGTGCCGAGACGCAGCCCGACGGCGACCGCGACCGCCTCGTCGTCGTCCAGGAGCAGCGGTGGCAGGGCGGCGCCCGCGCCGAGGCGGTAACCACCGGTCACGCCCCGCAACCCGTGCACGGGATAGCCGAGTTCGCGCAGCCGCTCCACGTCGTTACGGATGGTGCGAACGGTCACCTCGAGGCGCCCGGCCAGCTCGGGCCCGGTCCAGTCCTTCGGGGTCTGCAGCAGGGCGAGCAGGCGCAGCAAGCGCTGTGGAGTGTCGGCCATCTTTCGAGTGTCCCCGGAAACAGGAACTGAACGTGCCTGTTTCGCTCCTAACGTTCCCGGCATGGAAACCAACACGGAAATCCGCCCCTTCCGCATCGACATTCCGCAGGCCGAGCTCGACGACCTGCACGCCAGGCTGGCAGGCGCTCGCTGGCCTCGGCAGATCTCCGGCACCGGTTGGGAGCGTGGGGTACCGCTGAACTACCTCAGGGAGCTGGCCGAGTACTGGGCCGATGACTTCGACTGGCGGGCACAGGAACGCCGACTCAACGAGTTCCCCCAGTACGTCACCAACATCGACGGGCTGGACATCCATTTCCTGCATGTCCGCTCGCCTGAACCGGACGCGCTGCCATTGGTTCTCACCCACGGCTGGCCGGGTTCCTTTGCGGACTTCCTGGAGATGATCGGCCCGTTGACCGACCCGAAGGCCCACGGCGGCGATCCGGCGGACGCCTTCCACGTGGTGATTCCCTCGCTGCCGGGATTCGGTTTCTCCACGCCCGTCGAGGAGGCGGGCTGGGGCAACCTGTTCCGGGTGGCGAACGCGTTCGCGGAACTGATGACCCGGCTCGGTTACGAGCGGTTCGCGGCCCAGGGTGGTGATGTCGGCGGGGGTGTGACGATGTTGCTGGGGATGGTCGCGCCGCATCGCGTGGTCGCCACCCACATCAACGGACCCGCGTCTTACCCGTTCGGCCCACCGCTGGACACGGCCGGGCTGTCCGAATCGGACACCGAGCGGGCGAAGCGATTCAACGAGATGCGGACCGACGGCATGGGTTACCTCCACCTGCAGGCGACACGGCCGCAAACACTGGCCTACTCGCTGAACGACTCACCGATCGGGCAACTGGCCTGGATCGCGGAGAAGTTCGAGCAGTGGGTGGACCCGGCGATCAAGGGGCCGGACGGCACCGTCGATCGGGACTTCCTGCTGACGACGGTCAGCCTGTACTGGTTCACCGGGAGCGGGGCTTCGTCGGCGCACACGGTCTACGAGGGCATGCAGGCCTATCGCGAGCTGTACGCCAACGCGGACGAGAGCAGCGCGCCACCGGCTCCCGCGCAGCCACAGGCGGTCGCGGTGTTCGCGACCGACACCAGCATCCGCAGCGTGCTCGACCCGGACAAGCAGGTCGCGCGCTGGACGGAGTTCGACCGCGGCGGGCACTTCCCGGCGATGGAGACACCCGACCTGCTCACCGGCGATGTACGAGAGTTCTTCCGCACGGTGCGCTGAGACCGTTCCGGTTCGGCGAGCCACAACGGCTCGCCGAACCTGCGATCATGGCCCCGCGTGCGAACCGGAGGAGTTACATGGCGAGTGGCGAACAGAACGACGAACTTCCGAGGGCGATAGGTCAGCCCGCGACACGAGCGCTGACCGATGCCGGGCTCATTCGACTGACCCAACTCACCGAGGCCAGGGAGGCCGACCTCCTTGCACTGCACGGCGTCGGCCCGAAGGCGATCAGAATCCTGCGCGAGGAACTGACAGCAAGAGGCCTGGCGTTCCGCGAGTAGGCAGCGTGCGTCAGCCCGCCGCGCCGTAGACGCGCTCGACGTGCAGGCGCAGCACCAGCCTGCCTTCGGCGACCATCGCGGCGCGGTACTCGTCCCAGTCCGGGTGCTCGCCCTGCAGGTCACGGTAGAGCTGCACGAGTTCCTCGACCGCCGCGTCCTGTGGGTCGCGGGCGACCTCCGACAGCTCTGCGGTGCCTTCGGCGACCGCGTAGGACCAGCCTTCCGCACTGGAGACGTGCAGGCTGACGCGCGGATCGCGGCGCGCGTTCTTGGTCTTCGCCCGGCTGTCGGTGAGCGAAACGCGGATGACGCCCGCGTCGCGGTCGTAGTGGTGCAGGACGTTGGACAGCTGCGGCCGCCCGTCCCGCTTGAGCGTCACCAGCACGCTGAGCATGCGTGAGGCGAGGAGGTCGTGGAGCGCCTGATCCTGTGCCATGGCTCACTCAACACACGAACTCGCCAACGAATTCCCGCAGCGGAACGACTTATAAGCCTTGTGGTGCTGGCAACGAGGCGGGCATTGGCGAAGCCGAGTGCAGAACCCAAGTTGGGCAATATTGGGCAGAGCTAGGCCGACTAGGCGCTGGGGGACGACACTTCGGCGAGAAAGTGCGACCAGGCTGCGGGCGGGAGGACGAGGGTGCCGTTCGTGGGGGACTTGGAGTCGCGGATGGCGACCGTGGGGCCGGGGTAGGCGACCTCGACGCAGTTGCCGTCGTTTCCGTGACCGCTGTAGCTACTGCTGCGCCACCGCGCGCCCACGTGCCAGGGCCTGGACAACGGCATCGCCTCGCTTGGTCGAACTACATCTCCTGCGCCAACCGCTTGATCAACCCAATCGAATCGGTTGGGTCGAGTGCTTGGTTCCGCAACAATTCGAACGTAAGTCTACAAGCGCGAACCTCGTCCTTCTTCTCCAGTTGAAGTGCTCCGGTCACGTGTTCGAGGTAGGCGATATCAGGATCGTCGGCCTCAGGAAACGCCAGGACAGTGAAGGCACCCTCCATGCCGACATGTACTCCTACCGTGGAAGGTACGACGTGCACTGTGACTGTGGGCGTTGCTGCCAGATTGGTGATGTGCCGCAACTGATCGCGCATCACCTCAAGTCCGCCGACCGTCCGATGGAGCACACCCTCGTCCACGACAGCGATCAGTTCTAGCCCGCCATCCTCACTCAACAGCCGATGCTGACGGCGCATTCTTACTGCGATCTGGTCTTGTACCTGCTGCTCGGTCCGCCGCAGAGTCGACGCACGGAGAACAGCTTCCACGTATCCCCTGCTCTGGAGCAGGCCGGGCACATACGCCAAAGCGAAATCCCACACCGAATTCGCCGCTGCCTCCAGGGCGACATATCCCATCGCGGGCAGGCCGTGTGCCTGCCACCAGCCCTTCTGCTTCGCCTCCCGCGCCAGTTCCAGGTAGGGCTCCCAGTCGTTGACCGGGATGCCGTACTCGTCCAGCAGGCTCTTCACGATCACGATGTCCGGCGCGGTCTGCCCGTTCTCCATCCGGCTCAGCCGGGCGGGCGAGAACTCCAGGCGCGCGCAGACCTCCGCCGGGGACATGCGGGCCGACTCGCGCAGGTCACGCAGCGTCCGGCCGAGCCGTCGGCGTCGAAACGGCGGGGACTGCTGCTCACTCACCGGTCACCTCCCGATACACGGTGTGCTCGCAATCATCCGCGCGGAAGGTCCACAGCGGAATTCCGCAACGCCGATCCCGCCCTGGTTTCCGTTCGCATCCTCGATCCAATGCCGACCTGGGACTACTGGCACCGCATCGAGTACCGCCGCGAACTCGCGAAAGGACACCGCCTGCACGAGCACACCGAACTGGTGGAAGATGCCGGGTGGACGCTGAAGTACAAGGGCGTCACCCGTGAGCAGTGGTTCGCCCGCTACACCCACGCCTGCGCCGAGGACTACCTCGCCCGCGCCCGCGCACACCCCGGCACCTGGGTGGTCGCGGTGTGGCGAACGGGCGCCACCTCGGCGGGCAAGGGCGAGCTACTCGGTTCGATCCGCATGCGCTGGCGGGGCTGAGATCAGCCGTGGTGATGCCCGGCCATGTCGAGTGTGCGCGGCACCTCGTCCTCCCGGCCGGGCTCGACGATCACGAACTGGCCCATCATGCCGTTGTCCTCGTGATAGAGCAGGTGGCAGTGATACATGTACGGCACCTCGGGATCGGCGTCCGTGCCGAACTCCACCACGAGCCTGAACCGTTTGCCCGGCTGCAGGTACACGGTGTCCTTGCGCCCGGCCAGCCAGGCGGGCGGCGGTTCGCCGTCGATATCCAGGATGCGGAACGCGACGTCGTGGATGTGGAAGCTGTGCGGGCTCCCGCCCCCGCGCACCTCCCAGATCTCGACGGCGCCCGCGGGCACCACCTCGTCGATACGCGCCATGTCCATCCGCTCGCCGTTGATGCGGCTGGTTCCGCCGAGTTTGAACTCGCGCACCCGCGCGTCCGGCGGCGCCGTAAGTCGCTCGCCCTCCGCGAGCGTCTCCGGGATGTCCTGGCTGGGCTCGAGGGTCGCCGGGGCACGTAGCTGGATGAGGTCCAGCGTGTCGTCGTCACCCGCGAACCGGTCCTGTGGAAAACCCGCGCCGACGCCGCCGGGGAAGCTGCGCAGAACAGGAGAATCACCCGGTTCCAGCCGTACCACCAGTTCCACCCGCTCCCCCGGCGACACCACGACACGCTCACGCTCCTGTGGGGCGGGCAGCAGACCGCTGTCGGTGCCGACGACCTGGAAGCTACGGCCGTCATCGAAGCCGAGGTTGTAGATGCGGGCGGGCGAGCCGTTGAGCACCCGAAACCGGGTCAGGGTGCGCGATGCCTGGAAGTGCGGATCGTACGTGCCGTTGACCAGGATCGTGTCGCCGAGAATGCCGGTACTGCCCGAGACAGCCTCGTCCAAAGCAGACATCTCACCGGGGTCCAATGCGCCGTCCTCGGTGAACTTCTTGTCCTGGATTACGAGCGGGATGTCGTCCACACCGTATTCGTCGGGCAGACCGAGTTCGTCCGACTCCTCGTCGTCGATCAGGAACATCCCGGACACCCCACGGTAGACGTGTTTCGCCGTCTTCCCATGCGGATGCGGGTGATACCAGAGGCTCGCCGCAGGCTGTTTGACCGTCCAGTGTGGAGACCAGGTGTCGCCGGGGGCGACCTCCTGATGCGGCCCGCCGTCCATCTTCGCCGGCAGGCGCATGCCGTGCCAGTGCAGCGACGACGCCTCGGGCAGGTCGTTGCGAACGTGCATCGTGACGTCGTCGCCGGTCCGAGCGCGGATCGTCGGGCCGAGGTAGGCGCCGTTCACGCCCCAGGTCTCGGTACTGCGGCCCGGCAGGAGTTCGCTGCGACCGGTCTGCAGACGCAGGTCGAAATGCTTACGACCGTCGGAGTCCACCCGTGGTTCCAGCACCGGTGGAACGTCCACCGGGTTCTCGAACGCCAGCTCACCGACGTTGCTGATTTTCGAGTTGAGGTAGTTGAGGCCGAACGCCCCGGCGAAGAAGACACCGACGGGCACGAGGGCGAGCACCAGAAGCAGGACGAGTTTGCCGAAGGGGCCGCGCCGGCGCCAGACGCGCCGGGGCCATGCGGGGTTCGTTTTCACCTCACGAGGAGACCAGCCGCGCTGGGCGTACCGCTTCGGGAAAAGCCCTGGCCAAGACCCGGAAAACCGACCCTGAGACTCCCTTACTGCCCCGGTTGTCCGGACACCATCGGCTGCCGGAACTCTGCACGACCTCGCCATAACACTTGCGTGTGACAACTAACGTGGTATCGGCCACAAACCGGGTTATTTGACTTGCACAACCATCTCCGCTGGGGACATCCTTGCCTTAAGCAACTAGTTGTAGCCGTCAAATAAGACATTTCTCTGCGAAAGACCCGCCATGACTACTTCCGCGACGCAGGCCGACGCGCCCGCGTACCAGCCCACCGATGCCGAGCTGGCCAACGCCGACGAGCTCGGCCGCCAGCTCGTCCGCTTCATGCGGCTCATCACGCGCGCCAAGTCGCAGGTCGCGAAGCACGGCCCGGACGGCATCGAACGTGCCGCCTATGCCCTCCTGTTCTGCCTGGTGCAGGACGGGCCACAGCGCACCAGCAAGCTCGCCGAATCGCTGCACTCCGACATCTCCACCATCAGCAGGCAGAGCAGTTCGCTCGTCCAGCACGGCCTGGTCGAGCGGACCGCTGACCCCGAGGACGGACGGGCCTGTCTGCTCGCCGTGACCGACGAGGGCATGCGGGTGTTCGAGGAGAACCGCAGACAGCGCAACCACTGGCTGGCCCGGGTCGTCGCCGACTGGCCGGAGGAGGACAGGGCAACGCTCAACGCCCTGTTCGACCGCCTCAACACCGGCATCGAGGACACCGCGCCGTATCTCGTCGAGGGCGCCGCGGCACAGCAAACGAACCAGAAGCAGGGGGACAACGTATGAGCACCACCGCCGAAGGGTCACCGGCGGCACCACAGGACGACGTCGCCGAGCCGAACCTGACGCACCGGCAGATCGTCGTCATCCTGATCGGCCTGATGACGGGGATGTTCCTCGCGGCGCTGGACCAGACCATCGTCGGAACGTCGATCCGCACCATCGCCGACGACCTGGACGGGCTGAGCCTGCAGGCGTGGATCACCACCGCGTACTTGATCACCGCGACGATCGCGACTCCGCTCTACGGCAAGCTGTCCGACATCTACGGGCGCAAACCGTTCTATCTGGCGGCCATCACGATCTTCGTGGCCGGGTCCATCGCCGCCACATTCGCGCAGTCGATGTATCAGCTGGCCGCGTTCCGGGCCATCCAGGGCCTCGGCGCAGGTGGCCTGATGTCGCTGGCCCTGACCATTCTCGGGGACGTCGTCCCGGCCCGGCAGCGGGCCAAGTACCAGGGCTACTTCCTCGCCGTGTTCGGCACTTCCACGGTGCTCGGCCCGGTGCTCGGTGGCTTCTTCGCCGGACTGGACTCGTTCGCCGGCATCGCGGGCTGGCGCTGGGTCTTCCTGGTGAACGTGCCGCTCGGCGCCATCGCGCTGTTCGTCGTCGCCAAGGTGCTCAACGTCCCGCACGAGCGACACACCCACAAGATCGACTGGTGGGGCGCTCTGGCGCTGGTGATCACCCTGGTGCCGCTGCTGCTGATCGCCGAGCAGGGCCGCCAGTGGGGCTGGAACTCCGACCGCGCCATCGCCTGCTACGCCATCGGCGCGTTCGGGCTGCTGCTCTTCCTGTTCATCGAGAACCGGATGAAGGACGCCGCGCTGATCCCACTGCGGCTGTTCCGCAACTCCACGTTCAGTGTCGCGATCGTCGGCGGCGTCATCGTCGGTGTCGCGATGTTCGGCGCCATCACGCTCGTCCCGCAGTACCTGCAGATCGTCCAGGGCTACACGCCGACCGAGTCGGGTCTGCTGATGCTGCCGCTGATGGCGGGAATCATGTCCGCCTCGGTGATCTCGGGTCAGCTCACCTCGCGCACCGGCCGCTACAAGATCTTCCCGGTCATCGGCACCGCGCTGATGTCGGCAGGTCTGCTCATGTTCGCCCAGGTGGAGTGGAACTCGCCGATCTGGCAGCCGCTGACGTACATGCTGGTCATCGGCCTCGGGCTCGGTGGCTGCATGCAGACCCTGATCATCGCGGTGCAGAACGCCGGGCCGCGCAGGGACATGGGTGTCTCCACCGCGTCCGCCACGTTCTTCCGGCAGATCGGCGGCACCCTGGGTGTGGCGGTGTTCCTGTCGATCCTGTTCAGCACGCTGACCGACAACATCAGGACCGCCTTCGCCGACGCGGGTTTCCCGCCCGGTGCGATCAACAGCGCGGGCGGCAACATCATGGAGGACTCCTCGTTCCTCAACAGCCTCCCGATCGAACAGGCCCGGCCATTCTTCATCGGCTTCACCGAGTCGATCAGCACGGTGTTCTACATCGGTGCCGGTGTGGCGGCGCTGGCCTTCCTGGTGCTGCTGTTCATGAAGGAGATCCCGTTGGCCGGCGGCCCGGCCGCCGCGTCGGCACCGGTCGAGGGCGGGGAGGCGCTGCTCGAAGGCGAAGCCGACACCGCCACCGTGACCGTCGAGGACGAGGCGAAGATCCAGTCCGAGACAGCGGAACGTGAACTCGTCGCCGCCGGAAGGCACTGGCGGGCCGATGGCAACGGGCACGGCGAGTACCAGGCCGCGAGTGCGCCGATCACCAACGGTTCGGCCGGGATCGGCAGTCCTGCCGAAACCGGCGGGCAGCCGATCGCCGGGCACGTCCGGCGCCAGGACGGTTCCTCGGTGGCCGGGGCCGCGCTGACCCTCATCGACCAGCGCGGACGCCAGGTCTCGCGGGGCACAGGGCACTCCGACGGTGCGTTCACGGTGCCCACTCCAGGGCCGGGAACCTACGTCCTGATCGTCGCGTCCACCGGACACCAGCCGCAGGCCTCCAGCGTGGTGGTCGGCGAATCCCCGGCGAACGTGGAGATCACGCTGACCGGCTCCGGCGAGGTGACCGGGGTGGTGCGCCTCGGCAACCACGGCACGGCGCTGGCCTCGGCCACAGTCACCCTTACCGACGAACGGGGCGAGGTCATCGGGGCCTGCATCACGCAGACCGACGGGGCCTACACCTTCCACGGTGTGAGCGCGGGGACCTACACGCTGGTGGCCAGCGGGGAGCGCCTCCGTCCGGCGGCGGTCACGCTGACCGTGCCGGACAGCGGCGTGCTGCGCCACGACGTCGAACTGACCGGCGCCGTGTCGCTGGCCGGTGTCGCCCGCACCGAGGGCGACCGGGTGGTACCCGACGCGCGGATCACCGTGCTCGACGCCGAGGGCAACGTGGCGGCTGTGACCAAGACCGACGGCGAGGGCAGGTACTCGGTGAGCGACCTGCCGATGGGCGAGTACACGGTCGTCGCCAGCGGCTACCCGCCCGCGACCAGCCAGGTCGAACTCGCACCCGACTCCTCCGGCGAGATCGCCCACGACGTCCGGCTCGGCTACGAACAGGCCCTCGACGGGCTCGGTGCGGGATCGAGTTCACAGACGGGCTCAGGGCGCTGATGGGTGGCGGACTACGGGTGCAGGTCCGCACCAGCGAGGGCTTCGCGGTCGAGAACGCGACGCTGACCGTCACCGACATGACCGGCAAGCAGGTCGCGCGGGTGCCCGCCGACGCCACGGGGGCGGTGCTCACCGAGCCACTGCCCCCTGGCGTCTACACCGCCGTGCTGACCGCGGCCGGGTACCTGCCGGTCGCCAGGACGGCGCAGATCGGGACGGACGGCAGTGGTTCGCTCGGCGACGTCACCCTCGAACCCGCGGCGGGGGCGGTCAAGCTCCCGCCCGCGGGGCCATGGGTGATCGACCCGGCACACTCCTCGGTCGTGGCGACCGCCCGGCACCTCGGCATCGCCAGCATCAAGGCCAGGTTCAGCGAGCTGGCCGGACGGATCGAGGTGGGTCGCCCGGTGGAGCAGTCGTCCGTGCGGACGCAGATCCAGGCGGCCGCGATCGACACCGGCATCAAGATGCGCGACGACCACCTGCGCTCCCCGGACTTCCTCGACGTGGACGACTATCCGCTGATCGAGTTCGTCAGCACTGGAATGCGGGCGACCGGCACCGACACCTGGGTGCTGCGGGGCGAGCTGACCCTGCACGGGCAACGCAAGGAAATCGAACTCGACCTGCGCTACGGCGGCTTCGGGCCGGATCCGTGGGGTGGCGTGCGTGCGGCGTTCCACGCGGAGACGCTGTTGCGGCGCAACGACTTCGCCATCGACTACAACACCATGGTCCGGGCCGGGGTGGCCGCGATCGGCACCACGGTCAAGATCGAGATCGACATTCAGGCCGTGCGGGGAGACACCCTGCCCGACCTTTGAGCAGGGCAGCGACACCGGGGCAACCCAGCGCGTCCAGCCGGTTGCGGTCTGTCCACAACCGCAGCGTTAGTGCGTTCCCCAGACAGGGTGGCGAGCATGGCACGTACGCTCTGCGGTGTGAATGTGGTGCAGGCCGAAGCGGCCAGTCTCGGGCTCGGCTGGCTGGATACAGCTGGTCCGCTGCTCGTGTGGGTCATCGTGCTCAGCTTCGTGTTCATCGAGTGCGCCCTGATCGTGGGCCTATTCCTGCCGGGCGACTCACTACTGTTCGGCGCCGGCGTTGTGCTCGCGCAGCACGGTGCGGACAAGCACGCGTGGGGACTGTCGATCGCGGCGCTGGTGGTCGCGATCATCGGCAACCAGGTCGGCTACTACGTCGGTAAACACACCGGGACGAAGTTCATCGCACGCCGCGGCGGCAAGGTACTCAACCGGCAGAACCTCGACCGGGCAAGATCCTTCCTCGACCGCAAGGGTTTCTTCGCCATCGTCGCCGCACGCTGGATTCCCTGGGTGCGCACGCTCGCGCCGTTGATCGCGGGCGCCGCCCGGATGGACCCACGCCGGTTCATGCTGGCCACGGCCGCGGGCGGACTGCTCTGGGTGCCCACACTGGTCCTGCTCGGGTACTACGGCGCCGGCCTGCTCGACGTGGTGCCGTGGCTGAAGACCGCGCTGGTCTGGGCGAGCGTCATCTTCTTCGTCATCGGCACCGGATACGGCTTCTGGCGCTACCGCCAGGAGATGCGCAAGCCGATGGAGTACTCGGAGTCCGACACCGCGCGCGCCTGAACCGGCCTACTTCGAGTCGAGCCAGACCTCCAGCTGGATCCCGTCCGGGTCGCGGAACACCACGGCCTCCGACCCTGGCATGGTGCGCGACGGCGCGGCCGGGGTGTAGGTGACCCCGTAGTCGGCGAGGCGCTGTTCCCACTCCAGTAGTTCGGTCCGGGAACCGACGGTGAAGGCGACGTGGTCGAGACCGGTGCGCCGCTCGTCGAACGCGGCTCCCCAGCGCGAACCACCGTCCTCGCCGAGCGGCGGTCCTGGACGAGTCGGATCCGGGTGCTGCACGAGGACCAGCGCGACGCCGGGGTCCTGGTCACCCCGTGCGCGCAACAGCACCTTGCGCAGGCCGGTTCGCTCGTCCTCGCGGCGGGTGACCTCCTTGAGGTCGAGCACCCGCTCGTACCAGGGCACGCTTCGGTCCACATCGGTAACCGTCAGGGCGAGATGATGCACGTACATCAGTGCCACCATGCTGACCGCCATCCTTTCTCACCCCCACTCGGGCCGTTATCCAAGTGCCTGCACAGGCCCACTGTCACCTGAATCCGGTGAACTTCCGGTGATCGTTATTCGATTCCCAAGCTGTGGACAACCTGCCCTCGTTGTCCACAGGGCCTGTTGACAACTGGTGTCAGCGGCCTCCGCCGACGGTCAGCACGGTCCCGGTCGCATAGGACGAGCGGGCAGAAAGCAGCCACAGCACGGCCTCGGCGATCTCCGCGGGAAGCCCTGGCCTGCCGAGTGGGATGGACGGCGCGACGCGTTGCGGACGGTCCGGCATTCCGGCCGCCGCATGCAGGCCCGTCTCGACCGTGCCCGGCGCGACCGCGTTGACCCGGATTCCCTCGCGAGCCACCTCCTGCGCGAGCCCGGTGGTCAGGGTCTCGACCGCGGCCTTGCTCGCCGCGTAGTGCACCCACTCGTTCGCGGAGGCCGTACGGGCCGCTGTGGAGGAGATGTTCACGATGGTGCCGCCGTCACCGCCGTAGCGTGTCGACATGCGGCGCACCGCTTCGCGTGCGCAGAGGAAGGTGCCGGTCACGTTGACGTCGAGCACCTCGCGGACGGTCCGGACGTCCTGTTCGTCGAGCCTGCCGGGGGTGTTGCCGGTGATGGCGGCGTTGTTCACCAACCCGGTGAGCGGACCGAACGCGACGGCCGTGTCGAACATGGCGAGCACCTCGTCCTCGTTCGCTACGTCGGCGCGGATCGCGACGCAACGCCGTCCCTTCACCCGCACGCGGTCGGCGACCGCCTCGGCCGCGGCGGGATCGCTGGCGTAGTTGACCACGACGTCGTACCCGTGATCGGCAGCCAGCTCACAGATGGCCGCGCCGATTCCGCGCGCCCCACCCGTGACGACGAGAACCCCGGCTTCGCTCACGACCTGGACTCCTTCAATCTGCCTCGCTCCGCTTGGCGTGCAAGGTGCTCACCCGTACGGTTCCAGCCTCGGCCGCCGTTTTACGCGGTTGGCTCACACCCTGTCGATCGGCCTCGCTCCGCTCGGCTCACACCGCGAAATTCTGCAGGTGCATGTCCTCCACCACGAGGTCGGCCCTGGCGGCGGTGGGTTTGATGAGGTCGGCATTGCGCTGGTCGGAGCCGAGGGCACGCTGTTTGGCCTCGACCAGCGAGCGACCGTAGTAACGGTGCCTGCTGACCAGGCGTTCCAGCCGCTCGTCCTCGTTCGGGGCGAGGAACCACGCCTCGTCCAGCAGGGCCCGCAGCTGATCCCATGGCTCGGTGTCGAGCAGCAGGTAGTTGCCCTCGGTGATCACCACCTGCACCTCGGGCGACACCGGAACGGCGCCCGCGATCGGCTCCTCGATCTCCCTGCGGAATTCCGGCGCGTAGACCGGCTCGGTGCCCTCGCTCAGCCTGCGGACGAGGTGCACGTAGCCGTGCGCGTCGAAGGTTTCCGGCGCGCCCTTACGGTCGGTGCGCCCCAGCCGGGCCAGTTCGACCTGGGCCAGGTGGAAGCCGTCCATGCCAACGACGACGGCTCGGGTGCCGAGCGCGTCGGCGATCCGCCAGGCGAGCGTCGTCTTTCCGGAGGCCGGGGCGCCGGTGATACCGAGCACGGTGCGCTTTCCGGTAGACGCAAGCGTTTGCGCCCTGGTCAACAGCTCATCGATGGACGTCATTTCTCTCCCATTCCGACCCGTACCGGGCCTACCCAGGTTCGTGTTCCAGAATGTCGCACCCGCTCCGCGGCCACCTCGTTCGCGAACTCGATCGCGTGCCGCGGGCTCAGCCTGCCCCATGCGTGCGCGAGTGCACCGTGCCATACGTCGCCTGCGCCAAGGGTGTCACGAGCGTGCACTGCGGGGACCGGCACCTCGCCCTGCTCCGACAGCGACCGCCAGCGCACCGGATCCGGCCCGGCCGTGGTGATCACGTACGGGACATCGTCGAGCACGCCGTCGGGTGCACGGAAGTGCGCCGAGCACGCCGCGACGTCCACCATCGGCAACAGTTCGGTCAGCACCGGCTTCCAGCTCCCGGCGTCGAGCAGCACGGGCACGCCCTGCTCACGCGCCCACCGGGCCACGGCCAGCGCCACCTCCCCGTGGTGCCCGTCCACCAGCACCGATCGCACTTTCCCGGGAAAGCGCGCGTCCTCCACCCGCACTTTCCCGGGAAAGCGCGGGGCCGCGGCAGCGTTGTGGGAGACGACCGTGCGCTCACCGTCGTGGTCGCGCACGGCCACCGCGCTTACCGCGGGTGGGTCCGCATGCTCCGGCGCGAGGTCCACCACCTCCACCTCGCATTCGGACAGGTCGGCGCGGGCCAGTTCGGCCAGCGGATGCGCGCCGAGCACGGTCAGCAGCCGGGCGTGCTCGCCGAGTGCGGCGACGGTGACGGCGGCGTTCGTCGCGGGTCCACCCGCCGCGACATCCACCGAGCTGGACTGCACTTTCTGCCCTGGCCTCGGCAGTTCCGCCACTCGTTGCACCAGGTCGATCGTGCACAGGCCGGCCAACAGGATCATCGGGTCGCGTCCTTCGACGCGGCCCCTCGCTCTGCCATAGCCGTCCTCCATCGGTGCGGCCCCATCCCGGATGAACCGCAAGTTAGACACCGATAGGGTGCTGCGCAAGCGTTTGCGCAAACGATTGCCGACAGAATCAGGGGTTGCCGTGCCGCCGCAACGATCGTCCAGACCGACCCAGCGCGATATCGCGGAGCTGGCCGGGGTGTCGATCACCACCGTCTCACATGTGGTCAACGGGACGAGAGCAGTCGCTCCGGAGACGAGGGCAGCGGTCCTCTCGGCGATCGAGACCACGGGTTACACGGGCGATGTGATCGCCCGCTCCCTGGTCACCGGGGGCACCCGGTCGATCGGCGTGGCGATCTCGTTGCTCGCGAACCCGTACTTCGCTGTGCTGATGCAGGCGGTCGAACGAGAGGCCGCGGAGGCGGGGTACACGGTGCTGCTGGCCGACACCCACGACACGGTGGAAACCGAACAGGCGACCGTGCGGGCACTGCGGGCGCGGCGGGTGGAGGGACTGCTGCTGACCCCTGCCCCGGGCGACGGCCCGGTCATCGGGGAGCTCGTCTCGCTGGGCCTGCCGACCGTGCTGGTCGACCGGGTGGCGACTCGCGGCGATGTCGATCAGGTTGGCGCGGAGAACATCCAGTCCACCTCGGCGCTCACCGAGCACCTCGCCGCACTGGGTCATCGGCAGATCGGTTTGATCTCCGGAGCGCCGGGACTCACCACCAGCGAGGAACGCAAACTCGGCTACCGCCTGGGTCTCGGCAGGGGCGGCCGCACGTGGAACCCGGCTTTAGTCTCTTGTGGACAGTCCTCTCGGGACGGTGGCACGGCCGCGTTCGGCGCGTTGATGGAATCTCCCGAGCGGCCGACGGCCGTGGTGGTGGCGAACGACTCGATGATGGTCGGGGTCCTGCACGAGGCACGCCGGCGTGGTCTGCGGGTGGGTAGCGACATCGCCGTGGTCGGGTACGACGACGCCGAGTGGGCCGATCTGGTCGAGCCACCGCTGACCACGATGGCCCAGCCCGTGGAGGACATCGGTCGCAATGCGGTCAGACTGCTGCTGGCGCGTATCGCCGATTCCGATCGCGAGCCCGAGACCGTACGGCTGCCTCCCACCCTGCGACACCGCCAATCCTGCGGCTGCCCCGCATGACCCTCCCGCACCACCCCGCCCCCGTCACCTCCCGACATGGGGTTGGAGGGTCTGCAAGTACCACCAAGCAAGATCAAATAC